>JBBSPA010000027.1:0-48408 GCA_038259225.1 Propionibacteriales bacterium
AGTGGACTGGTCACTTCTGGACCGGACTCCGCAAGCCAGGTGACACCCGCGTCGAGCCGTCGGTGTCCATCGCTCACCTGCCCTCCGTTTCGGCCATGCCCGAGCACCAGCAGGGCGCGTCTTTCCACCGCGATCGGGTGTCCGGCCGATTACACGGAACTGGGGCTCACCGGTCAGCCCGACGTGCTTGCATGCGGAGGTTCCGCGAGAATCGTCTAGCGGGAAGTCGAATCCGGAGGTAGGCGGTCGTTGCAGAGGTGAACGGGCGGACCGGAGGGCTCTTCGAGATGAAGCCCGATAATGACCGTCCGATCCAACACCCCACCCCAGTCCGCGCTCGAGCAAGGAGCCGTCTTGAAGTTGCTACTCACATCCGGTGGCGTTACGAACACGAGCATCCGAGATGCCCTGGTCGACCTGCTGGGCAAGCCGATCTCCGACTCCACCGCCCTCTGCATCCCCACGGCGCAGTGGGGCCATCCGAGCTGCGGGCCCGTTTCGGCGCGGGGTTTCGTCAGCGGTGCGGCCCCGTGGGGCAGCCTGACGTCGATGGAGTGGAAGTCGCTTGGCCTCCTTGAACTGTCAACGCTGCCTACGATCGGCCCGGAGCGCTGGATTCCATGGGTCGGGGCGGCCGACGTGCTGCTGGTCGACGGCGGTGACGCGACGTATCTGTGCCACTGGATGCGCGAATCTGGGATGACCGACCTGCTGCCGTCGCTCAGTGACATGGTCTGGGTGGGCGTGAGCGCTGGCAGCATGGTGATGACGCCTCGGATCGGAGCGGACTTCGTGCAGTGGCCGTCAGCGCCCGACGACCGCACCCTCGGTGTCGTCGACTTCTCAATCTTCCCGCACCTAGACGTCTTTCCGGAGAACACGCTCGAGGAGGCTGAGCGCTGGGCCAGGCAGATCGGCGGCCAGGCGTACGCGTTGGACGACGAGACGGCCATCAAAGTGGTCGACGGCGCCGTGGAGGTCATCTCCGAGGGACGATGGAGAATGTTTCCCTGACAGCCGCGGAAAGCGGCTCGGCGCCGCGGGACGCCCGCTCAGGGCGCGATACGTGAGCTTCCGGAGTGCGGTCATTCCGCCGCGATTGCTGCGGCAGCTGGCATCAGTTGCGATCGGGTGTGTCGCGGGGTGGGGGTGGCTGTTGTTGGGCGAGTTGGTGGAGTTCGGGGAGTGTGCGGAGGTCTTTGGGGCGGCCGGCTGCGGTCTTGCTACGGATGATGTCGGCGAGGGCGGCGACGTGGACGTGTACGGCGCCGATGGTGTGGTCCGCGGCGGATTGGATGAGATCGGGGTAGCCGCCGGTGCCGTCGGGTTCGAAGGCCAGGTCGATGTCGCCGTACGGGGTGCGGAGGTTGAGGGTCTTCATCCCGGCGAGCGCTTCAGCTGAGGTGTTGAAGGGAAGCCCTTGCTGGAGATCATCGACGCGGATGCCCGCGCCGAGGTCACCGAGCGCGTGGGCGAGGCGCTGCAGGTTCGTGGTCGATCGATGTGGGGTGAGGTCGATGTCGGTGGTGAGGTGGCTGGAGCCATGGAGCTGGGCCGCGTAGCCGCCCACGACGACGTACTCGACGCGATGGGCGTCCAGGATCGCGAAGATCGCTGGCGGATCGAGCGGGGGCGGGTCAGCCGGCATGTCGTGGTGACCTCGTTAGGGCCGTCACCATCTCCTGGCGTGCCTTGTCCATCTGCTGCTGTCGGTCGGGGAACTTCTCGGCCAGGGCGTCCAGGACGTCGTCGTGGTCGTCATAGGGTTCGAGCCGGATGCGGGGTTCGAGGTCGGCTGCGGCCAGGAGCCGGTAGAGCAGGGAGACCGTGGGCTGCATCGCTCCGGATTCGATCCGGGCGACCGTGGAATGGGGGACTGCGGCTGCGGTGGCCAGCGCCCGCTGGGAGAGCCCTCTCTGGGCACGGGCGAGCTTGAGCAGATTGGCCGCCACCCGTTCGGTGTCCGCAACCTTGGTTCGTCCTTGCCTCGCCATACAACCAATGATAGCCGATCTGCGTTCTAGCCTTGTGGGGTCCGCCGAGCTGCCCAGCGGGTGTTGGCGCGTCGTCAGACCGGCCTAGGTGCCCATTCGCGGTGTCGGCGCGTGGCAGGGCGTGGAGGCAGTCCTGAGTTGCGCACGACCCATCCGGTCCACTACCGATTTCGGTCCGGACGTCGGTCGAGCGCACACCGGACTTGAAGGCGTGTTTGCCGTGTGAACGCCAACGGATCTCCCGAGTTCGCGACACCTATGCGACACCGAACTTTGCCGGATCGATCTGGACAACACCAGACTGGTCTGGAAGTCAAAAGAGTGTCTGTGAACTGCGATGACACCTTGCCGGAACCTTGCTGCAAGCGTGAGACCTGTGAGTTGCAATTCACCCGTAGATTTCGCTCATAACCCAGAGGTCGCAGGTTCAGATCCCGCCCCCGGCTACAACGCTAAACCGCAGGTCAGAGCCGGGTTCGTGGGTCACCACGGGCCCGGTTCTTGCATCCGGTGTCAGCACGATGTCTGCTGACATTGCCTCGAGATGGATAGTGGAGAGGCGTCGGGCGAGATCAGCGGAGCTGGGCGAAGGGCGGCGGAAGGTCGAACTAGGCGACCTCTTTGCCATTGACCCAGAGGTCACGGCATTGATCAGAGCGCTCGTTCAGAGCGAGGCGAAGAAGTGAATGCCCACCCCGACATCGTCGGGCCGGACCTGGCACACGTCGTCGACCAGATCATCGAGGGAGACGTCACCGGCAAGACCTGACGGACGGTTGCGTACAGGAACCAAAGTCTCGAGTCCACGCTGGAGGCGAACGGTCCTGCCAGCACGCTGAACGTTCGGCGCGGTCGGGCTGACCCAACTTGTCTATGGGATGCCACCGGCACACTCTCGTGCTCCGCGCGTTCCCCGGTCCCGACCAATGGGGGAGCGTGTGACCCAGGCACGCCTGGGACGCGGGACGCGGCACGCGGACGACGGGCAGCGTGGACTTCCGCTCATCGAGGCGCGCGGGGCGAACGGACGATCCGAGTAGGTCGTGCGTTGACGCCGCGAACGATTCGCGTCCGAGGACAGGGCTGAGCACCAGTGTGGGCTTCCTAGGCTCACGTTGGCACCGGTGGTTGCGGACGGGACCCGTCAGAACGTCATGGTTTCGTCATCTACCGTCGCGGGCGGTGAGGCGGGGGTGGTGTCTGATGGTGGCATGAGTGACATCCCACTTCGAGATCACGCGCTGTTGTCCGCCTGTGGCTCGGCCGCGCTGGTCACGTCTGGTGGTTCGGTGGACTGGCTCTGCCTTCCACGCTTTGACAGCCCGTCGGTTCTGGGTCGCCTGTTGGAGGCGTCTGCAGGTCACTTCCTGATCGCTCCGGAAGCGCCTGGATGTACCTCCACCTGGGCCTACCGTCCCTCGAGCCTGGTGCTGGACACGACATGGTCGTGCCCCGAGGGGGAGCTGGTGGTCACCGATGCGATGGCGCTCGGGGCTCGGGAACGGGGACACGAACTCGGCCGCACGGCGCCGGGGGTGCTGTTGCGACACGTGCGGTGTACTCGTGGCTCTGTGGTTGTGCGGGTGGAGTTCGCACCCCGGCCCGAATTCGGCTTGGTGCACCCGCGTCTGACCGTTACTGAGGGGGCCGCGGTCGTCGCCGATGGTGGCGCCACGGTTGTTGTCCTCAGCACCCAGATGGACATAGACATTTCCGAGGCATGCGCGACCGGTACGATCACGCTGCGAGAAGGGCAGGAACTCACCTTCGCGTTGGAGCAATGCAACGCCTGGGAGCCGCCGGCACAGGTGTGGACACCGCGGCAGATCCGGCGGCGGTTGAAGGGCACCGAAGCGTCCTGGCGCAGCTGGTCCGTCTTGCACCAACGCTATGAGGGCCCTCTGCAGGATCTGGTGCACCACAGCGGAGTAGTGCTGCAGGGCCTGACCTACGCGCGCAGCGGGGCCGTGGTGGCCGCCGCGACCACAAGCCTTCCCGAGGGGGTCGGGAGCGGTCGGACCTGGGACTACCGCTACACCTGGGTGCGCGATGCGAGCATGACACTGCAGGGTCTGTTCGTCGCGGCCTGTCCAGATGAGGCCGGACGGTTCTTCTCCTTCCTGGCCAGGGCCGCCGCCACGCAGCTCGACCGCGGCCTGCACCTGCAGATCATGTTCGGGATCGGGGGCGAGCAAGACCTCAGCGAGCGGGAGCTCCCGCATTTGGCCGGATGGCGGAACAGTGGGCCGGTCCGAGTGGGCAACGATGCGTGGGGACAACGTCAGCTCGATGTGTATGGAGCTCTCCTGGACGCGGCGTACACGTTGCGCGGCGAGCTCGGCGACATGGACGAGGCAACCGGGCGGTTTCTGATCGCGGCAGTCGATCGAGCTGCGGCATTGTGGCGCGAGGACGACCAAGGCATCTGGGAGATCCGCGGTGAGCCGCGGCCGTTCTTGCACAGCAAGCTGATGTGCTGGGTCGCCCTGGACCGGGCACTCGCCATGGCCGAGCAGCTCGCCGTCGACGACGCTCGCGCAGCCTCATGGAGGGGCGCCCGCGACGAAATCTGCACAGCGATCCTCACCTCCGGCTACAGCGACTCGGCGGGCGCATTCACCCAGTCCTTCGGCTCCCACGAACTCGACGCCTCCAGCCTGCTGATGGTGATCGTCGGCTTTCTGCCCCCCACCGACCCGCGGATCTTGTCCACCATCGACGCGATCGAAACGGGGTTGCGAGACGAACGCGGACTCCTCTACCGCTATCGCGGTGAGGACGGGTTCGCCGAGCCAGAAGGCACGTTTCTGCTCTGCACTTTCTGGTTGGCCCACGCCCTGGCCCTGACCGGTCAGGTCGATCGCGCCCGCCAGACCCTGGAGCGCGCCGCGGGATACGCGACGCCCCTCGGGCTGTTCGCGGAACAAGTCGATCCCGCCAGCGGCGAACTCTTGGGCAACTTCCCCCAAGCCTTTAGTCATCTAGGTCTGGTCAACGCCGCACAAGCCCTCGCCGACGCCGAACAGAAAGCAGTCGACGAAACACCCTGACCCCATTTCGGCGCCGAGCACGGGCGTTCACCCTCCAGCCGGAGCCTCACCTCAACCGGGACGCTCCCGCTGGCAGCAGCGCGAATGAAGAATCGCCTGGCGGCGGCCACGTCACGTCTGTCGACGAACCACCGGTCACCCAGGACATGACGACGAGCGGCTGAGATGGGCTCGGGCGTGAACCGCTGGACCCACCGGTACACCGTGACGTGATCGACCGTGACGCCGCGCTCGGCCAGCATCTCCTCGACATCGCGATACGCCAGGCCGTACCGCAGGTGTCACCGCACCGCGACAGAGATCACCGCCGGTGGGAACCGGAAGCCAGCGAACGCGGAGGCCGAACCAGAGACTGCCATCGGGCCAGTCTCCGGTGCGCTCGATCCCCCAACGCAACAGTGCCAGTGACCGTCCTTGGCGACTGCCTGCCGCTGGCGTCCAGACTCAAGCACCCCCTGTGCGTTAGCGTCCGAGGGCTGCGCGGGCGGTGGAGACCTTCATGTACAACGCGAGGTCGCCATCGATGCCGGTGTTGTTGAAGCCGTTGCGGAGGTAGAAGCCCAGGAGTTCCTCGTTGTCGGCGTCGACCACGATGACCTTGCCGCCACCTGCGTCGGCGACGCGGACGATGGTCTCCAAGGCATCACGGAGCAGCTGCCGGCCCCACTGGGCGTCCTTGTCTGCGCGCAGATCGACGTGCACAGCAAGCTTGCCCAACTTCCACGCCGGCGCCATTCGTGGCCAGCCACGAGACAGCGACTTCGGGACATCCTCGCGGACGGCCTGGGTCGGGTTGATGGCGTAGTAGCCCACCACTCGCGAGGTCTCCGCGTGTTCTTCGAGGAGCAGGTAGACCGCCGATACCCCCGCCTGCACTGAAGCAGCGGAATGGCGGACCAGCCACTCGTTGTAGCTGGGCTCGCCGCAGTCGAAGGCCCCCAGGTCGTACCCGGGGGCCAGCTTGGTGAGGCGGTACGTCGGAGGGAGATCCGGGTCGCTCACTGGCCGATGCGCCGCGGCAGGGCGGCCAGGTCCTTCAGCTCGGGGGAGTCGTCGGCGAGGTCGATCGAGGCCATCATCTGGTCGAAGACCTCGGCTGCCATGACGGTGACCTCGGCGCGGGCGATGACCTTGAGTGCGGCGTCGCGAGCGGCGTCGGACACGAATGCGGTCTTGCTGACACCCTGCTTCTGGGCCGCCTGGGTGATCAGGTCGTCGAGCTCGGTGTCGATGCGCGCCTCCAGGCGTGCCTTGGAAGGGGCGGACTTCTTGCGTGGCTTGGTGCTTGTGGTCATCGTCGTACCTCCAGTTACGAATGTACGGCAACTGTACGGCAGAATCAGAGAGACGTTCAGTCGCGTCGGCCGCGGATGGCAAAGCGGTCATGGTCGTCTTCGAGGTCAGGGCATCCAGACGGCAGCGTCATGGGCGAAGACGACTCGCTTGGGGTCGAACTCGAGAAGTCGTGACATCCACGCACTCGCGACCGGAAGCGGTTGCGCGTGTCCGAGGTCGGGGGCCCGCGCCGAGAGTGCGTCCGCCGACCACTCTGATGCCGTGTTGTGGGCCTGGCCGGCGAGGATGATCGAACCGTCGTCACACTCGAGGACGACGGACTGGTGCCCGTCGACGTGTCCGGGGGTCGGGATGATGTGAACGCCGGGAGCGAGCTCGGTCTCGCCGTCCAGCAACTCATAGCGTGCACCGATGAAGTCGACCAGGGGTGTGGCCGTGTACTCGGCCGACTGGGCGGTGCTGAGCTCCTCGCGCTGGCTGAAGATCGGTTGCCCGGCGAAGGAGGGGTTGCCACCGATGTGGTCGAAGTGGAGATGACAGTTGACGACCAGGTCGATGTCGTTGGTGGTGAGGCTCAGCGGGCGGAGGGCGTCTTGGATCGTGATCCGCCGTGGCCGGTACCAGGCGTCGGCCTCGGCGCCGGCCTCGCCAAGACCGGTGTCGAGGAGGAGCAGTCCTGCCGGTGTTCGCGCGAGGTAACCCAAGACCGTATCTACGCGTGGGGATCCGGACCCTGTCTCTTCCGGGGGGCGAATGAAGGTCCCGAGTTCGAGCTTGGTCACATCATCGAGGCGCATGGTTCGAGGCTAGACAGTCGGGAATGTACGCGCGCGCTCGCCTCTGAAGGCAGCTAGGTGATGCGTTGACAGTCCAGGAGATTCGCAGCTCCCTGCCACTTCCAAGGTATAGCGCACAGGGGGGCTTGCAGCAAGGCCCCGGCGATGCCGGACACTTCTCTGACCGCCTCCGTACCGGCGGCGATGAGTAGGGGGATGTCATGGTGGACGTGGTTGTTGTGGGGGCCGGCCCGACTGGCCTGATGTTGGCCGGCGAGCTGATGCTGGCGGGTGTCGATGTCGCGATCGTGGAGCGACGCCCCACTCCGGAACTGGTGGGTTCACGTGCGGGCGGGTTCCACTCGCGCACGATCGAAATCCTTGATCAGCGGGGCATCGCCGATCGGTTCCTCGCGGAGGGAAAAACCTATCCCGTGCCGTACTCGGGCAGCACGATGCTGGACATCGGCGACTTCCCGACTCGCCACCCGTACACGCTCGGTTTGTGGCAGAACCACATCGAGCGGATCTTGGCCGGCTGGATCGATCAGTTGGCAGTGCCGATCCGGCGCGGGATCGATGTGGCCGGCTTCGTCCAAGACGACGCTGGCGTTGACGTTCAGCTGGCTAGTGGTGAGGCCATCCACGCGAAGTACATCGTCGGCGCCGACGGCGGGCGCAGTGTCATTCGCAAGGCAGCCGGGATCGAGTTTCCTGGGTGGGAGGCGACCACGAGCGCCATGATCGCCGAGGTCGAGGTGACCGAAGAACTGCCGACGGGCATCACGTACGACGCCAGCGGCCTCCACGGACTGAGCTTCATGGAGGACGGGCGAACCGTGCGGGTGGTCACCAGTGAGCGAGAGTTCGGGAGCACGAGCGAACCCACGCTGACCGACCTCAGCGCAAACCTGACCGCGGTCTACGGCACCGATTTTGGGGTGCATCGTCCGACCTGGATCTCGAGGTTCACCGACGCGACCCGCCAGGCAGCGGCCTATCGCAGCGGTCGGGTCCTGCTCGCCGGTGATGCCGCGCACATCCACTCGCCCGCCGGTGGTCAGGGGATCGGGCTCGGCATCCAGGACGCCGTGAACCTTGGCTGGAAGCTAGCTCAGGTGGTCAAGGGCATCTCATCGGAAGGCCTTCTGGACACGTATCACGCCGAGCGGCACCCGGCCGCCGCACGCGCGCTGGAGTACTCGAAAGCGGTGAGTGCGCTCCAGCGCCACGACGTACGGATCGCGGCAGTGCGCCACCTGATGGACGAGCTGGTTGGCATGGACGAGCCGCGCCAACACGTAGGGGGACTCATCTCGGGCCTCGATGTCCGCTACGACTTCGGTGAAGGTCACCCGCTGCTCGGCCGTCGGATGCCTGACCTCGACCTCGTCAATGACGGTGGCGTGGTGCGGGTCTACTCCCTGCTCTACACAGCTCGGCCCGTTTTGATCAACTTCCAACAGTCGGGGAGCGTCGCCTTGGGGCCGTGGGCGGATCGGGTGCGGTTGGTGGACGCCTCGTACGCCGGCGCCTGGGAGTTGCCGGTGATCGGACCAGTTGATACTCCATCCGCGGTGCTGGTCCGACCCGACGGTCACGTGGCTTGGGTGGGAGACGGGACTCAGTCGGGGCTGGAGGATGCGCTGACAACCTGGTTCGGGGCGCCTGCATCACAGGCAGGCGTCCGGGATGGGGACATCTCACGGATCAAGGATTCGTCGGCATCGGCAGAATCACCGCGGGTCCGCCGGACAGCTCGAGCAGCCGGAGCGCTCCGGCTGTGAGCGGGATGACGCTGAGGGCTGTCAGCGCCACGGGGACCGGCCACTCCGCCCTCGGCCGCACCGTGGTGGCCTGAGCCGGGCTCCGAACGGTCGCGGGCACGCGGCTCATCGGTCGTCGCCCTCGGCTGTGATGTCCTGACCGTCGTTCGTATCGGGTTCGACACGGGTGATCGAGATGAGGGGCAGGCCGATGTCACGGAGCCGGGCGAGCAGACCGTGCAGCGCGGCCTGGTCCACGACGTGGCCGCGAAGGATCGTCAGGGCGCCAGCGGGATCCGGGCTGATGGTAAGGGTCATGCCGTCGAACCAGGTCGACCACCGCTGGTCGAGGCGCCCCTGGAGGCGAATCTCGTAGCAGCCCGGCTCGTGCTGGCCGGCGTGGGAGGTGTTCACGGGTGCGCTCCTCTTGCCTGGTTCTGACGGTCCAGCTGATGGGGCTGGGTTCGTCCTTGTACCTGCAAGCTAGGAGCGGATGCGGTGAGAGGTCGTCACATCATCTGGTGAGGGACCTGGTGATCTTCACACCCGGGAGGGCACGACCGGATGCTCAGCGGTGCCCCGAGCGGGACAGGAGGCCGAGCTGATGTGCCTTGCTGATGGCCGCGCGCCGGTTGTTGACGCCGAGCTTGGTGTAGATGTGCTTGGTATGTGTCCGGACCGTGTTCAGGGACACGACGAGCTGACGCGCGATGGCAGGACCGTCGAGATCTGAGCCGAGGAGCCGCAGCACCTCCAGCTCGCGGTCGCTCAACGGGTCCACCAGCCCCCCATCCGGTCCCGGTCCGGGTGCCGCTCCTGTGCCGACGTCGCCGACGGCCTCGGTGGCGGCGCTGCCGGCCGGCGTCACCGCTGCTAGCAGTTCCCACGAGTAGCCGGACTGTGGCTGGCTCGTCGCGAGCTCACGCAGCAGATCGGTCACGACGGGTGCCGCGTCGACGAACACCCGGACCCAGCCGTCCGCTTCAGCGAGCTCGACAGCGTGCCCCAGCGCCTCGAGCGAGTCTTCTCGTGCGCCACCGGCGTGGTGGGCGACGGCCCGGAGCACCTCGAGCTCGATCATCGTGCCCATGCGCTCACCGTCCTCGGCCGCTGCCAGCAGACGGTCCAGGAGGGCAGCAGCGTCTTGGAGCGCCTGCTTGGAACCGGTGGCAGCGTGCTCTGCGAGCAGGACTCGGGTGAGAGTGATGTGCTCGTACTCGCGCAGATATGTCAGCTCGTCGCCGGCCGCTACCTGGTGCTGGCGAGCCCAGGCGCGAGCCTCGGCCACCTCGCCTCGAACGGCGAGTATCCGAGCCCGGGTTGCGTGGATGGGTTGCACGTTCGGCGAGTAGTCGCCTACGTACACCCGTTCGGCTTCCTCGAGCAGGTCCAGTGCGGCCGGTGTATCACCCTCGGCGGCTCGAAGGCGGGCCATCCCGACCCGCCATCGGTACGGATTCTGCGCCAGGCTGGCGGCCTCCCCCAACTCGTCCGAGCGGCGCAGGTAGTCGACCACGGCGGCGAGGTCGTTGCGATACCAGGCCGTACGACTCAGGCCGACGAGCATGTCGGCAGTGCCCCGCATCACGGTCGACCCGACCGGCGCGTTGGCCTCCGCGAGCTCGAGAGCTTGGCTGAAGGTGCGTTCGGCTTGGCGTAGGTGGCCCAGCCTGAGCTCCATGTCGGCCATCGCGATCGAACAGCCCAGCACGTCCGCGATGTGCCCGGCGCGGGTCAGAGCCGGGATGGCGGTGGTGTAGCTGGCGTGAGCCGAGGCGATGTCTCCGGTGGTCCAGGACGCCAGACCGGACAGCGCTGCTGCGGCGCCGGTGACCAGGTCGTCACCGTCGACTGCTGCCTCGATGGCCAGCTTTGCCCGCGTGATGGCACCGGCAGGGTCGCCGCCGATGAGCGCGAGTGCGGCGCGGTACATCGTGACGGACGCGGCTACGCGAGGGAGCTCGTCGCTGTCCACGACCACCAGGTCTTTCGCCGGCTTCGCCAACAGCTGCTCGACGTGATCGAGGCGCAGGTCGACGCCGTCGAACTCGTTGCTGGACATCAGGCCGCCGATGAGCGCGATCGCGAGCACGGGGCGGTCGCGCACGACGTCATTGGGCAGCTCGTGGGCCCATCGGCGGACGAGATCCTCGCGCCGCTGGCGACCCAGCGTCCGGAAGGTCAGCTCGACGAGGTCAGCTGCCCGCTCCGCGTCTCCGCCGGCCATGGCATGCCGGACCGCGGCCTCGGTATGCCCTCCTTCGGCGTACCAGCCGGCCGCTCGACGATGCAGGTCTGAGACGTCACCTGGCCGTTCTTCGAGCAGGTGTGCGTGCAGGACGTCTCCGAAGAGATGGTGGTAGCGGTACCAGCTCCGGTGGCCGTCGAGCGGGACGAGGAACAGGTTCGCCCTGTCCAGGGCCTCGAGCATCGCTCTGCCGCTCCTGCCGCCAGCGCGCTCAGGCAAGGGGCTGACCGCGTCGCACAGCGAGCCGGTGAGCCGATCGAGGATCGAGGTGTCGAGCAGGAAGCGGCGTACGTCGTCGGGCTGCCGACTGAGGACCTCGTCGGCGAGGTAGTCGACGACGAACCGGTCGTCGCCGGCGAACCCGGCGATGAAGCTGGAGCGGTCATCGCGGCCGCGCAGCGAGAGCGCCACCAGCTGGAGGGCGGCGATCCACCCCTCTGTGCGGGCCTCGAGTGCTTCGAGGTCGGCGGCCGTGAGGTCAAAGCCGTTGAGGTCATTGAGGTAGCTGGACACCTCCTCACCCGTGAAGCGAAGGTCGGTCGCGCGGATCTCGACGAGCTCCCCGCGGGCCCTCAGTCGCGAGAGTGGCAGCGCCGGATCGGCGCGGGTGCCGATGACCAGTCGAAGCTGCGGAGGCAGGTGGTCCACCAGGAACGTCATCCCGGCCCCGACATCGACGCCGTCAGCGAGGTGGTAGTCGTCGAGGACTACCGTGACCTCGCCCGAATGCACGCTCAGCTCGTTCACCAGGCCGGCGAGCACTGTCTCCACGGGCACCTGCCCAGACTGCAGAAGAGTAAGCCCCGCGGCACCAGAGCCCGGAACGGTCCGATCGAGGGCCAGGAGGACGTAGGTCCAGAACGACGTGGCCTCGCGGTCACGCTCATCCAGGGACACCCAGGCAACGAGATGGTCGTCGTCTGGTATGGACGGAGAAGTGGCGAACCAGGAGGCCAACAGTGTCGTCTTCCCGAACCCCGCGGGCGCCGAGATCAGCGTGACCGGGCGATGCGAGCCGTGGAGCAGCAGATCGGCCAGCCGAGGGCGCAGCACGACCTCGCTCCGCGGTCTGGGCCGGAGAATCTTCGTCTCCACCAGCGGATCGGCCATCAGTGCACCGGCTCGGAAGTCCCAGGCTGTGCGTGCAGGTGCATCCGCTCCCCGGGACGACCGAAGATGCTGAGCACCTCGGCGGGACCTTCGCCAGTGCTGCCGAACCAGTGCGGCACCGTCGTGTCGAACTCAGCGGCTTCACCGATGCCCAGCACGACGTCCTGGTCGCCCATCACGAGACGCATCCGCCCCGACAGCACGTAGAGCCACTCGAACCCGTCATGCGTGCGCGGCTTCGGTTCCGACTGGGAAGTCGGGATCACGATCTTCCACGCCTGGATGCCACCAGGCCGAGTCAGAGGAAGGACCGTACGGCCGTTGACGCGTCGCGGCTTCAAGCGGATGCGCGGGTCGCCGACCTCCGGCGCCCCGACGAGGTCGTCGACCGGCACCCGGTACGCCTGCGCGAGCGGCAAAAGCAGCTCCAGGCTCGGTCGCCGCTGCCCGTTCTCCAGCCGCGACAACGTGCTCTTGGAGATGCCGGTCACGTGCGCGACCTCGGTAAGGGTGACGCCACGCTGCTCGCGCACCCGCCGCAGTCGGGGACCAACCAGGTCAAGGGCCGCCGCAATCGGGCCGCCCGGATCCTTGCCGGTTGGAACGTCATGGGTCGGGGTTCCTCGAAGTGCTGCCATAGCCCATTGCACCGCGTGGTTCCCGGAATCAGCAACAACCGTTGTCGCGAGCGCTCTGCGCGGTCACTCTCTTGGTATGAACGAATACGACGTGGTGGTGGTCGGCGGAGGCGCCGCCGGCCTCTCAGCAGCCTTGGTCCTCACCCGCGCCCGCCGCCGCGTCGCAGTGGTCGACTCCGGTCAGCCACGTAACGCCCCGGCGTCACACATGCAGGGGTTTCTCGGTTCCGACGGCCTGCCGCCAAGCGAGCTCCTCGTGACCGGACGCTCGGAGGTCGCCGGATACGGAGGTGATCTCTTGTCGGGGACCGTCGCCAGCATCGCCCAGTGCGCTCAGACCGGCGCAGATGCCCGTCGACGGTTCGACGTTGTCCTCGAGGATGGCTCCACGTTGCGCGCTCGTCGCGTCCTGGTGACGACCGGGCTGCGCGACGAGGTCCCGGATATCCCTGGGGTCCGTGAGCGGTGGGGCCGCGACCTGCTCCACTGCCCGTACTGTCACGGCTACGAGGTCCGCGATCAGCCCCTCGGCGTCGTCGGTGGCACCCCGGGCGAGATCGACCTGGCCATCGCGCACGCTCACCTGATCCGTCAGTGGTCCGACGACGTCGTGTTCTTCACCAACGGCACCGCCTTGACCGTCAACCAGCGTGAGCTGTTCGTCGCCCGCGCCATCGGCGTCGTCGACGAACCCGTCACCCGCTTGGTGGTCGAGAACGACCAGCTGACCGGGGTCGAGCTCGAGTCCGGCCACGTCGTGCGGCGCGCCGCCGTGTTCGTCCGACCCCACTTCGTACCCAACGACGACCTGCTGGTGCGCCTGGGGTGCGCCACCCACGACGACGGTTGGGTAGCCGCCGACGCGACCGGCCGCACCAGTATGCCCGGCGTCTGGACCGCCGGGAACGCAGTCAACCCGCGCGCCCAGGTCATCACCGCCGCCGGGGAAGGCTCCGCGGCCGCGATTGCGATCAACAACGACCTCGTCGATGAAGACCTGCCGATCGCGGTCGCAAACTTCCGCCTCGGCCTCCCCGTCTAACCGTCCAGCGACCCACCAGACGCATTACCCGATCACAGCCGCCCCAACGGCGGACCCAACGGCGGACCCAGCGCAGGATCGCCCGGCTCCACCCCGAGCGGTCTCAAACCGTGCCCACACCACCCGAGGAGCATCACCATGTCCGACACGCAGACCGCCCGCCGCGCCAACGCCATCCCGCCGCCCACCAAGCACCAGCTCGCGCTCATGATCTGGCTCGCCGTGTTCCCGACCCTGACGGTGCTCAACCTGCTGCTCGGCGACACCCTCGCCGACCTGCCCAGCGTGCTTCGCACGTTTGTCCTGGCCACCGTCGCGGTTCCCATCGTGATCTACGGCCTGATGCCGCGCCTGCACAAGGTTCGCGCCCATATCCTCACGCGCCGCGCCATCGCCTGATCCGTCCCGCCTCCCCCCGGTGCCCGAACCGAGACGTGAGCGGCGGAGGTTGGTCAGCCGAGATCACCATCTCGCTCACCACGTGTGGTGACGACCGCTCACCACATCGCTGCCTAGCTTCGCGGTCAAGGAGAAGCACCCCCGATCCCGAAAGGCAAGACCATGGACAGGTTCACCCGCGGCATCGCAGTCGTCACTGCGAGGCACCCATGGCGCACCATCACGAGCTGGGTCCTCGTCCTGGGCGCCGTGTTCTTCCTCGCCGTCAGCGGCGGCGGAACATTCACCGACGACTTCTCGTCACCTGGCAGCCAGAGCGCACGCGCCATGGAGCTGCTCAAGGAGAACTTCCCCGACGCCGCCAAAGGCACCGCCCTCGTGGTCTTCGAAGCCAAGGACGGCACGCTCGACGACCAGCGTGGGCAGGTTGCGGACGTCCTGAGCAACGTCGACGCCCTCGACCACGTCGCGTCGGTCGCGGACCCGTTCGAGGCGGGCACGATCTCCGAAGACGGGCGCATCGGATACGCGGTGCTGACCCTCGACATCCCCGAGCGTGAGATGGGCAAGCCGGCTTTCACCGTGCTCTCCAACGCCGTCTCCGGCACCGACGTCACCGGCGTACGTGTTGAGCTCGGCGGCGACGCCGTGTTCCTCAACGCCGAGGACAGCAGCTCCGGCCATGTCGGCATCGGCCTCCTGGTCGCGCTCCTCGTCCTGCTCGTCGTCTTCGGCACCCTCGTGTCGGCGGTCATCCCGATCGGGCTCTCGATCGTCGCGGTCGGCGCTGGCATCGGCGGCATCACCCTGATGGCAGCCGCGATGGACGTGTCGGTCTCAGCCATTCCTGTCGCGGGCCTCGTCGGGCTCGGCGTCGGCATCGACTACGCACTCTTCGTCGTCGCCCGATACAGGGAGAACCGCTCCACCGGCCAGGACAACTCCAAGGCCCTGGCCAATGCGATGAGCACCTCGGGAGCCGCCGTGGTCTTCGCCGGCGGCACCGTTATCATCGCCACCGCTGCCCTGGCCATCACCGGCGTCGGCGTCCTGACCTCGATCGGCCTGGCCACCTCGATCATGGTGTTCTTCGCGGTCGCCGCAGCCGTCACCCTGCTGCCCGCCCTGCTCAGCTTGCTGGGCGATCGCATCGACACCGGCCGCCTGGTCCGCCGGCACCGCTCCACCAAGGCAGCCGAAGACACCGCCTGGTGGCGCTTCGGCCACCGCGTCTCCGCGCGCCCCTGGCCCTACCTGCTCGCCTCGGTCGGCGTGCTCCTCTCCATCGCGGCCCCAGCGTTCTGGATGCAGACCGCGTTCCCTGCCGCCGGCGACGCTCCCGCCGAGACCACCCACCGGCAGGCGTACGACCTGCTGGCCGAAGGCTTTGGTACCGGGATCAACGCACCACTCCTGGTCGTGATCGACCTCGGCCGGGCTGGCGTCGTCGCGTCAGACCTGCCCGCCCTGACCCGCGGCATTGCCTCCATCCCCGGCATCGCCTCGGTCGGCGCCCCCCGGATCTCGACCGACGACAGCACCGCTGTCTTCACCGCCATCCCCACCACCGGCCCCGCCGACCCCGAGACCTCCACCACCATCAGCCAGGTCCGCGACGCCATCCCGGACAACGTCTACGTCTCCGGCATCACCGCAGTTACCGACGACCTCAACAACCAGCTGGCCAAGAAGCTGCCGCTGTTCATTGGCGCCGTGATCGCCGTGTCGTTCCTCCTGCTGATGCTGGTCTTCCGCTCCATCGCAGTCCCGCTCAAGGCCGCCGCCATGAACCTTCTCTCGATCGGCGCCGCCTACGGAGTCCTGGTCGCGGTGTTCCAGTGGGGCTGGGGCAGCAGCCTCCTCGGTCTCGAGGGGCCTACCCCTATCACCTCAATCATCGTCGTCATCATGTTCCCGATCTTGTTCGGGCTCTCGATGGACTACGAGGTGTTTCTCCTCTCGCGGATCCGTGAGGAGTACGTCCGCACCGGCGACAACTCCGAGTCGGTCGCCCGCGGGCTCGCGGGAACCGGCCGGGTGGTCACATCCGCAGCGCTCATCATGGTCGCGGTCTTCCTCAGCTTCGTCACCAGTCCGGTCCCGTCGCTGAAGATGCTCGGGCTGGGGCTCGCGGTCGCGATCCTTGTCGACGCCACCATCGTTCGGATGGTGCTCGTGCCGGCCACCATGGCGCTCCTCGGCAAGGCCAACTGGTGGCTCCCTGCCTGGCTCGATCGGGTTCTGCCTCAGCTGAGCGTCGAAAGGCAGGCCAACGTCGAGGCAGCGCACGACAAGGTCGCGAACATGACGGACAACGCGGGAATCCTGTCCTCTCCCGAGCCGGAGGAGCTGATCAGTCGCTGACGTCACGTGACTGTGACCGACCACGAACATCAGGCCGATTCCTGGCCGTGTCGCGTGCTTCGATCCATCCATGAGCCACAGGGGCAGTATCGATCCGTCATCGAAAGTCATCAGAGACGACAGGCAACCCTCTCGAGACGTTCGGATACACGTTGGGGGCGTTCAATGGGGAACCTCTTGACCCAGAAAACTGCCCCGCTCCAACACTGCCCCTGCGGAAATGCGGTCAGGCCCAAGGTGACGTGCCGACGATGGCGTGTCCGTCGCCGGGCATCAGACCATCCCTTCGACGTCCTCGCGCAGTCGTGCGCCGTCGGCGAAGACTGCACCCAGCGCGAACGCAACCAGACCGCCCACGAGCATGCCCCCGGGGAGTGGGGTGAACGGCCCGGCCGCCAAATGAATGGAGGGATAGGCCGGCAACTGCGTGTACAGCGCATTGAGTACCGCGTAGTTCAACGCGTTGAGCGCAAACCCGCCGGCGATCAGGAGAACGGCGAGGCTATGGAATCGGCGGGCGTTGTCCGGCCCGAATGGATCGCCCTGTGCTGCGGACCGCATGACCGCGGCCAGCAACCACAGAGCCCATACGACCACGAGCGCCGGGCCCAGGTCCCGGGCTGATCTCAGGAGCATCTGCGACGTCGTCGGATCTGGGATCTCGGCGTCGACGCCGAGCCAGTCGTCGGCGGTAATCCCGTCCGGCAACGCACCGAGGTCGTCGGCCGACACCTGCATGGGAACCGTCAGGGGGTCGCCGTACAACAAGGAGTCGCCATGCCGGACCAGGCCTGTCACGACTGACACCAGGATCAGTGCGGTGAACGCGACTGAGAGGACCAAGAGACCGACGGTGATGGTGCGCGCAGCGCCTAGGACTTTCGATACAGTCGGAAGCGTCCGAACGGGGACCTCCTCACACCTAGTTTCCGAGGGGACCCGAGAGTTGCAGTAGTCCGAGATGGGTTCATATCCCGCTTCACCGTCTCGTGCGCGTGCTGATAAGGTGGGGTTATGACCTTGTTGGCTCAGTACCGTGGCGCACGACGCGACGAGGACGTCGCGCGGATTCGACGCGTACTCGCGCTCAGGGCGATGGTCGCAACGGGGATGAGTCAGCGAGAGATCGCGGCCGAGCTCGGCATCAGCCAACCTGCGGTCAGTCAGCAGTTGAAGGCCGCCGCCGATCTGAGCGAGGTCGATCCCCAGACACTGCTTGGAGCAGCAGCTCCTATCCTCAAGCGGGTCGCGGACGAGCGCGGCTATGCCCGACTAGCGGTCTTCGGGTCAGTCGGCCGTCACCGGGCGCGGCCGGATTCCGACCTCGATCTTTTGGTTGAGGTTCCCGAGGGTACGTCCTCGTTCGGGATGATCCGCTTCCAGCAACTGCTCGAGCAGATCCTCGGTCGTGACATTGACCTGATCTCTTACGGTGGGCTCAAGCCCACGCTTGACGACGACATTCGACGCGATGCGGTGTTGCTGTGATGGACATCAAGACCGCGAAGGAGTTGCTTCACATTCAGGCGTGGTTGGCTCGCGCTGCCGTGATTGTAGAACGAGGCAAGGACTCGTATCTCGAGGACGACCTGCTCCAAGAGGCCGGGGACTCCCTGATGATGAAGCTCGGCGAGGCCGCTGGTCGGCTCGCCAAGCTCGGCTTGCTTGCTCCCGACGGTGTCGAGTGGGCGCTGGCTATCGCCAACCGGAACTTCATCATCCACCGGTACGACGACCTCGATCGGCGGGTCACCTGGCTGACCCTTTCGGTAGATCTGGCCGCTTGGCGTGAGTCGCTATCTGAGAGATTCGACGACGCTGACCGGGCGATCGCCGCCTCTGTTCGAGAGAGCAGTGGCCGGTGAGCCGGGCGGTGTGGCTCGGCACGGTTGCGGTCGTCTCGAGGGCGCTCGGGTTGCCATGCACAACTGACGGGCATGAAGACACATCAACTGGGTCTGGAGCCCCTGATGGGCGTCGAGGAGCTCGCGGAGTACCGCGGCGTTCCGGTGCAGACGATTTACGACTGGCGTGCGGCCGGCACGGTTCCGCGAGGCCTCCAAGTTCGGCAAGCGGCTGAAGTTCGCCATGTCGGATGTCCAAAGCTGACTGCGCGCTCCAGGCGGCCAGCGATGATTAGGCAGCACCTCCCCATCGGCAGCCACGGCCGGCCGCCTTGGCTGCCTCGAGCGAGGGCAGCATCTGCTTCTTCGGTTTGCGCAAGTGGGGTGGCCGCATCAGGAAAATCCGGTCCACCCCGGTGTAGGCCGACTGCCAGGTCGAGGCGTCGGTGAAGTCGAGCGCCACCGCCTCGACCCGATCGTCGAACCGCGCGCGGACGCCCTCCACGCTGGAGGGCGGCCCGCACGGGATTCCGGCCGCGAGCAGCAGCTCCACGGTCTGCGAACCGGCGTTCCGGTGGCACCGGTGACGAGTACGCGGCGCGTGGGCTGAGGGGTCATGGGCTCATCAACCCCCTTCCGTGGTTCGTGGAGGATCTGGTTCCGGGGCTCGAGTCGTGTGCCGAACAGGACTTGCTGGTGGAGTCGTCGCGGCACCATCTATCGCACCGGGCGCCGAGATCGGCGTCTCTACGATGCCTGTGGTTGGCCAGGAACTCATCGTGGTGGTGGGAGGGCAATTCCTGAACAATGCATCGGTGGGATCGGGGGCTGCCGGCTCACCAGTCGGCTGCATAGCGACCCGCGAGCGGAGCCATCGATAGCCGTCCATCGCGTCGAGGGACCCCAGTGGACTTGGGCGGTCAACAGCTCCCATGACTTCTCACCGTAGATGGCCGAGACCGCTCTCCGGCTGCGCGACTGGGCGACACCTAATTACATGTATATACTCGTAATCATGGAGACTGACTGCTACTGCACGACGGCCCGCGCGGCCACCCGCAAGATGACTGCGATGTACGACGCGGCTCTCGTGCCTGCGGGCGTGAACGTCGCCCAGTTTGGGTTGCTCCGCAGGCTCAGCGTCGCGACTGCGCTGTCTGTCGCCGAACTGGCACAGGCCGCTGAGCTTGAGCGATCGACCGTCACGCGCAACGCGCGGGTGCTGCAAAGACGGGGCTTGGTCGACATAGGTGAGTCGGAGACGGATCGCCGAACAGCCACCATCGTGCTCACTCCCGAGGGAGTGCACACGCTCCGAAGGGGCGAACCCCTCTGGGAAGAGGCCCAGTCGCGGTTCGAAGCACAGGTGGGCGCCGGCGACGCCCAGGCGCTGCGTTCCCTGCTACGAACAATCTGAGGCCCGTACAAGTGGGCACGAGCGTGTCCTCTCGGACTACGCAAGAAGAAGTTCGCCGGATCCACTCAAGCCGGCCCACAAGCCTCCGCGCTTCCGTTGGGAGCGACAACACTATGAAGGAGTTCTACATGCCGCTGGTTAAGGTCAACATGCGCAAGGGTCGTACTACCGAAGAGAAGGCCGCGATCGCTGACAGCATTCAGGCAGCGCTCGTGAGTGCCCTGAAGGTGCCGGAGGAGGATCGCTACCAGCTCTTCACGGAGTTCGACGACGACAACTTCCGGCACACCGATGCGTATCTCGGGCTGGAGTACTCGTCCCAGCTCCTGATCATTGAGATCACCTTCCTGCTGGGCCGCGACGACGAGATCAAGAAGTCGCTCCTCGCTGAGATCAACCGCAACCTTGTGACCGCCGGCGTCGCGCGCCCAGATGACGCTTTCGTCATGATCACGGAGATCGGCGGCGCGAACATCTCGTTTGGAGGGGGACTGGCTCAGAGGGCCGTCGACGGGGCTGCCCGCTGAGTGTCGATCGGGGTTGGAAGAACCCAACCTGGCGCAGCCGAGCGTTTGCGCCAAGCCTCAGGTTGCGGCAGTCCCCGGATCTCGTGTTCATACCCGCGGTCGTGGCGTCGTCAGGTTCGCAGGAATCGCATCTGACACAAAGGGGACAGCCGTGCGAATCGCCGTGATTGCGTCGCGTATGAAGATCGTCCGCGGCTCAGCAGCCATCGACATCGCAGAAGCCAGTGGTGGCCGCTTTGGCCCCGAGGCGCTGGATGTCTACGACAGGTGGGAGGCGTTCACGGCGTGGGCCGCGACGGCTGCGTTGGGTCGTGGCATACCTTTTGCAGCCGAGCAATGTGACTCTCCCGTACCGGTGCCGCGTCAAATCTTCGGCATCGGCCTGAACTATCGCGCCCATCAGGTCGAGTCCGGCCTCCCTGCTCCGGCCGAGCCACTGGTGTTCGCCAAGTTCGTCTCATCCGTGGCCGGACCCGTCGGAGACCTGGTGTTGTTCACCGATCAGGTCGACTGGGAAGCCGAAGTAGCCGTCGTGATCGGCCCAGAAGCACGCCACGTCGCTGAGGGTGACGCCTGGTCACATGTTGCGGGGATCACCGCCGCCCAGGACTACTCCGCCCGGGATGTCCAGATGCGCCCGGCCGGTGTCCCTCAGTTCGGCTTGGGCAAGTCCTTTCCCGGCTACACGCCGCTTGGTCCTGTCCTGGTCAGCCCGGACGAATTCGACGACCCGGATGACATCGCAGTGTCCTGCTCCATCAACGGGTCCGTAGTTCGGTCCTCCACGACGGCCGACCTGATTTTCACCGTAGGCCAGCTCATCGCCTACCTCTCCTCAGTCCTGCCGCTGCTACCCGGTGACGTCATCCTCACCGGCACCCCGTCGGGTGTCGGACTGGGCATGCGACCGCCCAAGTACCTCGTTGCGGGCGACCGAATCACCACGGTTGTTGGGGACCAGACCCAGCACCACACTGCAATCGGCTTGAAAGCTTGACAACACGGGCGGACCGACCCGGTCGCCCGCGATCCCTAGGGCCGTGCCCCTGCTGCTACCGACAAGGAAGTTTCATGACCATCAAACGCACCTCAGCCGGGGCTGGACTGCCCGCAGGATTCCCCTTCAGCCTTTCGGGGGAAGTTAACGAGACATGCTTCATCAGCGGGATGCCAGCCCTGGATCGCGACGGCAAATTCAAGGCGGGCAAGTTCGTCGAGGAGACCGACCTGGCATGGCACAACATCGTCGCCATTGCCGAAGGGTCCGGCTACTCCATCGACGAGATCGTCTACGTGCAGTGCGTACTGGCCGATATTGACGACTATGGCGATCTCAACGAATGGTGGCGTCAACAGTTCCCCAACATTGCGACCGCTCCTGCGCGGTTCACTTTCCAGGCGGGGGCACTGCCCTTCGGGGCCAAGATCGAAATCCAGGCAGTGGCGGGCCGTGGGAACTGACTCAGCGCACGTTCGCGCCGTGACGCGCGAGGATGTCCTTGCTGCGCAAACCCGGATGGGTTCGCAGGTCCGCCGCACGCCCACGATGTTCATCGAGCCAAACCAACTCGGATCCATCCACCCGGCGTTCTGGCTCAAACTGGAATCCCTGCAGGGCACAGGTGCGTTCAAGGCCCGCGGGGCGCTCAACAGCCTCCTGGCGACAGAGATCCCACCGGCAGGAGTGTGCGCAGCCAGCGGCGGAAACCACGGCCAGGCTGTCGCGTGGGCGGCCCGACTCCTCGGCGTGCCGGCCGCGATCTTTGTCCCCACCACATGCCCGGACATCAAACTTCATCGACTGGCCGAATACGGCGCGAACGTCACGGTGACCGGCGAGGTCTACGACGAGAGCCTGGTCACCGCACAGGAGTGCGCCGCCGAGACTGGCGCGCTATTGGTTCATCCGTTCGACCAGCCACTGACCGTGGCTGGGGCGGGCACAGTGACGGCCGAGTTTGTCGAACAGGTCGAAGGCCTCGACAGCATCCTGATACCGGTAGGCGGAGGCGGACTTCTGGCCGGTGCGTTGGCAGCTTTGGGGGAAGCGGCGACCATCGCCATCGCCGGTGCAAGATGAGAGAGTCGCCTGACCGTGCGAGTCCGCTCGCCAGATTCGGCCTGCGGCGGGTGTCGCTACTGCGTCGACGGCCGCGGATGCAAACCCAGGGTGCGCAGACACGCTCGCGAAACCCCAGCACCTGGACTTGGAACTGACCGACGCAGGGCACGGAACGACGCGCCCCGTCCTGACCATGTTCCGATCGTGGTCACGTATCCGGGTCCCGGCGAGGTGCCGCGTCACGAGATCACTCGGCGCATCGTCGAGTGGTGAGGGCTACCGGCTAACGCCGCGGCAGCCCGTCGAGTGGCGCCTCCCAGAGCACGACAGTGCCGTCGCCGAGCTTCGAACGGACGTTGAACGAACCCCCGACATCGCTGGCACGATCCCGCATGTTACGCAAACCATTCCCGCCATCCTGGGATGTGAACCCCGTGCCGTTGTCGCGGACTTCGACGGCAACTCTTGCCGATGAGCCGACCCCCTCGATCCGCACGTTGACGTCGACGTCGGTCGCCTCGGCGTGCCGACCGGCATTCGACAGTGCCTCTACGATCACCGCGATCAGATGCGGACGTACCGCGTCAGGGACCGCCGAGTCCAGCGGCCCCGCCAGGGTGACACGGGGATTCACCCCGAGCATCGACTCCGCCGCGACAACCACTGCCCGGATCTGGCCTTTGAGGTCAGACCCGGCACCATCCCTTTCAAGATCGAAGATCGTGCCGCGGATATCCTGAATCGTGGTGTCGAGGTCGCCGACAACCGCTGTAAGTTGGGCAGCTGTTGCAGCCTCCCCGGGACGCCGTGAGAGAGCCTTCAGGGTGAGTCCGGTGGCGAAGAGACGTTGGATCACGAGGTCGTGCAAGTCCCTGGCAATGCGGTCACGATCGGCGAGGATGGCAAGCGCGGCGCGGTCTTCTTGTGCTTGCGCCCGGTCGATTCCGAGGGCTGCTTGCGACGCGAACCCGCGGAGCGCCTGCACATCTTCGTCGTCCCACTCCCCGCCGGCAACGTCGGTCTTGCTCCCAACGAGAAGTGCACCACCGGCTCCACCAGGCCCGGTGAACGGCACCAAGAGGGCCGACGAGACACCCTCTAACCCTGGCAGGCGTACGCCTTCGGCGAGAATGACCGTTGCCCCGTGGTCTACGACGTCGGAGAGAGCACCGCCGCGTGGGAGATCCTTGCCCAGCAACCGCTCACCCAACCCCGCCGCGGCCTCCACCATCAGGGTACCGTCGTCATGCTCGAGTACGACAACGGCGAGGTCGGAGCTGGTGATGTCGTAGGCTCGGCGAGCGATCAGGGCCAGGGCGCCACCGCGATCCACCTGACCGAGCAGCAGCTCCTGGATCTCAGCCGTGGCCGAAAGCCAGCGCTCCCTGCGACGCAGCTGCTCGTAGAGGCGCGCGTTCTCGATAGCGACGCCGGCCGCTGCCGCCAGGGCAACGACGGCTTGCTCGTCCTCGCCCGTGAAGTCGCCGTCCGCCATCTTGTCGGTGAGGTAGAGGTTTCCGAAGACGCGCTGACGGACGCGAACGGGAACGCCGAGAAGGGACCGCATCGGCGGGTGGTGAGTCGGGAAGCCGTGCGACGCAGGGTGCTGGTTCAAGTTCCTAAGGCGCAGCGGGTGAGGCTCGTCGATGATCAAGCCGAGGATCCCGAGCCCCCTCGGTTGGGCGCCGATAGCAGCCACCGTCAGATCGGACATGCCGTACGTGATGAAGTCGACGAGACCTTCTCCGCTCGTGTCGATCACCCCGAGGGCGGCGAACTTGGCGTCGGCCAGGACGGCCGCGGCTTCCACGATCCGCTCGAGGGTGGCATGCAGACCGAGATTGCCGGCGATGGAGCTGACAGCGTCGAGGAGTGAGCGGACCCGTACTTCACCAGCAACCGCCTCGTCCATACGGCCAAGTGCCGTGCGGAGGTCCTTTGCGAGCGGCTCCTCCCGATTGGACACTCTTGAATCGTAGGCGAATGGAGGCACATTGCCTGCCGTGACGTACACAAGCGCCCACCGAGGGGTGGTGGGCGCTTGTGTTGGCGTTCCTACTTCAGGATGGGGAAGCGTTGGACGGTGGGTTGCTTCTCCCACCACGACCCGAGACCGAGGTAACGACCGGCGCCGAAGAGGCCGAGGACGATCACGACGACAAGGCCGATGGTGTGGTCGTCGATGATCGGATTGTTCTCCGGGGGGAGCACGACGCTCCACATGAGCAGATACATCAGCGCTCCGGCCCCGGCAGCCAGCCGGGTGGTGACGCCCAAGGTGAAGGCGGTACCGATCGCCAGGAGCCCGAGCATGAAGCCCCAGTTGGCCCACGCGTCGCCGGCGATACCGTTGTAGAAGTCCTGGAAGGGTCCCTTGGCGCCGAAGGCCAGGAAGCCTTCTGTCGGGGAACCGCCATGGATCCAGGCCGCGTCACCGAATCGGTCGACGACGCTGGTCTCCGGGTCACGGGCGGTCGAGAAGCCCAGTGCCAGAAGTTTGTCGAGGAATGCCCACAGGAATGTCCAGCCGATCACGATCCTCAGCGCGCCAAGGGCGTAACCGGCGGCACGGCTAGGAGCCGAGTTCTCAGACACGGTCGAACCGACTGTCTCTGTCGTTGGCCTTTCGTGCTGGCGCAGCGCGGTCATCGCCTTCTCCTTGCGTTGGGGAGCCTGTCGCTCCGTCACTGTTGACTCTGCCCTCCAGACCTCTGTTGACGCACCAGGCATACGGCCCTGTCTGACCTGCCGAACGTCACATGTCATCAGAGTCGACTGCCCCTGTCCGTTTCACCTTCGTTGGCCCAACATGGCTATGTCGACCAAGACCGGCCGGCTCCCCACCACAGCTGAAGAGGTGTCATGACCAGTCGACATCCGCGCGGTCTCGTCGTCGGTGTGGACGGGACGGACGGCGGCAGTGCCGCGTTGTCCTTCGCGATGCGCGAGGCGGCTCGGCGCGGAAGCCCGCTCGAGGTCATCACGGTCTGGACCCAGCCCGCCGAAGGCCCCAGCGACATGGCTGATGAGGGGAGCGCCGGCGGCTCGTCAGAGCGAACCCGGCGACGCGCTCAGCATGTCCAGGACCGAGCCGTCGCGTTGACGCTGCAACAGGTCGACGCGCGTCCGACGCTCACACGTCAGGTCGTCGAGGGTGACGTTGGTCAAGTGTTGCTCCGTCTGGCTCGTCACGCGGACTATCTGGTCGTCGGTGGTGCGGCGTACGACCCCTCGCGGCCCACGTCGCAGGGTCGGGTCAGAGACTTCTGCATTCGCCACGCGAACTGTGCAGTTGTGCTGGTGCCACCTTGGGATTCGGCCATCGAAGTTCCGGGCCTCGAAAGGAGCCGACGATGACAGCAGGCGACGCGCGCCCAGGCGGCGCGCTACGAGAGCTGAGCGACGCAGAATGTCTCTCCCGGCTGGCGGGATCTGCGATCGGCCGGATCGCCGTGTGCACGCCGGACGGTCCGGTCATCGTGCCCGTGAACTTCGTGCTCGACCGTGGGACAGTGGTCCTGAGGACTGCCCCCTACACCTGGCTGGCAGGACATGTCTCGGACCAGACCGCGTTCGAAGTGGATGATCTCGACGACGAGATGCGACGAGGGTGGAGTGTGATCATCGTTGGTCCAGCCTCCATCGTGGAAGACGTCGACGAGGTCGTTGACGCCGACCTCCGCAGCCGGCTGAGACCGTGGGCGCCGGGTTCGCGCAACATGTTCATCAGAATCACCCCGCGTCGCATCACCGGCCGAGAAGTTTCCGCTGATCGAAGCTCAACGGATGAGCTTCGCGGCTAGGACGGCAGCCTGGGTGCGACGTTGCACCCCTAGCTTCATCAGGATGCTCGACACGTAGTTCTTGACGGTCTTCTCGGCCAGGAAGATCTGCTCGGCAATCTGTCGGTTGGTCAGCCCCTCAGCAATCAAGCCCAGAATCGTACGCTCTTGCGTCGTAAGCTGCGACAGCTCGTCTGGCGCGTTGTCCGGCCCGGAACGCAACCGCTCCAGCACACGACGGGTCACCGCAGGGTCGAGGAGCGACTGCCCCGCCGCGACGCGTCTCACGGCGTCGACCAGATCCGTGCTGCCAATCTGCTTCAGCACGTACCCGGCCGCGCCAGCCATGATGGCGGCGAAGAGCGCCTCGTCATCGTCGTAAGAGGTGAGGATGAGCGCCTGGATGGTCGGATCGACTGACCTGACAGCCCGGCACACGTCGATGCCGCTCCCATCGGGGAGTCTTCCATCGAGTATCGCTACGTGCGGACGCAGCGCGGGGATGCGGTTCTGCGCCTGGACCGCCGAGCCCGACTCACCGACCACCTCGAAGTCGTCCTCTGCCTCGAAGAGATCACGCAGACCACGGCGGACAATCTCGTGGTCATCGAGCAGGAAGATTCGGATCCGGGCGTCAGGCATGCTCACAGTTGTACACCTGGTCCCCAACCGCGGTCGCTTCTCAGATCCGCGCTGCGGACGCCGCGATCAGTGTTGTCGCTCGTCAGATTCGTCTGCAGCATCGGGCTGGTCCGGAATCACGGCGACCGGGCACGTGGAGTAGTGCAACACGCCCCGAGACGTGGAGCCGAAGGCGAATCCGCCCAGGTGATCAGGCGGGGTGTGCCGGCCGAGCACGATGAGCTGTGCATCGTTCGCGGCCTCCAACAGCTCCACGACGGCGCTACCTGGTTTGTGGGACCGGACGATCTTCACCTCCGGGTATAAGTCAGCCAGCGGCTGGAGCTTGTCTTCAAGTGCGTCTCCGGCCTGTTTGGACCACGTCGCGATGTCCTCGGGTGACCAGGAGTAGATCTGCGGTAGTTGCCAGGCGTAGACGGCGATGAGTGGTACGGCTCCATCACGTGCACGGCGTAAGGCGAATTCCAAGACAGCCTGGTCGCGCGACGACCCGTCGATGCCGACGACCATGGGTGCCCCAGGATGGCTGGTCTGAACCCACTGGTCGGGTACGACGACTACTGGGACGCGAGAGCGGCCGGCGACCGCGATGGACGTCGACCCCACAAGAACGCGTTTGACTGCGCCGATACCTCTCTTGCCGACCACGACCATGTCTGCCTTCTCGGCTGACTCCACAATGATGTCTGCCGGTTTCCCTACTGTGACCAGGGTGGCGATGTCTAGGTTGGGCGTACGAGCCTTGATCTCGCCACGGACACGGTTCAACAGCGCTCGCGTTTGCTCTTCGGAGGAGTCGACTGTGTAGTCGGAGGAGAAGCGTGGTATCGGCATCGTCGGCATCGGTAGGCCTTCGGTGCCTGCGATGAGAACGAGTGTCTTCTTCGTCTCCTCGGCTTCGTGACACGCCCACCCGACCGCGGGCTGGTTGTGCTCCGAGCCGTCCACTCCGACGACGATGGTGTTGAACTCGACGCGGGGATGTTGATGGCTTTGGGCGTGCTCTTTGGTCCGCATTACGATCTCCTGACGGGATTGGTGTCGTTCTAGACTCGTTGCGCCGGGTCAGCACCATCAGAGTCACCGGTCCCGCGCCCAGGGGCCGAAGGTCCCTTGGAAGAGCGCCGATCATCCGTCGGATCCGACGGACCTTGGCTGAGCAGTACACGCACCTCGCGGGCGATCTGGAGGTCTTCTCGGGCAGTGACCACCACGGTTCGAACGGGCGCCGCGTGCGTACTGATGTCGCGGTCGCCGTGCGCGTGTTCGTTGCGGTCGCTGTCGATGACGGCGCCGAGAAAGGCCAGCCGCTCGACTGCTCGCCGCCGCACGGTGGGTGAGTGTTCCCCCACGCCGCCGGTGAAAACGAGTACATCGAGGCCGCCGGTTGCCGCGCTCATTGCCGCAATGGCGCCAGCC
Source organism: Propionibacteriales bacterium (assembly GCA_038259225.1). Lineage (GTDB taxonomy): Bacteria > Actinomycetota > Actinomycetes > Propionibacteriales > Nocardioidaceae > JANLYC01. The sequence continues at coordinate 28,377 of JBBSPA010000027.1, forward strand.
AGCCTGTGGACATAGACGTCGAGAGCGAGAACAGCGGCCGCATCCCCATCACCCGCCGCAGCCTCGACCTTGCGCATGTCACCGCTGCCTGCCAGGGCGGTCAGACCGGACTGCTCTTCCAGGGCGACGGCAACCTCGTGAACCGAGAGGTGCTCGTGCTCCTGAAGCCACAGCACAGCACCTGGGTCGAACGTGCCGGAGCGTGTTGCCATGACCAACCCGTCCAGTGGTGTGAAGCCCATGGTTGTGTCGACGCTGCGGCCGTCGAGCACCGCCGCCAGTGATGCGCCCGCACCCAGATGGCAGGTGATGATTCGCAGCCCGGCCATCGGCTTGTTGACCAGTGCCGCCGCCCGATTGGCCCCGTAGCCGTGTGACAGTCCGTGGAACCCGTAGCGGCGGATGCCGTACTGGTGCCGCCAGGTGCGCGGTACGGCGAAGGTCGAGGCCGCGTCGGGGATGGTGGTGTGGAACGCCGTGTCGAAGCAGGCCACTGTGAGGACATCGGGAAGCTGCGCGGTGACAGCGTCCAGCGCCGCCAGGGACTTGGGCTGGTGAAGCGGAGCGAGGTCGGTCAGGTCCCGCAATTGCGACCGCACCGCGTCGTCGACCAGCGCAGGTCCGGTGAAGATGGTTCCGCCGTGGACAATGCGGTGCCCCACCACATCCGGGGTCGCCCAGTCGCTGAGGATGTCAGCCAGCGGAGCCGCGTCGAACCCGTCGGGACCAGCGTCCAGGTCTGCGCTTCGCACCAGGCTGTCGTCGTCGAGCAGTCGCAGTTTGAGGCTCGAAGATCCCGCGTTGACGACCAGGACCAGCATGGTCACTCCTGTCCCGGCCAGGTCCAGCCTGCGATGGCGGGATCGTCGTCGCCGTGCTCGCGGGTGTAGGCGCGGGCCGCGAGACGAGCGTCGGCCATCTGCTGGCGCAGATCCGCGGCGTGGCTGCCCAGGTCCGGCACCCGGTCGATCACGTCCATCACGAGGTGGAACCGGTCGAGGTCGTTGAGCATCAACATGTCGAACGGGGTGGTCGTGGTGCCCTCTTCCTTGTAGCCGCGGACGTGCAGGTTCCGGTGGTTGTTCCGTCGGTAGGTCAGGCGGTGGATCAACCACGGGTAGCCGTGGTAGGCGAAGACCGTCGGCTTGTCGGTCGTGAACAAGGCGTCGAAGTCGCGGTCTGACAGTCCGTGCGGGTGCTCGGTGTCCGGCTCCAGCCGCATGAGATCCACCACGTTGATGACCCTGACCTTCAGTTCGGGCAGGTGGATGCGCAGGAGGTCCACAGCAGCGAGCGTCTCCAGCGTGGGGATGTCACCGGCGCAGGCGAGCACCACGTCCGGCTCACCGTCGGTGTTGCCCGCCCACGACCAGATCCCCAGCCCGCGGGTACAGTGCGCGATTGCCTCGTCCATGTTCAAGTAGTTCAACGACGGCTGCTTACCCGCGACGATGACATTGACGTAGTGCCTGCTGCGAAGGCAATGATCGGCCACCGAGAGCAGCGTATTCGTGTCCGGCGGCAAGTACACGCGGACGATCTCGGCCTTCTTGTTGACCACATGATCGATGAAGCCCGGATCCTGATGAGAGAAGCCGTTGTGGTCCTGACGCCACACATGCGACGACAACAGGTAGTTGAGTGACGCGATCGGCGCCCGCCACGCGATGACGCGCGTGGACTTCAGCCACTTGGCGTGCTGGTTGAACATCGAGTCGACGATGTGGATGAACGCTTCGTAGCAGTTGAACAACCCGTGCCGCCCGGTGAGCAGGTAACCTTCCAACCACCCCTGGCACAGGTGCTCGGACAGCACCTCCATCACCCGTCCGTCTGGCGCGAGGTGATCATCGCCAGGCAACCTCGTCGCGTCCCAGGCACGATCGGTCGCCTCGAAGACCGCTGTGAGGCGATTGGAGGCTGTTTCGTCCGGCCCCATCAGCCGAAACCGGTCGCGGTTGCGGACGATGATGTCGCGCAGGAACTCGCCCAGCACCCGGGTGGCCTCGCTCAGCTCGCTGGCCCGTCGGTCGACCGTCACGCCGTAGCCGCGGAAGTCCGGCATAGCGAGGTCGCGTAGCAACAACCCGCCATTCGCGTGCGGGTTGGCGCTCATCCGCTGAAGTCCCTCGGGTGCCAGCTCCCGAAGCTCCGCGACGAGCCGCCCGGCATCGTCGAAGAGCTCCTCCGGTCGATAGCTGCGCAGCCATTGCTCGAGCAGTGCGCGGTGCTCGGCGTTGGTTCGGGTCTCGGCCAGAGGCACCTGATGGGCACGGAAGGTCCCCTCGATCTGGACGCCGTCGACCGAGTCCGGGCCCGTCCACCCCTTCGGCGTCCGCAGCACGATCATCGGCCAGGTCGCCCGGCTCGGAGTCTGCTCGCCCTCGGAGCTACCCGAGGCCGCGGCTTCCCGGGCGTCATGCTGGATGCTGGCGATGTCGTCCAGCACCACATCGAGCGTTCCTGCGAGCTCCTGATGGACTGCCTCAGGATTGTCGCCGACGACGAAGTGCGGCTCGTAACCGTAGCCGCGCATCAACGCGGTCAGCTCGTCGTCGGGGATCCGGGCCAACACGGTCGGGTTGGCGATCTTGTAGCCGTTGAGGTGCAGCACCGGCAGGACGGCGCCGTCGGTGTCCGGGTTGAGGAACTTGTTCGAGTGCCAGCTGGCGGCCAACGGCCCCGTCTCGGCTTCCCCATCGCCCACGACGCACAAGACCAGCAGATCGGGGTTGTCGAATGCCGCGCCGTAGGCGTGCAGCAGCGCGTAGCCGAGCTCGCCCCCCTCGTGGATCGAGCCCGGCGTCTCCGGCGCGACGTGGCTGGGGATCCCACCAGGGAACGAGAACTGCCTGAAGAGCGCCCGCATCCCGTCCTCGTCACCGGTGATCGAGGGGTAGACCTCGCTATAGGTGCCCTCCAAGTACGCGTTGGCCACCAAACCCGGGCCGCCATGACCCGGTCCGGTGACGTACAGCGTGTTGAGGTCGCGCTGCTTGATGACGCGGTTCATGTGGGCATACAGCAGGTTCAGGCCCGGCGTCGTTCCCCAGTGCCCGAGCAGCCGCGCCTTCACGTGCTCGGCGAGCAGCGGCACCCGGAGCAGCGGGTTCGCCAGCAGGTAGATCTGTCCGACGGACAAGTAGTTCGCCGCGCGCCAGTACGCATCGATGAGCTCGAGGTCTCGCTGACTACATGGCTGCGATGGTGTGGATGCTCGCGCTGTCAAGGCCGTCTCCTCGTGGGTCGACTGAGGACGCCCCGAGTGGGCGTCGCGAGGCGGGACAGCTGCGCATGGTCCGGACAGGGAACTGATCGCTCTTAGTTCACTGTGGTACGTCGACAACCCAAGAAGCAACAGCCGAGGCGTGCACTGAGGCGGGAGACGCATCTCCCGCGACCACGCTCAGGAGGTGCTGGCGAGCTGTGCGCTGTGCCTCAGACCCTCGACGTTGTGGCTGCCCACCACCAGCAACACGCTGCGCGCCGAACTGCGTACCAGGACGTCGGTGGGATCGCCCTCGTCGATGTCGTCGCGGACGAACTTCGGCCGTTCCAGGCGGCCCCGAACCTAGGAGATGCTGCGCGAAGAGATGAACCTGAGGGAAGGTATCCGTTGGTCCCGAGACGAAGTGCGCCCCTTGCCCGGCCGCGCCGGCCCCGGGGCTCTGGATGTGGCAACGATCAGTTCTCATCGCAGATCAGGAGGTCTCAGATGAAGGCACTCGCCTACCTCGGACCAGGAGGGCGAGCGTGGACGCGCGTTTGTGGCCCCCTGATCTTCCCGAAAGCTCTTCATGAGCGATCGTGCCCGCGATGACACCCAAGACTCTCGCGCAGCTACTGACGGGCCTGCCGACGCGACCTCGTGTCGTGGCCAGCGGAAACGCTGCCACGCCGTGGTCTCTGTTGAGCCTCGTTGACAGCTTGCTGGACAACTACGTCCTCCATCTGCTGAACCCGCAGCCGGGCGTGCCGGACCGCGAGGGCGTCGTCATCGAGACGCCGTTCGTGGGGCCGGGTGCACGGCGCAGCCCTCGACTGTCGTACATCCCAGCACGGCTCTCGATGGTCCCGTTGCTGTACGCCGGACCCTTGCCGCCAGACGTCGTCCTGCTCCACACGTCGATACCCCGTCACGGAACAGTCTCCATGGGGACAGAAGTCAACGTCTTGCCTGCGGCAGTGGAGGCAGTACGCCGACGAGGCGGCATCGTCATCGCGCAGGTCGACCCATCGATGCCGTACGTCCTGGGCGATGGCGTCATTCCCTTGGACTGGGTCGACCTGGCCATCGAGGCGACCGATCCACCCGGCTCCCCCCGCGATCCGGTCGTCGACACCGACACGAGCCGAGTAGCTGAGAACGTCGCCAGACGCATCGATGACGGTTCGACGCTCCAGATGGGGATCGGCGGCGTTCCCGACGCGGTGTTGTCAGCCCTCTCGCCGCGACGCGGACTCCGCATCTGGAGCGAGATGATCGGCGATGGCATCCTGAACCTCGAACGCGCCGGAAGCTTGGACCGCCAGTCCGTCCTCACTGCGTCGTTCCTGTTCGGGTCTCCGGAACTCTACGCCTGGGCGGACGAGAATCCCCGACTACGCATGCGGCGTACGGAAGTCACGAACAGCTCGGCCTCGATCAGCGCGAACGGAGGAATGGTCTCGGTCAACACTGCCTTGCAGGTGGACTTGTTCGCGCAGGTGAACGCATCGTGGATGCACGGGCGGCCCTACAGCGGGTTTGGTGGCCAAACCGACTTCATCGTCGGTGCCCTCCACGCGCCTGGGGGCCAGGCCGTGATCGCGCTCCGATCCTGGCATCCCCGGGCGGACGTGTCGACGATCGTTGCGATGATCGATGAGCCGCTCACATCTTTCCAACCATCCGTCGTGGTGACGGAGCAAGGGACAGCTGAGCTATGGGGGCACAGCGTCAAGGACCAGGCCAACCGGCTGATCAACGAGACCGCGGCGCCGTCCGCGCGGGACGAGCTTCGACAGGAAGCCTTCGACCTCGGCCTGATGGGTTGACGAAGCGCACCAGACCTACAGCCCGCATCGAGGGTCTTTGGTCCCGAACGTCATGTCCGATGAGCCCTGTCACCCGCGGCAGCAGACAAGCGACGATGAGACCAAAGGAGCACCAACCAAAGGAAGTTTCCGTGAGACACCGTCCCGAGATCGTCGTCGGCATCAGTCATTCACCCGCAGCGCAGGCCGCGTTGAGATGGGCGGTGGATGAAGCAAGTCGCTTGCAAGCCAATGTGACGGTGGTGCATGCCGTGGACGTTGGGCAACGTGCAGACCTGGCGATGATTCGAGATGTCGAGGCCGAACGTCGAGAGTGTTCCGGTCATGCGCAGCGGTGGGCGGCGGAGAGCATCCCGACCATGCCGCGCGACGTTCGGACCAGTTTCGTGACTCCGTTGGCGTCCATCACCGAGGCCCTGACCTCGGTGGCGGGCGATGCTCTGCTCGTTGTCGTGGGCCAACCGCAGAACAGTCGGCTCAAGGGCCTGCCCGACCGACTTGCGCGAGAGCTGGAGTGCCCCGTGTTCTGCGTGGACAGCACAGGCTCCGCTGACCTGGTGACCGCTACGAACCTGAGTGCCTGAACAGGGCATGCCGCAGGGGACACTCGTGGAAGCACGCGCCCGGGCACCTTCGCTCTTCGACCGCTGGGCCGATCCGGACCACACAGGACCTTCGTCTGGGCGTTCAGGACCTCCGGCACTCCCGTCGGCACCTGTGCGCCTGGTGTGGTGGGACCATGAGAACGAAGTCGATCCAGTCCGCGGTGCCCCTCGTGCCGGCCAAGCTCGATCGAGGCGCACCCGACGGGGGCGCCCGCAGAACCAGGCAATGGCTGGTGTCCCGTGGGCTCGCAGCTGTCGCAGTCCTCGCTGTGCTGGCAGCGTGCGGCGGCGGCAACGGATCCGCCGACCCCGCTGTTCCTACCTCCTCCGACAGGTCGGTCTCCCACAATGCGGTCGACATCCGTTTCGCCACGGACATGGTGGTCCACCACGGTCAGGCGATCGAGATGGCCGACATGGCACTCAGCCAAACCAGAGACGGTCATATCGTCGATCTGGCGATGCAGATCAAGGCCGCTCAAGGACCTGAGATCGACACCATGCGCGGCTGGTGCCGCGGGTGGGATGCGCCTGCTCCTCGCCGGGCCATGAGTTCCATGGACGGCATGGCGGCCATGCCTGGCATGAGCGATGACATGGCCGGGATGATGAGCCGGACCGACATGGACGAGCTCGGACGGATGTCTGGCAGCCGCTTCGACCACCGATGGCTCGCGATGATGATCACCCATCACCAAGGAGCCGTCGCGATGGCCGGGTCGGAACTCGACAACGGTCGCGACGAGGCAGCCAAGAAGCTGGCCGGAGACCTCGTCACCGAGCAGCGGACCGAGATCGTCACGATGCGGGACCTGATGCGTCAGCACGCTCGCTAGTCACACTTCGCCGTTGTTCGGCACTCCACCCTCAGACACCGAGGGCTGCTTACAGCACCCTCAGAACGGAGCACCATCATGGCCATTCTTACGACCGTACTGGCAATCACCTTCTTCCTGGTGTTGCTCGGGCTGCTGCTGGCGATCAGGATCGTCAAGCAGTATGAACAGGGCGTGGTGTTCCGGCTGGGCCGGGTGCAGGGTCCGCGAGAGCCAGGACTGAGGACCATCATTCCGTTCGTTGACGTGATGCATCGGGTGTCCAAGAGGATTGTCACGATGCCGATCCAATCCCAGGGCATCATCACCCGCGACAACGTCAGCGTCGACGTCTCCGCTGTCGCCTACTACCGCGTGATCGACGCGGTGAAGTCGGTCGTCGCGATCGAGAGCGTCCGCGCCGCGATCGACCAGATCGCCCAGACCACGCTGCGTAAGGTCGTCGGCCAACACACCCTGGATGAGACGCTGTCCGAGACTGATCGGATCAACGTGGACATCCGCGAGATCCTCGACGTCACCACGGTCGAGTGGGGTGTCGAGGTCACCCTGGTCGAACTCAAGGACATCCAGCTGCCCGACAGCATGAAACGTGCGATGGCGCGCCAGGCAGAGGCAGAGCGCGAGAAGCGAGCGAAGATCATCAACGCCGAAGGCGAGTCGATGGCAGCCGCTGCGCTCGGTGACGCGTCCGACACGATGATGGCCCACCCCCTGGCACTTCAGTTACGCAACTTGCAAAGCCTGGTCGAGATCGGCGTCGACAAGAACACCACCGTCGTGTTCCCGGCGCCGTTGATGACGACCATCGCCGAGCTCGGCTCCTTCCTCGCTCGCGAGGCCGCTGCCGCGACGCCACCTGAGTTGTCATCTGAGACGCCGTCAACGCTGCCGCGAGTTCCGTTGGTGACCCACAACGGGACTGTCGACGCGGGGCGCACGTCATGACCGCCTCGCCGGGAAGCATCGCGAAGACGTCCGAGCAACACGAGCGGACGCCAGAGCCCTCTGCCGGCGTCTGGCGCACCATTGTCGGTGTTGACGGGTCTGAGGAATCCCTGGCCGCGTTAGCGTGGGCCGTGACGGAGACGCGGCTGCGCGGTGGGACTGTGCACGCCGTGATGGCCTGGCAACGCCCAGCGGTCTATGGCTCCGGCACCGTGATGGGCCTGGGAATGGACCCCAGCTATGAGACGCAGGCCGAGCTGGCTTCGGGCATAGCGGCAGAAGCAGCGCGGGCCGGCGGACAGGCGGATCCGGCTTTGCACGTGACCATCACGTCGGCTGCCGTGGAGGGAAACCCCGCGTCGGCGCTGCTGGCCGCCGCCGAGGGCGCAGACCTACTGGTGGTTGGAACTCGGGGCCACGGCGGCTTTGTCGGTGCGCTGCTCGGGTCGGTGAGCCAGCACGTAGTCACTCACGCACCCTGCCCGGTCGTTGTGGTTCCGGACTCGCATCGCCTCGATTCGCGGTGACCGATGTCGTCTTGTGGCAAGCCGCCGCCGCCCGAGAGGTTGGGCAGTCCGCTGACGATCCTGTCCAATCGGGGACTTGCCGAGGCGATTGCTCTGCTGGCTGAGGCCCTCAAGGGCATGTCCGCGACCCACCACCGACAGTTCTGACAATCACGCGCTGTCGCGCGCTGCGACAACCAAACCTGCCGGCCAACCGGGTGCGCGGCCACGCTTTGGCGGGTCTAGGTTGGCGGCGTCGTGTCCGGTCTTGGCGAGCAGCCACGAGATCAGTGAATTGGAGTTCCACATGTCACCAGTTCGCAAGGTGTCGCGTCCCCACGTAGCCGTAGGGAAGTCGGGGACCAGATCAAGAACGCTCTTCGCCTGGGCTCTATCTGAGCTCAAACGCAGCGGACTGTCGACCGCTTCGGACCTGTCAGGAATGACGCCATTGCGCCAACGGCGAACCTCATAGCGGAAGATCCGGGACCGGCCGAGCCACCGGAGACCAACGGGACCCTCGCATACGACACCTCGGTCGGGCTCCTTGTTGCCCCAGACCGGCGCACTCTCGATCACGAACCGATCACCGTCGAGCTGCACCTCCAGAGCGGAGTGGTAAAGATCGCGCCGCCCCCGGTGCTCGTAGCCTGCTACGAGCGCTTCGAAGATCCGACCGTTCCATCGCACGCAACCAGTGGTATCTCCCGCTCCCAGCGGCAGCCAGTACAGGTCGACGCTGGCAGGTCTGGCCTCCTGCCCGTCCGCCGGGCTACGCGATCGACGGCGGCTCACCTCAGGGTGTCCCGACTGTTGAGGCTGGGTGCGGCGAGGCTGTCGAAGGACGCGTCGGTCGGCAACACACGCACCTTGACGTCGACGCAGCTGACACCGTCGCGATGCGCGATCACGGGGTTCAGGTCCAGTTCACGCACTTCGGCGATGTCCTGCATCAATCTCGTGACGGCTTGGACGATGCGTTCCACGGCTGGGTAGTCGGCCGGGGGACTACCCCGGTAGCCGTCGAGCAGTGGCCAGATGCGCAGTGAGCGCAGGGCCCGGGACGCATCGAGGTCTGTGACAGGCGGCAGCAGGAACTTCTGGTCGGCCAGGACCTCGCTCTCCACGCCACCTGCTCCGACCATGACTATCGGCCCGAAGGTCGGATCGCGGTAGCCGCGGATCGCGAGCTCGATACCGCCGCCGACCTGTCGCTGGATAAGCACCGGAGCCGCGCCGTCTCTCAGGACCCGGCGGATTCCGTCAACCGCGGCTCGGACCTCTTGAGGTTTGCGAAGTCCGGTCGCCACCAGGCCCTGCTCGGTCTTGTGCGCGATCCCAGGGGAGGCAGCCTTTGCGACCACCGGGAATCCTGTCGTTCGGGCCTGGCGAACTGCCTCCTCCTTGGACCTCGCGACTAGGCCAGGCAACGGCTTGACACCGTAGGGGCTCAATAGCGCGGTCGCTTGTTCAGCCGGCAACCAGCAGCCTTCCGCTTGCTGGATGAGGATTTCGTCGATGACGGTGCGCGCTTGCTCAACGGCTGAGCGCTCGACCGTGAAGTGGGCGCCGCGCGGTGCGTCTCGCCACGCGCCATAGCGTGCTGCGTGACCGAGCGCGCGGGTCGCCGCGTCCGCGGATGAGAAGACGGGGATGCCGGACCGGCCCACCGCCTTGGGCGGATCCGTGGAACCCAGGATGACCATCGCCACGGTGATGTCGGGATGCGCTGCCGCGGCAGTGGCTACCCTGTCCGCGGTCTCGGAGAAGTGGGACACCCGGGTCACCGCGATCACCACCAACAGCGCGTCGATCTCATCGGAGGCGAGCAGCAGCTGGACCGCGCGGTCGAAGACGTCCGGTGATGCTGCCGCGCCAAGGTCGACGGCATCGCTGAGTCCCGAGACTCCGGCAGTCAAGGGGGCTAGGTTCGCTGCCAGTCGGCGTGAGACTTCGGGCACCAGCAATCCGTCTCGGCGGGCAGCATCGGCGGCAAGTACCCCGATTCCGCCGTTTCCTACGACCCCAAGACGTACCCCTTTGGGTGGCCGCTGGCTGACCAGAAGTCGCGCGGTATCTGTCAGCTCCGACATGCCGGTAACCGCGATGACGCCTGCCTGGTCGAACACTGCTCGCACACCCCTCGTCTCCGACGCCGCGGTGGTGTTCGAGCTGCCGCCCACCACCGCAAGCAGGGGTTTGCTCTCGCTGAAGTGACGGGCAAGGCGAGCGAACTTGAGCGGGTTGCCGAACGACTCCAGGTATAGCGCCGCGACCTGCACCCGCGGGTCGTCGGCCCATGCAGCGATCAGGTCATTTCCAGAGACGTCTGCCTTGTTGCCCAGGGAGACGAAGTAGGCGACGCCGAGGCTGCTGGAGGTTGCTGCGTCAAGCATGGCGATGCTGATCCCCACAGACTGTGCGCCGATCGCCAGCCCACCCGACGTTGGAGACATGACAGCGTAGGTGGCGTTGAAGCGATCGGGGACGTGGCTGAGAACGCCCAGGCAGTTGGGACCAACAAGCCTCATTCCACCGCGTCGGGCCGTCTGGACGAGGCTGTGCTGTCTGGCCAGACCGGACGGTCCAGCGTCGCCGAAGCCGTCGCTGAGAACGACGGCTGCCCGCACACCGGCGTCGGCTGCCTGGCCGAGAACCTCGGCGACCTCGGCGGCGGGCATGGCCACCACGATGAGATCGACTCGTTCGGGCACTTCGGCGATTGCGCTGAAGACAGCTACATCCCCGGCCGTGGGCGTGGTCGGGCCGACAGTGACCAATCGACCAGTGAAACCTCCTTGTCGGACGCTGTCCAGGACCTCCCGTCCGATCCCGCCCTCGGTAGGTCCCGCGACCACGGCTACGACACGGGGCGACAGCACCGCTTGAAGGGATCGAGTCTCCGCCGCACGCTCGCGCGCGTCGGCGACCTCTGTAGCTCGGTCGGTCGCAGCCGTACTCATCTCCAGGTGCACCTCCACGCCGCCACTGGATCGAGCCAGCGTGAATCCCGCGTCACTGAACACGGCGAGCATTGGGCGGTTGCTGGACAGCACTTCGGCCACGAGCTGCTCGATGCCGTCGTGCCGGTGGATCGCCGCGAGGTGCTCGAGCAACAACGTACCCACGCCTCGGCCCATCGTCGCGCCGTCGACCAGGAACGAGACCTCCGCGGTGGTGGGTCCGATCAGGTCAGCGGTAGCGAGCGCCACGACTCGACCCTGGGACTCGACAAGGAGAGCGCGCCGCAGACGTGTCGCGTCGGCGCACAACTGGGCGACATAGTGGGCGGCCATATCGCGGTTGAGGTTGAAGAAGCGGCGGTAGAGGCTGTCGTCGCTGGCACAACTGTGCAGTCCTTGGATGGCTTGTAGATCATTTGACCGGACCGTTCGGATGGTTGCGACGCTGCCGTCGCCGAGCAGCACGTCCACCTCATAACTGTGTTCCAACGCTGTCCAGGTCCCTCCTCGGTCGACGCGTGCGGCTCCAGCTCCAGCCCGTTCCGTAGGCCGGGCATCGAGGTCGAGATGCCCGCCTTCGGACTCCCACACGCGAAGACGTTCGGCGTCACGAGGGAACTCGGATTCCGATGCGCGGTCACCAATCATGCTGACGTGGTTCGGGGTTGAAGTCGGGGACGTGATGTAGCAGCGCATCGACGTGATCGGTTCGAAGCGGGCTGTTCGTACCAGCTAGTGGGTCCAGGAAATCGCAGATGGGGGGACATGTTCTCCGTCGGGGGGCCGTCTCATCCGGCCGCCATGGTGTCGGTTGCAACTCCTCCCAGAGTGCCTGAGGCACATCGCGTTGACCAGTACTAAAGACTGACGGAGGTCGACAGTTGGCCCCTCGAACCTGGAGGGCCCAATGCCGGAGCGTAGAATCTGAACGGCGAGGCCGGAGAGCCGTCACCCGCATTCCGAGGTCTTGTCGCTCGCGACAGCCCGGCGGTGCAGCTCGGTGGTCAGGACATGAATCTGACGCGTGAGCTCGGTGTTGGTCTGCAGCTCGAGCTCTTGGGCCACGAAGTCGTGATCGGCCTTGGCCTGCTGGAACGCCGCCTGCCTGTTCTGGCCGATCATCACGAAGGTCGACAGGAAGATCGCCTCCAGGGAGACCACCAAGGTCAGGGTGGGCCACGGTGTTCCCTCCGCGAACACCATCCAGATCGTGAAGAGCACCGAGTGGAGGTAGACGAACGGCATCGACCCCGCGAAGGCGGTGATCGCGTCGGCGACCCGCAGCTGCGCATTGCTGGCGCGTCCCGCATGGAATGCCGCCACCACGGGGTGAGCCAACTGGGTGAGCTCCCGACCCACCGTGCCGGCAGAGCCCGGGTTGTCAGTTCGGTTTCCCATGGTCGATGTCCATTCCTCGAACGAATGCGCCTTGTCACATCATCCATCGAAGGCGACCGCGACCGGTTACGCGCTCACCATCTTCCGCGCCGTAACGATTTCGACCTGCTAGCGAGCCCCGGCGACTTCGTTGTGGGCTACCTCGAGCGCGGACCGGAGACGTGGAGGCTAAGTCTGATCTGTCGGGAGGCCCGACGATGAACCAACCCATTGGCAACGCGCCAGATATCAGACAACCTGTGATACATGAGGATGTGGAGACGGATCAGATGACCGCCCCGAGCCAGGAGCGGAGAGCGGCGCAGAGTGGCACCGGGTCTCCGTGGCTGATGCTCGCGTTGGCCACCCTCGGGTTCGCCATCAACTTCTGGGCGTGGGCGCTGCTCAGCCCGCTGGGTCCGGTGTTCCGTGACAACGGCGCCCTGGGCGCCCTTAGTGAGTGGCAGGTCTCGGTGATCGTGGCCGTACCGGTCATCGTGGGTTCCCTCGGCCGTATCCCTGTGGGTGCGCTGACCGACAAGTACGGGGGGCGGGAGATGTTCGTGATGGTCTCGCTCGCCACCATCGTGCCGATCCTGTTCATCGGCTTCTACGGACAGACCAGCTACGCGGCGCTGCTGCTCGGCGGGTTCTTCCTCGGTATCTCGGGGACCTCCTTCGCGGTCGGTGTTCCCTTCGTCAACGCCTGGTTCCCTCCCGAGAAGCGAGGCCTGGCCGTGGGAATCTTCGGTGCCGGTATGGGTGGCACGGCGATCAGCGCGCTCACGACGGTCAGGCTCTACACGAATGTCGGCGACAGGGCCCCGTTCCTATTTGCGGCGACGGCACTGGCGATCTTCGCGATCGTGGCCTGGCTGCTGCTCAAGGACGCGCCTGGGAGGTTGGCCCCGACCTCGTCCTTGGGTTCGCGGCTGAACGCCAACCTTCGGCTGCCGATCACGTGGCAGGCCTGCATCCTGTATGCCGTCGCATTCGGCGGGTACGTCGCGTTCTCGGTCTACCTGCCCGCCTATCTCAAGACCGCCTACGACCTCACCCCCGCCGACGCGGCCAACCGGATGGCCGGCTTCGTGGTGCTCGCCGTTGTCATGCGACCGGTCGGTGGCTGGTTGGCAGACCGAGTAGGCCCGATCCCGGTCCTGGCGTGCGGATACCTCGTGGTCGTGGTCGGCGCCGCGATCGCGTCCACGACACCAGTCCTCGAACCGTTGGGAGCCATCGCCTTTCTGGCCATGGCGATGGCCCTCGGCTCCGGCACCGGCGCCACCTTCGCGCTTATTGCCAGCGTGACCGACCCGTCCCGGGTCGGCGGCGTGACCGGCCTGGTGGGTGCCGCAGGCGGCCTTGGCGGCTTCGTCCCGCCACTGATCATGGGCTACGTCTACGGCCGCACCGACTCCTACGCCATCGGTTTGTGGCTGCTGTCGGCGACTGCGGCCCTGACCCTGCTGCTGACCCTGACCGTCGTGCGCGGAACCGCACGGCGACACGACGAGGAGGTGTCCATCGCATGACGACCGCCCAGGACCGCCCCGATAACACGGGCAGCTCGGGACCCTCTGGCCAGCCGGGCTTGGACGGTCCGTTGAGCGATGCTTTGCTTCGGACCAGGCGGTTCTTCACCAGGGCGAGCGTCTCCGCGGACCTGCGCACGATGACCAAGAAGGGCGGTCGGCAGGCGGACGACTTCTACCGGGACCGGTGGAGCCACGACAAGGTGGTGCGCTCGACACATGGGGTGAACTGCACCGGGTCGTGCTCGTGGAAGGTGTACGTCAAGGACGGGATCATCACCTGGGAGACCCAGCAGACCGATTACCCATCAGTCGGCCCGGACAGGCCCGAGTACGAGCCTCGGGGATGTCCGCGCGGTGCGGCGTTCTCCTGGTACACCTACAGCCCGACGCGGGTCCGTTATCCCTATGTGCGCGGGGTGCTGCTGCAGATGTATCGCGAGGCCAAGTCCCAGCACGGTGGTGATCCGGTGAAGGCGTGGGCGCACATCGTGGACAACGCGCAGCGAGCGAGGGCCTACAAGTCCGCCCGCGGCAAGGGCGGACTGGTGCGCGCGTCGTGGGAGGAGGCGACCGAGATGGTGGCCGCGGCGTACGTGCACACGATCGAGAAGTGGGGACCGGACCGGGTGGCGGGCTTCTCCCCGATCCCCGCGATGTCGATGGTCTCCCACGCTTCCGGGGCGCGGTTCACCTCACTGGTGGGCGGCTCGATGCTCTCGTTCTACGACTGGTACGCCGATCTCCCGGTCGCATCGCCACAGGTGTTCGGGGACCAGACGGACGTTCCGGAGTCCGGCGACTGGTGGGACGCCGGCTACCTGGTCATGTGGGGCTCCAACGTCCCGGTCACCCGCACGCCCGACGCCCACTGGATGACCGAGGCTCGCTACCGCGGCCAGAAGGTGATCGTGGTCTCACCCGACTACGCCGACAACGTGAAATTCGCCGACGAGTGGCTGGCGATCGCACCCGGAACCGACGGCGCCCTGTCGATGTCGATGGGCCACGTGGTGCTCAAGGAGTTCTTCGTGGACCGGCAGACGCCGTACTTCACCGAGTACACGAAGAAGTACACCGACCTGCCCTACCTCGTTGCCCTCGACGCGGTCGGCGACTCCACCGACGGGCCCGGCACCACCTACCGTGCCGGGAAGTTTCTCACCGCCGCCGACCTGCCCGACCACGCCGGCGTCGAGAACGCCCACTTCAAGACCGTGCTCATCGACTCCGCCAACGGCGAGCCGGTGGTGCCGAACGGCTCACTCGGCCACCGCTTCGGCGACGCCGGAGCCGGCCTGTGGAACCTCGACCTGGGCGAGGTCGACCCGCTGCTCACTCTGCATCAGAGCGGCGCAGAATCCGTCCTTGTCGAGTTGCCGCGCTTCGACAACGTCGACGGGACGCCGGGTTCACTGCCGCGGGGGGTGCCCGTGCGCCGGGTCGGCGACCGGCTGGTCACCACGGTCTTCGACCTGATGCTGGCGCAGTACGGCGTGGGCCGCCAAGGGTTGGGCGGTGACTACCCCACCTCGTACGACGACGCCAGCTCGCCCTACACACCAGCCTGGCAGGAGCCGATCACCGGCGTACCTGCCGCCGCCGTAGCCAGGATCGCCCGTGAGTTCGCCCAGAACGCCGAGGAATCCAAGGGCCGCTCGATGATCCTGATGGGGGCGGGCACCAACCACTGGTTCCACTCCGACACCATCTACCGGGGGTTCCTCGGCCTGACGACGCTGACCGGCTGCCAGGGCGTCAACGGCGGAGGCTGGGCGCACTATGTCGGCCAGGAGAAGTGCCGCCCGATCACTGGGTGGGCGCAGCTCGCGTTCGGCCTGGACTGGAAGCGCCCGCCGCGACAGATGATCCACACCGCCTACTGGTATCTCCACACCGACCAGTTCCGGTACGACACCTTCGCCGCGGATACCGTGTCGGCGGCGACGGGCAGCGGGGTGCTGGCCGGGATGAGTACCGCCGACGTGATCGCCAAGAGCGCGCGGATGGGCTGGATGCCGTCCTACCCGACCTTCAACCGCAACCCGCTCGAGCTTGCTGACCAGGCAGCGCAGGCCGGACGTCCGGTGGCCGAGCACGTCGTGGACCAGCTGAAGTCTGGTGCCCTGAGGTTCGCCGCCGAGGACCCCGACGCCCCGGAGAATTTCCCGCGGGTGCTGGCCATCTGGCGGTCCAACCTGATCGGCTCCTCCGGCAAGGGCAACGAGTACTTCCTCAAGCACCTGCTCGGCACCGACAACTCCCTGCGTGCGACCGAGGCCGGACAGGGCCAGCGACCCCAGGAGGTGGACTGGCACGACGTTGCGCCCGAAGGGAAGCTCGACCTGCTGCTCACGCTGGATTTTCGCCAGACCAGCACCACGATCTTCTCCGACGTGGTACTTCCGGCGGCGACCTGGTACGAGAAGCACGACCTGAACACCACCGACATGCACCCGTTCATCCACTCGTTCAACCCGGCTATTTCGCCGCCGTGGCAGACCCGCACCGACTGGGATACGTGGCAGACGATCGCCACCAAGTTCAGCGAGCTAGCGGTCGGCCGCCTCGACACCCGCCGCGACGTCGTCGCCGTGCCGCTGCTGCACGACACCCCGGACGCGATGGCTAACCCGCACGGCCGAGTCCGCGACTGGAAGCACGGTGAGTGCGAGCCGATCCCGGGCGTGAGCATGCCCAAGATCGTCGAGGTCGAGCGTGACTACACTGCCGTCGGCGCGCAGATGCAGGCACTGGGACCGCTACTGGACACGCTTGGTGCGACGACCAAGGGCGTCACCTACGACGTCACCGCCTCGGTCGACTACCTGCGCGCCAAGAACGGCGCGATCCGGGGCGGCCCAGCCAACGGTCGACCGTCGCTCAAGCGTGACGTGCACGCGTGCGAGGCGATCCTCGCGCTGTCCGGCACCACCAATGGCCACCTCGCTACGCAGGGATTCAAGATCCTGGAGAAGCGCACCGGCACCCTGCTCCATGACCTCGCGGCCGAGCACGAGGGCAAGCAGATCACCTTCGCCGACACCCAGGCCGCACCGGTGCCGGTGATCACCTCCCCGGAATGGTCCGGCTCGGAAGCCGGCGGGCGGCGCTACTCGCCGTTCACGATCAACGTCGAGCGGCTCAAGCCCTGGCACACGCTGACCGGACGTCAGCACTTCTACCTCGATCACGACTGGATGACCGAGCTCGGCGAGGGTCTGCCCGTCTACCGACCACCGCTCAACATGGGAGCGCTCTTCGCCGAGCCTGACATCGGGACGATAGGCGAGGCGATGGGCGAGCTGAGCGTGACCGTGCGCTACCTGACTCCGCACAACAAGTGGTCGATCCATTCGGAGTACCAGGACAACTTGTTCATGCTGTCCCTCTCCCGTGGGGGGCAGACGATCTGGATGAGCGACCAGGACGCCGCCAAGGTAGGCGTCGCGGATAACGACTGGATCGAGGCGGTCAACCGCAACGGCGTCGTGGTCGCCCGGGCGATCGTGTCGCACCGGATGCCCGAGGGCACGGTCTACATGCACCACGCCCAGGACCGGTTGATCGACGTACCCCTGGCCGAGACGTCTGGCAGACGTGGCGGTACGCACAACTCACTGACCCGGATCCTGGTCAAGCCCAGCCACGTGATCGGCGGCTATGCCCAGCTGTCTTTCGCGTTCAACTACCTCGGCCCGACCGGCAACCAACGCGACGAGGTCACCGTCATCCGCAAACGCAGCCAGGAGGTGACTTACTGATGAAGGTCATGGCCCAGATGGCGATGGTGATGAACCTCGACAAATGCATCGGCTGCCATACCTGCTCGGTGACCTGCAAGCAGGCGTGGACCAACCGGACCGGCACCGAGTACGTCTGGTTCAACAACGTCGAGACCCGGCCCGGCCAGGGCTACCCGCGGCGTTACGAGGACCAGGAGGAGTGGAAGGGCGGCTGGGAGCTCAACAGCCGCGGTCGTCTCAAGCTCAAGGCCGGCGGCCGGCTGAAGAAGCTCGCGACGATCTTCTCCAACCCCAAGCTGCCCTCGATGCACGACTACTACGAGCCGTGGACCTACGACTACGCCACACTCACCGATGCGCCGGCGCAGGAACACACGCCGGTCGCGAGACCGAAGTCCCTGCTCACCGGCAAGGACATGAAGATCGAGTGGTCCTCGAACTGGGACGACGACCTCGGCGGCTCCGCGGCCACCGAGAAGTACGACCCGATGCTGAAGAAGATCGCCGACAAGGTGAAGTTCGAGTTCGAGCAGACCTTCATGTTCTACCTGCCCCGGATCTGCGAGCACTGCCTCAACCCGTCGTGCGCAGCCTCCTGTCCCAGCGGCGCGATCTACAAGCGAGCCGAGGACGGCATCGTGCTCGTCGACCAGGACCGCTGCCGTGGCTGGCGGATGTGCGTGTCGGGATGCCCTTACAAGAAGGTCTACTTCAACCACAAGACCGGCAAGGCCGAGAAGTGCACGTTTTGCTTCCCCCGCATCGAGGTCGGGCTGCCAACTGTCTGCTCGGAGACCTGCGTCGGCCGGCTGCGCTACATCGGGCTGGTGCTCTACGACGCCGACCGGGTGCTGGAAGCCGCCTCGACCCCCGACGACCACGACCTCTATGAGGCCCAGCGCTCGATCCTGCTCGACCCGGACGACCCGGAGGTGATCCGGGCCGCCGAACGCGAGGGCATCCCGCGGGACTGGCTCGACGCCGCCCAGCGCTCCCCGATCCACGCCTTGATCAACGTCTACAAGGTGGCGCTGCCGCTGCACCCGGAGTACCGCACGATGCCGATGGTCTGGTACATCCCGCCGCTGTCACCCGTGATCGACGTGGTCCGCGAGACGGGCGAGGACGCCGAGGACACCGGCAACCTGTTCGCAGCGATCGACGCGCTGCGGATCCCGATCGAGTACCTCGCCGAGCTCTTCACCGCCGGCGAGGTCGCGCCGGTCGACGCGGTGCTGAAGAAGCTTGCGGCGATGCGGTCCTACATGCGCGACATCAACATGGGACGCAGCCCAGACCCCTCCATCCCGGCGGCTGTCGGCATGGGGGAGGAGGAGATCTATGACATGTACCGCCTGCTCGCCATCGCCAAGTACGACGAGAGGTACGTCATCCCGCCCGCGCACGCCGAGCAGGCGCACTCGCTGGAGGAGCTGGCCACCGAGTGCGCGGTCTCGGAGTACGGCGGCGGCAACCCCGAGATCTTCGGTGAGGGATCGGGTGGCCTGACACCGATCGCGGTCGAGAACTTCCAGATGCTGCAGGACCGGCAGACCTCCGACACCCTCGCGAGCCCGGCCGACAAGTCCGCCCGGGTGAACCTGCTCAACTGGGACGGCAGGGGCGCCCCGAGCGGCCTGTTCCCGCCGAAGCCAGACGAAGCGGACCCGGCGACCGACGCGCCGCCGCAGACCAGTGACCGGGAGACCGATGCGGGTGGCACCGGCGGGCACACCGGAGGGGACGACCACCAATGAGCCGCAGGACGCTCAACCCACTCCGGACGGCGCGCCGCGAGCACGGTCTCACCCCGGAGCAGTTCAGTCTCGCCTGGCAGTCCGCCTCGCTGCTGCTGAGTTACCCCGACCAGGAACTGCTGGACCGGTTCGACCTGATCCGGCAGGCCTCCCATGAGCTGCCGGGTCCGGTCGGGCAGCCGCTGCGGACAGTTGTGACGCGGCTAGCGGACGCCCCGCTGACCGCGCTTGAAGCCGATTACGTCGAGACCTTCGACAACCGCCGACGTCACAACCTGTTCCTCACCTACTTCGCCCACGGGGACACGCGCAAGCGCGGGGTGGCGCTGCTGCGGTTCAAGCCGACCTACCTCGCCTCGGGCTTCGAGCTCACGGAGGAAGAGCTGCCCGACCACCTGTGCGTCGTGCTGGAGTACGCCGCCACCATCGACCCCGCACGCGGACGTCAGCTCATCCTCGACCACCGGGCCGGGCTGGAGCTGCTGCGCCTGTCCTTGACCGAGACGGAATCGCAATGGGCAGGAGCAGTCGAGGCGATCACGGCCACTTTGCCCCCGCTGCAGGGCGATGAGGTCGAGGCCATCCGCAGGCTGGCCGCGGACGGCCCGCCCGAGGAGGAGGTCGGACTGACGCCGTATGCCACCCCGGCTTTCGACCCGGGTCCGGCGGCGCCCGGCCCCTCTGCACCCATCGCGCTGCCGATGCCTTCGTTCCCAGGAGAC
>JBBSPA010000028.1:0-48104 GCA_038259225.1 Propionibacteriales bacterium
GCTGGCTTTTGTCACCGCTCCGGTCTTAGCGAGGGCCTGTAGCGCGGCGCGCGTGTTCATGGCCTTGCGTCCGCCCGCGTCGTGGTGTCCGTCGTAGACCCGGCGGAGGGTCTTGGCGGTGGTGATGTCCATGCCGCGCTTGACGTGCTTGGTCGTGGTGATGCGGGTAAGGGTGTCGTCGACGGTAGCGCGGTGCTCTGGCAGGAGTTGTAGTCGGTCGTGGAGGCGGTGAAGGACGAGACCGGTTCCAGCCAACTGGGCGTCAAGTGTCCTCATAGCGGTCTTGATGCGGTCATGGTTCCAGCCGAGGGCGGTGGAGAGGTCGCTTCGGCGGGTTTGCGTCTTGAGGGCCAGAAGTAGCCCGGACAGGACAGTGGCGTCGGCTGCGCTCTCAGCGGATTCATCGGTGACGGCGTGTACTGCGGTGGTGCTGCGGGCTGTAGCGATGAGGTCGCCTACCGGTGTGCCAAGGGCTTCGGCGAGGGCGATGAGTCCCTGCACGGTGAGCATGGCGGCTCCGTGTGGGTCGTTATCTTCGATGCGTCGGAGCACGATCCGTGAGATGCCTGCGAGGGCGGCGGTATGGGCGGGGCTTAGTTGTTGTTCCTCCCGCATGGTGCGGATGAGGGTTCCGTTGAGGCGCATCAGTTCATCCTCTGCATCGTGAAGCCAAGACGCCACTGCCAGAAGTTCGCAGTGTGCTCCGACCGCCGGTTGGCAGTGCTCGCGACGAGGATGCCGAGGTCCTTGGCGGCGTTGGTAAGCATCGTTGCGACCCGGCTACAGACGATGAATAGGTCGGTGGCGTCGGCTCCGTCCAGTGAACGTTCGAGATGAGCGGCGCGAAGCACTGCGAGGGCTTCCTCGCAAAGTGCGAAGCCATGGATGGTTCCGGTGGTGAGTGCGGAGTCCATGTCTGCGAGGGTGAGTGCCTCAATCGCGCTGACCGGCAGTTCTGCCCCGTAGAGAACGCAGGCTGCCGCACGTCCGGGTTCACGGTAGGCACGAAGAGAGCGCCAGTCGCGGGCGGTGAAGGCGATTGCACGGGACTGGGCAATGAGTGAGACGGCTTCGTGAACGTCGACGCGGAGGTTCCATCCGACGGCGAAGTAGGCGGCTTGGACGGCTCGTAGGACAGCGGTGGCTTGGATGCTGTGGTCGGTGTCCGCGAGAAGGTCAATCAGCAAGGTTCGGGTGGTGTCGTCGGTGACGGCTTCTAGTTGGTCGTCGAGCCGGGCTCGGGTGGTGTGGAGCGCGCGGAGGTAATGGTCGTTGAGTTCCGCGAACGCGGACTGGGGGAGTAGCCGTCGGCATTCGGAGCGGAAGGTGGGCCAGTCTGCTTCGGGTAGCGGTGTGTCGAGCCAGTCGTATCCGATGGCGTTGGTTCGCTGGGATGCGACCGGCGGAGGGAACAATGTTTGGAGGTCGTCGAAGGGGACGGTTGTCGGCAGGAAACCGGCGGCGGTGTCTTCAATGTGGTCGAGGCGACCGTGGTCGGCAACTAGCACCACGGTGGTGCCTGCTGACATGAGGAGCCGCACCATCTCTTGAGTGAGTCGGGCGTTCCAGTGTTGGGCTGCGCTGATGATGACCGTGTGGGTCCGGTAGGCGCTCAGCCAGATGGGTACGAGCGGGACGTTTTCGCTGGGGTTTCCGTGGACGCCGGTGACGCCCTCGCGTTTGCCGAGAGCCCACAGCAGTGACATGGCTGCGTGGGCAATCTTGGTGTCGTGGACGGGGGCGGCGAAGTGGACAACGGAGAGGTCGTCGCGGCGCAACGCAGTCAGGCCGTGGGGTTCCAGCGGGGGTGGGGCCTCTGCGAGGTAGACCTGCGGACCATTCGGGGCCGTCATGTGAGTTTCGCGTTCTTGAGGGTCTGTCCCTGCCGGATAAGGAACGCCTTGATTTCGTCAACGCTGACCGGCTCGTTGGCCTTGTTGGGGTCGATGTTGGTGATGTTCATGAACGTGCGCCAGCGGCGGAGGTTGCCGCGTGCCCACAACTTGTCGACCTGTGCGAGGCGCGACTCGGGGGTGGCGGCGCACCGGGTGTTCATGGCTTGGACAACGGGAAGAACGTCGTCGACTGCGAGGGGGTGAAAGTTCGCACGCGCGAGAATGCGGGTGTCGAGTTCTTCGACCGTGGCGATGGCTGAGTGCACGTTGCAGCCGACTAGGAACAGCGGGAAGCCGCGTCCAGTCTGGTTCTTCACGTCGTCCCAGACCGAACAGAGGAGGAGCATGCCGGGTAGCCCGATGCGGTGCACCTCGTCGGCGATGACTCCCACGTTGCCTGCCATGAGGGCGTCGGTGCAGTCGGCGATGAGTTGCCGTTCCTTTGTGCGGTCGCGCAGTGCCTCGTGTGGGTGGAGGGCAGCGAACAGCGCTTCGGCGGTCTCCTTTGTGCGGGCACCGTGGCGGAGTTTTGTGTAGACGAACCTGATCTTGGATTCAGCGGCGGTCACGGTCGCGGTGGTGGTCTTGCCGGTTCCGGCTGGTCCGTCGAAGGTGACTATGCCGCCGAGTTGGATGCCGAACTCGGCTTGGCTGTGCCCGAAGTCGAACATGGGCGTCGTGACGGTGGGACCGTCAAGGTGAGGCAGCGGGCCAACGTGGACGTCACCACTGTGGGAACGTGATTGGGCGGTCATGCGATGAACTCCTCGTCGATGTCGTCGTTCGGTAAGAGCGACGCCAAGACGGCGTGCTCCTCGGCGGTAGCCACCGGTGCTTTCGATTTACGGGCGCGGGTAATTGCGGCCTGCATGGCGAACGTTTCCTCGGGTTCGGCGGGCAGGTCGTCACGGTCGAAGCCGAGTTCTTCGAGTTGCTTGTTGGCCCGCTTGGTCTTGAGTCGCTCACCGGACAGCGAGTGAGCGAGGTGCGCTTCTGTCTGCTTGTCGCGACGCACCGTGAGGTTCGAGTGGTACGTGTCGGTGAGTAGGTCTTCACGGAGGGCGGTGCACAGGCGCTGCCCCATGTAGAAGACCTCAACCTGTTCGGTGCGACCCGGCAGGTAACGGACCTCGACACTGCGACCGTGGAGTCCGTCCAACTCTGCGGAGTAATACTTCGTGGAGAACGCCCGGACCTTGCCCTTGTCGACAATGCGGGTGTCGCCGGACAGCATGGCGAGCCGCAGCGTCTTCTCGTCGGGACGCGTGAGAACCCTGTCGTCTGCTTGCCATGCTTCGAACGGAGTCATGCCCTTCAACTCACCGTCGAGGCCGTGGTGAGGCGTCTCGAAGTTGTATTTCATCAGCCACCGCTGCAGCAGCGCGTCCACTTGGTCGCGGGTCAGGAGCAGGTGCGGGTTGGCTTTCCAGTAATCGCGCTTCTTGAGCCGCTCGAACGTCTCCAGCCGCGAATCCACGTAGCCCGGCAACGTTGCGGAGAACCCACGCTGCATCGTTTGGTTGAACCGTTCCACGCGTCCGTTCTGCCAGCCCGACTCCGGCTCGGTGAACTTCCGCTTGATGGCCTGCCCAGACTCTTCGTCATCACCGTCGACCACCAGTTTGAAACCGCAGCGGACGAGTCCGGTAGTGACGGCCTGGTTCTTGTACTCGCCGCCGTTGTCGGTCAACACGTGGTCCGGGATTCCGCCGAGGGGGGTTCCGTCGTCGGCGTCGTAGCCATTGATGCCAGCAGCGAACACGGCGATAGCCACGTTGGTGTCGGGGTGTCCGTTGGTGGTCGCGACCACCAAGGCGAACCGCGACCATTCATCAACCAGATTGGTCTCCCACAGGTCGATGACCTGTCCGCCCTTCTTGTCGAGGCAGAGCAAGTCGAGGGGACTGCTGTCGGAGGCGTAGGTGTGGCCCTTGTGCGGCACAAATTTGGTGCCGTACGCGCGACGGGCAACAAAGCCGCTCCACCCGTCGCTAGCGCCAGCCACGATGGCGGCATCGACGTACCGTTCGAAACCGCGACGGAACTGGCGGTCGCCGATGCCGTGCTTGGGGTCCTGCTCTTTGGTTGTGATGAAACCTTGCTCGACGCAGAGACGGTACGCCCCAAGGATGTTCCCGACGGCTGCATATAGAGCGTCAATGTGACTGTCGTCGGGGATGAAGGCGCATCGTCGTTGTACTCCGTCGCGGAGGTAGCGGCGGATCTGCTTCTCGCTCAAGCCGAGCCGGTCAGCAGCGGGTCGTACCAACCGGTTCGGGACCGTCCCGTCAGGGTTCGAGTGCCGCTTGATGGCTTCGATGACGGCTTCGCGTTCCTCCAACGTGCTGGTCATGATGACGCTCCGCCGGTTCCGCCCAGCGGGTCTAGCCAAGTCGGGACCAACGGCAGGACCTCACCGGTAGCGGTGACGAAGGAAGCCACGTTCATAGACCCGAGAGGCAGGAGCCGCACACCGAGGAACAGGTCGGCGTATTCGCTAACCCCCGACTGGGAGTAGCGCAGGCACTGCTCTAGCCACTTCTTGTCCGGCGCTCGGCGGGTCACTTCGGTCGTCTTCACTTCATCGAAGATGACCGCCCCAGTGTCACTGTGCCGCCACATCAGGTCTACGCGTCCTGTGCTGGTCCGATGTTCGGAACCGAGGAACTCCCACGGCGGTCGAGGTCGAAGAGGGCCGCGCAGGTACTCCACGGTGTACCCGGCAACAAGTGTCGAGGTCCGGCGGTGCTGACGGCCCGGCGGAGAGATGGCGCGGCACAGCATGAGTGCTGCCTCCACCAACGAGTCTGGGTGCAGTTGGTGAGCCGTCGGCGACAAGATCGCAACCGCCGTGTGGGTCAGTTGACCGACGCTGCGAGGAGATCCGTCGCTGGGCAGGTTGGCGGCGACACGGTCGGGTAATACGGCCTCAATGAGGGGGTGGCGAATCGTGGGCATGGGCGTGGACTTCTTCGGGTGAGCAGTAACGCTGCTCCCGACGAAATCCGTGTCCCGCCGGGTCAGCCGGTTCTGTTCACCGCGCAGCGACGCGAGGCGCTCACGAGCCTGAGCGAGGTCAATGACCACCGCGCCAGGGCGTTCCGTTCGAACATGCGTGCGACTATAGCCCGTCTCGCCGACGGTCGCATCCGTCGCTGGCGTCGTTGACGGCTTCTTGGTGTTCATGGCCGTCTCTTCGGCAGGCCGAACGATCCACTGATCGGTCCGCCCCGTGACAAAGCGTGACACGCAGTATCCGCATGCGAGGCGCTGCCCATAAGCGGCGTCTAGCAAGCGCCGAACCTCGACGTGACAACTCGTGACATGCAGTAGCCAAGGCAGCCCATAGAGCCTGATTGAGTCACCACCAAGAGGACAGGCGACCAGAAGGCTTCGGTCGCCACTCCCCCGAGAAGCCATCCGACGATGGGGACTCGGGTGTTGGCGGTCAACCTGCCCGATGACCCGGCCGATGGTGTTGAGCCGAATCGTCGGCCCGCGTCCGAGGGGGCAAGTACGGTTCAATGGAGGGATCTACCACCGCTTTCGAACGAGAGGGTGGCATTGACCTTCGGTGAACACAGAAGTAGGCCGATATGTGGTCAGAGATTTGGTTGGCGAGGAAACGGGGAACTGGTGGATGTCTTCAAGGTGCGCAACGAGGTTATCGACGATTACCGCGCGTTCACTCAGGGATTCCTGACCATCAAGGACCCGACAATCCGCGAGAAGGTCGAGTCGGACATCGACTCGGGCCTGCTGTGGCCCGAACCATGGCTGGCGCTCAACCCGTCGTTCGAGTCAGGCGGCTCCGTCGACGCTCTCGCTGATGACGGTGTGCTGGACCGGGCCACAGCGAAGGTCTTCCGTCTCAAGGAGCACGACAAGGACTCCGGCGCTCGACCCATCACGCTGCACCGCCACCAGCGGGACGCCATCGAAATGGCAGCGGCGGGGGAGTCCTTCGTAGTCACCACTGGGACCGGCTCTGGGAAGTCTCTGACCTACGACATCCCCATCGTCGACCGGATTCTCCGCGAGGGCTCTGGCAAGGGAGTCCGCGCCATCATCGTGTATCCGATGAACGCATTGGCGAACAGCCAGTTGCAGGAACTTCACCGGTTCCTGCACTGGGGTTACGACGGTAAGCCTCCGGTCACCGTCGAGCGCTACACCGGACAAGAGAGCCGCGAGAAGCGCGACGAGATTTTGAAGAACCCGCCGGACATCATTTTGACCAACTACATGATGCTGGAACTGATGTTGGTCCGTCCGCAGGAGCGGAAACTGATCACAGCGTCCAAGAACCTGTCGTATCTCGTGCTCGACGAACTCCACACCTACCGGGGCCGTCAGGGCTCTGATGTTGCGATGCTCGTGCGTCGACTGCGGCAAGCGACCGGTGCATCAAACATCCAATGCATCGGTACTTCCGCCACGCTCGCCGGACCCGGCACGCTAGCCGAGCAGCAAGCCGAAGTTGCCGCCGTCGCGTCCCGTGACTTCGGAGTGGCCGTCAAGCCCTCTTCCGTCATCGGGGAAACGCTCCGCCGGGCCACCAACGGTGAGGTCGATGTAGAGGCCCTCCGCAAGCGGATCCATACGCCGCCACCAACCGCCTACGCAGACCTGCACGCTGATCCGCTTGCCGTCTGGGTTGAAGACACCTTCGGCATCACCGTCAAGGAAGAGCGGCTCGCCCGAGCGCAGCCGCGCACGCTGGAGCAAGCGAGCCGCGAACTTGCTGAACTGACCGGAGCAACCGAGGCGGACTGCGCCTCCGCTATCCGCGCCACCCTTCTCGCGGGCGCTGGCAAGGATGCCGTGGACCCATCCACAGGCAAGGGACTCTTCGCCTTCAAACTGCACCAGTTCATTAGCCGGGGCGACACCGTCTATCAGACCCTGTCTGTGGGAGACGACCGTTGGTTGACCACGAAAAAGCAGATGTTCAAGCCCGGCGACCCGGGAAGCCTCTTGTACCCGCTCGCCTTCTGCCGCGAGTGCGGACAGGAGTACCTGCTCGCCGCCCTCGACGACTCTGCTGGCTATCCGCAATTCCTTCCGCGCGAGGAACGCGACCAGTCCGGCGAGAAGAAGACGGGCTACCTCTACCTGTCGGACACGGAACCTTGGCCTCGTAAGACGGATTCAGCCGCACTGGTTGACCGAGTGCCTGAAGATTGGGTGGTAGGCAGCGGCGACGAAAGGGACGTCTCCAAGGACCGCCGCGACTTGCTTCCCGAGGTCATGTCAGTCAACGCCAGCGGAACAATCGTCGACGACGGTGGAATTCAGGTCGCCTACCTCGACAAGTTCCGGTTCTGCCTCAACTGCTCCACCGTCTACGAATCGGCACGCGGCAACGACTTCGCGAAACTCGCATCCCTCGGCTCCGAAGGTCGATCCTCAGCGACCACGGTGCTGTCCGCGTCCATCGTTCGCGCGCAACAACGCGAAGCGGACATCGCTGAGGCGGCAAGCAAGGTGCTCACGTTCACCGACAACCGCCAAGACGCCAGCCTGCAAGCCGGGCACTTCAACGACTTCGTCCTCGTCGGACAGATTCGGGCCGCGCTATACCGCGCCGTCAAAGACCACCTCGACGCCACCGGCAAACCACTCGAACATGACGAACTCCCGTCGAAGGTTGTTCAGGCGCTGAATCTGGAACCCATCGAGTACGCGAAGGCTCCCGACTCCAAGTTCAACATCGACCGCGCAACGAAGGCGCTGCGAGGGGCGGTCGCAGCCCGGGTGTACGCCGACCTCGCTCGCGGCTGGCGCATCACCATGCCGAACCTTGAAGAGACCGGTCTGCTTAAGGTCACGTACGCATCCTTGGACGACTTGGCTGCCAGCAACGACCTGTGGAGCACCGCTGCTTGGGCACACATGCCCGCCAGCCTCGCCGCCGCGAGCACAGACGTACGCGAACGCCTCCTCGTCACACTCCTCGACGAGATGCGACGCAACCTCTGCGTGCGCACTGAGTACCTCACCGAGGAGGGCCACGAGCGCATCAAGAGTCAGTCCGATGCTCAACTCATCGTCCCGTGGGCCATTTCCGACGACCGGCCCACACGTGCCCTCATCACCTATCCGAGGTCCAAGAACAAGGGCGAACGGACCGGCAGCGGACACTACCTTTCCGGCCTCTCAGCCTTCGCTCGCTGGATTCGCAAGAGGTCCGGACTCAAGGGCTTGAACGGGGTCACGCTGTCGGTAGCCGATAGTGAAGACATCATCCGTGCCCTGCTGGAAGTGCTCGCCAAGGAAGGACTGCTGGACAAGGTCGTCGACCCCAGGGACGGCGTGCCCGGCTTCCAAGTAGACGAAGCCGCGCTCCTATGGCTACCCGGCGACGGGGAGCAACGCGCGACCGACCCACTGCGAGTCACCAACGAGACCGGTGGACGCGTCAACCCCTACTTCCGAGACTTCTACCGGACCCTCGCCACCAGCCTCGGCGGGTTGTCGGCAGCCGAACACACAGCGCAAGTGCCTGCAGACGTACGCGAAGACCGTGAAGCCGCGTTCCGCAAGGGCGACCTGAGGGTCCTGTACTGCTCGCCCACCATGGAACTCGGCGTCGACATCTCCACCCTCAACGCCGTAGGCATGCGCAACGTGCCACCCACCCCGGCAAACTACGCACAGCGGTCCGGTCGCGCCGGTCGAGCCGGATCCCCGGCGCTGGTCGTGACCTACTGCGCCACCGGGTCCGGGCACGACCAGTTCTACTTCCGCCGCTCCGACCTCATGGTTTCCGGTCAAGTCGCCCCACCGCGCCTCGACCTGTCCAACGAAGACCTCATCCGCGCCCACGTACACGCAATCTGGCTAGCCGAAACGAGCCAAGACCTTCACGGGGCGATGCAGGACATCGTTGACCTCGACGACGACGCCCTACCCCTACTTCCCTCCATCGCCGCATCACTTTCCGATGAGGGGGCGAAGAAGCGGGCCATCGCAGCCGCACACGCCGTACTCACCGGCACCAACGAAGTCACCGAAGCCGCGTGGTGGAAGCCCGGCTGGCTCGACGAGGTAGTCCGTCAGTCGCCCACTCAGTTCGACCGGTCAGTGAACCGCTGGCGCGGCCTGTACAAGAACGCCCAAGCCGAGGCGCGCCGCCAAAACGACATCGTCACCAACCTCGCCGTAACCCCCAGCGAACGAGACGCCGCCAAGGCCCGCTACCGCGAGGCCATCGCCCAGATTGAACTGCTCCGTGGCGCAGGCGAAGACCGCAACCAGTCCGACTTCTACCCATACCGCTACCTCGCATCCGAAGGGTTCCTGCCCGGATACTCCTTCCCACGCCTGCCTCTCGCCGCCTTCATCCCCGCCGGTCGCAAGACCAAAGCCGGAGAGGGGGACTACGTGCAACGGCCTCGGTTCCTCGCCATCAGCGAGTTCGGACCCGGAGCGTTCATCTACCACGAAGGCGCTCGCTACGCCGTGCACCGCGTACAGATCCCCGTGGGCTCCGACCCGTCCTCTGGTGGGCCGTTGCTGGAATCCGCCAAACGGTGCCCCCTCTGCGGATACCTCCACAAGCCGACCGGCGACGGCGATGGCCTCGAAATCTGTCAGCGCCCCGGCTGCGGTGCTGACCTCGGTGCCGGGCACGTCGGGAACCTGCTCCGAATGCAGACCGTCATCACTCGTCGCCGCGACCGCATCTCCGCCGACGAGGAGGAACGGCACCGTTCCGGATTCGACATCGAAACGGCTGTCCGATTCGAACCCCACGGAGAACGTTCCAGCCACACAGTCGTGAAGGTCAACGACGCCTCCGGAGTGGAGGTCGCCACGCTCACCTACGGTGACACCGCCCTCATTCGTCGGATGAACACCGGCTACCGCCGCCAAAAGGTCAAGAACGGGTTCCCGCTCAACCTGCACAGCGGACAGTGGGGCAAGAACGCCGACACCCCGGAACAGCAAGCCAAGGACATCGACGCCGCAGGCGAATCGGTGTCCACCGGCAAGAACACCGCACTGGTTATCCCCTACGTCGAAGACCGATGCAACGCACTGTTGGTCGAGTTCGCCAGCCATCTGACCGACGAACAGAAGATCGCTGTCCAGTACGCGCTCAAGCGCGGAATCGCAATCGCGTTCCAGTTGGAAGAGAACGAACTGGCTGTCGAACCCCTCCCCAGCCCGGCGGAGCGTCACCTTTTGCTGTTCTACGAAAACAGTGAAGGCGGCGCGGGAGCGCTGCGCCGGTTCGCTATGGACACGACGGCGTTCCGCGCTGCGGTCTCCGAAGCCCTCGACGTATGCCACTTCGACCCCGCTTCCGGGCAGGACTTGAACCACGCCAAGCACGCCATCCGCATCGGCGCAGCCGAGCCGGAGCGCTGCGAGCGCGCCTGCTACGACTGCCTGCTCTCCTACAGCAACCAGCCCGACCACCTCGCCCTTGACCGCCACAAGGCCAAGGACGTGCTCATGAGCCTGCGGGACGCAACGCTGGACGTGGGTGCTGGAGGACAATCCCGGCGGGAGCAGTACGAGACGCTGCTGACCGAATCCACCACAAGCGCCGAAGAACAGTTCCTCAAGTGGCTCTATCAGCGGGGCTATCGACTTCCCACCCACGCCCAATACCGGGTCGCGGATGCCGTCGCCCTCCCGGACTTCGTCTATGCCGATAGAGATGTCCGAACCGCCGTCTATGTTGACGGACCTGTCCACGACCACAGCGACGTGGCGGCACGCGACGCCCAAGTGGAGTCGCGGTTGCTGTCCAAGGGCTGGTTAGTGGTCCGGTTCGACATCAAGCACGACAGCGCGTGGGACCAGCAGTGCAAGCAACTGGTCGACGTGTTCGGCGAAGGAGACACTCTGTGACGACCACCCCGGTGGCACCCGCATTCACCGAAGGGACGCTAGTGCGTGCCCGCGACCGTGAATGGGTGGTCGTTGACGCGTCCGACCCCGCATTCCTCCTCGTACGTCCCCTCGCTGGGGCCGACGAGGACATTTCCGCGCTGATGCCCGCCCTCGAAGAGGTCGGTGAGGCAACCTTCCCGCCACCGACCACCGAAGACCTCGGAGACGGCACCGCTGCCCGGCTCCTGCGCGACGGTCTGCGCATCGGATTCCGTGCCTCCGGCGGACCGTTCCGCAGCCTCGCGGGCCTCGCTGTCACCCCACGTGCCTACCAGTACGTGCCTCTCCTCATGGCGCTCCGGCAGGGCGGCGACGCGGTGCGACTTCTCATCGCCGACGGCGTCGGCATCGGTAAGACCGTCGAGGGCGGTCTCGTCGCTGCCGAACTCCTCGCACAGGGAGAAGCGAAGGGACTCGCCGTCCTCTGCTCTCCGGCACTGGCTCCGCAGTGGCGCGAGGAATTGCGTGTCAAGTTCAACATTGACGCAACCCTCGTGCTCCCGTCCACCGTGAACCGGCTGAACAAGGGCCTACGCATGGGGGAGTCCCTCTTCGACCGCCACCCCTACGTCGTGGTGTCTACCGACCTCATCAAGCAGCGCAACTATCGCGACGACTTCGCCCGCACCTGCCCTGACCTTGTCATCGTCGATGAAGCACACACCTCGGTGACCGCCGGAGGGGCGAACTCACGCAGTGGCGCGACCCTTCGGCACCACCTCCTGCAACGCCTCGCTGCCGACCCCAAACGGCACATGCTCTTCCTCACCGCCACCCCCCACCAAGGCGACGACGACGGCTGGCGCGGCCTCCTCGCGCTGCTCAACCCCGAACTCGAACACCTCCCGGCTGACCTCTCCGGCCCACAGCATGACGCCGCCCGCGCCCAACTCGCTCGCTACTTTGTGCAGCGTCAACGCGGTGACATCGCCGACTTCCTCGAAGACACAGTTTTTCCCGACCGCGCCACCACCGAAGAGACCTACAAACTCCACCCCGAATACCGGGCACTTCTGGACCGGGTCCTCGACTACGCTCGCGAGACCGTCACCGACGACGCCATCGCAGGCACTGTGCGCCAACGCGTCCGCTGGTGGTCCATGGTTGCGCTGCTCCGCTCACTCGCCTCCAGTCCGGCAGCCGCAGCCACCACCCTGCGGAACCGTGCCGCCACCGCTGAGGCAGCCACCGACGAGGAAGCCGACGAGATCGGACGCAATCTCATCCTCGACGAGGACGACGATGCCTCCACCGACGCCGATGACATCGCCCCCGGCGCGGACGACACCCCATCAGGGACCTCCACATCCTCCACACGCCGCAAGTTGTTGGAGTTCGCCCGACAGGCTGACGCGCTCGTCGGACCCGAGAAGGACCTCAAACTGGCCCGTCTCACCGACATGGTGAAGCGACTCATCAAGGATGGCTACCAGCCCATCGTGTTCTGCCGCTACATCCCTACCGCCGAATACGTCGGCGAGCACCTCCGCAAGGCCCTCGGTAAGAGCGTCCGCGTTGAGGCCGTCACCGGCACCATGCCGCCCGAGGCGCGAGAAGCCGCCGTGTCCGACCTCGGCACCCACGACGGCAACCGCGTGCTCGTCGCCACCGACTGCCTGTCCGAGGGCGTCAACCTGCAGGACTACTTCACCGCCGTCGTGCACTACGACCTCGCATGGAACCCCACTCGACACGAACAACGCGAGGGACGCATCGACCGGTTCGGGCAGCGCGCCAAGACCGTCCGCGCCATCACCTTCTACGGCGTCGACAACCCAGTTGACGGCGTAGTCCTCAACGTCCTGCTCCGCAAGCACGAGACCATCCGCAAGTCCACCGGCGTCTCCGTCTCGCTTCCAGCCGACTCCGCGCTCGTCATGCAGGCCGTCTTCGAGGGCCTCATCCTCCGGCGCGGCGACAACGCACAAGAAGCACTGTTCGACCTGCCCGGCTTCGACAGCGAAGAAGAACTCTTCGACACATGGCAATCCACCGCAGAACGCGAAAAGCGGTCACGCTCGCGGTTCGCACAACACGCTCTCTCCCCAGCCGCCGTCGACGACGAACTCAAAGAAGTCCGCGCAGCACTCGGCGGGCCTGCCGACGTAGAACACTTCGCCCGCAACGTCCTAGTCCGTCTCGGCGCAACACTTGTCGAAACGACCGAGGGGTTCAGGGCCACCGTCGCTACCCTCCCTAGGGCACTGCGCGACATGCTCCCCATCAAGGCCACCGACGCAACCATCGTCTTCGTTCGCGACCTCCCAGCACCGGTCGGTGCTCACGTCCTTACCCGCACCAACCCCGCCGTCGAAGCGCTAGCCTCCTACGCGCTCGACGCAGCACTCGACCCGCTCCTCGCCCCAGAATTCAGGCCAGCCCGACGGTCCGGAGTGATGCGCACCAGCGAGGTAACCGACACGACCACGCTCCTAGTGAGCCGTGTGCGGTTCCACGCCAACCTCCCCGGCCGCGACCGTGACGTCCCCATGGTTGTCGAAGAAGCGCACCTCGCTGCGTTCACCGGCACCCCTGACGACCCCACGTGGCTCAGCGACGACGCCGTCGGCGATCTCCTCAAGGCAACACCCGCTGGGAACATGCCCGAGTCAATGGGTAAGGCGTTCCTAACCCCCACGCTCGATGCGCTACAGCGGGGAGACCTGCTTGGGCACCTGTCCGAGGCAGCCGATACAAAGGCAGAGAACCTCGACGAGTCTCACCGTCGGGTGCGACAAGCCGCAGGAACCGCAGTCCGTGGCCTCCGCGTGACCGCACAGAAGCCCGTCGACATCCTCGGCGTCTACCAGTTCATCCCCGGAGGAACCGTATGAGTCGCACCACCACCGGCGCGACCTACCCGACCATCAACACCGTCGGCGCGCTCCTCCCTCCAGACCTTCTTACCCGCCTCGCCAACGGTGAACTCGACCACCTCGCTCCCGGCACCTACGGCCTCCCCGACACCTTCACGCTCCGGCAGGCAGCCGCACGGGCGTGGGAACTCCTGCTTCCCACCTACCGGTCATTCCAGACTCGGCTGTCCGCCCTCTCTGAAAACGACCCTGCCACCACCATCACCCGGGACAGGTGGACCACCGTCCTGCTTCGCGAACTCGGCTACGACCTCGAAGCCATCCCCAACATCCAGATCGACGACGACACCTTCGATGTCCGCCACCTCGACGGACACGTTCCGGTCCACATGCTCGGCTGGAATGTTGACCTCGACAAACGCGCCGCCACCAACATCCGGGGCGCATCCCGCACCGCACCCCACTCGCTCATCCAAGAACTCCTCAACCGCGCAGACGCGCACCTCTGGGCCATCCTCACCAACGGCAAGCGACTGCGGCTCCTGCGCGACAACGTCGTTATGGGTCGACCGGCTTACATCGAGTTCGATCTTGAAGGCATGTTTACCGGGGAGCAGTTCGCCGACTTCGCCATCCTCTACGCCCTCGCCCACTCCACCCGACTCCGTTCTAGCGAACCTGCTACGTGCATCCTCGAAAGGTGGCGGAGCGCCGCCATTAACGACGGAACCCGTGCGCTAAACCACCTTCGGGAGGGATTCGTTGCCGCCCTGACGGAACTGGGCTCAGGTTTCCTCTCGCATCCCTCCAACCGTGCGCTGCGCGACCTTGTTGCCCGTGACCCCGGTGCGGCTGACGACTTCTACCGGTGGCTGCTACGGCTGGTGTACCGCCTCATCTTCCTGTTTGTGGTTGAGGATCGGGACCTACTTCACCCTGACGGGACCTCGCGGCTCGCGCGGGCTCGATACGTCGACTTCTTCTCAACCAGACGGCTCCGCGCCCTTGCACAATCGCGACGTGCCGGTCGGCATGCAGACCTGTGGCTGGGGCTGCAAGTTGTGTTCGACGCACTCGGAGGGAAGGGCGAGGACGCACTGGGCCTCCCGCCACTGGGTTCAACACTGTTCGAGCAATCGTTCCTAGGTGTACTGCCGAACTGCAAGTTGTCTAATAGTGTCCTTCTCGACGCTGTTCGCGGCCTCTCGCAACTGCATGACCGAGAGAGCGGCACTATCCGGGCCGTGGACTACCGCCACCTTGGAGCCGAAGAGTTGGGCGGAGTCTACGAAGCACTGCTGGAGTACATCCCTGCCGTGACTCCTACCGGAAACGAATTCACCCTCACCGTGGCGTCAGGCAACACTCGCAAAGCGACAGGGGCCTACTACACGCCAGCCGAACTTGTCGGCACCGTGCTGGAAGAAACCCTTGACCCCCAAATTGCCAAAGCCTTCACCGCAGACGACCCAGAACTAGCCCTTCTCGCCATCACGGTCTGTGATCCGGCATGCGGTTCTGGACACTTCCTCGTCGCTGCCGCTCGTCGACTCGCCCGTGCGGTCGCCGTCGCCCGCACCGGGGACCCGGAACCAACCGAGGAGGCTGTGCGAGACGCTATGCGCGACGTGGTTTCTCGGTGCATCTTCGGTGTCGACTTGAACGACATGGCGATTGAACTCGCCAAGGTGGGACTGTGGCTCGAAGCGTTGACGCCCGGCAAACCCCTCAACTTCCTCGACTCACACCTGAAGGTCGGCAACGCGCTTCTGGGAGCAACGCCCCGCCTTCTGCTTGGGAACATCCCGGACGACGCCTTCGCGTCTCATACTCGCGAGACGAACGCCACGGCCTCTGCCCTCAAGAAGAGGAACAAGTACGAACGCGAGAACCTGTCGCACCGTGACCAGATGCTTGATATGGAGCCCGTAGAGATCCTCGTAGCGAACACGAACTTCGCTAGGGAGGTCCGGCGCATCGAGAGCGCCGACGACGACAGTATTGAATCCCTGCGGCTCAAGGCGGACTCATGGAGGTCCGCGCAGGAGAATCCGTCCTTAGGTCGAGCCCGCCTGTTGTGTGACGTGTGGGTAGCAGCGTCGGTGTGGCCAATCGAGCGCGGCATGCGACCGGAGCAGGGGCCACCCACCTACCTGACGCTCAACAGCCTCCAGCATCGCGAGGACTTGGAACCCCTGTCTCAGCGCCGACAGCAACTCGAAGCACTCGGTAGGAAGTACCGATTCTTCCACTGGCACCTCGAATTCCCACAGATCTTCCAAGTTCCTCCCAGCGGGCTGCACGACCCGGATGCCGGTTGGGCTGGCGGGTTCTCCTGTGTCGTTGGCAATCCGCCTTACCTCGACTCGGAATCTCTTAAGGCGGAAGACCCGGCGCAGCGCCACGCCATCGAAGTCGGCTGGTCGACAGCCAAGGGGAACTGGGACCTCTTCGTCCCCTTCGTGGAGTTGGCTAGCGTTCTGACCAAACCCGGTGGGCGACACGCCATGGTGACGCCCAACAAGATCCTCGGCGTTCCGTACGTGAGCACACTGCAGCAAAGACTGTTGCGCTACCGACCGTTCAGGGTTCACGACTACTCGTCCGTCAAGGTCTTCCGAGATGCAGCGGTCAACGTCGTCGTGCTTGCCGTTGAGAAGTCACCCACAACAACAACGGACGTTCTCGCCCTACGCGTATACGAGGGAACCACACATGTGGACCACGAAGTAGATCTGTCAGCGGCGTTGAGCCAACCACCCGGCTTTGCCTTCGCCAATGTCGACACCACTGGATACGTGACGACGTTCCGAGGCAAGGTCGGCGACATAGCAACCCTGAGTGACGGTGCTAGCACGTCACAGGCGTACGAGATCAGGGAGATTGTGACCTTCCGGGCGGATGCCGACGAAGCAGGAAGCGCCTACGTCAAACTCGCCAACACGGGGACCATTGACCCATTCCGAACGCTCTGGGGCTTGCGCGAGGCGAAGTACCTCGGGTTCAAGCACCTAGAGCCGGTCGTTCCGGTCGACGCATTGCGCACGCTCGCTCCGAAGCGCCTGACTCAGGCACTGTCGCCGAAGGTCATGCTTGCTGGCATGGCGTCGATGTTGGAAGCGGTGGCTGACCCCGACGGGGCCTTCCTTTGTGGCAAGTCTGCCGTCTTGATCATCCCGAACGAGAACATCTGTGCTCACGCGTTGACCACGTTCCTGAATGCCCCTCAGGTGACGGCCTACTACAAGGCCATGTTCGGGGCGCAAGGCTTCGGATCCAAGAGCATGAACATCGGACCCAAGCAGGTTGCCCAAGTGCCGTGCGTGCCCGTGCACTACCTGCGTCCCGCCGACGACGAGTGGGAGCCTGAATCGCCGCAAGATGCGCTGAACAAGATTGCCACCAAGCCAGTGTTGTCGGCGGTCGGGCGGATGCTCGCGGGGGTTGGCACCCACGATGAGTGGACACCAGAAGCCCTAGACGCGCTCGTTGGGGCTATCGCAGACCTACCAGACGCGGAGGAAGCGTCGAGAACCGACCTCCACGAGGATGTCGTCCTGTTCTGACCTCGCGGGGGACGAGACCACAATGCCGTCGGTCTGGTCCCACGCAACGCTCCACGAGAGCGGGTCCGGCTAACGCATCGAATCGGGTCATCTCAAGCCGACCTGTCGGTGCCGACCCTTAGTCTGCCGATGACTGCACTTGCGGTCGGACACAGGGGGAACGGCATGAGCGACATCGAGGGCGAGGTTGCGCGCGTCAAAGACGCTCTCGAACGCCCCACCCTGCAGTTGCTCGACCGCAAGTGGGCTGCGGTCGCGCTCCCCATCTTCTTGTGCTCGTTCAGCCAAGAGGTCCGCTCCATCCGCGCTGAACGGCTCCAAGCCCAAGTGGATGCGTACCTTGACGAACTGCGCACGGGAGGCCATCAGGTCCCTGCGGGCAACGGGAAGAGCCTGTGCTTCCAGTGGGTCAGGCAGCAATGGCTCTACCGCGAGCAAGGTGACGATGGTCAGGAGCAGTACCGGCTCACGTCCCACACGCAGGACGCGCTGAGTATCATCGAGGAGATGACCCGCGAGCGGTCGTTCCTGTCCGGGTCGCGCATCACGACCATCATGGAGACCGTCTCGCGGGTTGCCACGGACGCCAACCCGAACCGGCAGGAGCGCATCGACCGGCTCGATGAGCAGATCACTGTCCTTGCCGCCGAGCGGGAACGCCTCGCGAACGGCGGCGAGATGCTGGCGGCGTCGGAGAACGATTTGGTGTCGGGATTCGTGGAGGTGCTGCGCAACCTTGAAGGTCTGCCCGGCGACTTCAAGCGCGTCGAGGAGTCCGTCTCGGCGATGCACAAAACGATTCTGCGCAACTTCCGCGACGAGGAACGTCAGGTCGGTGAAGTGCTCGACGAATACCTCGCCAAGTCGCGCAACCTCCTCAAGGCAACCGCCGAAGGTCAGGCGTTCGAGGGAGCCTTCGAACTACTCCGGAACAAGGACTGGCTGAACCGGCTGCGGCGCGACGTCGACACCATCTTGGCTCACCCGTTCGCCGACACTCTGCTTCCCGACGAGCAAAAGCGGATGCGTGGCACCGTGGATGTCATCCGTTCCGGAATTGACGACGTGCTGTCTCAGCGGAGCCGCTTGAGCGCCACGCTGCGCGAGCGCATCGAGAACTACGACCAGATCAAGAACCGCGAACTCGACCAAGTGCTTCGCGGCATCGACCGCGAACTGCGGACGTGGATGGAGACGGCGAAGTCACGCTCAGCGGTCACGGTCGAACTGATGCCGTCGGCGTTGGACGTAGAGCACCTGCGGATGAAGACGTTCGACACTGACTCCGAGCGGGCACCTGAGCCGCTCGAAGATGTGTCAGCCGACGCCCCCGCCCCGCTGTCGCTCATAGAACTGCGTCAGCAGGGTGGCCCGTCGCTGGCTCACCTGCGCGAGCAACTGGACGCAGCGCTGGCCTCCGGCGACGGGGCCTCTGCGGCTGCCCTGTTTAACGAACTGCCCGATGACCTACGCCGACCTGTCGAAATCCTCGGCCTGATTCACCTGCTGACCGACATGGACGTGAACGTGTCCAGCGGTGACCGCGACCGTGTGGAGGCAATCCGCCCGGACGGAACCCGTCGGGGGTTCTTGATGCCGAACGTCTCTCTCATCCAGAACGTCACCGAGAGTGCCGATGTCGTTGGAGATGCCTCATGACTGACACGTGGACTGACCCCGCCGACCTCTCTTTGGACCCGGACGAGGTCGACCTCATGCTCGACGAACTCGACCAGAACATCGACGGCGTGGACGCCCCTGCCGACGACGACCCTTTCGACGGCGACGACGAAGAGGCATCGGCGTCCGTGTCTTGCTTCGAAGGTGACACCGGGAAACTCGACTACGAGCAACGCCGCGTCCTCCATGCCCTGATGAAGCACCGCTACATCTCCGCTGACCGGCACTCAGACCAGTGGGCGACGCTGCTCGTGAACGAGGAACTCATCAGGAGTCGTCTCAACGACCTGTTCCTCGACCTGCACATCGACCGCAACTACCAAGTCGCTTTCAAACGGCAAGTGGCCTCCGAAACAGGCGCACCCCTGCCGACGCTGCTCCACGATGTCGCGCACACGAAGGAAGAGACCATCATGCTGGTCGCCCTTCGCAGCCGGTTCTTCCAGCAACGCCAAGACGGCGACAGCGTCGTGTACGTCGAGAAGGCTGCGCTCATCGACGAGGTTTCCGGTATGCGCCCCGACCATGCAACCGACCGGTCGCTGGACCACAAGAAGAGCGAACGCGCCATCGACGGCCTACGCCGGGCCGGAGTCCTGCTCAAGACCCCCGACCCGGACCGATTCCGCATCTCGCCCGTCATCGAAG
The DNA here is from genome assembly GCA_038259225.1 of Propionibacteriales bacterium. Taxonomy (GTDB): domain Bacteria; phylum Actinomycetota; class Actinomycetes; order Propionibacteriales; family Nocardioidaceae; genus JANLYC01. The sequence continues at coordinate 19,513 of JBBSPA010000028.1, forward strand.
TGCTCCTGCCCATCCAGAAACTGCGCGACCTGATGACGTGGCTCATGACGCAGAACGGCACCGAAACGGACCCGGCAGCCGACGACCTGAACGCCGAGGAAACCTCATGACACAAGACGCACTGCTCCACATGGACGGGGCAACCGAAGGCACCACTCAGTGGCGCGCGCAGACCCTGCAGATGGTGAACTGGGGCGGGTTCCACGGCTACCACTCGATGAGCCTCGCTACCGGCTCCACGTTGCTGTCCGGAGCCTCAGGAACAGGCAAGTCGACCCTGCTCGACGCCTACCTCGCGCTGATGATGCCCTCCGACACACCCTTCAACGGAGCCTCCAACGACGCCACCGTCGGTCGAGCACGGTCAGTTGACCAACGGAACCTGCTGACCTACCTGCGCGGCAAGACCGACACGAGCCGTGTCGAAGGCACCGACGAAATGCGCGACCAAGTGCTGCGCGGCATCGACGGAAGCCCCACATGGGGTGCCATCGCGATGACGTTCGTCAACGACAATCAACGCCTCTACACGGTCCTGCGCGTCTACTTCGTCAAGGCCGGTGCTTCGACCAACTCCGACGTTGCCACGACGTTCGCGACCACTGACGGCTACCTCGACCTTGCGCGCCTCGAACCGTTGGCGGCGTCGCGCTTCGACAAGCGCACCATGAAGGGCAACTTCGCTGGTATCCAACTTTTCGACAAGTTCTGGGAGTTCGAACAGAACCTCCACACTCGGCTCGGCATCGGTGCGAACGGCGACGGACGTAAAGCGCTGCGTCTGCTCGCCCGCGTCCAAGGTGGAATGCAGGTCAAGACGGTCGACAGCCTCTACAAGTCGATGGTTCTCGAAGAGCCCATCACCTACAAGAAGGCCGATGAAGCGCTCGCTCACTTCGCCGACCTCGAAGCGGCCTACGCCAAGATGCTCGATGAAGCCGAGAAGGCACGAGTCCTTCGCCGCCTTCCCGAACTGCAGGCCGACCTGCGCAAGGCGAACGAGCAAGCCCTGCTCATCGACCAGTTCGGTATCAACCGTGAGGGCGACTCCCCGTTCCTGCTGTGGAAACTTCTCACCGAACGGACCCTCCTCGACACGGCAGTCGAATCCAACCGCCGCAGGCACACCGAGGAGACCGCCCGGTTCACTGCCGCCCGCGACGACGAACGACGGCTCCGGGAGCGGTTGGACGCAATCGAGAAGGACAAGGCAGCCAACGGCGGCGATGCCATCAAGACGCTCGGCGACCAGATTCAACAGTTGAGCGAACAGCGGGCGACCGCTTACCAAGCGAGCATCAAGTTCCAGACCCTTACCGAACCGCTTCGCCTTCCCGTACCCGAGACCGCTGAGGAGTTCGCCGAGGCGCAGTCAGCCGCACAAACGTTCCTGTCCGAGTTCCCCGCTCGGGAGGAGGCGCTGGAGGACGAACTGCGCTCCATCGGCAAGGACGAGGAGTACCCCGTTTCCCGAGCACGCGACGAAGCCCTCAAGGAACGCGACTCCCTGCGCGGACGCAACGGCATGGTCCCCGACCGTCTACACCGGGCACGAGCCGCCATGGCGCAGGCTGCAGGGCTCGACCCGATGCGCGACCTGCCCTTTGTTGCCGAACTCATCGACGTGCTCCCCGACGAGGAGCACTGGCGCAGGGCCATCGAAACCACACTCGGCGGGCTCGCCCGTGTGGTGCTGGTAGACCGTGAAACTCGCACCCACCTGTCTCGCAGCATCGACGGAGTGACCATTCGGCCCCGCATCAACTTCGAAGCCGTCACCCTCCAACCCCATGACGACTACCAAGGCAACCCCGACCTCGTGTCCGGGAAACTTGCCTTCAAGGACTCCCCGTTCTCGGCGTGGGTCCAAGGCCGGGTCTCCGACAACAACGTCGACCACCTTTGCGTACCCAACGCCGACGCACTCACCGGACGGGAACCGCGCGTCACCCCGTCCGGGCAAACCCGCCACGGCGACAAGGGTGCACACGGCGAATCCGGCGACGGCAACATCATCGGCTTCTCCAACGAACGACGCCTCGCAGACCTCACCGAACAGATTGAGGACCTCGACGAACGGCTCAACGTCGTCCAGTCCAAGGCGAAGGAGGTGCGCACCCGGCTCTCCACCCTGCGGGTCCTCAAGGAAGCGCATCAGTGGGTCGCCAACGCTAACTGGGCCGACATTGACTACACCGGCATCGACCGCACCATTGCCGACCTGAACGCTCAACGGGACCGAATCGTCGCCGCCAGCGACACCCTCTCCGCCCTGCAAGCCGAAGAGGACGACCTCCGTCCAAAGCACGAGAAGGCTCACACCGACAAGGTGCTCGCCGAGAAGGACATCAAGGACCTCGACGCCGCCCACACGCGGCTCGTCGACGACCAAGACTCCGTATCCCTCGCAAGCGAACGCATCGAGGACGCCCAAACCGTCACCCTCACCGACGCACAAACGGCACACCTCGATGCCCTGTTCGCCAGCGACTGGGACGCCACCGACCTCCGCAACTTCCACGCCAACATGAAGCACCTCAAGCAACGGCTCGCCCAAGACTTGGTCGTCGCCCAAAAGGCCATCACCGACACGACCAAGACCATGACCGGCATCTTCGAAACGTTCCGCGACCGCTGGCAGGACATGAACCTCGGCACCAGCACCGACTCCGCCGACGGCTACCGCGAAATCCTTGACCGCATCGAATCCACCGGCCTCCACGAGCGTCGAGACGACTGGCGACGCAACCTCGCTGCGTGGTCCAGCGAGGACCTCGTCCAAGTCAACGGAGCGTTCGACAGCGCCATCCAAGACATCGAACAGCGCCTTGAACCCATCAACACGATCCTGCGAGACCTCCCGTTCGGCGGCAAGGGACACCTGCAAATCAACCTCCGCCGCCTCCAAAGTGAAGACGTGGCGAAGTTCCGCAAGACGCTGCGCATCCTGTCCTCCGGCCTCGCTGCCGAACAGACCGACGCTCAAATCGAGGACCGGTTCAAGCGCCTCAGCGCCTTCATGAACCTCATCCGCATCCCCGAAGGCCACACCAAGACGTCCACCTCACAACGCGACAAGTACCTCGACGTACGCCAGCACGTCATCATCACCGCCGCCTGCCTCGACGACAACGGACGAGAAGTCGCCACCTACGCAGCCCTCGGCGGGAAGTCCGGCGGCGAAACCCAAGAACTCATCGCGTTCATCGTCGGTGCCGCCCTGCGGTTCCAACTCGGAGACGAATCACGCACCCGACCCCGCTTCGCTCCCGTGTTCCTCGACGAAGGGTTCGTGAAGTCCGACAGCGAGTTCGCTGGACGTGCCGTCCGTGCGTGGCAGAGCCTCGGCTTCCAACTCATCATCGGAGCACCCCTCGACAAGGTGACCGCCCTCGAACCGCACATGGACCTCATCCTCACCATGACGAAGAACGCCAAGGGTCACTCCTTCATCACCGACCTCCCGCCCGCCGGAGACGCCGCGTGAAGACCCCCGACCAACTGGTCGCTGACATCGCTCGACGGCTCGGCAACAACTGGCACACCGACATCACCAGAGTCACGACCTCGTGGCCTCACGCGTTCCCCGTCGGCACGCCCACCAAGGCTGACCTCGACCAGAACTACGCCGCCTTCCACCGCAGCGTCGTCGCACTGCAGGACTGGGCCAAGACGCACTCGCTAGTCCTCGCCTACAACAACCGGCGCGTCCTAGGCACCACGCAAACCATCCCCACCCACGTCACCATCCCCGACCAGAGCGCCGCCGCCGACATCGCAGCCGGGGAGTGGCCCGAACGCCTGACACGCGCAAGAAGCCGCCTTGCCGTCCTCGGCGCGCGGTTCCCGAGCATCCTTGACCCGGCACGCCTCCTACGCGGGGTGGACGGCTACACCGACACCGACTTCAACCTGCTCCTTGCCGTCGCTGACTGGTTCAACCGCAACAACCACGCAGGGCTGACCCCACGCCAAGTACCCATCCCCGGCGTACACGCCAAATGGCTCAACGCTCATCAGCCGCACATCCTCGCGCTCACCGGCAAGCCCGACCTCGGACTCCTGCCCCGCCACCCGGCCCGCATCCACTTCACCTACCTCGACCCGGAACACCGGCACACCGGAGGACGGCTCCACGACTCCGCCACCGTCGGCGACTCCTTCATCCCCGCCTACATGCCGCGCATTGTGGTCATCTCCGAGAACAAGGACACCGCCGTCCACTTTCCGCCACTGCCCGGCGGCATCGCAGTAGAGGGCGAAGGATTCGGCGGCAAGACAGCCGCCGCCTTCGACTGGCTCGCCGCCGCCCCCTACCTCTACTACTGGGGTGATATCGACGCCCACGGCTACGAAATCCTCAACGGCTGGCGAGCCGATGGCGTACAAGTCACCAGCATCCTCATGGACCCCGCCACCCATGACGCCTACGAGCCCTACGGGACCAACACCGACGCGAAGAGCCGTCCCCTCGCCGCAGGCACCCGCAAACCACTACCGAACCTCACCAACGACGAACGAACCGTCTACGACCGCCTCACCGACCCCCACTGGACCGGACACCGCCGCGTCGAACAAGAACGCATCCCTCTCGCGGTGGCACACGCGTTCGTCACTGTCGGTAGCCCGACTTACCTTTCAAGTACACAACCAACCGATAGCAGGAGGCACCAATGAGCAACGACAACCGACGCCACGTCGTCCCCGGCAAGGACGGAGGCTGGGACGTCGAAAAGCCCGGCGCATCCCGTGCCAGCGCCCATGCCGACACCCAGAAGGAAGCCATCGCCCGGGCCAAGGACATCGTCCACAACGCGGGAGGCGGCGAAGTTCGCATCCACGGACGCGACGGCAAGATTCGCAACTCCGACACCGTCAGCCCCGGCAACGACCCGAACCCTCCCCGCGACAAGAAGTAGGACGGCTCCACATGGCTTACAACGCCAGAACCCTTTTGATGCTGGTCTCCGCTCCGGGCGACGTTCCGGACCAAGACATGGCAACGGTCAAGCGCACCGTCAGCCAGTGGAACCTGAACACCGGACGACCCTCAAGCGTCGTCGTCCTGCCCGTCTCATGGTCCGAACACTCCGTTGCGGAGTTTGGCGAGCGACCGCAGGCAGTACTTAACGACCAACTGGTCGATGAATCCGACATGGCGCTCGCGCTTTTTGCTGACCGTCTTGGAACCCCCACCGGAGCCGCCGAATCGGGCACCCTAGAAGAGATCGACCGCATGGTGGCGGCAGGAAAGCACGTATCTGTCCTCGTGAACCAGTCACCTCGCTCGGTATCCGGAGAAGCCGCCGTAGCCGAGAAGGGCAGGCTCGAAGCCGCCCTCACCGAACTACGAACCAAAGCCATCGTGCTGCCATATGCCGACCAAGCCACTCTGGTTGGACACGTCAACAACATGCTGAGCATGGCTGCAGGCAAAGCAAGTGCGCCGAGTCAACCGACAGGAGTGCACGTCGCGCCCGACTCGGTAGGCGTCTGGCCCCACTTGGTGAACGAGCCATATCAGGAGACGGACAACAAGGGACGACTCAAGACGAAGCGGCGCCACTTCATCGAACTCCGCAACGAAACCGGACGGCCCGTCTTCGACGTGTCCCTCCACCTGTCGGGCGACGCGGGGGCATCCGTCATCGGTGTCGATGAGGTCATTCCGAGGATGCCGCCGGGTGCCAACCAGCGCTACCCCTGGCACCCGTCCTTCGGTGAAACGACCGACGCCCTATGCACCGTTTCATGGCACTTCGCTGACGAGGAGACCATCGAAACGCAGGCATCTATCCGACTGTGACGCCGAGAACCTTTGCCCGAACGTCGGCACCCACGCCTTGCACATCCGGCATGAGATGCAAGGGATACAGGAACTCGCCGGACGCGTCGATAGCAATTAGGACCGAGTCGCTACCTCCAGCAGGAGCAAAGTTGGGGTGGCGGAACAGGCGTCGGCATCGGCGTCGGGTTCTAACCCCACTCAAACGGCAACCAGATTGGGAGGGTGTAGGCATCAAGGGTTGCGCTGCCCGGATGCCAGCCCGCGAAAGTCGAGCGCCGGACGAGGGCGGCAGACCTTCCAGCATGGTCGGTTGCGCGGCCCACGATCTCGTCACCATGCAACGCAGGCCAAGTGTGATCCGGATTGACGCAAAGTATGCGAGGGTTGCCCGGTGCCGAGGCAGCCCAAGGAATGCGTCGACGCCGACATCAGCGGCGATAGCCCCCATCAAGCGGAAACCGGTCACAACCGGTGCGCGTGGCATCGCGAGAAATATGACGCATTCCTGTCCAACAACCGCCAGCGCAAGCGTCGACTGCAGGCCCCCTTGCGATGGCAGGACAAAGTCCGACCCCGCCCGACCCGCGTCCTCCCCGTTGAACTTTCTGAACAACAGGTCGAAGCCATCCGCGCCGCTGTCGCGGAAGTCGCCAGCGAAAAAGCGCCCATCGACGCCCTCATCGGAAACCGAAGCAACCGCTTCCGTCCGGAGGACGTCGCCGCGCTCGTGCAATCCGTCAACGGCCTCCTCGATGCCCTACGTGAAGTCACCCGGCGCACATGAGCGAGACGCACGGACAATCGGCAACCGAGCCGAGACGAACAGCATGACCGGTCAATTGCACCGAGTCAGCCTCGAAGAGACCGACCACGGAGACGCGAGAATCGAGTGCCGCCACGAGCGCGGCAGCGACTCGTACTTCCTGTTCGGCACAGCGAGCCCATCCGACTCGACCACATGGCCAACCCCAGCCGACGCATTCGCACAGTTCACCGCTCATGTCATCAGAGACAGACCGGACCCGCACACCGCACAAATCGTCAGCGCGGCTGAGTTCCTAGTCGCGCAAAGTGGCGGCAACGTTCAGGACGCGCTAGTCATGCTCTCGCAGCACCTCGATGACTTCATCGCTAGACTGTTTTGAGCGCCCTGCTAAGTCTTCGCGGCCCAGTTGTTCCTCGGCCTGAAGTCCCGATGGCGGCGTGACATGAATGTCCGTAGGGACATTGGTGTCACAAAGCGGGGACATCTCAAAGTCACATCCCACTGAGGGCCCGCGGAACAGGTGTCCTGATCACCTTGGCAGTGGTCTAGCCGTTTCGGGCCAGTCAGCCCCGAACCGGCGACACCTCGGCGTCCGAAGGGTCATGATCGTGGTGTTCGCGATGCCGGGCCAGACCGGCCGGCTCGCGCCCCGATCGACCAGGGGGGTCGACGAGGCGCGGCTCGCTCGCCCAACAGGGGGGCCGAGGGAGTCGCGCCTCATTCAGCGGTGCCGTGCCGCCGCTCACGAGCCGGGCGGCACCTCGATCCACATCACGCGGTTCTTCAGCCCCTTGGCCGCACGTGGGTGAAGCCCAGCCGTTCGTGGAGCCGGCGAGTGCCGTTGTAGAGGAACGACGACGCCTCCGGCCCCGGCGATCATCCTCAGCGCACCCCACCGCAGTGTCAGCGCGCCTCGAAGACGGTCACGTGCCCGCTGTAGGTCCGCGGTCCGTCGAAGGGCGGCAGGACCAGGCCCTCGTCGGAGGAGTCGAGGTAGGCCTGGGCGTGCGCGTGGTCGGGGAACACCGCTCGCGTCTCCAGGTCCTGACGACGTACGTCGCTGAACCTGCGCTCGAGCGTGAACTCGCCGTTCTCGCTCGAGAAGTGGGTCACCAACGGCCGACCACCCGCCTCGCGACGCAGATCGGCGAGGCTGTCGTCGCCGTTGGTGACGGCGACCAGCGTGCCTCCAGGCCGCAGGACCCGGCGGACCTCGGCGAGGGCACGGTCGAGGTCACGCACGTGGTAGAGCATCCAGCCGGCGTAGACCACGTCGAAGCTGTCGTCCTCGAAGGGGAGGTAGCAGATGTCGGCCTGGCGGGCGTCGATGCCCCGAGCGGCCGTGAGCTCGACGAAGCGCTCGGAGTGGTCGATCGCCACGAGGGTGACGCCCGGCAGCGCATGGATGCGCGCAGCCATCACCCCGGTGCCGCAGCCCACCTCGAGGACGTGGGAGTCGCCGACCATGGCCCGGTCGATCGCCTTGAACGCCTCGTTGGCCGGGTCGAGGCCTTCCTCGGTCGGCTGCCAGGCCGACCGACGGGTCTCGAGCTTGTCCTCCGTCGCATACTGCGCGCGGGCGTGGTCGGAGCCGGTGATGTCGTTCACGCGAGCACGGTCTCACGGAACCCGGTCAGGGACGGGTCATGGAGTCCACGTCGAGCGCTGCGTCGAGCTGCTCCTCGGTGAGCTCGCCGCGTTCGACGTAGCCCATCGCGATCACGGTCTCGCGGATCGTGGCGCCCTCGGCCAGGGCCTGCTTGGCGATCGACGCGGCCGCCTCGTAGCCGATGTGCGCGTTGAGCGGCGTGACGACCGACGGTGAGGACTCGGCGTAGCGGCGCATCCGGTCGGCATCGGCGGTGATCCCGTCGACGCAGCGGTCGGCGAGCAGCACCGTCGAGGTGGAGAGCACGTGGATCGACTCCAGCAGGGCGTGCGCCATCACCGGCATCATCACGTTGAGCTCGAAGCTGCCGGACGCGCCCGCCCAGGCGATCGTCGCGTCGTTGCCCACGACGCGCGCGCACACCATGAGCGTGGCCTCGGGTAGCACCGGGTTGACCTTGCCGGGCATGATGCTCGACCCCGGCTGGAGATCGGGCAGGTGGATCTCGGCGAGCCCGGTCGTCGGGCCGGACGACATCCAGCGCAGGTCGTTGCAGATCTTCGTGAGGCCGACCGCGACCGTGCGCAGCACCCCGGACAGCTCGACGAGGGAGTCGCGGGTGCCCTGGGCCTCGAAGTGGTCGCGCGCCTCCGTGAAGGGCTGGGCGGTGCGCTCGGCCAGTGCGGCGATGGCGCGCTCGGCGAAGGCGGCCGGGGTGTTGATGCCGGTGCCGACGGCCGTGCCGCCCAGGGGCAGCTCGCGGACGCGGGGGAGGGCCGACTCGAGCCGCTCGATGCCCAGGCGCAGGGTGGCGGCGTACGCCCCCATCTCCTGTCCGAGGGTCACCGGGGTGGCATCCATCAGGTGGGTGCGCCCGGCCTTCACCGTGTCGGCGAACTCGGCCGCCTTGGCCTCGAACGCCGTGGCGAGGGTCTCGAGCGCAGGGACGAGGTCGTCGACGACGGCGAGCGTCGCCGCGACGTGGATGCTGGTCGGGAAGGTGTCGTTGCTGCTCTGGGAGGCGTTGACCTGGTCATTGGGATGTACGTCGACGCCCGCCCGCGCAGCGAGGGTGGCGATCACCTCGTTGGCGTTCATGTTGGAGCTGGTGCCCGAGCCGGTCTGGAAGATGTCGAGCGGGAAGTCGCCGTGGTGCTCGCCACCGACGATCGCGTCCGCGGCGTCGACGATCGCCTGTGCCTGCTCGTGGGTCAGCACGCCGAGCCCCGCGTTGGCGGTGGCGGCGGCCGCCTTGACGTGCGCCAGCGCCTGGATGTGGCGTGGTTGCAGGGTCAGCCCGCTGATCGGGAAGTTCTCGAGCGCGCGCTGGGTCTGGGCCCGCCAGAGGGCGTCGCGAGGCACCTCGACCTCGCCCATGGAGTCGTGCTCGGTGCGTGTGTCACTCATGCCGTCGACCGTACCCACTTCCCCGATTTTCGTCGCGGGGCTGGGAGCATGGACCCATGCGATCACTGCGCCTCGGGATCGGTGTCGGCCTCTCTGTCGTGCTCATGGGGGTGGGTTCGGCCTGCTCGGTGCTCGACACCGGCGATGACGCCGATCCGGCCGCCGACCTCGCCGCCGATCTCGCCGCCGCGCTCTCCGAGCACACGCTGGGAGACGTGCCGTTGACCGACGAGACCGCGCGGGAGGCCTTTGCGGAGCTCGTCACACCCCTCGACGAGGTGCCGGTTGCGGTCGAGGTCGTGGCCGTCGCCGTGGTCGAGGAGGAGGGGCGGGCCGAGGCCACCCTCGCCTGGCACTGGGACATCGAGGACGGGACCTGGGAGTACGAGACCTCGGTGGCCCTGACGCAGGGTGGGGACGGATCGACGTGGGCGGTGGGCTGGATGCCCGACGACCTCGCGCCCGGCCTCGCCGAGGGCGACACGCTGGGCCTGCGCACCCTGACGCCCCAGCGCGGTGACATCACCGGTGACGGCGGCGCGGTGCTGGTGACCGAGCGTCCGGTGCTGCGCTACGGGCTGGACAAGACGAAGGTCGAGGGGCCGCAGGTCGCGCGCAGCGCGCGTCGCATCGCGCGGATCCTCGACGTGGACGCGGCGTCGTACGTCGATCGCGCGGAGACGACGGGGGCCGCGGCGTTCGTCGAGGCGCTCGTGCTGCGCGAGGACGACGCCCTGGACGTCCTGCCGGCCTTCCGGAAGGTCCCCGGCGCACTCGCGGTGCGCGACACGCTGCCGCTGGCCCCGACTCGGGAGTTCGCCGCTGCGCTGCTGGGCCGTGTCGGCCAGGCCACCGAGGAGGTCGTCGAGGCGTCCGAGGGTCGCATCGCGCCCGGCGACGAGGTCGGCCTCTCCGGCCTGCAGGCGCGCTACGACGAGCAGCTTCGTGGCAGCCCCGGGACCGCAGTGGTGGCCCGGGGCGCCGACGAGGTGGTGCGCACCCTTTTCGAGGTGCCGGCCACCGACGGACCCGCCCTCGCCACGACCCTCGACCCCGATCTCCAGCAGAAGGCCGAGCAGGCGCTGGCCACCATCGGCGGCGACGGGCCGGCGGCCGCGCTTGTCGCGATCCGGCCCTCGGACGGTGCGGTGCTGGCCACCGCCAACGGCGCGGGCGCCGCCGGGGCGGACCTCGCCGACACCGGGCACTTCGCACCCGGCTCCACCTTCAAGGTGGTGAGCGCCCTGGCCCTGCTGCGCCGCGGGCTCGCGCCCGGCGACCGGGTCTCGTGCCCGCCGACCACCGTCGTGGACGGACGCTCGTTCAAGAACTACGACGACTACCCGTCCTCCTCGCTGGGCGAGATCACCCTCGCCCAGGCCCTCGCGCAGTCCTGCAACACCGCCTTCATCGGCAACGCCGACCGGCTCCGTGACGGCGACCTGGCCGCGGCCGCGCAGGCGCTCGGGCTCGGCACCGACCACGACCTGGGGTTCCCGGTCTACTTCGGCCAGGTCCCGCCGCCGGAGACCGAGACGGGCGCCGCTGCCGACATGATCGGTCAGGGCACCGTGCTGGCCAGCCCGTTCGCGATGGCGACCGTGGCCGCGTCGGTCTCGGCCGGTCGCGCCGTGCTGCCGGTCCTGCTGCCCGAGCACCAGGTCGAGCAGGATCCGATCGACTCGCCGCTCACCGGCACCGAGGCGCGCACGCTGCGGAGCCTGATGCGTGCCGTGGTGACGACCGGCCCGGGGCGGTTCCTGCTCGACGTGCCGGGGGAGGTGGGCGCCAAGACCGGCACGGCGGAGTACGGCGAGCCCGACGCGGCGGGTGACCTGGCGACCCACGCCTGGATGATCGCGACCCGCGGTGACCTGGCGGTGGCGGTCTTCGTCGAGACCGGGGTGTCCGGATCGCAGACCGCCGGGCCGGTGCTCGAGGCGTTCCTGCGCTGAGGGCCCTCAGGCCCCGCGCGCGAGGTAGAGGTAGTACGTCTCGGGCCGCTCCTTCAGGAGCACGTCGTGGGCCTGCTCCTCGGCCCTGCCGAAGACCGTGCGCATCGCGTCGAGCAGATCGGGCGCCGGGTTGGCCGACCAGATCACCAGCACGCCGCCGGGACCCAGCAGGTCGCGGCAGCGGCGCAGGAACGGCTCCTCGTAGACCGCCTCGTTGCCGGCGTGCACGAGGTAGCCGGGGCCGTTGTCGACGTCGAGCAGCACCAGGTCGTAGGTCGACCGCGCCTCGGCGATCGCCATCGCGATGTCGGCGTTGACCACCGTGGCGCGGGCGTCGGCGAGGATCGTCGGCCCGTGCGGCACGGTGCCGTCGCGCATCCAGTCGATGAGTGGCTCCTCGATCTCGACCACCACGGCCCGCTGCACGCGGGCGTCGGCCAGCACTCGCTGCAGTGTGAAGCCGAGACCCAGGCCGCCGATCAGGACGGAGTCCGGCTGCTCGACCAGGTCGAGGGCCTGTGCGGCCAGCTCGATCTCGCTGGTGGTCTCGGCGGTGTCCATGACGAAGACGCCGTTGACGCGCAGCTCGAGCACGTCGGCCGTCACCTGCGACGTACGGCGGCGCAGCACCACGTCGCCGCGCTCGGTCTCGGCCCGGGCGATCTCCACGCTCTCCACGCTCTCCACGGCACCATCCTGCCCAAGACCCGCCACTCGAGCGAACCCGGCGCACCAGTCCCACGACTCTGTGAGCGGGGGCCAGACCTGCGGACGAGGACGTGTGGCGATCCGGCCTCCCGGACGACCGCTTCGTGACACGTCCCGACGCCGTACCTCTCCACAGATGTGTGTGGAGGACTGGTGGCGCAGCGGAGGATGTTCGAGCGTGGGGAGATGGCCGACTCCGCCCACCGCCTGGATCCTCGCGTGCTCCGCGCGCGACGTATCGACCGTGCGGTCGAGCGAGCCGTCGAGCAGGGGGGCGTCATCAGCCTCGCCCAGCTCCGCGAGATCGGGATCACACGTTCCCAGGTCCGCGCCCAGATCGCGGCTCGGCGGTGGCAACGCGTCCACAGCCAGGTCGTCGCCGTGCACACCGGGCCGCTCCTGGAGCTGGGCTCGCTGTGGGCGGCGGTCCTCGAAGGCGGCCCCCAGGCATACCTCGACGGCGCCTCGGCACTGATCGCGGAGGGCCTGACGGGCTTCAGCTGGGAGGTGATCCGCGTGAGTGTGCCCCTGGCGGCACGCGCGCGCAGCGCACCCGGTGTGCTGATCTGCCGCACGAGGCGCCACGATCCGCAGGTGGTGGCGACCTCCGGGGTCCCTCGCGCACGGCCCGATGTCGCCGCGGTGCATGCCGCGCTCTGGGCGAGGTCGGACAAGCAGGCCGCGCTCCTGCTGACGATGCCGGTCCAGCAGCGGCTCACGACAGCGGCACGGGTGGGTCGGGCCCTGCTCGCCGTACGTCGCGACGCCCGGCGCGCCTTCCTGCACGCGACGGTGGTCGACCTGCTCGACGGGGTCCGCTCGATCAGCGAGGCCGAGTTCGCGGCCGAGTGTCGCCGCCGCGGACTGCCGAAGCCGACCCGTCAAGTGGTGCGGAAGGGTCGCGACGGTCGCTACTACCTCGACGTCTGCTGGGAGGAGTGGGGAGTCGTCGTGGAGATCGACGGCATCCAACACACCTGGGCATCGAACGTCGTCGCGGACGCGCTACGCCAGAACCAGGTCACGCTGGAGTCCGATGTCGTGCTCCGCCTGCCGCTGCTCGGGCTGCGCGTCGCACCCGACGACTTCTTCGCCCAGATCGAGCAGGCGCTCCGAGACCGGGGCTGCCCACTCGTCGGGACGTGTGGCGATCCGGCCGCCCGGACGACCGCTTCGTGACACGTCCCGACTGCTACTCGGCCGAGCGGACCCGGATCCCCGCCTCCAGGAGCGAGCTCAGCGGCACGGTCACCGCGCCCGAAGGGTCGGTGAAGAAGTCGTTGCCCTTGTCGTCGACGACGATGAAGGCGGGGAAGTCCTCGACCTGGATCTTCCAGACGGCCTCCATGCCGAGCTCCTCGTACTCCACGACCTCGACGGACTTGATGCAGTCCTGCGCCAGGCGCGCGGCCGGGCCGCCGATCGAGCCGAGGTAGAAGCCGCCGTGCGTGCCGCAGGCCTCGGTGACCTGCTTGGACCGGTTGCCCTTGGCGAGCATCACCATCGAGCCGCCGGCGGCCTGGAACTGCTCGACGTAGGAGTCCATGCGACCTGCCGTCGTGGGCCCGAAGGACCCGGACGCCATGCCGGTCGGGGTCTTGGCCGGTCCGGCGTAGTAGACCGGGTGGTCCTTGAGGTAGGTCGGCATCTCCTCGCCGGCGTCGAGGCGATCCTTGATCTTGGCGTGCGCGATGTCGCGCGCGACCACCAGCGGGCCGGTCAGCGAGAGCCGGGTCTTGACCGGGTGCTTCGACAGCTCGGCGAGGATGTCGGCCATCGGCTGGTTGAGGTCGACGGCGACGACCTCGCCGCCCTCGATGTCGTGGGAGATACCGGCGTCGGGCATGTAGTGCGCCGGGTCGGTCTCGAGCTGCTCGAGGAACACACCCTCGGGCGTGATCTTGCCCAGCGCCTGGCGGTCGGCGGAGCAGGACACGGCGATCGCGACCGGGCACGACGCGCCGTGGCGGGGGAGCCGGACGACGCGCACGTCGTGGCAGAAGTACTTGCCGCCGAACTGCGCACCGATCCCGAACGACTGGGTGAGCTCGAAGACCTTCTCCTCCAGCTCGGTGTCGCGGATGCCGTGGGCGCTCATCGAGCCCTCGGTGGGCAGGTCGTCGAGGTAGTGCGCGCTGGCGTACTTGGCGGTCTTCAGCGCGAACTCGGCGCTCGTGCCGCCGATGACGACGGCGAGGTGGTAGGGCGGGCACGCCGCGGTGCCGAGGGAGCGGATCTTCTCGTCGAGGAACTCCATCAGGCGCGTCGGGTTGAGGACGGCCTTGGTCTCCTGGAAGAGGAACGACTTGTTGGCCGAGCCGCCGCCCTTGGCCATGAAGAGGAACTTGTACTCCGGCACGTCCCGGGCCGGAGTCGAGTAGAGCTCGATCTGGGCCGGCAGGTTGGTGCCGGTGTTCTTCTCCTCGAACGTCGTCAGCGGCGCGAGCTGGGAGTAGCGCAGGTTGAGCCGGGTGTAGGCGTCGTACACGCCCCGGCTGATCGCCTCACCGTCGTCAGTGCCCGTCAGCACGCCCTCGGACTTCTTGCCCATCACGATGGCCGTTCCGGTGTCCTGGCACATCGGCAGCACACCGCCGGCGGAGATGTTGACGTTCTTGAGCAGGTCGAGCGCGACGAAGCGGTCGTTGCCCGAGGCCTCGGGGTCGTCGATGATCTTGCGCAGCTGGGCGAGGTGGCCCGGACGGAGGTAGTGGCTGATGTCGTGCATCGCCTCCTCGGTGAGCCGCCGGATCGCCTCGGGCTCGACGGTGAGGAAGGTGCGTCCCCCGGCCTCCATCGTCGACACGCCGTCGGTGGTGATCAGTCGGTAGGGCGTCTCCGCGGCACCGTTGGACCCGGCGGTGGGGAGGAGGTCGGAGTAGTGGAACTCGGGGCCGGTGGCAGCGGTCGTCACGAGAGCCGAGCGTACGCCGACGCGCGGGCGCGCCCGGAGTCAGCCCTGCGGCCGGTCCTGGTCGGGGTCGGACTCAGCAGCCTCGCGCTCCGCGGCCTTGCGCTCGCGGGTCTGACGCCGCTGCTCCTCGGCCCGCGCGCGCACGTTCTTCAGGAACTCCTCGTCGGCCGCCGGGTCCGCGGCGGCGAACCGGCCCGGTCGGTCGTACTCCGGGAAGGCGCTCGTGCTGCGCTCGTACGGGCCGAGTCGGCGCGGCGTCCGCAGGGGGCGCCCCGCGGCGAGCCACGCGATCGACCCCACGAACGGGAAGAACAGGATCAGCAGGATCCACCAGGTCCTGGACAGGTTGCGCACCTCGTCGTCACGACTGGAGACGGCCTCGACCAGGCAGAAGATGCCCAGCACGAGTGGGACCAGGAAGAACAAGATGCGCATCGAGAAGACCCCCGCAGGTCGGCCCTTCCGGGGCCTCGGGCGCCGGCAGGTGCCCGGCGCTGCGGCAGCGTAGCGCGCCGCGAGCAACAGGTGGAGCCGATTTCTCTCAGGTTTCTCTCAGCGCCTCGCATTCATCCACGGGACGCGAAACGTCCATTCGGGAGTAACCTCCGATCCGACGGGACCGACGAGGCTCCGCCCGGCACATCCCGCCGATTCCCGGCAAAGCCCCCTGGAGGTCCGATGAACACCCGCAAGGCACTCGCATCCCTCACCGCGATGGCCACCCTCTTCGCGATGGCGGCCTGCGCCGCCCCCGACAAGGAGACCGACACCACCACCGAGAGCGGTGTGGACGCCGCCACCGCGACGTCCGCCGCAGACTTCGGCGGGATGGATGCGCTCGTGAAGGCAGCCGAGGCCGAGGGCAAGCTCAACGTCATCGCCCTGCCGCCCGACTGGGCCAACTACGGCGAGGTGATCTCGTCGTTCGAGGCGAAGTACGACATCGACATCAGCTCCGACCAGCCCACCGCTGCCTCGCAGGAGGAGATCAACGCGGCCAACGACCTCAAGGGCACCGAGCGGGCGCCCGACGTCTTCGACCTCGGCCAGTCCGTCGCCCTGGCCAACACCGACCTGTTCGCGCCCTATCAGGTGGAGACCTGGAGCGACATCCCCGATGAGTTCAAGGACGCCGACGGCACCTGGGTCAACGACTACGGCGGCTACATGTCCATCGGCTACGACTCCGCCGTCGTCCCGGACGTCACCTCGGTGGCCGACCTGCTGAAGCCGGAGTTCAAGGGAAAGGTCGCCCTCAACGGTGACCCGACGCAGGCCGGTGCCGCCTTCAGCGGCGTGATGATGGTGGCCATCGCCAACGGCGGGTCCGCCGACGACATCGCCCCCGGCGTCGACTTCTTCACCGACCTCAAGAAGGCCGGCAACTTCCTCACCGTCGACCCCGACTCGACGACCATCGAGCAGGGCACCACGCCCGTCGTCATCGACTGGGACTACCTCGGCGCCGCCGCGGCCGCCAATGTCGACACCTGGAAGACCGTCGTCCCGGAGGAGGCCGTCGTGGCCGGCTACTACTACCAGGCCATCAACGCCGACGCCCCGCACCCGGCCGCCGCCCGCCTCTGGCAGGAGTTCCTCTACAGCGACGAGGGCCAGAACCTGTGGCTCAAGGGCGGCGCCCGCCCCATCCGCGGTGACGCGATGGCCGAGGCTGGCACCATCGACGCCGACCGGTGGGGTGCGCTTCCCGAGGTGTCCGGAGAGCCCGTGGTGCCGAGCGACGAGCAGACCGTGACCGCCGGCGAGTACCTCGCAGCGAACTGGTCGAAGGCCATCCGCTGACCACGCCGTCCGTGCGAGGGGGTCCGGGTCGACGGTTCGCCGTCGGCCCGGCCCTCCCGCTGCTGCCGTTCCTCGGGTTCGTGCTGGTCTTCCTGGTGGTGCCGACGCTCACCGTGGTGATGGGTGCCTTCCAGGACGAGGACGGTCGCCTGACCCTGGGCAACCTCGACGCCCTGACCGGCGACGCCGCCCTCACGGCGCTGAGGGGCTCACTGGTCCTGTCGGCCTCGACGGCGCTGATCGGGGCCGTCCTCGGCGCACTGCTCGCCTATCTGATCGTCTCGATGTCGCCGCACAGCCTGCTCCGTCGCGCCACGCTCGCCGTGAGTGGCGTCCTCGCCCAGTTCGGCGGCGTGGTGCTCGCCTTCGCGTGGATCGCGACGATCGGTCCGGTCGGTGTCGTGACCAACGCCGTGCTGGAGCTCTTCGGCGCCGACCTCTACGGCTCGGGCTGGCTCTTCGGGCTGCCCGGCCTGATCGTCGTCTACTCCTACTTCCAGATCCCGCTCATGGTGATCGTCTTCGCACCGGCCTTCGAGGGGCTGCGCCCGCAGTGGCGCGAGGCCGCGGTCAACCTCGGCGCGAGCACGTGGGACTACTGGCGCCATGTCGCCCTCCCGCTGCTCACCCCCGCCTTCCTCGGCGCGGTGCTGCTGCTCTTCGCCAACGCCTTCGCGGCCTACGCCACCGCTGCGGTCCTGGTCAGCCAGGGCCAGCCGATCGTGCCGCTGCTGATCCGCCAGGCGATCACCAGCGAGGTGCTGCTCGGCCAGGCCAACGTCGGCTTCGCGCTCGCGCTGGAGATGATCGTCGTCGTCACCCTGGTGATGGTGGCCTACAACCTGTTGCTGCGACGTACGTCGAGGTGGATGCGGTGAGACCCTCCACGAGCTTCCGGATCTTCCGCGCGGTGCTGCTCCTGGCGTTCGCGGCCTACTTCTTCGTGCCACTGCTGGCGATGTTCGACTTCTCCACCCAGGTCCGCGGCAGCGCCCCGGGACGCACCTGGGACAACTGGCAGCTCATGTTCACCGATGAGGACCTTCGGTCCTCCATCGTGGCCTCGCTGCTGCTGGCGCTGTTCACGGTGGTTCTCATGGTCGCGCTCCTGGTGCCGACGATGGTCTGGGTGCGTCTGCGCGTCCCGCGGATGCGCAAGGTGATCGAGTTCCTGTGCCTGCTGCCGCTGACCATCCCGGCGCTCGTCATCGTCGTCGGGATCACCAACGTCTACTCGTGGGTGACCTACGTGCTGGGGGACTCGCCGCTGGTGCTCACGTTCGCGTACGTCGTGCTGGTGCTGCCCTATTCCTATCGGGCCATCGACGCCGCGCTGTCCGCCATCGACGTCGCCACGCTGTCCGAGGCCGCCCGGTCGTTGGGGGCCGGCTGGTTCACGGTGATCGTGCGCATCGTCCTGCCCAACATCACCGGCGGCGTCCTCGGCGCGGCCTTCATCTCGGTGGCCCTGGTGCTGGGCGAGTACGTCTTCGCGTCACTGCTCCACTTCGACACCCTGCCGGTGGCGATGGCCGCGCTCTACAAGAGCAACGGACCGGCCGCCATGGCCGCAGCCCTCGCGTCGATGATCCTGGTGGCCCTCTTCCTCGTCGGGCTCACCTTCCTCAGCCGTGACCGGCACAAGCAAGGAGCCTCCACATGAGCGACCACACCACCGAGCGTGGTCTTGCCGTCGAGCTGTCCGACCTCACCCGCGTCTACGGCACCATGCGGGCCCTGGACGGGCTGACCCTGCACCTGGCTCCGGGGGAGCTGGTCGCCCTGCTCGGCCCCTCCGGGTGCGGCAAGACGACCGCCCTGCGGATCCTCGCCGGCCTCGACCACGCGACGTCCGGAACGGTGTCGGTGGGTGGACGCGACCTCACGAAGGTCCCGGCGAGCAAGCGCGACATGGGGATGGTGTTCCAGGCCTACAGCCTCTTCCCCCACATGACGGTCATCGACAACGTCGCGTTCGGCCTCAAGATGCGCGGACGCGACGGGGCGGCTCGTCGTACGCGCGCCGGCGACATGCTCGACCTGGTCGGGCTCGGCGAGCACGCCGACCGCTATGCCCACCAGCTCTCCGGTGGCCAGCAGCAGCGGGTCGCTCTCGCGCGTGCCCTCGCCATCGAGCCGTCGGTGCTGCTCCTCGACGAGCCGCTCTCGGCCCTCGACGCCAAGGTCCGCGTGCAGCTGCGCGACGAGATCCGACGCGTCCAGATCGAGGTCGGCACCACGACGTTGTTCGTCACCCACGACCAGGAGGAGGCGCTCTCGGTCGCCGACCGCGTCGGTGTCATGAACGCCGGTCGTCTCGAGCAGCTCGCGCCGCCGGCCGAGCTCTACTCCGCTCCCGCCAGCAAGTTCGTGGGGGAGTTCGTCGGGCTCAGCAACCGGCTCCCGGCGGAGGTCCGCGGCGATGTCGCCGTGGTCCTCGGCCAGCAGGTCCCCGTCCTTCCCGGTTCGGCGACGGGACCGGGGCATGCGCTGATCCGCCCCGAGTCGATCGCGGTCGTGGCGGATCCCGCGGGACACGCCACCGTCACGACGGTGCAGTTCCTCGGTCCGCTGTCGAGGGTCACGTGCACGCTGGCCGACGGCACCGAGGTGGTGGCCCAGCTGGCGAGCGTGGACGCGTTGCGGCTCACGCCGGGCGACCGGGTGCGCCTCGGGGTGGAGCCGTCCCCGGTGCTCGTCGTCGCCTGAGCCAACCGCCGCGACGACCGGCCGACCGCCGCGGCAATTTGCACCATCGGTCGTGAAGTGCAAAACTGCACTCTGTGACCGATAGTGCAAACCTGCGTCGTGGCCGGCACGCGACCGAGCTCCGGATCGTGGATGCCGCCCAGCGGCTCGCCGATGAGCGTGGCAGTCTCGACGGCTTCACCATGGACGAGCTCGCTCTCGCGTGCGACGTCTCCCGGCGCACCCTGTTCAACTACTTCCCCAGCAAGGTCGACGCCGTCCTCGGTCCGGACGTCGTCCTCGCCTCCGAGGCACTCGAGATCTTCCGGTCCGGCGGATCGAGCGGCGACCTGATCGAGGACCTCCAGGCCCTGGTCCTGACGGTCCTGGAGAACGAGGACGTCGACCGCGGGGCGCTCCAGCGGTTCGACCGGGTCGTGCACGCCAACCCCGTCCTCCTGCTCACGCTCAAGGAGCGGATGCGCCGGCTGGTCGCGCACCTCGTCGAGGCCGCGGCCCAGCGTCCGGGCGGAGACCTGCCCGTGCGCGACGCGCACGTCGCCGTCGCCGTGCTGGGCGGTGTCACCGAGGCCGCGATCACCACGTTCCTCGACGACCCCGAGCAGGACCTCGCCGAGCTCGTCGTCTCCGGCATCGCCACCGTCCGCCGCCTCTTCGGCTGACGCACCAGTCCACCAGCCCCGCCCACCATCACCCGAGGGACACACCACTCATGGCACGACTCCTGCACCGACTCGGCCGCACCGCCTACCGACGCTGGTACGCCTTCATCGCCGCCTGGCTCATCGCACTGGTCGCCATCGGCTTCACCGCGACTGCCATCAGCAAGCCGATGACCGACGCCTTCTCGATCCCGGGCATCCCGTCCGAGAAGGCCGCGGACCTGCAGTCCGAGCTCTTCCCCGACGCGGTCGACGCCTTCGACCAGGCGAGCGTCACCGTCGTCGTCGCCGCGCCCGAGGGCCACACACTCGACGAGGCGCCGTACGCCGCCGGCATCGACGCGCTCGTGGCCGACCTCGCGGACCTCCCGCAGGCACCGGCCGCCGAGACCATCGTGGGTCCGGTCGCCGCGTCCGAGGCGCAGGAGGAGCAGATGGTGGACGGCGTCGTCGAGTCCGGTGGTGACGAGGCGCAGGCGCGGGAGAACTTCGCTGCTCTCTCGCCGCTGTCCGACGACCGACGCGTCGGCACGATCACCTACACCCTCGACGTCGACACGGTGGCCGACGTGGAGCCGGAGACCGTGGACGCCGTCAAGGAGGCCGTGGCTGCCGCCAACGCCGACGGACTCACCGCGGAGGTCAACGGGTCGGGACTCGTCTCGATGCCCGAGAGCGGCTCGTCGGAGCTCATCGGCATCGGCGTGGCCATCGTCGTGCTCCTGGTCGTCTTCGGCTCCGTCGTGGCGGCCGGCATCCCGATCATCACCGCACTCGTCGGGCTCGGCACCGGGTTGCTCGGCGTCTCCGGCGCGACCGCCTTCTTCGACATCGGGTCCTCCACCCCGCTGCTGGCGAGCATGATCGGACTGGCGGTCGGCATCGACTACGCCCTCTTCATCCTGGCTCGCTATCGCAGCGAGCTCGACCACACCGACGACCGCGCCGAGGCGATGGGCGTCGCGACCGGCACGGCCGGGTCCGCGGTCGTCTTCGCCGGCCTGACCGTGCTGATCGCACTGTCCGCGCTCTCGGTCGTCGGCATCCCGTTCCTCACCAGCATGGGCCTCGCGGCGGCCGGCACCGTGTTCGTCGCGGTCCTGGTCGCGCTCACGCTGCTGCCCGCCATCCTCGGAATGCTGAAGTCCAAGGCCTTCGGCGGTCGCGTACGCCGCTATCGCCCGGCTCGCGACGAGCGCGGTCGGGTGCTCAACAACGGCGTGCGTTGGGCCCGCCTGGTCGGACGCGCACCGGTCGCGGCGATCCTGCTCGTCGTCGTCGCGCTCGGCGCGGTCGCCATCCCCGTGAAGGACCTGCACCTCGCGTTCCCGACCGACTCCACGGCCTCGGGCGAGACCACGCAGCGGCGCGCCGCGGACCTGGTCGCTGACGGTTTCGGGCCCGGCCGGCAGGGGCCCCTGGTGGTCGTCGTCGACGCACGGGACGTCGCCGACCAGGACCGGCCGGCCGCCTTCGACGAGGTCGTCGACTGGGCCGCCGGTCAGGAGGGCGTGGTGAACGCCCAGATGGTCGCCGGCAACGAGGAGGGCACCGGAGCCCAGGTGCTGATCACGCCCACCACCAGCGCCGACGATGTCGCCACCGAAGACCTGCTGCATGCCCTGCGCGACGGCCAGGCGGGCATCGAGGCACAGACGGGCACGACCACCGGCGTCACCGGCATCACCGCGATCCAGGCCGATGTGTCCGAGAAGCTCGCCGACGCGCTGCCGATCTACCTGACGGTCGTCATCGGGCTGGCGTTCCTGCTGCTGATGCTGGTCTTCCGCTCGATCCTGGTGCCGCTGACCGCCACGCTCGGCTTCCTGCTCTCGGTGCTGGGAACCCTGGGTGCGACGGTCCTGGTCTTCCAGAACGGCATGTTCGGCGTCGTCGAGGGGGCGCCTCTGGTGTCCTTCATGCCGATCTTCCTGATCGGCGTGGTCTTCGGTCTGGCCATGGACTACCAGGTCTTCCTGGTCACCCGGATCCGGGAGGCGCACGTGCACGGGGCCACGACCCGGGAGGCCGTCGTCGACGGATTCCGCAACTCGGCCCGGGTGGTCTCGGCCGCAGCGATCATCATGACCTCGGTCTTCGCCGCGTTCATGCTCACCGACGAGCCGATCATCAAGTCGATGGGCTTCGCTCTCGCCGTGGCCGTGCTCCTCGACGCGTTCGTCGTGCGGATGGTCCTGATCCCCGCGCTGCTCTACCTGATGGGAGAGAAGGCATGGTGGCTGCCGCGCTGGCTGGACCGGCTGCTGCCCGTCATCGACGTCGAGGGTGAGTCGCTCCAGCGCGACCACATGAGCGCCCAGTGGAGCCAGGAGCCGGACCTCGAGCCGGTCAACGCCACGGTGTGACCAGGGCGGCCAGATCCGGCGCGAGCGCCTTCTGCAGCAGCGGCCCGAACGTCACCCGGTGCACGCCCATCACCTGCAGGTCCTCCAACGAACCGGCTGCCGAGCCAGTGCGCGGGTGGGCGATCACGTTGACCGGGCCGGCGAGTGCGTCCAGCAGGCGCTGGAGCGACGCGACATCCGGCGCGCCGACGGGGTAGCTGCAGCGTGACCCGGCCTCCTCGCACGCCAGCAGCCGGGTGATCGCCTCGGCGACCGGGTCCTCGAAGTGGTCGGACGTGACGAAGGCGTCGGTGCGAGCGTTGATCACGAGGTCGACGCCGGCCGCGTCGGCGGCCTGGCGCAGACCGCCGATGTAGTCGGCGTGCTCGGTCACGGACCGCAGGCGACCACCCTCGGAGTGCACGGTGTCCTCGACGTTGAGGCCGACCGCGCCCGCCTCGAGCAGCCGCTCGACCAGCTCGGCGGGCGCGGTGGCGTAGCCGGCCTCCATGTCGGCGGTGACCGGCACGTCGGGCACGGCGGAGCAGATGCGGCGGATGCCGTCGAGGGCGTCGTCGAGGGTCATGTCCTCGTTGTCGCCCTGGCCGCGGGAGTCGGCCAGCGGGTGGCTGCCGATGCTCAGCGCAGGGAAACCGGCGTCGGCGACGGTGCGGGCCGACCAGGCGTCCCAGACATTGGGGAGGACCAGCGTGGAGCCGGTGTGGTGGAGCTCGAGCAGGGTCGTGGCGCGAGTGGCGGTGTCCATGCCTCGAGGCTGCCACGGACGGTCGCCCTGGGCATAGGCTGGCCCCATGGGGGAGATCGAGAACCTGCCACCGGACCCGTCCCGGCTGCGCATCTCCGACGACGACCGCCAGAAGGTCGCCGAGGTCCTGCGGGAGGCAGCCGGCGAGGGGCGCATCGACCTCGACGAGCTCGACGAACGCCTCGAGCTCGCGTGGGGCGCCAAGACCTACGCCGACCTGGTCCCGATCACCGGCGACCTCCACCTCCCGGCGCACCCGCAGTCGGCGAGCGCGCCGGTGCCGCGGCCGCCGAGCCATGTTCCGGCCGTGGGGCACGCGTCCTCCACGGCGATCATGAGCGAGTGCAAGCGGCAGGGCGTGTGGTCGGTGCCCGAGCACCACAGTGCCTTCGCCCTGATGGGCTCGGTCGTGCTCGACCTCCGGCAGGCCCAGCTGTCCGCCCACACGACCCAGATCAATGCCAGCAGCATCATGGGCGAGGTCAAGATCATCGTCCCCGCGCACCTCAACGTGGTGATCGACGGGACGCCGATCATGGGCGAGTTCGGTCAGGGCAAGGACAAGGTCCCCGCCGAGATCGGCCCGGACTCACCCACCATCCGGGTGCGCGGCATGGCGATCATGGGCTCGGTGACGGTGCAGCGCCTGCCGGCACCGGGCACGCCGAAGAAGTTTCTCGGCACCTACTGAGCCTGAGCCCGGGGCCCCTGCAGGGCCGCGGTGGAACCCCTGGCGAGCAAGTGGGTGGGGAGGGTCAGGCGCCGCTGCTCGGGTGCCCGTCCCGAGAGCAGGTCGAGCACCATCGTGCTGGCTGCGCGCGCCTGGTCGACCACGTGCTGGTCGATGGTCGTGAGGTCGAAGAGCTCCCCGAGCCCGTTTCCGTCCACTCCGATCAGGGACATGTCCTCCGGCACCCGCATGCCGTGCCGCCGCAGGGTCGTGGTGGCGGCGACGGCGATGTCGTCGGAGTAGCAGAAGACCGCGGTCGGCGGCGCGGCCAGCGACAGCAGGCGTTCCATCCCGACCGCCCCGGCGTCCACGCCGTAGGGGGACGTCACGAGGAGGGCGGGGTCGTGGGGGAGGCCATGCCGGGTCAGTCCCTCGAGGTATCCGTTGCGGCGGTGCAGGTCGCTGGCCCACTTGGCCCCGTCGGTGTCGCTGGTGCGGATCATCGCGATACGGGTGTGCCCCAGCGCGGCGAGGTGCTCGACGGCCCGGACCCCGATCGCGACGTCGTCGACGCTGACGGAGGGGAAGTCACGCATCCGGGAGCCGGCCACGACCACCTCGACGCCCATCAGGTCCAGCCGCTCCTCCTCCTCGGGCCGGATGGGGAGCGTGATCAGCACGACCGCATCGACCTTGCGTCTGGTGGGCAGGTCGCGGAAGAAGTGTGTGCGCTCCGCCTGTGACCCGACCTGGTAGATCAGGACGTCGAGGTCGGCCTGCCGCAGCGTCGACTCGATCGTCCCCAGCATGGTCGTGGAGAACCAGCTGTCGAGGCGGGGGAGCACCACGGCCACGCGGCGGGTCGCACCACGCATCGAGGATGCGGCGGGCGAGACGACGTAGTTGAGCTCGTCCACGATCGCGAGCACGCGACTCCGTGTCCCCGCACCGACGCCCGGCTGCCCGCGCAGGGCGCGCGAGACGGTCGCGATCGAGACGCCCGCGCGCCGGGCGACGTCGGACATGTTGACGTGGCCGGCCCCGCCCTGGACGTCGGTCACGGGCGTGCCGCCGGGTGCTCGCACGAGCCTAGGATGGAGGCGTGACCCACTCCACATCGAAGTTCCCGCTTGTGCTGGGCGTCGCGACGGCGTCCTACCAGATAGAGGGGGCGGTGACCGAGGACGGCCGCGGCCCGTCCATCTGGGACACCTTCACCGCGCAGCCGGGCACGATCCACAACGGTGACGACGGGGCTCTGGCCTGCGACTCCTACCACCGCCTCGAGGAGGACGTGGCCCTCGTCCGCGGGCTCGGCGTCGATGCCTACCGCTTCTCCCTGTCGTGGTCGCGGATCATCCCGGAGGGCCGCGGCCGGGTGGAGCCGCGGGGACTCGACTTCTACGAGCGCCTCGTCGACGGGCTGCTGGACGCGGGCATCGAGCCCGTCGCCACGCTCTACCACTGGGATCTGCCGCAGCCGCTGGAGGACGCGGGTGGCTGGCCGGCGCGCGAGACGGCCGAGGCCTTCGTGGAGTACGCCGGTGTGGTCCATCAGCGCCTCGGCGACCGCGTGACGTCGTGGGCGACCCACAACGAGCCCTGGTGCGCCGCCTACCTCGGCTACGCCGCCGGCGTGCACGCACCGGGACGCCGCGAGGGAGCAGCCGCCCACCGCGCCGCCCATCACCTGATGCTCGGGCACGCCTGGGCGCGTGAGGCGCTCCCGGGTGCGCACCTGGGCATCGTCCTCAACCTCGCACCGGTCTGGCCGGAGTCGCCGGAGGCGGCTCGGGGCGCCGACGGTGTCGACGCGATCCGCAACCGGGTGTGGCTCGACCCGCTCGTCGACGGCGCCTACGACGACGGGCTCCTCGCAGTGGCACCGGTCCTCGCGGACCCCGAGCTCGTGCGCGCGGGCGACCTCGCCTCGATGAGGGGCTCCGCAGACTGGCTGGGCATCAACTACTACACGCCGATGCGTCCCCAGGTCGCCTCCGCAGGAGGCCCGCCGCACCCCGAGCAGGGTGCCTTCCCGGGGGTGGACGGCCTCGACCTCGTCGTGCGAGAGCCCCGCACGGACATCGGCTGGGAGGTCGAGCCACGTGGCCTGGAGCAGCTGCTCGTCGACACCCATCGGCGCACCGGCCTGCCTCTGGTCATCACCGAGAACGGAGCGGCCTACGCCGACGAGGACGTCGTGGACGGGACGGTCGAGGACGCGGACCGCATCGACTACATCCGAGGTCACCTGAGTGCGGTGGAGCGTGCCCGGGAGGCAGGAGCCGACGTCCGGGGCTACTTCGTCTGGACGCTCCTCGACAACTTCGAGTGGGCGGAGGGCTATGCCAAGAAGTTCGGGTTGGTGCACGTCGACCGCTCCTCTCCGGATCTGTCACGGACACCGAAAGCGTCCTACCGCTGGTTCGCCGAGCAGGTGGCGGCGCCCGCACAGGGGCGTGACGCCGCCGGGCTGCTCAGCCCTTGACGCTCCCGGCCAGCAGGCCGCGCACGAAGTAGCGCTGGAGCGCGATGAAGACCAGGAGCGGGATCGCGAGCGAGACGAACGCGCCGGATGCCAGGAGCTGCCAGTCCTCGCCGCGCTGACCGACCAGGCTGACGAGCTTGACGGTCATCGGCGAGACCTCGGGGCTGCTGAAGACCAGGGCCACCAGCAGGTCGTTCCACACCCAGAGGAACTGGAAGATCCCGAACGCCGCGATCGCCGGGAGCATGAGCGGCAGCATGATCCGCGTGAAGATCGCGACGTGGCCGGCGCCGTCGACGCGCGCGGACTCGATCAGCTCGCCGGGGATCTCCCGCATGAAGTTGTGGAGCAGGAAGATCGCCAGGGGAAGCGCGAAGATCGTGTGCGAGAGCCACAGCTCGTAGAGCCCCCCCGCGGGGGCGTCCCGGCCCGCCAGCGGCATCAGGTTGAACGGCGGGTTGACGTAGAGCTGGAGCAGCGGCACGAGCGTGACCTGGATCGGCACGATCTGGAGCGCGAAGACGGCGACGAACAGGGTGTCGCGTCCCTTGAAGTCCATCCAGGCGAAGGCGTAGGCCGCCAGCGTCGCAAGACTGATCGGGATCAGCACGGCCGGGACCGTGATCACGATCGAGTTGATCAGGTTGGTGGCCAGGCCCTGGCCCGAGGAGCCACCGCTGAGCACGTCGCGGTAGTTCTGGAGGGTCACCGAGGGGTCGGCGAAGAAGTTCCACCACCCGTTCTCCTTGACCTGTGCCTCTGGGCGGAAGGACGAGATCAGCAGTCCCATGGTCGGGACGGTCCACACGATCGCGATGATCAGGGCAGCGGCCGACGAGAGTCGACCGCTGAGCCCCTGGCGGGCGGCAGTGGCGGCTGGGACGGGCGGCGCGGCGACGACCGGGACGGTGGCGGTGCTCGGGGTGCTCATCGGGCCTCCAGCTTGCGCATCTGACGGACGTTGTAGACGACGATCGGGGTCACCAGCAGGAAGATCACCACGGCGATGGCGGTGGCCAGCCCCTGGTTGCCGGCCACGAAGTTCTGTCGGTAGAACTCGTAGGCGAGCACGCTGGTGTTGAAGTTGCCGCCCGTCGCGGTCTGGACGATGTCGAAGACCTTCAGTGTGGCGATCGTGATCGTGGTCAGCACCACGATGAGTGAGGGCCGGATGCTCGGCACCGTGATGTGCCGGAACATCTGCCACGGTCCCACGCCGTCGAGCCGGGCGGCCTCGATCATCTCCTCCGGGATGCCCTTGATGGACGCCGAGAGGATCGTCATGGCGAAGCCCGCCTGGACCCAGATGAGGATCACGATCAAGAACATCGTGTTCCACGGGGACTCGAGCAGGAAGTTGTAGGTGTCCAGGCCCAGCCAGCTGAGGATCTGGTTGAGCAGGCCGA
Organism: Propionibacteriales bacterium; assembly: GCA_038259225.1. GTDB lineage: Bacteria > Actinomycetota > Actinomycetes > Propionibacteriales > Nocardioidaceae > JANLYC01. The sequence goes on from JBBSPA010000028.1 coordinate 47,509, forward strand.
TCTGGGTGCTCTCGCCGGACTTGTAGTCGTAGACGAACTTCCAGATGATCGATGCCCCCACCATGGAGATGGCCATCGGGAGGAAGAGGAGCGCCTTGGCGAACTTCTCGAACGCGGCCCGGTCGACGATCACGGCGTAGACGAGGCCGATCGCGGTGGAGATCGTCGGGGTCAACAACACCCACAGCAGGGTGTTGCGCAGCACCTCGAGCTGCTGGGAGTTGGTGAAGAGGGACACGTAGTTGTCGAGTCCCACGAACGGCGGGTTGAACGTGGCGGCCCCGAACAGGGACTGATAGACCGTGACGCCCGCCGGATAGAGCAGGCCGATGCCGATCAGCGCGAGCGACGGCCCGAGGAAGGCAGCAGCCTGGACACGCTCCCCGTTTCTGGAGCGCAGCCGTTGGGTCAGCAGCAGGATGGCTGCCATGACGCTGTAGAAGAGCAACACGGCGATGGCCATGTGGACGAACTTCTCAGAGGTGGACACGTGTCGCTCTCCCTCAGGTCGGACGGGCATGACGGAGCGAGGGGGTGGGGGGGGGGGGGGGGGGGGGCGCGCGGCGCCCCCCCCCCCCCCCACCGCGCCGGGCGCC
>JBBSPA010000029.1:0-47815 GCA_038259225.1 Propionibacteriales bacterium
AATCCGCTGATCGAGCCGAATCCGCTGATCGAGCTTGTCGAGATCACCGCGGGTCTCGACAAGCTCGACCACCAGCGGTGCTCGACCAGCGGTGGTGCTCGACCACCAGCGGTGCTCGACCAGCGGAGGGTCTCATCACCGCGGGAGGGTCAGCGGCGGAGCAGGCCGAGCCGGCGCAGGACCTTCCCGACGCGGCCGCGGGTTCGCCAGTAGAGCTCGACGCCACGCTCGCGCGCGCTCGCCCGGCCCGGGCGGACTCCGGCGGATGCATCCTGCAGCTCGACCAGCTGCCGGCGCTGGCGGCCCGCGAGCTGGAGTAGGCCGGTGGCCGCCCGGACAGCGGCGGGTCCGAGCTCCGCCTCGGTCAGCGCGGTCGGCGAGACGTAGCCGTCGTGGTCCTCAGGTCTCGGCATCAGCTCCTCGAGATCGCCGACCACGTGGTAGCCCGCGGTTCGGAGCTCCTCGATCAGCCGACGTGATCGCTGAGTCACCCAGTCCATCCGCCCTGGCGGCAACATCAGCTTCGGTGGCTGACCGCCGAGGATGTGCTCGGCGAGCTGGATCCGCACCAGCGGGTCGTAGTTCTCCGCCGGCATGCCCTGGACGGAGGCGTTCATCCGGCGTACGAGCTCGGTCTCCGCCACCCCCATCGACGGGTTCGCGTGCTCGGTGACGGCGTCGTAGTCGGCGTGGTCCAACCCGGTCACGTCGCAGAAGCGTCGCCACAGCGTGTCCTCCGGCGCACCTGGCGCAGGGAGCGTCACGACGTGGATGTTCTCCGTCGGCACCGCGACCGCCCAACTCCGCAGCACGTACGCCGCGTCGTGCATCCCCCAGAACAGCTCACCGAACGGCTTGGGAGCATCCAGGCCGAGTGCGATCAGGTCGTCGACGAACTGCTCCAGCGTCACCTCGTGCTTGTGCTTGATGTGCTCCTGCCAGTCCGACACGAGTTGTCGGGCGAAGTCACGCGCGGAGAAGATCACGTGCACGTCCGCCGGCTCGACGCTGGCCACCCCCGCGGAGATCCGCTCGGGAGTCGCTCCGCCGAGCAGCTCGTTGGAGATGATCACCGTGTGGCCGCCCCACGCGACCGCACGATCGGAGACGGTCGTCCACTCCCCCTTGAAGGCGCTCGCACGCTGTGTCCCCCACCCGACGCCGCGGAAGTCCTGCATCGAGCGAAAGGACTGCCCGTGGTCGTCGTAGGGATAGAGCACTCCGGCACGGGCGAGCGGATCCTTGTTGTGCAGCAGCACGTGCTGGATGTACGTCGTCCCGGTCTTCGGCGCCCCGACGTGGAAGAACACCTTGGTGAGGCCGTCAGCCATGTCCGGATCCTCGAGCCTGGAGGCGACCGATCAGCGAGCGGGCCCGAGTGCGGACGGTCTCCTGGGCCGCCGACGCGGTGAGCTCGTCGGCGAGCATGGCCACCGCCGCGCCGACCACCTTGGTGGGTTTGACGGAGGCCCGACCGAACGACTGCTGCTCGGGAAACACGTCCTCGAGGTCTCCGACCACCCGGTACCCGGCTTCGCGGAGCCCGGCGACGATCTCCTCCGACCGCGCCCGCACCGTGTCGTGCAACCGGGCCGGTACCTGGATCCGCCGACCCCCGTCGCCGGTATCGGCCAGCAGGTTGAAACGGCGCTTCACGATGCGCTCGTACTCCGGCCACGCCATCGCCTCGGGCACCACCTTATTGAGCCGGCGCAGCACCTCGCACTGGGCCGCGCTCAAGGACGCATTGGTTCGCGCCACCCGGAGGTCAAGGCCGGATCCGTCCACGTCGAGCGCCTGGCAGAAGCGGCTCCACAGCGTTTCACCAGGGGCCGCTGCGCTGGCTGCGGGAAGGGTCAGCACCGAGATCTGATCGACGGGCACGTGTTGAGCCCATCGCGCCAACACCTGGACGGGGTGCTGCGCTCGCCAGAACCCCCGGTCAAGTGCGGCACCCGGGCTCAGGGCACGGTCGAGAAAACGACGGAAGCTGCGCGTCTGCCGGTTCTTCAGACCTTCCTGCCACACGGCCGGGAGCTGCCGCGCAAGGTCACGCACGGCGTACACGACGTGGACCCGAGCGGGTGCGAGACTTGCGACGGCGGTGCCGATCTGGTCTGTCCGGGCGCCGGCCAGCACCTCGTGGGAGATAACGACCTTGCCGTCGACCTGCCGTGCTCGTCCGGCCAGCCTGGACCAGGAGCCCTGGACGTCGGGGTCGTGGTGGCCACCGAAGGCGATGTCACGCACGTCCAAGGCGGCGTGGAAGTGGTCTCGCGGCTGTCCGGGAATCGTCAGACCGCGCTCGGCCAGCCGGCGCTGGTTGAGCCAGAGCACCTCCTGCAGGTAGGTGGTCCCCGTCTTCGGGGGGCCGACATGCAGATAGACGGCAGGACGAGCGACGGGCACGGGATCATCCAACCACCTGCTCTGCATTCTCGACCAAGCTCGACAAACCAGGCGGCGCAGATTGGCTCAGGTGCCGGGCCGGACGCTACCGTGAACGGACCGCCCCTTCCCTTCCGAGGACGAGATAGTGACTGACACTGCAGCCGAAACCGCTCCTGCCCCGAGCGTCGCCCCGACTCCGGCGGCCGAGCCCGGCTGGCGTGTCGTGCAACGCACCATCATTCGGGGTGACCAGGACCTCGACATCCGCCCGCTCTACATCAACGGGCTTTCCAGCTTCGGTGGTGCAGCCAGCTCCGCGCGTCAATCCGGCGCCGTCGACGAGCCTGACGTCGAGAGCCAGGTCCGCGGCAAGGGCGCGCCGACGAACCAGTACGAGGACACCGTCGGTGAGTCGGTCGAAGCGGTCGGCGGGTTCGGTGCGGTCACCGACGACGGTGCCACCGCCAAGTCCGAGCACCGATTGACGTTCGGCACCTACTTCAACGCCTTCCCGGCGAGCTACTGGCGTCGCTGGACCGACATCCGAACCGTCCGTCTCACCGCCACCGTCTCCGGCTCCGGCACCTTGCTCGTCTACCGCTCGACGGCGAAGGGGCACGTCCAGCGCGCTGACTCGGTCACCGTCGACAACGTCGACCACGACACGCTCGTCGTCGACCTGCCACTCCAGAACTTCATCGACGGCGGCTGGTACTGGTTCGACATCGAGGCGGGCGAGCAGGAGTTCGCCCTGCACCACGCCCACTGGAGCGTCGAGACCGACCGTACGACCTCCGGCACCGTCTCCATCGGCATCACGACCTTCAACCGCCCGGACTTCTGCGTCGATCAGCTGGTCAAGCTGTCCGAGCAGCCGGCGGTGCTGGCCGTCCTCGACGAGGTGATCGTCGTCGACCAGGGCAACCAGAAGGTCCGCGACCACGCGCTCTACGACCAGGTGGCGGCGGCGCTCGGCCCCAAGCTGCGCCTGATCGAGCAGGGCAACCTCGGCGGCTCCGGCGGCTTCTCCCGCTCGATGGACGAGGCGACCGTCAAGGGTGCTGCCGACTACGTCCTGCTTCTCGACGACGACGTCGTCTGTGAGCCCGAAGGCATCCTGCGGGCCGTCACGTTCGCCGATCTGACCAAGCAGCCGATGCTGGTCGGCGGCCAGATGTTCAGCCTCTACGACCGGACCGTGATGCATGCGTACGGCGAGACGGTGGCCAAGTGGCGCTGGTTCTGGGGGCCTGCGCCGAAGACCCGGCACGGCCACAACTTCGCCCAGCGGTCGCTGCGGTCGACCAAGTGGCTGCACCGGCGGGTCGACGTCGACTACAACGGGTGGTGGATGTGTCTGATCCCCACCCAGGTCATCCGTGAGGTCGGCTTGTCGCTGCCGATGTTCATCAAGTGGGACGACGCGGAGTTCGGCCTACGGGCAGCCAAGGAGGGCTTCAAGACCGCGACCTTGCCCGGCGTCGCCGTCTGGCACGTGCCGTGGCACGAGAAGGACGACACGATCGATTGGCAGGCCTACTTCCATCGCCGCAACAGGATCGTCGCTGCCTTGCTCCACTCGCCGTACGACCGCGGCGGCCGGCTCGTTCGGGAGAGCTTCGAGACCCAGGTCAAGCACGTGCTGTCCATGCAGTACGCCCCGGCCGAGATGGGCCTGATGGCCATCGAGGACATTCTGGACGGGCCACAACGTATGCATCGCGACCTGCGCAAACGCCTGGGCGAGCTCAACACGCTGCGCAAGCAGTACGACGACTCCATCGCCAAGCCCGACCTCGACCAGTTTCCCGCCCCGCGCCGCAAGAAGCCGCCGCGCAAGGGCAAGTCACCGAGCACCCCGGTCGGGCTGGTCGGGCGGGCCAAGACGATGGCGCTCAGCGGGATCCGTCAGGTCATGCCGGTCCGTGAGCTCTCCACGTCACACCCCGAGGCGAACATCCCCCACGTGGACCTGAAGTGGTGGTTGCTGGCGCAGTTCGATTCCGCCCTCGTCTCGTCCGCCGACGGCACCAGCGCCTCCTGGTACAAGCGCAACCCGACGATGGCCCGCGACCTGATGACGCGCTCCATCGCCCTGCATGCCCGGCTCGCGCGGGAGTGGCCGCAGCTGTCCCGGACCTACAAGGAAGCACTGCCTGAACTGGCCTCGCCGAAGACCTGGGCGGAAACGTTCGAGGAGTCCATGGACGGCCGGTCCTGACGGTCTTGTCGCCGCTGCTTTCCACGGAGGAGGCAGCGGCGCTCCGCACGGCGCTGCTCGGCGCCGGTTTCACCGTCGACGGCGTCGCGGAGCTGATCGGACCGATGGCGCACCAGGCGTTGGCCCGCAACGAGACGACCCCCGGGATGCGCCGCACCACAGACGGCTCGCCGCTTGCTCTGCTCACCCGGTTGTGGCCGCTCCAGGCGGCCGTGGACGAGGCAGCGCTCGAGCGCGTCCTGCCCGGTCTGGTCGGCCCGATGGTCAAGGCCGGGCTGCTGGACACGTCGGCCGATGAGGTGCGCGCGCTCGTCGACGTGCGCCCGTACGCCGACGACGACCACGACTGGTGGGTGGTCTCGGACTTGACGCCAGGCCTGGACGGCGCCGAACGCCGGATGCGTGCTGATCATGTCCTCGGGGTCTCCTCGGCGTCGACCAGCCTGGCCCAGATGACCATCCGTGAACCGGTGGGACGGGCCCTCGACCTCGGGACCGGGTCGGGAGTCCAGGCGCTGCACCTGACGCGGCACGCGCTCGAGGTCGTCGCGACGGATGTCAGCGTGCGATGCCTGGCCCTCGCCGAGCTGACCACGGCGCTGAACGAGGTCGACGTCGATCTGCGCCTCGGCGACCTGTTCGAGCCGGTACGCGACGAACGGTTCGATCTCGTCGTCAGCAATCCGCCGTTCGTCATCTCACCGGCGACCGGAGAGCAGCTGGTCTACCGCGACTCAGGTCTGCCCGGCGACGAGATCGTCCGGCAGGTCGTCGTGGGTGGTGCCGGCCTCCTCACCGATGGCGGCTGGTGTCAGGTGCTGGCCAACTGGGCGCACCACGAGGACCAGCCGTGGGTCGAACGGGTCGGCGGCTGGGCGGCGGAGACCGGCTGTGACGGATGGGCCGTGCAGCGCGGTCTGATGGACCCGCCTCGCTACGTCGAGATGTGGCTCAACGACGCAGGGCTGCTCGGAGGCCCGGACTACACCGCGCGGTACGACGCTTGGCTGTCGTGGTTCGAGCACGAACGGATCGAGGCGATCGGCTTCGGTTGGCTGGCGCTGCACAAGTCCCACCATCACGCCCCGGTGGTGCGGGTCGAGTCGTGGCCGTACGACGTGGAGCAGCCGATGGGCCCCTCCATCGCGGCCTGGGGGCGCGAGGTCCATGCCGCGGCGGCGTACGACGGTGCGGACAGCTGGTTCGCGCAACGGCTGGTGCGCGCCGCCGAGGTGGTCGAGGAACGAGCCGGGGTTCCTGGCGAGGAGGACCCCCAGCAGATCGTCGTGCGCCAGCAGCACAGGATGCGTCGGGCCCGCGAGATGACCACGGTGGAGGCTGCGTTCTTCGGCGCGTGCGACGGTGAGCTGACGGTCGGTCAGATAGCCGACGCGCTCGTCGTCCTGCTCGAAGCCGACGCCGCCGAGACGCGCCGTGAGGTCGTGCAGGCGGCGCGCGCCATGCTGCTGGACGGGTTCTTCGCCGTCCCCGACCCGCTCTGAGCGGGGGACCCGGGCGGGTGGCTGGACTCGCCGTTTGACGGGCGCGTTACCGTTCTTCGCGGCGCTGTGTCACGCTCGGCACGGCATCCGGACCGACGACCGTCGGCCGCAAGAGAAGCAGGAGCACCTCACCCGTGGCTGATGGCGGACACAAGCTGGTCATCGTGGAGTCGCCCGCCAAGGCGCGCACGATCTCCGGTTTTCTCGGGCGCGGCTACGTCGTGGAGTCCTCCATCGGTCACATCCGCGACCTACCGAACAACGCGTCGGAGGTGCCCGCCAAGTACAAGGGTGAGTCGTGGGGGCGCCTCGGCGTCAACGTCGACGACGGGTTCACGCCGGTCTACGTGGTCCCGAAGGACAAGAAGCCGCAGATCACCAAGCTCAAGTCGCTGCTCAAGGACGCCGACGAGCTCTACCTCGCCACCGACGAGGACCGCGAGGGTGAGGCGATCGCCTGGCACTTGTTCGACGAGCTCAACCCCAAGGTGCCGGTACGCCGGATGGTCTTTCACGAGATCACCCCCGAGGCGATAGCGGCCGCCGTCGCGAATCCCCGTGAGATCGACAGCGACCTCGTCGAGGCACAGGAGGCCCGGCGCATCCTCGACCGGTTGTACGGCTACGAGGTCTCACCGGTGCTGTGGAAGAAAGTCATGAGCGGTTTGTCGGCCGGACGCGTCCAGTCGGTCGCCACTCGCCTCGTCGTCGACCGTGAGCGCGAGCGGATGGCCTTCCGCGCTGCGGCGTACTGGGATCTCGAGGCGACGTTCGACGCCGGCGAGGGCAAGGTGCCGCAGACGTTTCCGGCGAAGCTGACCGGTGTCGACGGCAGGAGGGTCGCGCAAGGTCGGGACTTCTCGTCGCTGGGCGAGCTCAAAGGCGGCGCTCCCGGCTCGGAGTCCGCACCGGTCCAGCTCGACGAGGCCGCGGCGGGTGCGCTCGCAGCGGGACTGCGCGACCAGACCTTCTCGGTCCGGTCCGTCGAGGCCAAGCCGTACCGGCGTTCGCCGTACGCACCGTTTCGCACCACCACGCTGCAGCAGGAGGCGTCCCGCAAGCTCAGCTACGGCGCTGCGCGCACCATGCAGATCGCCCAGCGGTTGTACGAGAACGGCTTCATCACCTATATGAGGACCGACTCGATCACCCTGTCGGGTACGGCGGTCAACGCCGCCCGGGCGCAGGTGCGGGAGCTGTACGGCCGTGAGTACCTGCCGGACGCGCCGCGCACCTACCAGAGCAAGGTGAAGAACGCCCAGGAGGCGCACGAGGCGATCCGCCCGGCCGGGGAGACGTTCCGAACGCCAGCGCAGACGGGGCTGACCGGCGACGAGTTCAGGCTCTACGAGCTGATCTGGATGCGGACCGTCGCCTCACAGATGCGCGACGCCGAGGGCCGTTCGGTGTCCGTGCGGATCGCGGCGACCGCCACCACCGGCGAGGCGTGCGAGTTTTCCGCCAGCGGGCGGGTGATCACCTTCCACGGCTTCATGAAGGCCTACGTCGAGGGTCGCGACGACCCGGACGCCGAGCGCGACGACCGCGAGACCCGGCTGCCCGACCTGACCGAGGGCGACCCGTTGACAGTCGACGAGCTCGAGTCGGCCGGCCACGAGACCCGCCCGCCCGCGCGCTACACCGAGGCCACCTTGGTCCGAGAGCTCGAGGAACGCGAGATCGGGCGCCCGTCGACGTACGCCTCGATCATCGGGACGATCCTGAACCGCGGCTACGTCTACAAGAAGGGCACCGCCCTGGTCCCGGCCTGGCTGGCGTTCTCCGTGGTCCGGCTGCTCGAGCGGCACTTCGCCCGGTTGGTCGACTACAACTTCACCGCCGGCATGGAGGACATCCTCGACGAGGTGGCCGCGGGGCGTCGTGACTCGACTACCGAGCTCGCCGAGTTCTACTTCGGGTCCGGCGAGCAGGAAGGGCTGAAGGCGACCGTCAGCGAGCTCGGCGAGATCGATGCGCGCGAGCTGTCGACGTTCGAGATCGGCGAAGGGATCGCCTTACGGGTCGGGCGTTACGGCCCGTACGTCGAGGACGCCGAGCAGAACCGCGCCAACGTGCCGGAGGACCTGCCGCCCGACGAGCTGACGCTGGAGAAGGCGAAGGAGCTGTTGGCCAACCCGTCCGGCGTCGAGCACGAGCTCGGTTCCGACCCTGAGACGGGGCGGAAGGTCGTGGCGAAGAACGGTCGCTTCGGTCCCTACGTGACGGAGATCCTGGACGACGATGCACCGAAGTCCGCGAAGCCGCGGACGGGCAGCCTCTTCAAGTCGATGTCGCTCGAGACCATCACGCTCGAGCAGGCGTTGACGCTGTTGACGCTGCCACGCGTGGTCGGCGTCGAGCCGGAGTCCGGTGAGGAGATCACCGCACAGAACGGCCGCTACGGTCCGTACCTGAAGAAGGGCACGGACTCGCGGTCGATCGATTCCGAGGAGCAGCTGCTCACGATCACGCTCGAGCAGGCGCTGGCGATCTACACCCAACCCAAGCAGCGTGGACGCCGCGCCGCGGCCGCGCCGCTCAAGGAGCTCGGTCCCGATCCGGCGACCAAGGCTCCCGTCGTCGTCAAGGACGGCCGGTTCGGTCCCTACGTCACCGACGGGGAGGTCAACGCGACGTTGCGCAAGGCCGACTCGGTGGAGACGATCACGATCGAGCGGGCCGCCGAGCTGCTTGCGGACAAGCGCGCTAAGGGTCCTGCACCGAAGAAGCGAGCCGCCAAGAAGGCTCCGGCGAAGAAGGGCACGGCGAAGAAGGGCACGGCGAAGAAGGCGGCTGCCAAGAAGGCGGCCGCCAAGAAGAGCGCGAACACATAGCCCTTCCGCCGACTCGCCAAGGAAGCTGAGCAGTTCACGCGGGGTCGGCTCGGAGGCGTCGACCGTTTGGGGACATGTGCGGTGCCCATGACCCGGATGGACCTCCCCAAACCGAGGGCGTACGCCGGCGAGGTGGAGACACCCTCGCAGAGCCTCCGTTCGCGGCTGACACCTTAGGCTGGGCGCGTGTCGACAGTCCCAGCGCATCCGTCCCGCGGGGTCTTGTCCATCAGGTCGTTCCGGCGCCTGTGGATCGGGCTCGGGCTCTCGAGCCTCGGGGACTGGTTGGGGCTGCTTGCCCTGACCGCGATGGCGAGCTCGCTGGCAGACCCGGGTTATGCCCAGCAGAACTTCGCGATCGCCGCAGTGTTGTTCCTGCGTGTCTTGCCGGCGGTGGTCCTGGGACCTCTCGCGGGTTACATCGCCGACCGGCTCGACCGTCGGTGGACGCTGATCATCGGTGACATCCTGCGCGGCGTGGTCTTCCTCACGATCCCGATCATCCACACGCTCATCTGGGTGTTCATCGCGACCGTGATCATCGAGGCGATCAGCCTGGTCTGGCTTCCGGCCAAGGACGCGACGATCCCTAACCTGGTCCCGCGCGACAAGCTCGAGGCGGCCAACCAGATCTCGATCGCCACCACCTATGGATCGGCCCTGCCCGCCGCCGGGATCTTCGTGCTGCTGTCGTTGTCGACCAAGGGCCTGAACTCCGCACTCGGTTGGCTCGATGCTCCCGTCACCTTGAGCCTGTGCTTCAACGGGGCATCGTTCATCGTGTCCGGCTTCGTCATCGCCACGCTGCACGACATCCCCCCTGGACCTGCCATCGCACCCGAGGACCGGCAGGGCATGTTCGCGGTCATCCACGAGGGCTGGTCGTACGTCGCTCGGACACCTCTCATCCGCGGTCTCGTCGTCGGGATTACCGGCGCCTTCGCCGCGGGAGGCGTCGTCATCGGGCTGGCCCGGGTCTATGTTGCCGACCTCGGCGGCGGCGACCCCGGTTACGGTCTGCTGTTCGCGGCCGTCTTCACCGGGCTCGCGCTCGGCATGTGGCGCGGACCGCGGCTGCTCGCGGCGATGTCTCGCAAGCGACTGTTCGGCTTCGCGCTGGTTTCAGCCGGCGTACTGCTCGCTGCCATCGCCCTGGTCGCGAACCTCGCTGTCGTCACGGTGCTCACCGTGGCCCTCGGATTCTTCTCCGGGTCGGCATGGATCACGGGATACACCCTGCTCGGGCTGGAGGTCGCCGATGCGGTGCGCGGCCGGACGTTCGCGTTCGTCCAGACCCTGATCCGGCTGGTGCTCACCCTGGTGCTCGCGGCAGCACCCTTGTTGGCGGGATTGATCGGCACCCATCACTGGGTCATCAACGACGACGCCGTGTTGGACTACAACGGCGCGGCCATCACGATGTTCGCCTCCTCGTTGGTCATGATCGCTGTCGGTGTGCTGTCCTACCGTCAGATGAACGACCGGCCAGGCACTACGATCCGCAGCGAGCTGAAGAGGTCCTTGATGGGCGACGGTGGCAGCTATGCCGACCACGGAGTCTTCGTCGCGCTCGAAGGCGGCGAAGGGGCCGGCAAGTCCACTCAGGCACGGCTGCTGGCGGACTGGCTCGACGCGGAGGGCTACACCGTCGTGCTCACCCACGAGCCCGGGGACTCCCAGGTCGGGGAGCAGCTTCGGCAGATCCTGCTCTCGCCCGAGACCGGTGCCCTCGACCATCGCGCGGAGGCGCTGCTGTATGCCGCGGACAAGGCCGAGCACGTGGAGAAGCTGATCCGTCCCGCACTAGCCCAGGGCAAGGTCGTGGTGACCGATCGGTACGTCGACTCGACGCTGGCCTATCAAGGGGCGGGCCGTGACCTGCTGCCCCTGGAAGTCGAACGTCTGGCCCGGTGGGCGACGTCCGACTTGCGGCCCCACCTGACCGTGCTGCTCGACGTCGAGCCTGAAGACGGCCTCGCACGCTTCGACACCCCGGACCGGATCGAGGCCGAGTCGCTCGGTTTCCACCAGCGCGTGCGCGACTCGTTCCTCGCCCTCGCCTCCGACGATCCCGAGCACTACGTCGTGGTCGACGCCGGGCTGCCACGCGAGGCGATCGCGGCGATGGTTCGCGAGCGCTTGACGCCGGTCCTCCCGCTCGCCGAGCGACGTCCTGGGGTCGACGCGTGAGCGTGTGGGACGACCTGGTTGGCCAGCGCGGCATCGTTGCTCAGCTTCAGCACACTGTCGAGGGCTCCGACCGCGCCCTGCGCGGTGAGGCGGCAATCGGGATGACCCATGCCTGGCTGTTCACCGGTCCACCCGGCTCCGGGCGCTCCACCGCGGCGCGTGCGTTCGCTGCGGCGCTCCAGTGTGAGCGCGGGGGTTGTGGCGAGTGCCTGGCCTGCCGGACTTCGTTGGCAGGCTCGCACGCCGACGTCACGGTGATCGTCACCGAGGAGACCCAGCTCAAGGTCGGGGCGATCCGGGAGTATGTCCGGCAAGCGGCGCTGTCGCCAGCTGGCCGGCGCTGGCAGGTGATGATCGTGGAGGACGCCGACCGGCTCAACGACCGCGCCGCTGACGCCTTGCTGAAGAGCATCGAGGAGCCTCCGCCCCGCACGATCTGGATGCTGTGTGCTCCCACGGTCGAGGACGTGGTCGCGACGATCAGGTCGCGGTGTCGGGCTCTGGTGCTCCGCACACCGTCGACGGCTGAGGTGGCTGGTCATCTCGAGAGCCGTGACGGCATACCAGCCGCAGTGGCCAGCTACGCCGCCCGAGTCTCGCAAGGACACATCGGTCGGGCGCGGGCCCTCGCCCGCGACGAAGCTGTGCGCAACCGGCGCCGCGAAGTGCTCTCCATCCCGACCCAGCTGAGCGATCTCGGGTCCTGCATGACCTCGGCGTCCAACCTGGTCGAGGCAGCGTCCGAGGAGGCAAAACCGCGCAGTGACGCCTTAGACGGCCGCGAGCTCGCCGACCTCGACATGGCGTACGGCGCCGGGACTCGTGGTGTGAGGGCGACCGGCTACGCCGCGGCGAGGAAGGAGCTCGAGGGCCGACAACGCCAGCGGGCCAAACGTATGGTCAAGGACTCCGTTGACCGATCACTCACCGACCTTGCCTCGTTCTACCGCGACGTCTTGTGTCTTCAGATCGGCGCCGGCTCCGAGCTCGTCAACGAGGAGCTGCGGCGCGAGGTGGCTACCATGTCGCGTGGCACCACGGGCGAGATCTCGACGCAGCGCCTTACCGCCATCTTCCAGACGCGGGAGCTGCTCGAGGGCGAATCGGCTCCGCTGCTCTCACTGGAGTCGTTGATGATCTCTTTGAGGGGTGGCACGTAAGCAACCCGTGGGGCACGGACGACCCGGCATCGACCCAGCAGCCGGGTCAGGGGTATCCGCCGCCGGGTCCGGGGTATCCGCCGCCGGGTCAGGGCGGCTACCCCGGCTATCCCGGCTATCCCGGCTATCCCGGCATCCGGGTTCCGACGAGCAGCAGGGTCCGACGGGCTACAGCGGCTTGGCCATCGCGTCGTTCGTCACCGGACTGATCCTGCCGCTCATCGGCATCGTCGTGGCCGTCCCGCTCGGCATCGTCGCGTTGGTCAAGCTGAGCGGGACCGGCAGGAAGGGCCGGTGGATGGCGATCTCCGGCATCGTGCTCTCCGTGCTGTGGTGGGTCGCCGTCATCACGATCGCGGTGATCCTCGCCGCCCAGCACGCCGAACGTGATTCCGCCGGCACCATCACCAAGGCTGGCAAGATCAACTTCGGCGACATTCTGGAGAACGACTGCGTCAACATTCCCCATCTTGCCGACAACGCCGAGGTGGACACGTTTGACCTCGAGGGTGTGCCGTGTGCTGACGCGCACAACGCAGAGACCGTCAGCGTGCTTCCGGTCCCCGGCTCGACCTACCCCGGACAGTCTGAGCTCGACAAGCAGTCCAGCCGGGACTGCGTCTCCGCCGTCCAGCAGGTCCCAGGCGTCAGCGCGGACTTCCGGCCCTACATCCTGCTTCCCAACAAGGACATCTGGGACGGCATGGACGGCCATCGAGTCCTCTGCTTCGTCGTCGACAGTACGTTCGGCGACATGACGGGGTCACTGCAGGACTGAGTCCAGCAACCGGCTTGTCCCCAGGGCATGTCGGAGATAACGGTTGTCCCGAGATGTGCCTGGGTTGACCTGTCCTGCGGGCTTTCGCCACGTAGGGTGGCCGCGTGAACTTCCAGCGCAGACCACCGCCTCGGCGGCTGAGCGTCGCGCCCGCCCTGGTGATGGCGCTCGTCCTGGCCGGGTGTGGCGGCGCCTCCGACATCGCCGACCGATCAACCAGCACACCGACCTCGGGGCCATCGTCGGGCTCTTCGCCGAGTGTGGACGGTCCCATCGAGACCGCCGACCCGACGACGCCGAACGACCTTTCCGGTCTGCCGAAGGGCTTCGGGGACGGGCCGGCCGGCTCGGGCCTGAGTCGCTTCACCCAGCAGAACGTCGACTGGACCACCTGCGAGGGCGGGGAGTGCGCCGACGTCTGGGTCCCCTTGGACTACGGCGACCCGGACGGCCTCGCGATCACCCTGAAGGCTCAACGCCAGGTTGCCACCGACCCCTCGAAGCGTCGCGGTTCGTTGCTGATCAATCCCGGTGGTCCCGGCGAGTCAGGCATCGACTTTCTGGGTTTCATCGGCCTTCCGCCCAGCGTTCGAGCACAGTACGACGTGGTCGGCTTCGACCCCCGAGGTATCGGCCGGAGCACGCCGATCGATTGTCTGAGCGACTCCGACCTGGACGCCTACCTCGCCGCGGACCCGACGCCGGACAACACCGCGGAGATCACCGGGCTCCGGGAGGATTTCGCGGCTTACGCGCAGGGTTGCCAGGACCGGTCCGGACCGCTGATCCAGCACGTCTCGACGGTCGAGGTCGCGCGGGACATGGACGTGATGCGACAACTCCTCGGTGACAAGAGGCTGAACTTCTTCGGCGCCTCGTACGGCACCTATATCGGCGCAACCTACGCCGGTCTCTTTCCCGGCAAGGTCGGTCGGATGGTGCTCGACGGCGCGATCGACCCGCAGGCGGACCCGCACCAGGTCGCGCTGGACCAGACCGTGGGCTTCGAGAAGGCCCTGGACAACTACCTTCAGTACTGCGTGAGCAAGGGCGGTTGCCCGCTCGGCGATTCCGTTCAGGCGGGCAAGGACCGGCTGATCCAGTTCTTCAAGGACGTCGACGCCCAGCCGCTTCCCACCACAAGCGGACGCGAGGTCACCGAAGGCATCGCGTTTCTCGGGGTTATCGTCCCGCTCTACAGCAAAGACAGCTGGCAGTACCTGTCGCAGGCGATGCAGCAGGCGCTCGACGGGAACGGGGACATCCTTGCGGCGCTGTCGGACATCTACACCAAGCGCAAGCCGGACGGCAGCTACGCCGAGAACTCCTCGGAGGCCGGGGTTCCCGTCAACTGTCTGGACCATCCGCAGAATGTCTCGGTGGACCAGATCCTCGCCAATCGGCAGGAGTTCGTGGACAAGGCCCCGGTCTTCGGCGGCGTCGGCATGTGGTTCGACTACGGATGCTCGAACTGGCCGGTCACGCCGACAGAGCAGCAGCCGGACTTCACCGCCAAGGGCGCGGCGCCGATCGTCGTGGTCGGTACCACGCGCGACCCGGCCACGCCGTACCAGCAGGCGGTCAGGCTGGCGAAGGAGCTCGACTCCGGGGTGCTATTGAGCCGCGACGGCGACGGCCACACGGCGTACAACACCGGGAATACATGCATCGATGAGGCCATCAACCGCTACCTGCTCACGGGCACCCCACCGAAGGACGGGACCGCCTGCTGAGCGGCGTCGGGGCGGCGCACAATGGACGCCATGAGCAACGCCGAGGCAGACCGGGAATTACTACTGCCGCCCGAGGCGACTGAGCCGCAGCCGACGTTCGAGCGCCTCGAACCGCGGCAGGTGCTGCTCGGTCCGCGGACCGAGGTCATGCGGGTCCTGCCCACCAAGACTCGTCGAATGATCGGTGCCTGGTGCTTCGTCGACCACTACGGTCCCGAAGACATCTCCAACGACGTCGGGATGAGAGTGCCGCCGCATCCTCATACCGGGCTTCAGACAGTGAGCTGGCTGCTGGAGGGCGAGATCCACCACCAGGACACTCTCGGCAGCGATGCGTTGGTCGTGCCCGGACAGCTCAACCTGATGACCTCCGGACCCGGCATCGCCCACTCCGAGGAGTCGCCACCAGGTCACTCGCCGATCATGCACGGCGTCCAGCTCTGGGTAGCGCTGCCCGACCCCGCCCGCCTCGAAGCCCCGCGCGACTTCTCCCAGTTCGCCGACCTGCCTCGCGTCGAGCGCGGAGGACTAGTGGCGACCGTGATCGTCGGGGCCTTCGCCGACTCCCAGTCATCTGCCACGGCGTACTCACCGCTGGTCGGCGCTGAGCTGGTCGTGGAGGCAGCAGTCACCATTCCGTTGAGACCGGATTTCGAGTACGGCGTGCTGGCGATCGACGATGGGCTCGTCGTGGACGGGCATCGCCTCGGCGTCAGCGAGATCGGCTACGTCGGTGCTGGCCGTGACTCGCTCAGCTTGGCGTCGTCGCCGGGGTCAGCGCGTGGACTGCTGCTGGGCGGAGCTCCCTTCGAGGAGGAGCTGGTGATGTGGTGGAACTTCATCGGTCGCAGCCACGAGGAGATCGTCGAGTTCCGTCGACTGTGGAACGACGAGGACGACCAGTTCGGGCGCGTCGTCGGTTACGACGGGGATCGCCTGCTCGCTCCACCGATGCCGTCGACCCGTCTGAAGTCCCGCCCACGGCACCGGTGACGCGCCTGCGTCGAGCCCGTCAGTGAGCGGGCGGCTCGTTCTCCTCCGCCGCCTTGTCGCGCTCGACCTGTGCGTCGTCCACGACGATGGGCCTCACTTTGGCCCAGGTGACGAAGAAGGTACCGACCGCGAGTATGCCGATCCCTGCCCACAGGTTGGCGTTGACGCCGTCGGCTCGGGCCAGTTGATCATCACTGGCATTGAAGACGCCGAGGACGAGCAGGACCACGCCGTAGATGAGGAGCAGGAGACCGATCACGTTGCGGATGTCGAACCAGCCGGCCTGGTGGCGGGTCTGCGTCGAGCCAGAGCTGGTCGGGGTGGAGTCGGGCGAAGTGTCAGACATGGCGCTGCTCCTCTCAGTTGAAGATGAAGTTCAATGCGATGACGAGGACGAGTGAGACGCCTGCCAGCTTGGTCGGTGACAGCCACCAGTGCGCGGCCGCGGACTCGCCTTCGGTGAAGTCCGACTTCGGGGTCAGCGCGTAGACCAGGCCGCGGAGTTCCGACTCCGGTCTCGGCTGGGTCATGCCGGTCACCACGACACTGACAAGGATGTCGACGACGAAAGCCGCACCGGCTGCGACGAAGCTGGCTCCCTGACCGCTCAGGCCGAGGACGCCGACACTGGCGCCGCCGAGCGCGTCCTCACTGAGGATCGCGACGGTCACCGCCGCCGCCGTGCCGGACACCAGGCCTACCCAGCCGGCCGTGGCAGTCATCCGCTTCCAGAACATCCCGAGGATGAACGTCGCGAACAAAGGGGCGTTGAAGAAGCCGAAGAGGGTCTGCAGATAGTCCATCAGGTTGCTGTAGCTCGACGCGAGGGCGGCAGTCCCGATGGCAATGACCGTCGCGACCAGTGTCATGATCCGGCCGACCCGGGTGTAGTACTCGTCGGGTCGGTCCTTGCGGACGTAGTCCTGCCAGATGTCGTAGCTGAAGACGGTGTTGAAGGCGGAGATGTTGGCGGCCATACCGGCCATGAACGCCGCCAGCAGTCCCGCGATCGCGACGCCGAGCAGACCGTTCGGGAGCAGGTCTCGCATCAGCAACAGCAAGGCATCGTTGTAGTCGATGTTCCCGCCCTTGCCGCCGGCCTTCTTGTAGTCGGCGAGCTCCGTGACCGCCACCGCGGCGATCATGCCCGGGATGATGACGATGAACGGGATGAACATCTTGGGGAACGAGCCGATGATCGGCGCTCGTTGGGCCGAGCTCATGTCTTTGGAGGCCATGGCTCGCTGTACCTCCACAAAGTTCGTCGTCCAGTAGCCGAACGACAAGACGAAGCCGAGCCCGAGCACGATGCCGACCACCGAGAGGAAGGACGAAGTGAACCCGGTCAGGTCCGTACCCGGCCACGAGGCGAGCTGGCCGTCGGTCCCAGCGGCCTTCATCTTGTCTGTCAGACCGTTCCAGCCGCCTACCTTGTGCAGGCCGAGGAGCGTCAGGGGGAGCAGCGCGGCCACGATGATGAAGAACTGGAGCACTTCGTTGTAGATCGCGGCGCTCAGGCCCCCCAGCGTGATGTAGGACAGCACCACCGCTGCCGACACGATCGTGGACACCCAGATCGGCCAGCCGAGCAGGCTGTTGATGATGGTCGCGAGCAGGTAGAGGTTGACGCCGGCGATCAGCACCTGGGCGACCGCGAAGCTGATCGCGTTCACCAGGTGGGCGGTCGGGCCGAAGCGCCGCAACATGAACTCCGGCACGCTGCGCACCTTGGAGCCGTAGTAGAACGGCATCATCACGATGCCGAGAAACAGCATCGCGGGGATCGCGCCGATCCAGTAGTAGTGCATCGTCGGCAGGCCGATCTCGGCACCGTTGGCCGACATGCCCATGATCTCGACCGCACCGAGGTTGGCGGAGATGAACGCCAGACCGGTCACCCACGCCGGCAGCGAACGGCCGGAGAGGAAGAAGTCGAGACTGGACGAGATCTGGGTACGGGCCATCAGGCCGATCCCGAGGACGAAGACGAAGTAAAGTCCGACGAGCAAGTAGTCGATTGCGCTCGCATCGAGGCGAAGCGACGTATCAGCAGCGGTGAGCATGGCGACTCCTCCGTGACGGTGCGCTCACGTGGGTGTGAGCCCACCGCCGCACGTTACCGACGTTCGCAGCATTCCGCCGACGACGTACGGGCGCGATCTGATTTGGGCGGCCGCGATGGCGCTTGGTAACCTCTTTCGTCGGCCCGGCGCGAGCGGGGTTGCGCCGCCTTAGCTCAGTCGGCAGAGCGTCTCACTCGTAATGAGAAGGTCGTCGGTTCGATTCCGACAGGCGGCTCCGTGGGTCAACCACAGAGAACGCCAGCGTCTGACGGAGGGCGGCAAGCACCGATCGGACTGCCCAAGTCCGTGAGCGCCCCGGGCCCCCAAGCAGGAGCTCGAGGCCGTAGCCGTCCATCAGACGGCATGCCTGGTACGCCGTCCGGCCCGGGTCTTCGCACGACATGCTGCCCTCGGCGCACCCTTTACGGATGACCGCCGCGAGGGTGTCGCTCCACGCGTCGATGACGCCGCCGATCGCTGATCGGGTCTCGGCATCGTCGGGCGAGCTCGCGAGCAGCTGTGCCCACAGCCGCCAGCGGGGGTCCGCCCGTCCCTGGGGGAGATAGAGCCTGACCAGTTGCTCCACCGCATGTGTGGCACTGGCTGACCGGGCCAGGTGCTTGTCTCGCTTGGTGGCGAGCTGGCTCTCGGCGTACAAGAGGGTCTCGGTCACAATCCGGTCGCGACTTCGGAAGTAGTACATGACGTGGCCCGGACTCATCTGGGCGCGGGCCGCGATGTCGGCGACGCGGACCGGTCCCGGTGCAGCGTCCGCGGCCGCGGCCAACGCTGCCTCGAGAACCCGGGTACGGGCGTCTGCGTGGTCGGGTCTGGAGGAGGGCATCTTCCGATCCTAGGAGGGGCGGCCTGGTTGCACCGGCGATGTAGAAACTTCTTCCAGAAGTCTAGAAAATTTTTCTAATCCGCTCTATGGTTCCCGGATGGAGAGCGATGGCGCCTGGGCGGTGACAGCTTCGGATGTCGAGCAGTTCGGTGTGAACACCATTCCCGAGGATGCACGGATGTCGCGCCCGCGCGACGTCATCGTCATCCTTTGGGGCGGCAACATGGCCCTCTCGGTGGGGGTCTTCGGGTGGTTGACCATCCTCTACGGGCTGAGCTGGTGGGCCAGCGCGACGGCGATCGTCTTCGGGACCACCGCAGGTGCGCTCGCCGTCATGCCCATGGCGCTCCTGGGCTACAACTCCGGAACCAACAACTCGGTCACCTCGGGCGCCTACTTCGGGGTTCAGGGCCGGCTGGTCGCCTCGGTCATCGGCCTGCTGCTGTGCCTGGGCTACGTGGCGCTCACCATCTGGACCGGTGGCGAGGCCCTGGTGGGCGGACTGGACCGGATTACGGGAAACAGCGGTTCCGACGCACAGTTCGTCGTCGGGTACGGCGTGCTGGCGGTCGCAGTCGCTCTGGTCGCGATCTACGGGTATCGCTGGCTGCTCCGTGTCAACACGGTGATCGTGTGGGTCGTCGGAGCCACGATCGTCCTGACAGTGATCGGGCTGTGGAGCCGGTTCGATGCGTCGTACCCCGGGGATCCGAACCTGTATGCGCTCGGAGGCTTCTGGCCTACCTGGCTGTTGGCGGCACTGACCGCCGGAGTCGCCGGACCGATCTCCTACGTCACCCAGATCGGTGACTGGACGCGCTACATCTCCCCGCGTCGTCACAGTTCGGGGCGGCTGATGGCTGCGCTCCTCGTGGGCCTCACTGGTGGCCTGCTCATCCCGACCCTGTGGGGCGCCTTCGTCTCCTCGATCCTGTTCGACGAGCTCAGCTTCGTGGCGGGGATCGTCGCTGGAGTGCCGGGGTGGCTGTTGCTGCCGGTCATTGTGGCGGCACTCGTCGGCAGCCTCGGCCAGGGTGGCATGAACCTCTACTCGATGGGCCTGGACCTCGACGCCATCGTGCCGCGGCTCTCGCGCGTTCAGTCGACCGCTGTGGTGACAGGGCTGTCGACCCTGCTCGTCTTCCTCGGCAAGTTCGTGTGGGATGCCGAGGCGGCGGTGACCACGTTCGTGGTCGTCCTGACGTCGTTGGCCACCCCGTGGGCCGTCATTACGATGCTGGGATTCTGGCGCACGGGCGGAATGTACGACCGGCAGGCGCTACAGGTTTTCAACGAGCGCCGGACCGGAGGGCCGTACTGGTACCGCGGCGGCTGGAACGCCGCCGCACTGATCGCCTGGCTGGCCGGCAGCGTCGTCGGGGTGCTGTCCAACTCCACAGATTCCTTCACGGGTCCGATCGCGACGGCTATCAGTGGAGTGGACAGCAGTTTCGTCACTTCCGGCCTCACCGCGGCTGTCGTCTATCTGACCCTGGTGACAATCCACCCGGCGTGGCTCGCCGACCCGATGTCTGAGCCAGCAATCCCACCGCCCGGACAGCAGACCAGATGACCCGGACCCATGAGTCTGGCGAGGGGCGCGGCCGCACGGCCACCTCAGGCTCGGGCGGTCTTATGGGCGAGCTCCGCCTTAGGCTGAGCAGGTGGCCGATGTCCAGTGTTCGGGTCTGCTGCGGACGATGACTGCCGCCGACGTGGCGGACGTGCTCGCGGTCCAAGAACCAGGCGCCGTGCGCGCGCTGGCCGAGGTCTTCCCGCAGGACGTCTACCCCTTCCCTCGCGAGGTTCTGGCTGAGCGTTGGCTCCGAGAAGTCGTGGATCCCACGATCGACTGCTTGGTCGTGGTTCTCGACGATGTGGTCGGCGGGTTCGCGGCCCTACGCGGCGACGAGTTCTTCCGGTTCGGGATCGCGGTCGAGCATTGGGGATCCGGTTTGGCATCCAGGGCACACGATTCGGTTCTGTCGCGGATCGAATGCCACGGCTTTCGGCGCGCGTGGCTCACCGTGTATGCCGAGAACTCACGGGCGCGTGGCTTCTACGAGAAGCATGGGTGGCGCGCGACCGGAACGCGCTCTCGAGGACCGATCCCGCCGTACGCCGAGCTGCTCCGCTACGAGCGCGATCTGGGCAGCGCCGACTAGCCGGCGCTCAGGGGCACGAACACCTGTCTTCAGTCCGCGGGATGATCCTTGAGCCACGTTTCCGCCCGCCGGTCCGATGCGCGTGACAACCACGCCTCCTGCACCACCTCGGCGAGTTCCTTCCAGGTGAGCTCACCGATCCGGCTGGCACGTATGAGGACTGACGGATGACCATCAAAATGTGCGGTGGTGAAGAACGGCGACGAGTCGGCCTGCACCATCGCTTGCTTCTCGGCCTCTGACGCAACCCAGAACACGATGACGTCGCGGTACCGCTCGCCGGTCCGCGGGTCGACTGCATCAGGTCGCGGATTCCGGAAGAAGACGAAGGACTTCCCGCCTACCTGGTAGACCGAGTTGTCCCCGGTGCCGTGGTCCACCGTGACATGTGGCATACCCAGAGCCAGGTCGTGCACGTCTGCGATCTGGGCCGGCTGGCTCCCGTCGTACGACACGTCCCTCAGGTTAGTGGCGTGGTCGTCACGCAGTGCGACCGTCCGATTGCAATTGCGACATTTCGCTTCAGTGTCGCGAGTGGGACACTTGGCCAAGGACGCCGCGACTCTCGCAGGAGGTAACCATGCTCATCGCCATGGTGTTGCTGTTCGGAGCGGGATACATCTGGCGGCTCGTCCCCGAGACCGCAACGGGCAGCGTGCTGCTGGTCAACCGCGCCATGGCGCTGTTCTACCTCTTCTTCGGAGAGCTCGCTCTGTACGCCTGGGTTCGCTAACACCGCTCGGAAGTTGCTCGCGCCCTGCCTCCGGCAGGTCTGTCCTGCCGTGTCCCTCAGCGGTCGGCGAATAGGTCCGACGGCGCCGGGGAGGCCGATCCGTCGTCCGAACGGTTGACCAGGACGCGCCGAACCGCTCGGACACCGTCGCCGTCCGGTTCATTTCAGGACGCCTGGGCGATTTCGCCGTCACGCTTGTCCTGGTACCGCGTCTCTTCGGCACATTCCCGCGGTGGGGATGCCCCGCCGCAGTGTGGGCGGACAGATCGGAGGGACGTCGATGACACTCATCGAGGAGCGGGTGGAGACCCGACCAGGCGTACGCACCAGCGTGGCGGCCTGGACCGAGCAGCTGGGTTCGCCGACGTCGGAGTCCGCCCGCTCGCGTCGGCTCGCCCATCTCGGAGGACTTGCGGCGGTGACCGCACTCGCTGCGTACGTCACCTGGCGCAGCCTGTGGACGCTGCCGACGGGATGGGCCGGCATCGCGGCGGTGCTCCTGGTCGCGTTCGAGGCCGTCCCGTTGGTGCGGCTGACCTACGCGACGGTCCTGTTGTGGCGGATCGGCAACACCCCGCCGCCCAGCGCAGAGGCGCCCGAGGGCCTACGGGTGGCGGTGCTGATTCCGACGTACGACGAGCCGGTGGAAGTCATCGCACCCACCATCGCAGCGGCGGCGGCCCTCGAGCCTGCCCACGAGACGTGGGTGCTGGACGACGGTGACCGCACCTGGCTGGCTGAGTTCTGCGAGTCCGCCGGTGTGCGCTACGTGAGCCGGAAGATGCACGACCACGACAAGGCCGGCAACCTCAACTTTGCACTCGCGCTGCTGTGCGCCGAGGATGTCGCCGGCGTCGGCGGCGCCGACGTGGTCGCGGTGCTGGACTGTGACCACGTGCCGCTCTCATCGTTCCTCACCTCTACCCTCGGCTGGTTCGCCGACGAGAAGGTCGCGGTGGTGCAGGCTCCGCAGGTGTACTACAACTCCGGCGCGTTCGATGACGACGGGATGACCGGCGAGCAGGGCGTGTTCTTCAACGTCACGCTGCCGGCTCAGCAGGCTTCCGGGGCCGACGTGCGCTGGTGCGGCTCGACCGCCTTGCTTCGGGTGGACGCCGTGTCCGGGGTCGGAGGCTTTTCCACCGGCACCGTGCGAGAGGACCTGGACACCACGATCAGCCTGCTGTCCGCGGGTTGGCGCACCGTCTACCACCACCAGACCGTCGCGGTCGGCCTCTCGCCCACGACGCCTTCGGCATACCTGATCCAGCAACGCCGCCGCGCCCTTGGCGCTCTCCAGGTGCTGACGCGCAGCCGGTTGTGGCGCCGACGCAGCGTCTCCGGCCTGTCGCGCGTCAACCGCTGGACGCTGCTGCTGGCGGCTGCGGAGGGCCTGTTGGGCCTCGCTACCGTAGTGGCGTTCGCCGTCCCGGTCGTCGTCGTGCTGTCCGGCGCCGCCACGTCGACAGCGCACCCAGCCGCGATCCTCGGCGCGTTCGCCGCGATGTGGGGGGTGCGCCTGTGGGGTGACCGACTGCTGCTGCGTCGGCAGATCCAGTGGAAGACCTCGCTCGCGCTGAGCATCCTGCGTATCCCGGTCGGCCTGGCCTGCCTGCGCTGGCTGGCGCGCGGGGGACAGGTGGCGTTCGACGTGACGCCGAAGGCCGGTTCGCACTCACGCGTCCGGGGCCGTATCCCGACCAGCATCCTGATCGCCACCGGCATCTTGGCCACGGTCTTGTCGTACTCCGTCTTCGGCCTGGCCGATCTCGTTCCGTGGACGGCCGACCTCTCGTCGACGCTCGCCGCTGACGTGTGGCTCGCCGCCGGTCTCGGGGTGCTCGTGCTCGGGAGCCAGCGGATCAAGTCGGCCCACTACGCCACCAGCCGGCGCAACGCCCACCGGATTTCGCTGTCCACGCCGGTCACGGTCTCGGGTGTCGCGGGGAAGCTGGTCGACATCTCGGTGGGCGGGGCCGCCGTTGCATTCGCGTCCGGAACTGTGCCGGACGCTGAGATCGTGGAACTCGAGCTGCCGATGGCCGAGCCGATCCGGATGGTCTTGACCCGACTTCCGCAGCGCGCTGACGACGTCGAGTACGTCTCGCTGCGGTACCTCGGGTCGGACTGGCGGTCGCTGCAGGTCATGGCGCTGTGGATGTTCCACACGCCGTACGACGCCGTGCCCTCTCTGCCGGCGGGAACCCCCGTCGTGGCAGCACGGTAGCTGGGCAGAACTCACGACCTGCCACGAGGCGCGGACACCGCCGTCGTACCAGGACCGGGCGCCCTGCCTCTCGTGGGGCGCCCGGTCCGCGGCCCGGGTACGGCGTTGGTGACGCCGACCCCGGGGTGACGCCCGGTCTCGGGGTGCCGCGCAGCCTCGGGGTGGCCGCCCGGCCTCGGGGTGCCGCCGCCGCGCGGTGACGCCGGCCAGGTGTACAAGGCAGATCCCTGGTCTGCAAGCCAGGTTTGCCATGTCCACAAGCCATCTGGCCTGATCACAAGGCAAACCACCTGCGGGCGGTGGGTCAGAAGTTGATCATGTGGCCGGCGACGCCGTGCACGGCTTCCTTAAGCGCCTCGCTCAGGGTCGGATGGGCGTGGATGTTGCGCGACACCTCGGCCGCGGTCAGGTCCCACTGCTGGGCCAACGTCAGCTCTGGCAACAGCTCGGTCACGTCCGGGCCGATCAGGTGGGCGCCGAGGAACTCGCCGTGCTCGGCGTCGGCGATGATCTTGACGAACCCGACCGGGTCGCCGAGCCCGTGCGCCTTTCCGTTGGCGGTGAAGGGGAACTTCGACACCGTGACCTCGTGGCCGCGGTCCTTGGCCTGGGCCTCGGTGTAGCCGAAGCTGGCAATCTGCGGTTGGCAGTACGTCGCCTTGGGCACCATCGCGTAGTCGATCGCCATCGTCTCGGCGCCGGCGATGGTCTCGGCGGCCACGATGCCCATCGCCTCGGCGTTGTGGGCGAGCATGAGCTTGGCGGTCACGTCGCCGATCGCGAGGACGCTGGGGACGTTCGTGCGCATGTAGTCGTCGATCTCGACAGCCCCGCGGTCGGTGAGGGTGACACCGGCCTTGTCGAGGCCGTAGCCCTCGACCCGTGGCGCGAAGCCGATCGCCTGCATCACCTTGTCGGCCTCGAGCGTCTGCTGCTCATCGCCCTTCGTGACCGTGACCGTGACCTGCTCGCCGGAGTCGTCGATCGCGTCCACCCGGGTGGAGGTCAAGACCTTGACGCCTAGCTTCTTGTAGCGCTTGGCCAGTTCGGCCGAGACCTCCTCGTCCTCCAGGGGGACCATCCGGTCGAGGTACTCCACGATGGTGACGTCGACGCCGTAGTTGGCCAGAACGTAGGCGAACTCCACACCGATCGCGCCCGCGCCGGCGATGATGATCGACTCCGGCAGGTCCTCGGTCATGATCTGTTCTTCGTAGGTGACCACCCGCTCGCTCAGGCTGGTGCCCGGGAGCAGCCGTGTCGTGGCGCCGGTCGAGAGGATGCAGTGGTCGAACGTGACCGTTTCCTCGCCGCCGTCGCTGAGGGCGACCTGGAGGGTGTTCGCGTCGGTGAACGTCCCCCAGCCGTCGAACTCCGTGATCTCGTTCTTCTTCATCAGGTAGTGGACGCCCTTGACCCGACCGTCGGCCACCTTGCGACTGCGCTGGTACGCCGCGGAGAAGTCGAACGTCACCTCACCGGAGATGCCGAATGTCTTGGCCTCGGCCCGGAAGATGTGAGCCAGCTCGGCATTGCGGAGCAGCGCCTTGGACGGGATACAGCCGACGTTGAGGCAGACCCCGCCCCAGTACTTCTCCTCGATGATGGCGGTTTTCTTGCCCAGCTGGGCGGCGCGGATGGCGGCGACGTACCCGCCGGGACCTGCGCCCAGCACGACGACGTCGAAGTGAGAGCTCATGGCTCCAGCCTATGGGTGCGGGGAAGTTCCGCCCCTTGGGCCGACCGGCGTACGACGAACGGCATCGGCGTACGCCGGCGAGATCCTCCGGAGGGTGTGCAAGGCAGATCCCCGGTCTGCAAGGAGGGTTTGCCTAGTTCACAAGCCTTCGGAATAGTTAACTAGGCAAACCGCGAGGCGGTAAGCGGGCGGTGCGCTCAGCTGGCGTTGCGCTCAGCCAGCGCGTCGGCCCGGTAGGTCTTGATCGAGTAGACCAAGATGCCCCAGGCGATCAGCCCGGACAGGATGATCGTGGAGCCGGTGGGCCAGCCACCGAGCCCAAGCGGGAGCTTGGGACCGAAGATCCAGATCTCCGGGATGTCCGGGTCGGTCCACCACCACGCCCCGGCAGCGATGATCGCGCTGGCCGAGATCGCCGCGATCAGGATGCGCGGGTAGGTCGCCACGCTGTCCTTGGCGCCCTCGATCGCCTTCTCCTTGACCGGCTCGAGCCGTTTCTCGGCCCACTCGTACTCCTGGGACAGCACGATCAGGCCTGACATCATGATCAGCAGTCCTGGCCCGGGCAGCGGCATCAAGATGATCCCGCCGATCACCAGCACCCAGCCGACGATCGTGACCCAGGTCTTCTTCGCCACGCTGTCCCCTCCTGGTTGGCCGCCCGCTCGATCGGTCGTGCCGTGAGCCTACGATACGGAACCGCACCGGACGAGCGATCCGGTGGGAGTTTCGGTACCGCAGCGATCGGTGCAAGATGAGCACAAGCCAGCCCAGACGTGATCGGCCGGGAGGTCCTCGCCATGACGCGGTACGTGTACGACTTTCACGAAGGCAGCGCGAGCCAGAAGGACCTGCTGGGTGGCAAGGGGGCGAACCTGGCGGAGATGACCAACTTGGGCCTGCCGGTGCCGCCGGGATTCACGATCACGACCGAAGCGTGCCGGGTCTATCTCGAATCGGGCCAGCAGCCTGACGAGCTTGCGTCAGAGGTCGATCGCCACCTCGAAGCGCTCGAGGAGACGATGGGCCGGACCCTGGGCCAGGCTGGCGACCCCCTCCTGGTCTCGGTCCGCTCGGGGGCGAAGTTCTCGATGCCGGGGATGATGGAGACG
Organism: Propionibacteriales bacterium; assembly: GCA_038259225.1. Lineage (GTDB taxonomy): Bacteria > Actinomycetota > Actinomycetes > Propionibacteriales > Nocardioidaceae > JANLYC01. Next base: position 26,646 of record JBBSPA010000029.1, read on the forward strand.
GTGCTCAACATCGGGCTCAACGACGACTCGGTCCAGGGCTTGGCGAAGATCTCCGGCAGCGAGCGCTTCGCCTGGGACTCCTACCGCCGTTTGCTGGCGATGTTCGGGACCACGGTGCTGGGGATCGAGCGGTCTGCCTTCGATGACGCGCTGGACTCGCTCAAGGAGTCGCGCGGGGTGGAGACCGACGTCGAGCTCGACGCCGACGACTTCGACGCGCTCGTGACGACGTACAAGAACGTCATCAAGGACCACACCGGCACGGACTTCCCGCAGTCACCGCGGGAACAGCTCGACCAGGCCGTGCTCGCCGTCTTCTCGTCGTGGAACACCGACCGGGCCACGATCTACCGCCGGCAGGAACAGATCCCTGACGACCTGGGGACTGCGGTCAACATCTGCTCGATGGTCTTCGGCAACCTTGGGGACGATTCCGGGACCGGCGTGTGCTTCACCCGGGATCCGGCGTCTGGCCATCAGGGCGTGTACGGCGACTACCTTTCGAATGCTCAGGGCGAGGATGTCGTCGCGGGTATCCGCAACACACTCCCTCTCACTGCGCTCGGAGACCGCGACCAGAAGTCCTACGACGAGCTGCTCGACATCATGAAGACGCTGGAGCGTCACTACAAGGACATGTGTGACATCGAGTTCACGGTCGAACGCGGCAAGCTCTGGATGCTCCAGACCCGGGTCGGCAAGCGCACCGCGGCCGCGGCGTTCCGGGTGGCGATGCAGTTCGTCGACGAGGGCCTGATCGACAAGGACGAAGCGCTGCGGCGGGTTACCGGAGATCAGCTCGCCAATCTGATGTTCCCGCAGTTCGACAAGAGCGGTGAGCTGGAACAGATCGCCAAGGGGATGGCGGCGAGCCCGGGAGCGGCCGTCGGCAAGGCCGCCTTCGACTCCGCCACCGCGGTTGCCTGGGCGTCGAAGGGTGAGGACGTGATCCTGGTACGCCGAGAGACCAATCCCGACGACCTGCGCGGCATGATCGCGGCGCGCGGTGTCCTCACGAGCCGGGGTGGCAAGACGTCCCACGCGGCCGTGGTGGCCCGCGGCATGGGCCGCACCTGTGTCGTCGGGGTCGAGGCATTGCGCGTCGACCCGCGACAGCGACAGGTCACGACCGCCGACGGGCACAAGTTCGCCGAGGGAGACGTGATCTCGATCGACGGATCGACCGGCGAGGTCTTCGCAGGCGTGGTGCCCGTCACGGAGAGCGTGGTCGTCGAGGCCTTGCTGGCCGAGCGCGGCGACGGTGGAAGTCGGCGCAAGGACACCCAGGACGCGGAGCTGGTCATGGCCGTGACTGCTCTGATGGATCATGCGGACCAGACGCGCCGGATGGGTGTGCGCGCGAATGCCGACAACCCGGAGGATGCTCAGCGGGCTCGAGACTTCGGCGCCGAAGGGATCGGGCTGTGCCGGACCGAGCACATGTTCCTGGGTTCGCGGCGCCGGATCGTCGAGCGGGTGATCTTGTCTCGCACCGACGAACAGCGCGAGCAGGCGCTGGAGGAGCTGCTTCCGCTGCAGCGTGACGACTTCCTCGGCATCTTCGCGGCGATGGACGGGTTCCCCGTCGTCGTGCGACTGCTCGATCCGCCGTTGCACGAGTTCCTCCCTGACCTGACCGAGCTGTCAGTCAAGGTGGCCGTGGCCGAGGCCGTTGGAGAGCCCGACCAGAAGGCTGCCGAGCTGCTCAAAGAGGTCCAGCGGCACCACGAGCAGAACCCGATGCTCGGGATGCGCGGCGTCCGGCTCGGTCTGGTGATTCCAGGGCTGTTCCTCCTGCAGGTGCGGGCGATCGCCGAGGCGGTGGCGCAGCTGTTGAAGTCTGGAAAGCACCCGCACCCGGAGATCATGGTGCCGTTGGTCGGTGACGTGCGCGAACTGGCAATCGTCCGGGCGCAGGCGGAGCAGGTCATCGCCGAGGTGAGTCAGGAGGTCGATCTCGAGCTGTCGTTCGCGATCGGGACGATGATCGAGCTGCCTCGCGCGGCGATGACTGCTCACGAGATCGCGAACGAGGCGGAGTTCTTCTCCTTCGGCACCAACGACATGACGCAGACGACGTGGGGCTTCTCGCGTGACGACGTGGAGGCCGAGTTCTTCCCGCTCTACATCGACCATGGGATCTTCCATGTCAGCCCGTTCGAGACGCTCGACGTTGCCGGGGTCGGTCGGATCGTGTCGGTGGCCGCGTGGGAAGGCAAGGAGACCCGCCCCGACCTCGTCCTCGGCGTCTGCGGCGAGCACGGAGGCGACCCGGCGTCGATCCACTTCTTCGACAAGATCCTGCTCGACTACGTCTCGTGCTCACCGTTCCGCGTACCGGTCGCCCGGCTCGAGGCCGGTCGCGCATCGTTGGAGTCTGGGGGTGCCGCCAGCACCTGATCGGCGTACGTCAAACCGGGTGGCAACGAGCCGCAGCAGAGCGGTACAGCACGGGAGCCGACCCTCAGCGCAGCACGAAGGACGTGACGCCGCGGCGCAGACCGTCGGCGTAGATGTGGGCGCGGTAGCGCGGACTCCGCATGTGGCGGGCGTCGACGCGATTACGCATGTTGCCCAGCTCAACCATCACGATCGGGACGTCGCTCCAGTTGAGCGTCCCGAGATCCGTGCGGACGTCGTACCCGTCGCCGCCGTAGCTGGTGGAGACGCGCGCCCCGGACGTGACCAGCCCGTGCTTGACCCGCACCGACAGCCGCCGGGACTGCTTGAGGATGTCGCCGGTCCAACCGCGGCGGAAGCCGGGTCGGATGACGAAGAAACCTCGAACGTCTGAGGACGCGCCGTCGCCGTGGATCGAGATGACCGCATCGGCCCCGAGCCGGTTGCCGGTGCGGCCTCGCACGTTGATGCAGGGACCCCAGTCGGCCACGGAGTTCGTCCGCCGGGTGAGGCGAACCGTGGCGCCGTGACTCTCCAGCTGCCGCTTCAGGACCCGGCTGACCCGCCAGGCGAACGTCGCCTCCGGAAAGCCGCCGTTGGTCGCGGTTCCGGAGGTGTTGCAGGCCTTTCGGAAGCCGCCGGCATCGACGAGCCGGTTGACCTTGTCGGAATGTCGGGCGTTGCCGAGCTGGTGACCGGGGTCGAGCACGATCAGCTTGCCCTGCAACGGTTTACCGGACGCCGTCGAAGCCACGCCGCCCGCCGCGTCGGTGTCGGTCCGCTGGCTGCCGGGGGAGGCGATCACGATGGCCGCGCTGCCTTGGCCCTGGCCGACGTCGCCGACCGGTACGCCGTTGGGTACGCCGGCCGTGAGCGCACACGCGAGCAGGCCTACCCCTGCCGCCGCGATCCAGGTGCGCTGTCTGGTCATCACACCAGGGTAGGTGTTCCAGTGATGGGGATACCTCGTGATCGGTCAGTGATGTCCGGGTGTCGGCCGTCGAGCCCGGCGGCGCCGGAGGTTTGGGGAGGCTTGTGCTGCCCCGGACCTGGGTGAACTTCCCCGAACCTGCCGAGTCTCGGTTGGGCCTGGCGTGGTTGGTTTGGCGCCGGAGGTTTGGGGAGGCTGGTCCTGCCCCGGACCTGGGTGAACTTCCCCGAACCTGCCGAGTCTCGGTTGGGCGCGGCGTGGTTGGTTGGCGTCGGAGGTTTGGGGAGGCTTGTTCTGCCCCGGACCTGGGTGAACTTCCCCGAACCTCGACGCGTCCCGCCGGCCAGCCTCAGGCCTGCCTAGCCGCGCCCTCAGCGTTGATCGGCTTCGACGCCGGCAAGCCGCCCACGTTGTGCGGTCAGCCAACAGTCCGCGGAGCGTTCACCGGTCGACCAGGCGTCGGAGTTCTCGGGGTAGTACGCCGCGACCCGGTGGCCGTCGCGCAGCTGGTCCGCGGCCGCAGCCGTGGCGTTGCATGCCTGAGTGGCGCGTCGGGAGACGTCACCGGGGAACTTTTCGTCCGGAGTGCCGATGGCAGGAGCAACGAACAGCTCCTGGGAGACATGCGGCTTGTCGCACGGGGTATAGGTCTGGTCCTTCGACGCGTCGTACTTCTCGTCCAGACAGGCCTGCAGCTTGACCGAGACGCCATTGCGCAACACGTTCCGCATGGAGCCGGTAAGCATCTGATAGCCCGCCCCGGCCTGGGTCGAATTGCGCAGCACGACGTCGCACCGGAACCACGACTCGTCGTCCGGCACCCACAGCTGCACGTCAAAACGGGTATTGAAGTCCTGACCGAGGAACTTGGCCTGGGCCTCGCGGCACGGAGCCAGTGCGGCCGCGGACTGCGGTGGTGCCTGGTCGCTCACGAAGACCGTCTGGGCCATATGGTGCTGGCCGCAGTCGACCGGCTTGGCCGAACCCTCAGCGAAGCAGTCGCCGATCTTGGCCGGTGCGGGTGTCGAGCTTGTTTCAGCCTTCGGCCCCGAGCACGCGGTCACCACCAGCGCGATCACCACCGCCACCACTGCCGTCGAGACCGTCGAGACCGCCGAAGTCGCCGAGGTCCCCGAAGTCGCAGAGACCGCCGAGGTCCCCGAAGTCGCCGAGACCGCCGAGATCGGCGGGGTCCCCGAGGCCGTCGAGTCCAGCCTGGTTGCCTGGCCGCCGGCTCCCACATCGAGCACCCGTCGACGACTCACGGGTCGGTGCACGCGAGGAAGGCCTTCCATGCCGGGTCACGCCGTCGTCCGACGCCGTGGTCTGCGTCTCATCCTAGGGTCCACGGCAGCACCGCCAGGGCGAGGGCCAGAACGAGAACGCCGGTGTCGGCCGGTGTCCACGGCGCCGCTTCGGCCCAGGTACGCCGGGTCGCGGTCGCGAAGCCGCGTGCGTCCATCGCCACGCTGGTGCTGGAGATCTGGCGCAACGAGACCACCAACAAGGCGAAGGCACTGCTGGCTGCTGCCCGGACTCGGCGCACGGGTCCACCGTCGGCTCCGAGTCCCCGGGCCCGACGGGCGCGTTGCACGCCCTGCCAGGTGTCGACGATCTGGTCCAGTCGCTGCAGAGCCGCGCCGGCAGCCACGACGACCCGCGCCGGGAGACGCAGCCGCTGGGCGAGGTGGTCGCCGAGCCGACTCGGGTCGATGGTCGGCGTCAGCAATGCGGCCGGGAGCACGATATAGAGGACCCGTAGCCCGGCCCCGACCGCCTCGTCGAGATCCCGCCCGCCGTACAGCCAGGTCGAGACCACGATCGAGCTCGCCGCGAACGCCCCGAATGCGAACCGGCCGAGAGACGCGCGCAGATCCTCGGCCAGCCACCCCAGGACGGCCAGCGAGGCGACCAGACAGATCACCCCTTGCCGGGTGTCGTCGATGGCGAAGGCTCCGGCCACGGGGAGCAGGCAGGCTGCGAGTCGGGCGAGTGGACCCACCAGCGCGGTCACGAACGCTCCCTCCCCGCGGCCGTGAGGACCAGCGTGGTGTCGGCCAGGGCTCGCGCCGCACGTTGGTCGTGTGTCGCCAGCCCGATCGCGGTCCCCGCGTCGCGCGCGGAGCCGAGCGCCCCGACGACGACGGCCCAGGTATGCCGATCCTGGCCAACCGTTGGTTCATCGAACATCGCGGCCGCCGGACCATGAGCCAGCGCCGCGGCCACCATCAGTCGACGCTGTTCGCCTCCCGAGAGATGGTGCGGATTCGCGTCGGCGAGCGCGTCGAGCCCGAACAGCCCCAGCAGACCATCGACCCGCCCGTCCAGCCAGGCCCGATCACGGCCAACGGCGTGCCCGGTGGCGGCGAGCTCGTCGCGCACCTTCGACGTCACCATCCCGATCTCGGGGACCTGGGGAGCCCACGACACCCGGGAGGCGAGCTCGCGCGACGTCCACTGCCAGGGTGCGGACCGGCTTCGCGGCACGAGGTCCGCGGCCGCGACCACGTGCCCCCGCGACGGTCGCCGCAGCCCCGCCAGCACCGTCAGCAGCGTCGACTTGCCACTTCCGCTGGGTCCGATGGCGCCCAGGGCGGCTCCGGCCGTCAACGCGGCGTCGACCGGGTCCAGGGCCGTGATCGCGGACCGCCGCCGCCCGGCCCCGCGCTGGGTGAGGTCGACCCCCACGTCGTACGCCGCCAACACCCGGCCCGACGATGCGCGGAGCGGCGCGACCAGCGCCGGGTCGACGGCCGGTAGCGCCGGTTGAGGCGCGCCCGGCACCCATACTCCGGCCCGCTCGAGCGTGTTGGCATGGTCGGCAAGCACGCTGAGCGGAGGTCCGTCGGCGACCAGCCCCCCGGTAGCGCCGAGCACGACCAGTCGGTCGACATGGTCGAGCCAGGGTTCGATCCGGTGCTCGACCACCACCAAGGTCGACCCGCGACGCTCGACCTCGGCCACCAAGGTGGCTCGCACCAGGTCGGCCGCCGGCTCGTCCAGCATCGACGTCGGCTCGTCCAGCAGCAGGACTCTCGCGTCCAGCGCGAGACCGCCGGCCAGCGCCAGTCGTTGGCTCTCCCCACCGGACAGCGCACGGGTCAGGCGTCCCGCTCCGTACGGAAAGGACGTCTCGCGCAGTGCCTTCTCGACGATGCGCCAGATGTCGTCACGGGGTACCTGCAGGTTCTCTGGGCCGAACGCCACGTCGCGCCCGACCGTGGCCGCGACGACGGCGGCCGTCGGATCCTGCTGCAGCATCGCTACGTCACCGGGTCGGCTCCCCGGCCGTGCACGGTCCACGGAGGCGGTGCCCGACAGGTCCCCGTCGCCGGCCGCCTGCAACAGGCCGGCGATCGCCCGGAGCAGGGTCGACTTGCCGGCACCGGTGGGGCCGGTCACGAGCACCCGCTCACCGGCCTCGATCCTCAGGTCGAGGTCGGACAGCACCGGCGTACGCCGTCGCAGCGGTCGCCAGGTGAGCCCCCGCAGCTCGACGCGGGCTCCACCGACGCCTCCTCGACCCGGTGGCGAGACGTCAGTTCCGCTGATCGCGGGCTGCCTCGCGTCCGGCCGGCAGCGCGTCGATCGCCCCGCTCGCCGCCAACGCCCGGGTCAGTACCCAACCCCCCAGTCCGGCGACAACGGCGGCAGAGAGCACGAAGAACCCGAGATAGCCGAGCTTGAAGTTGGCCGTCGTGCCCTGCCAGTAGGCGTGCCACTCATAGAGGAACTCGAACACCGCAGCCAGGGCGCCGCCGAGCATGGCCACCGGCCAGGTGAAACGGCGGAACAGGAAGATCGCGAGGATCACCTCGACACCGAGGCCTTGAAGCGTTCCCGAGATCACGGTGGCCCAGCCCCACTCGTTGCCCAGCAGCGCCTCGACCGCGGCAGCCAGCAGCTCGGCGAACAGCGCGGCGCCTGGTCGGCGTACGACCAGACCGCCGACGACTCCGGCGAGCAGCCAGGGGCCGCCCAGCAACCCGATACTGGCACCCAGCACGCCGGACAGCGGAGAGTAGAGGGCCGTGTAGGCGGCGCTCCAGCCCCAGTACGCCACCCCGAAGACAGCGCCGATCATGGCAGCCGACATCAAGTCGATGCTCCGCCACCGGGCTGCAGGGGCACCCGAGCCCGTGGCCGTACCACCGGTCAGCTCAGTCCCGGTGGGGTCATGCGTGGTCTTGCTCATCGAAGTACCTCCCGGTAGGGAGGGGAAGCAGGTGTCTGCTCGAGTCTCGACTCCCTTCGCCGGTGCTAACCGGATCAGGTTCGAGGGTCTGCGGATCTTCCGCACTCTCAGCGCCTCGCGGGCGCTCCCCTGTCGCTCTGCTCCACCCTACCCGGTGCGGTCGCCGGTGAGTAAGCCTCAGTGCTCGCCCTGGGGTTTACGATGGGGGGACGCTGGTCACCCTCAGGTGGGGGCCGCGGTTGGACGGCTGGGAGATTCTTTCGAAGGATGGGGACAGGTTCCATGACGCGTCGGGCCTACGGCTTCGCGGTCGGGCTGGCGATGGCAGTCGGGATCTTGGCCTGGGTCGGCTCGTACCGCCTCGATCTGCCGCTGCGCGACCCCGACGGCCTGGCCGGGCCGGCCTACGTCCGACTGCCGCTCATCGTCATCTTGTTCTTCCTCAGCGACGTGGTGCCCCGGGTCCTGATCAAGAACCGGGGTTTCAAGAACTTCGTCCCTTCGTTCAAGACATACACGAGGCAGCGCTGGACCCGCAGCAGGATCGCGCTGGTCGGCGTGGGGCTGTCGAGCTTCTACGTCGTGTACGTCTCGTACCGCAACATCAAGGGATTCCTGCCGTTCGTCCGGACGGACACGTTGTACGACAGCGTGCTTCACAAGCTCGACATCGCTTTGATGTTCGGCCATGACCCGGCGGTCGTGCTGCACCACGTGCTCGGCACAGGAATCACCGCGCACATCCTGTCCTACGCCTACATCATGTTCTTGACGTTCGTCCCGGTCAGTCTCGGCGCGGCGCTGGTCTGGTCGAAGAACGTCGCCACCGGGTTCTGGTACGTCACCGCCTTGTGCGTGAACTGGGTGCTCGGCGCGCTGAGCTACTACTGGCTGCCCTCGCTTGGCCCCTTCTACAAGAACGGCGCCTTCAACGAGCTCCCCGACACGGGCGTGACGTCGTTGCAGCACGCCTTGGCCGCAGGACGTCAGCGAGTGCTGGAGGATCCGCACTCGACCACGTCGATCCAGAGCGTGGCCGCGTTCGCCTCGCTGCACGTCTCGATCATCTTCACCGCGGCATTGATCTGCCACTACGTCATCGCGTCCAGGTGGGTGCGCTGGACCATGTGGGTCTACTTCGTGCTGACGACGATCTCGACGGTGTACTTCGGCTGGCACTACCTGCTCGATGACGTGGCCGGGCTGGCCATCGGCTGGTTCGCGGTGTGGATCGGCGCCAAGACGACGGGACATCCGATGGGCGTGCAACGACATCAGGCTGAAGAGGGTGACGGGGTCATCGGTGTCTTCCCGCCGGAGAGCACCAAGACCTCCGCGACCACCGACAGCGCCGGTAGCGCCAGCAGCGGTGGGGGCAAGGACGCGGAGGCGAAGGACAGCGCTCCGGCATGACCGCTGCCGACGGCGCCGGACCCCAGGGCGCTCCCGACCCGCTCGTGCACGCGTCGATCGCGCAGGGCGTCGCTACCCTTATCTTGGACTCGCCGGCGAACCGCAACGCGCTGTCGCGCCGCTTGGTTGCGGAGCTCACCGCCCACCTCGAGGCCGCTGACCGGTCCGACGACGTACGCGTCATCGTGTTGACCCACACCGGGGGGACGTTCTGCGCTGGTGCCGACCTGACCGAGGCGGTCGAGGTCGGCATGGAGCAGGGGACGCGGTCGCTGCTCGCCCTGCTGCACCAGATCATCGCGCTCTCGACTCCGGTGGTCGCCCTGGTACGCGGTCACTGTCGGGCGGGGGGAGTCGGGCTGGTCGGAGCCTGCGACATCGTTCTGGCCGGCCAGGATGCCACGTTCGCCTTCACCGAGTCGCTGCTCGGGCTGGCGCCGGCAATCATCTCGCTGACCACGCGTAGCCGGCTTCAGGATCGAGACGCGGCTCTGAAGTACCTCACCGGGCAGGTGTTCGGTGCGGAGGAAGCGGCCCGCAGCGGGCTGGTCACGTCAGCAGTTGCCGACGACCAGATCGACGATGCACTGCTCACGACTCTGTCGGCGCTGCACAAGGCATCGCCACAGGGCCTCCGCGAGACCAAGGCGTTGCTCAACCGGCCGCTGCTGGCTCAGATCGCGTCGGAGGGGGAGCATCTGGTCGGGTTGTCCTCGCGATTGTTCGCCTCCGACGAGGCCCAGGAAGGGATGACCGCGTTCAAACAGCGGCGTCCTCCGCGCTGGCTCGCCTGACCGACCTGCTCTGGCGCCGCGCCGTCGGTGCTGGTTGGCTGATCACGCTCGACTCATGCCTGGAGGCCCGTGATGACGACCCGCGACGAAGCCTGGAAGCCCGGTACTCCGTGCTGGGTTGACCTGATCGTGTCCGACGTGTCCGAGGCGGTCACGTTCTACACAGACCTGTTCGGCTGGGACTGTCAGGAGGGTCCGCCAGAGGCTGCGGGCTATCGGATGTGCATGCTCGAGGGTCGTCCTGCCGCCGGTATCGGACCCGGCCCCCGAGACCGGAAGATGCCGAGTGTCTGGTCGACGTACCTGGCCACCGCGGACGCCGGCGCCACCGCCCGCGCCGTGATGGAACACGGCGGCAGCCTGATGATGGAGCCGTTCGCAGTCCTCGACGTGGGCAGGATGGCGGTCGGGTTCGACCCCTCGGGATCTGCGTTCGGTCTGTGGGAGGCGGGAAGCCACCTGGGCGCGACCATCGTCAACCAGCCCGGCGCGCTGACCTGGAACGAGTGCATGACCCGTGACTACGCGGGCTCGAAGGGCTTCTATGGGGCCGTGTTCGGTCACACCTTCGAGGAGATCGGTGACGACACGTTCCGCTACGCGACGATCAGTGTCGACGGCTCGGTCGTGGGCGGTGTCGGCGAGCTGAGCGCGGAGATGCCGCCCGAGCTGCCGTCGCACTGGATGACGTACTTCGCCTGCGACGACGTGGCGGCGACCGTGCAGGCCGCCTCGGCCGCGGGAGCCGTGCTCCGAACCGGACCGATGGACACCCCGTTCGGCCGGATGGCCGTGCTGGAGGGGCCGCAGGGCGAGGTCTTCTCGGTGATCAAGGGCAGTGCCGCCGACCTGTCCGACCCCGATCCCGACCCCGACAGCGGCAGCTGAGGCGCCGTCGAGTCCCCAGCAGCCTCGGCCGTTCGGCCCATCTCACCGCAAATCCCTGAGCGCACTGGCGCGGCCGTGTCACGCTCCGAAGTGGGGGAAGCAGGAAAGTAGCCTAAAACTCCTCATAAGCGGACAACAGGAAATGACAACGGTGTAACTCGTCAAGACGACACGCCGTGTTACCAATGGTATTTCTGTGAAAAGTGTTCCGCATGGGGCAGAAGGTGACTACGGTCCTGCTTGGTAGAGAGGGCCCGGCCGCCGGGGAAGGGCGGCCGGTCTCTTCCATTCCGTCTGAAGGGGATAGGCCGTGCCGACCCGAGTCCGCACCCAGCTGGTGGCGTTGAGCGCCGCGGCTGTCATCACCGTCTCCCTGGGCCCGCCGGCCCAGGCCGACCCCGACGGCGGCCCGGCGATCCCCAGCAAGCAGGCTGTCCAGGACGCCCAGCAGAAGGTCGCCGACACGGAGCGGTCAGTCGCCTCGATCCAGGCAGACCTGGCCGCTGCCAGTGCCCAGCTCGAGTCGTTGAGCCATGCGGCCGAACAGGCGTCGGAGAAGTACAACGGTGCTCTGGTGTACTGGCACGAGTCGCGGGCCGCGGCGAACACAGCCCGCAAGCGTGCCGACCAGGCCGCTGCCAACGCCGAGGTCGCACGATCGCAGCTCGCCTCGTTCGTCGTGAGTCAAGAAACCGGCGGTACCCAGCTCACGAGCTTCAGTACCGCGCTCACGTCCGGCGGCCCGCACGACTTGATGGTGGGCATCGCCAACCACGACGCGTCCTCGCAGGCGTACGACGCGCAGTACCAGGCCTGGAACGCCAGTGACCAGCTCGCTCGGGTCTACGAGGACAAGGCACGCACCGCCCTGGAGGAAGCCGCGAAGGCGAAGGCCGACGCGCGGCAGGCCCGTGAGGACGCGAAGACAGCCGTCCAGGTCCAGCAGACAGCAGTCGTCGCGATCGGGGCGCAGCGCACGTCGCTGCTGTCCGAGCTCGCCCAGGCCCAGAACATCTCAGTAGCCCTGGCGACCCGGCGCCAACAGGGTCTCGAGCAACGCCGACAGGAGCGGCTCGCCGAGCAACGTCGACTCGAGCAGCTCGCCGCGCTGCGCGCTCAGCGCCGTCAGGAGCTGCGCGAGCAGGCTCGCATCCGTGACCTGCGACAAACACAGCAGCTGCGCGAGCTGCGCCGGGCCCAGCACCTGCGTGAGCTGCGTCGTGAGCGCCGAGCGCAGCGGCCGAACCCGACACCGTCACACCCCGCGCCGCTCCCGCCACCCCCGCCTCCGCCGCCTCCGCCTCCGCCTCCGCCACCCCCACCGCCGACGGATCCGACTCCGCCGCCGCCGAATGCCACGGCCGCCCAGCGTGCGATCAGCTTCGCGTATGACCAGCTCGGTGAGGACTACGTCTGGGGTGCGGCCGGTCCGGACGCCTGGGACTGCTCGGGGCTCACGATGGGCGCCTGGGCTGCTGCCGGTGTCTCCTTGCCCCACTACTCCGTCGCCCAGTACGCCGCCACGACCCCCATCTCCGTAGGGCAGCTTCGGCCGGGGGACCTGGTCTTCTGGGCCGACAACGCGAACGACCCGAGCACGATCTTCCACGTCGGGCTGTACATCGGGAACAACAACATGATCCACGCACCTCGTACCGGCGTCCCGGTCAAGGTGGAGAACATCTGGTACTGGGAGACCCCGGACTTCTTCGGTCGACCCCGCTGACGCTGTGGGCGGTCACACATCCTGGATGTGTGGCCGCTCGCAGTCAGCCTGTCATGTCGGTGGCACGCTGGGGCCCATGACTGCCGAGCCGCGTGAGCTGCCCGTCCCCGACCCGATGCTTCTGACCCAGTACCTGGAGGCGCCGTACGCCGACGTGGCCGCCGGGGTCAGGTCCGAGCTCGCCAAGCACGCCGAGATCCTCGACCACGAGATCGAGGAGCCGCGTGAGGACTTCCGGGAACGTGTCTTGGCCACCATGCGGTTGCTGACCGAGAGCAAGCAGACGGGCCTGGGCTTCCCGACGGCGTACGGCGGTGGAGGAGACATCGGGGCGTCCGTGGCGGCGTTCCAGACGATGGCGTACTCCGACCTGTCCCTGCTGGTGAAAGCCGGGGTGCAGTTCGGGCTGTTCGGCGGTGCGATCTTGCACCTCGGCTCCGAGCGCCATCACCGGCAGCACCTCGCCGACATCATCGTCGGACGCACCCTGGGTTGCTTCGCGATGACCGAGACCGGTCATGGGTCCGATGTGCAGGCGCTCGAGACCACCGCGACGTACGACCCCGACACCGACGAGTTCGTGATCACCACACCGACGGAGTCCGGGCGCAAGGACTACATCGGCAATGCCGCGAAGCATGGCCACCTCGCCGTGGTGTTTGCCCAGCTCGTCGTGGCCGGCGTGTCCCACGGAGTCCACGCACTGATCGTCCCGATCCGCGACCGCGACGGCACCGTACGCCCGAGGGTGACGATCGAGGACAATGGACCGAAGCTCGGTCTGAAAGGCGTGGACAACGGGCGACTGTCCTTCCAGGATGTCCGGGTCGCCCGCGAGGCTTTGCTGGACCGATACGCGGACGTGGACGAGTCCGGCACTTACGTCAGTCCGATCGAGAACGCCGACCGCCGCTTCTTCACCATGTTGGGCACCCTGGTCCAGGGCCGAGTCAGTATCGGTGGGGCGGGGCTGAACGCGAGCAAGGTCGCGTTGACCATTGCGGTCCGCTACGCCAACCGGCGTCGTCAGTTCGGGCCGCCTGGGTCACCGGAGGAAGTGACCCTGATGTCGTACCGAACGCACCAGCGCCGGCTGCTTCCCTTGCTGGCAAGGGCGTACGCACTGACTGCCTCACAACAAGATGTGCTGATGATGCTGCACGACAGCTTCAGCTCGGCTGACGCGCCTCCGGCGCCTGTTGACGACCGGCGCGTGCTGGAGTCCCGCGCCGCAGGACAGAAGGCGCTGGCGACGTGGCACGCGTCGCAGACGATCCAGGTCTGCCGGGAAGCCTGCGGCGGCGCCGGCTACCTCGCCGAGAACCGGTTCGCCGCGCTGAAGGCGGACACCGATGTGTTCACGACCTTCGAGGGCGACAACACCGTGCTCATGCAGCTGGTCGCCAAGGGGCTGCTGACCGAGTTCCGACAGGGCTTCAACGATCTCGATCCGCGGGGTTTGATGCGTTTCGTCGCCACCCGTGCCGTCGGAACCGTCGTGGAGAAGACCGCGCTTCGCCAGCTCGTCGAGCGATTTCGAGACGCCGTGCCGAGCAAGGACGACGACGCGGGTCTGCTCGACCACGACTACTACCGGGGCATGTTCCGTTGGCGCGAGGAGCACCTCAAGGCCGGGCTCGCCGGTCGGCTCAAACGAGGAATGGACGAGGGTCGCGACCCGTTCGAGGTCTTCGCCCGCTGTCAGGACCACGTCGTCACGATGGCCCGTGCGCACGTCGAGCGGTTGGTCCTCGAGTCGTTCGTGGCGAGCATCGAACGCGCGGATGCAGCGGTGCGTCCGGTCCTGGAGCGGCTCTGCGACCTGCATGCGCTGGCCACGATCGAGGCTGACCGAGCCTGGTTCCTCGAGCACGGACGGCTCTCGACTGCGCGCTCCAAAGCCATCACCACGATGGTCGGAAGGCTGTGCGAGGAGCTCGCACCGGTGGCCGAGGACCTGACTGACGGATTCGCGATCCCCGAGGAGCTGATCCGGGCCCCGATCGCCCGCCGCCACTGACCTCCCCCTCCCCTTCATTCGCGGGGTTGTGGGGCGGGAGAGGGGAGAGAAGGGGCTGGTCAGTGGCCGCCGCGGCCGCTGGGGTGCGGCAGGGCCTGCGCCGGGGAGGCGCCGGGCGGCGTGAAGGCAGTAGGGACATTCCCGTGGGCCTCGATGTGTCGCTGCTGGGAGGCGATGATCTCGGCCTCTGCCTCGGTACGACCGGCCCAGGTCGCGCCCTCGACCGACTTGCCGGGCTCGAGGTCCTTATAGACCTCGAAGAAGTGCTGGATCTCCAGCCGATCGAACTCCGGCATGTGGTAGATGTCGCGAAGGTGGTCCTGGCGGGGGTCGTTGGCCGGCACGCACATCACCTTGTCGTCCCCGCCCTTCTCATCGGTCATCCGGAACATGCCGATGGCACGCGCCAGGATCAGACAGCCAGGGAAGGTCGGCTCCGGCAGCAATACGAGGGCGTCGAGTGGGTCACCGTCCTGCCCGAGCGTGTCCTCGATGAATCCGTAGTCGGCCGGGTACTGCGTCGCCGTGAAAAGGGTGCGGTCCAATCGGATGCGGCCGGACTCGTGGTCGACCTCGTACTTGTTGCGTTGTCCCTTGGGGATCTCGATGGTGACGTCGAACTGCACGCTGGCTTCCTTAAGGACGGAGGTTCCTGCGGGGTGGCGAACACCGACTAGTCTCCCCTACTGACTCGGCTTTTAACACATTCGGGAAGGGAGCGGGCGTGCGCGGTCGTCACCAGCGTTACCCGATCCCGCGTGGAACCGGTGGGGACGAGGGCAGTGCGATGCACAAGCTCGCCGTCACCGTGGTCGTACTCGTCCTGGCCGTCGCGGTCGCCGCGCAGCAGGGCTGGATCCCCGACGTCGGTGGTCAGACGCAGGCCCACACCCCTCGCGGCGACGAGGAGCCGCCGCCATCGGGACCGGGGCTTGCGATCCAGGTACCAGCGGCTGCGCCTGTCGTCCTGAACCCGGTCCGCGCCGGAGGCAACCTGCGGCGCAAGGCTGTTGCCGCTGCCCTCGGCGATGCCGTGAGGAGCAAGGATCTCGGCAAGCACCTTGGGTTGCGGGTCGAGCGGTTGGGCTCGAACTCACCGGCGTACCAGCTCGGGGATCAGTTGGTCACGCCGGCGTCAACGCTGAAGTTGCTCACGAGCACGGCCGCGCTGAACGCGTTGGGTCCCGGCCACCGATTCAGCACCCGCGTCGTCTCGGGCCCGACCAGGCGCTCCATCGTGCTGGTCGGCGGTGGCGACCCGCTGCTCACGGGGCGCACCCCGAGCCGGGTCGAGGCCGCGGCGACCTACCCGGTCCGGGCCTCCCTCCAGGACCTGGCACGTCGAACGGCGGTTGCACTGAAGCAGCGTGGGGTGACCGCCGTGAGGCTGTCCTACGACGTCACGCTGTACGCAGGCCCGAGCGTCAACCCCCAGTGGGAGCCGACGTACATCGCCGAGGACGTGGTCAGCCCGATCGTGCCGCTGTGGATCGACGAGGGTCGCGAGGTCGACGGGTACTCCCCGCGGTCGGCTGATCCATCGCGCGAGGCAGCCCGCCGGTTCTCGACCTTCCTCGCGGCAGCCGGGGTGAAAGTCCGTGGAGTGGTAGCGCCGCGTCGGGCGGGTCGTACAGCAAAGAACATCGCGAGCGTGCAGTCTGCTCCGTTGGCGCAGATCGTCCAGCATGTGCTCGCGCTCAGTGACAACGAGGGCGCCGAGACGCTGTTGCGCCAGACCGCGATCGCCGATGGAAGACCGGGCTCGTTCACAGCGGGAGTCAAGAGCGTCCGACGCGAGCTGGCTGACCTCGGCGTTGCGACGGACAGGCTGACGATGTACGACGGCAGCGGCCTCTCGCGGAAGGACGCGGTGCCTCTGTCCGCGCTGACCAGCGTCCTTCAGATCGCCGCCGACCCCGCGAACCCCCAGCTTCGGGAGGTCATCTCGACGCTTCCCGTGGCTGGTTTCACCGGAAGTCTGGCCTATCGGTTCGTCGACGACGCTCCGGCGGGTCTGGGCGTGGTGCGCGCCAAGACGGGGACGCTGTCGGGAGTTCACGGCCTGGCCGGCCTCGTCGTGACCAAGCGGGGCACCCCGCTGATCTTCGCCGAGGTGGCCGACAGGGTGCCGCTGGTCAAGACGCTGGACGCTCGGGCCCGGCTGGACCAGATCGCTGCGTTGCTCGCCACCTGCTCCTGCTGACCTCAGCTACTGCCGCGCTGTCCGTTCGCGGTTTGCCTAGGGCCGCCCCGTCCCTTCGCGGCTTGCCTGCTGCCGCGCCGTCCCTTCGCGGTTTGCCTAGTTAACTATTCGGGTGGCTTGTCAACTAGGCAAACCTGGCTTGCAGACAAGGGGTTTGCCTTGCGGACCTGCCCGAACTTCTGACTTGCCCGAACTTCTGACTTGTTCAGTCCTCAAGGCGCGCCGCCACCCAGGCCATCGCGCCGCGTACGGCATCCTGCGACTCCTCGCCGGGGTCGATCTGGTCGAAGCCGTGCTGCCCGTTCGGTACGTCGATGATGGCGAGCCGTGCCCCAGCCGCAGTCGCCGCGGCGACGAACTCGTCGACCGTCGCGGCCACCTCGTCGCGCTCGAGGCCGACCCTGGTGAGCAGGATCGGCAGTACTCCGGCATCATCGACCGCCTCGGCCATCGACAGCGGCGCGGAGGTCACCGTCTCCAGCGGTCGACAACACGGGTAGCTCACCGCGACGCCGCGAAGCCAACCCGGCGGGTTCGCCAGCCAACGGCCGAGCAGCATGCCGGCACCGGAGAAGCCCCAGATGACGATTTGCTCCGGGTCGACTCGTGGATGCGCCCGGGTCGCCTCGACGGCGGCACCGATGTCGTCGAGTGCGACGTCGAAGGCTTCATACCCGTCGAAGCCGTGGTCGAAGGTGACACCGACGAACCCTGATCGTGCCGCCCACGCGCCGTAGGCCCGATAGCTGGGCCAGGCGCGCGGCTTGGGTTCGAGCCAGTCCGGAACCGGCCCTCCGTGCACGAAGACCACCGCAGGCACGAGCCCAGGACCCGAGTCGCCGGGCAGGCCGGGCGGACCGGGCGGCAGGTACCAGTCGAGTGCACCCTCACGCACCGGTTCGACCGCCTCGACGGGCAGCACCAAGGGAAGCAGGAAGGGCGGAGTCTCGTCATCGGAGGGAGCCATCACAGCCCATGCTGCACGTCGACCGCGGCGAGGGCACCAGGTTTTCCGCCGGTTGGATGCTCGGGCCGTGAGCTCGCCCACCCCGTACCGTGGGGGCCATGGCAGACGATGGACAGGCAGCCGGACCCGACGACCAGGACTTCTCGCACGGCGACATGGTCGACTGGGACCTGGCGGTGACGACCGCGAAGCGGCTGATGAAGCCAGGCCCGGAGGTCAGCCGTGGCGAGGCGCGCCAGGTCGTCGAGGAGCTGCGTGGCATGGCGGCTCTCTCCGAAGGCCACGTGCGGTCCTACACCGAGCTGTACGCCGAGTCCGCCACCGCCCCGGTACTCGTGGTCGACCGTGGCGGCTGGGTCCAGGCGAACGCCGACGGGTTCAAGCAGGTGCTGCGTCCGCTGATCACGAAGATGCGTGAGAAGCGCGGCGAACCGAGCGCTGTTTCGACCGCGATCGGTTCCCGGGTCACCGGGCTGGAGGCCGGCGGACTGCTCGCCTACCTGTCCAACAAGGTGCTCGGCCAGTTCGACCCGTTCTACACCGGGACGACCGGACCTTCGGGGAGCGGGCACGGCGGCCGCCTTTTGCTGGTGGCGCCGAACATCGTCCACGTCGAGCGTGAGCTCGGTGTCGATCCCCACGACTTCCGGCTGTGGGTGTGCCTGCACGAGGAGACCCACCGGGTCCAGTTCACCGCCGTGCCGTGGCTTCGTCAGCACCTGCTCTCGGAGATGGACGGCCTGCTGCAGAGCACCGAGCTCGACCCCAGCAAGCTCGCCGCGATGCTGCGCGACAGCATCGAGAGCATCGGCAAGCTCGTCAAGGGTGATGAGGACACGTCGTTGCTCGACATACTCCAGACCCCACAGCAGAAGGCGACGCTCGAGCGATTGACAGCCGTGATGTCCCTGCTCGAGGGCCATGCCGACGTCGTGATGGACGGAGTCGGCCCTGCAGTGGTCCCCAGCGTCGACACGATCCGGACGAGGTTCACCCAGCGCCGCGCCGGGGCCGGACCGCTGGACCAGCTGATCCGCCGGCTGCTCGGTTTCGACGCCAAGCTGCGCCAGTACCGGGACGGCGCCCACTTCGTCCGGGGTGCCATGGAGAAGGTCGGCATGGACGGCTTCAACGCCGTGTGGGCCGAGCCGGGCAACCTGCCCACCCGGGACGAGATCGGTGATCCGGCGAGATGGGTAACCCGCATCCACGGGTGACCGGAAAGCCCGACGCCTCGGTCGCGGCCGTACGCCTGGCCGTCCGCACCTGCCTGTCCGATCTCGATCCCGGAGCTCACGTCCTGGTGGCGTGCTCGGGAGGCGCGGACTCGACCTCGTTGGTCGACGCCGCCGTCTTCGAGGGTGAGCGCGCCGGGTGGCTCGTGGGGGCACTGATCGTCGACCACGGCCTCCAGCCGGACTCGGCGGCGACCGCGGACCGCGTCGGAGCGGCGTGCACCCAACTGGGCTGCGATCCCGTTCAGGTGGTCCGGGTGCGAGTAGGGGCGCACGGTGGCCCGGAAGCCGGCGCCCGGCAGGCCCGCTACGCCGCCATGGAGGATGTCGCTGCCGCTCGGCACGCCACCGTACTCCTCGGCCATACCTTGGACGACCAGGCCGAAACGGTGGTGCTCGGTCTCTCACGCGGTAGTGGAACGAGGTCGCTGTCCGGGATGGCGCCGGTGACCGGCAGGTTCCGGCGCCCCCTGCTCGGCGTACGTCGAGAACAGACGCGTGCCGCCTGCACCGCTCGCGGTCTCTCCGTCTGGGACGACCCGCACAACGACGACCCCAGGTTTTCCCGCGTCCGGGTACGCAACCAGGTCCTGCCTGTGATGGAGGACGCGCTCGGGCCAGGCGTCGCCGAGGCCCTGGCGCGCACCGCCACGGCGGCCCGCGCCGATGCCGACGCGCTCGACGCCCTCGCTGTCGGCGCACTGGAGAGCGCGACGCGGCCGGACGGTTGTCTGGAGGTCGCGCCGCTCTCGACGCTGCCGACCGCGGTACGCCGTCGCGTCCTGCGCTCGGCAGCCCTTCGGGCCGGATGTCCCGCAGGCGACCTGTTCGCCGTTCACGTCGACGAGATGGAGCGGTTGGTGGTCGACTGGCACGGACAGGGCCCGCTCACCCTGCCCGGCAGCGTGACGATCGCGCGGTCCCAGGGCACCATCGGGTTCGGCCCGACCGTTGTGGGACGCTAGCGAGATGGATGTCAGCCATGTCGAGAAGGACCTGACCCGCACCCTGATCACCGAGGAGGAGATCCGCCTACGGCTCGGTGAGCTCGCCCGGCAGATCGAGAGCGACTACGCCGGCTCCGACCTGCTGCTGGTCGGCGTCCTCAAAGGGGCCTGCATGGTGATGGCGGATCTGGCACGCGCTCTGGAGCGGCACGTCGCGATGGACTGGATGGCGGTCTCGTCCTACGGATCAGGAACGACCAGTTCCGGCGTGGTACGGATCCTGAAGGACCTTGACACGGACATCTCGGGCAAGCACGTGCTGATCGCCGAGGACATCATCGACACCGGACTCACCTTGTCCTGGCTGGTCGCCAACCTGGAGTCGCGCGGTCCCGAGTCGGTGAACATCTGTACGTTGCTCCGCAAACCAGACGCGCTCCAGATGTCTGTGGACGTGAAGTACGTTGGATTCGACATTCCGAACGAGTTCGTCGTCGGCTACGGCCTCGACTACGCGGAGAAGTACCGCAACCTGCGGTCCGTCGCGACCCTGGCCCCGCACGTCTACTCCTAGTCGGCGGTTCGGCCACGATTTTGCGATGGTCGTGTACGCCGATTTGGTCCGTAGGTGACAATGGATGACCTGAGACGTCTCGAACAACTGCGAGGAGGCACGGAGCGCCGGCTCCGGTAACAAGCGTGAAGCGTTGGTTCCGTGGACCCTGGCTGTGGGTCGTCCTCTTCGCCATCGTCATCCTCATCGTGGTCGACATGGTCTCCAAGAGTGACGGCGCCGAACAGGTCGACACCTCGAAGATGATCGCGACGATCCAGAAGGGTGGTGTCAAGGACGTCACCTTGGTCGACGGTGACCAGCGCATCAACGCCACGCTCGACAACGGCACGAAGATCACCTCCCAGTGGATCGCGGCTCAGGGCCCGACCCTGGCCAAGACGGTGCAGAAGGCGGTCGACAGCGGCAAGATCGCCGACTCCTACAACGCCGAGGTGCCGCGTCCCAGCCTGCTGTGGAGCTTCCTCGGCACGATCTTCCCGATCCTGCTGATCGTGCTGTTCTTCCTCTTCATGATGAACAGCCTGCAAGGCGGCGGCGGACGCGTGATGCAGTTCGCCAAGTCCAAGGCGAAAATCGTCAGCAAGGACACCCCCAAGACGACGTTCGCCGACGTCGCCGGGGTCGACGAGGCGATCGAGGAGCTCCACGAGATCAAGGAGTTCCTGCAGCAGCCGGCGAAGTTCCAGGCGGTCGGCGCCAAGATCCCCAAGGGCGTACTGCTCTACGGCCCGCCGGGCACCGGTAAGACCCTGCTGGCTCGCGCGGTCGCAGGGGAAGCGAGCGTTCCCTTCTACTCGATCTCCGGTTCGGACTTCGTCGAGATGTTCGTCGGCGTGGGCGCCTCGCGCGTGCGTGACCTGTTCGAGCAGGCCAA
>JBBSPA010000030.1:0-46102 GCA_038259225.1 Propionibacteriales bacterium
CGGGGACCACACGGCAGGGATCCCGACCGTGGTCAGGGCGATCGCCGAGGCGCGGACCCATGCCGGTCGGCCGCCGCTCCTCGTCGACGTACACCCGGACCGACCTGACCAGCGCGGGATGCTAACGCCCTTCGGCGCGTTCGCGATGCTGCCGGAGGAACCCACGTTGGCAGAGATCGAGGCCGCCGGCGGGCAGATCGTCAGGCAGGCGGACGTCCACTCCGTGGCCGGCGGACTCTTCCTTGGCAGCGGCGACATCACGCGTACGACGGACTACGAGACCGGGCTCGCAGTGCACTACACCTGGCGAGACGGACAGGCCGCCCCAGACCCTGAGATCCACGACGAACGCTTCCTCGCGGCTCATGTACGCCGGCGAGGCACAACGGTCTTCTCCTCGTGCTCCCACGCCGGAATCGTCAACGTGTCGCTCGAAGCACTCCGCCTGCTCCCGGAGCGGCCCATCGACCTCCTGCTGGGCGGATACCACCTGGCGGGATCCGCGGTCGAGGACCGGATCAGCTCCACCGTGAAGGACCTCGCCGACCTCGTCGAACCGCGCATCGTCGCACCTGGACACTGCACCGGCTGGCGCGCCGCGAGCGCTCTTGCCACGGCGTTCGGCCCCGTCGGTTTCGCCTCCTGCGTTGTCGGAACACGCTTCCTCCTCAACGCGGACCCCGAGAGTGCCGGGGTGAGCCTCTGACCGGTCGATCCCGCGAGGACCAGCGTCACTCTCTGAATGGGCGCCTCCCGGACACCAGTCCGGGCAGGGAACAACGATCGGACGTAACCAGCGAGCCGGAGGGCTCGAGGCGCCGGCGTCCCGGTGGGGTGTGGAATCCGGGACAGCCGGCGCGGTGAGCACGTATTGTCCCAGCGGGCCACACGCATCGACTCGACCCAGATCGCGCGGGCTATCGCACCCGCGGGTCCGCTGGTATCCATGTGGTCGGTGCGTGGCGCTCCACACGCACATCGCGCGAGCCAGCTGGATCTGATCCGAGATGCCTTCGCGCCGCTGGAATCCGACGAGGGAGGGCTCCGATTCGTTGAGGCAGTGCAGGAAGTGGCGGACGCCATGGGAAGGATCGTGACGAGTCCGATTCCCAAGGGCGATGTCAGCCGGGAGGTGGCTGACTCCGTGTCCTCGTCACTGGTCCAGCACTGTGAACGTTGTCGGGCCCGGCACGTCTCGGACGGGTTGTTCCGGGCCGCCGGGCGGCAGGCGCAACTCGTCATCGGACCCAAGGAGGACCGCGCGACGATGCTGTACCCGCGGCCGAGGGTGAAGCAGCAGAAGATCGCCCATCCCCGCGGGCACCTACTCGGGGCATACTTCCGGGTGAACGGTCCCACCAGCCGAACCCTCTACCGCGACTGGCAGGAGACTGGAACCACCGGTGTCGGTGAGCTGTGGGATGAGCTGGCCGGCCACCTCGTCCAGGTTCAGATCGACGGGAAGCGGTTCGACTTGCCGGAGTATTTGATCGACTCCGTGCAGAAGGCCGAACCAGCAGACGGAGTGGCGCTAGTGCCCCGAACGACCCGTACCTGCGCCAGAGCGACCGCTCACTGCTCGTGGCGGACGCGACGCGCCGCAAGAAACCTATTCAAGGCGCTCTCCGGCCCCGGCGCCCTGCTGGTGGACGGCGAGATTGCGGGTACCTGGCGTTACCGCCGGACAGACGCCGAGGTGACCATCGAGGCATTCGTCAAGCTGCGCTCGGACCACAGGAATGCAGCGGTGCAGGCAGCCTCCGCGGTCGCGACCTCGACCGGGGACGACGAACCCACCATCATCTGGTCCTGACCTCGACATGCTCCTCACGTCACGGATGGATCCGGGAACGAGACGTGCTAAACCCTTCCGGATCGTCGTTCGGACCGCCGCTGCTCTTGGCCGCGGCCAGATGGGCGGGCTCGGCAGTGCCGTTCGCCCTCACCGTCGTTGTGGCGAGCTGGGCACGCGACGGCTTCGAGGCCACCCTGCTGGTCGCAGGCCCGATGGTGGCAGTCCTGACCGTCCTGCCCGCACGGGTCGGCATCCGCTTCGGCCGTGCTCGCGGGAGCTCAAGCCGAGCCAGACACCCCTAGCAGGGCACTGTTGCATTGAGGCATCGGTGTCCGGGACACCGATCACCGGTCAGCAGGCAGTCAAGGCCGTGTGCCGAGCGCAACGAGCTCGGGCACTTTGGCTCGAATCAGTGGCTCCCGATGGTTCATGTCCCACGGGCCCTCCCCTGCCACCCTGATGTCGATGTGAAGCCGGTTCGTCGCCGCCTTTCCTTCAGGCGCGCGGAGCCATCCGATCGCGGGGCCTTGCCCGCGGGGTCGACGATGGATGCGCCATCGGGATCGTCGTACCCCGGTTCCAGGACGTAGCCGAGTGCGTGAGCCCAGAAGTCCGCCAGCTTGTGGGGTCGTTCGGCCATCGCGACTGCCGGGCATAGTTGCATCCGCAAAGCGGGCACGCCGAACCCTCCTGACGCCTGGAGATCATTCGGCTCTGTGCCAGAGTTGCTTCATGAGCGAGCAAGAGCTGGAGAGCCTGCGCGGAACCTTCAAGGGCAGGACCCTGAAGGAGTCCCGATTCATTGGCTGCGACCTCAGCGACGTCGTGGTGCGCGGAAGCGAGGTCGCGGGGATGGAGATCGACTCTCCCTGGCTGCTTGAGGGGGGCAGCACGCTGCTTGTCAACGGTGTCGATGTCGTACCGCTGATTGAGGGGGAACTGAACCGCCGCTTCCCAGGTCGAGAGCTGCGCGATGCCGTCGAACCCGACGGCCTGCGCGCCGCGTGGGGAGCGCTGGAACAGACGTGGGCCGCAACGCTGGACCGAGCCGCCACGATGCCTACCGGCACGATCGACGCGTCCGTCGACGACGAATGGTCACTGGCCCAGACGCTGCGCCACCTGGTGATGGCGACTGACACGTGGCTCGGGAAGGCGATCCTCGAGCAGGAGCAGCCCTACCACCCAATAGGCCTGCCCAACGACGATGACGACTCCGACGCGTACGACGAGTCCGTGTTCTCCGCTGAGGAGCCGTTATTCGCCGACATCATCGAGGCACGCGCCGAGCGGCAAAGAATGGTGCGCGACATCCTCTCGGGCATCACCGCGGAGACCCTCGCAGAGCCGCGGAAGAACCCTCACGCCCCGGCCCACCGGGAGACTGTGCTCTCGTGTCTGCGCACGATCCTTGAGGAGGAGTGGGAGCACCACAGATATGCCGTGCGCGATCTTGATGCCCTCGCGATGACCCAGTCCTGAGCTCGATAGATCATCGACAGTCGGCGCTCGACCAGCAACGTCTAGCCTTTAGCGGATCCGGCGCTCCGCAACCTGAACCGCAATCGGCGGGTGCGTTCGGCCGGGGCGGGTCCCGCTGGCACCCGATCCGTTCGCCGAATGGGGATCGGCAAGCGGATCGTGCCACAACGGGATCCGGGATCGGCGTACGGCGACTACTCCCAGGACTGCTGAGGGTCGAGGTGTCGTCGTAGTTCCATTGCGTCGTGGAGGACCCGACTGACGACCAGGACGTCGCCGTCGCGTCGGCAGATCAAGAAGTGCCGCGGACGGTGGACATTTCCACCGCGTGAGTGAGTGCGGCTCTGCGCCAGATGCCAGGAGAATATCCCGGCACCCAGCTCAGGACGGACCGTCCGCCCCACGTCGTCGTTGCGCGTGGCCGCGTAGCGGATGGCTGCGGTGATCAATGCCTCGTAGCGCTGGCGCGCTTCCTCGCCGAACTGGGTGTGCGACCAGGCGAGGATCGAGACGATGTCGGCCTGGGCCGCATGGGTGAGGCGGTACCTCGCCATCAGCCCGCTGACTGAGTCTTGGCCGCGCGGACGCCAAGCTGCCCGACGAAGTCCTCGAGGGACTCGGCATCGACGTCGTCGAAACGCCCCGAGGCGAGATCCGACCAGCCCTGCTCGGCGGCTTGGCGCAAGACGGCAACCTTAGCCGCCTCTTCGGCTTGCTCGCGCTCCAGGAGCCGAAGACCTTCGCGCAGCACCTCACTGGCGTTCTGGTAGCGCCCAGACTTCACCAGCGAGTCAACGAGTTCGTGCTGGTGCTGACTCAGAACAACGTTCCTCGTCGCCACGGCGACCACCTCCGTTGGCAGTATATGCCATAGCTGGCCATCGGTCGGATCGCCGCAAACCGAACCCCAAGAGGGCGTTCCGATCGAACTTGAAGCATTGGTGCGCCGGCGTCCCGCGAGGGTGTCGGATGCGGGACGGCCGATGCGGCCGGGTGTCAGCGTCTCGATGCCTCTGCTTCCTGTCGACCGTTGAGCTTGGGCTGCTTGCCGCGTATCCGGGCGAGCGTAGCCGCCCTCAACGCGGCCATTAGCGGTCAGGCTATGGCGTCGGTCGGGGGCGTGACCCAGCACGACGCACGGGAGGGGCGCTGGGACACTCCGATAGCAGTCGGCGGCTATGCGGGGAAGGCCTTCCAGTGTCCTTCGGAGATGAGCTCGACGGTGCCGTCGGTCACTTTGATGGCGGTCTGGTCGTCGATCGCGTACGCCGGACCTGCGATGTCGGCCGCCCACCTCTCCGCATCGGCCATAGTGTTCCCCGGCATCTGCTCGTGGTCCAGGTGCGGGTAGATCGAGAAGTCGACGACCCCGAGCGTGCGGTCGTCCGGGGCAGACGGCCACGAGACGAAGTCGTCACCGATCCGCGGTGTCATCACCATGCTGCCGGCACTTATCCCTACCCAGACCGTCTCGGGCAGCGACGGCATGATCCGCGACAGCCCTGACTCCCGCATCCAGTGGCACAGGTACGTCGTGTCGCCGCCGTCCACCAGCAGCACGTCGGCCTCGCGGACCCACGGCACCCACCGCTCCTCACCGATGCTGGGCAGCGCGGTGAGTTCGAGGACGCCCAAGGACGCCCAGCCCAGGCTGGTCATCATGTGGAACGGAGGCTCGCCGGCGACGGAGCTTCGTACCGAGGCGGGCCCGAGCATCGGGTGGCCCCACTGCGCCGTGGGGATGCAGAGCGCACGGGACTCGGAGATCGGCTTGCCCAACAGATCGACCAGAGCATCGCGGATGCTCTCGTTCGTGACGCCTCCGGATGTGAGAAGGAGCTTCACAGCGCCTCCCGAGTTGAGTGCGACGGATTCGTGTGACATAGGCACCGCGGACGCTTCATCGCCTGACTCCTTGTCTCGCCCTGTGGCGCCTCGATTGGCCGCCATTCACCTGTTCTACGAACACTACGTTCCGGATCCGACAACCCCCGCCAGGAGATTCGGTGGGCCTCCGCATGCGCACTGTCATCGGCTACATGAGAGTGCACGCGGACTGGCTCCGGGAATCGCTGGCGCACCGACCCACGGTAGGCGTCAGGCCAGGTCGTGGAGGAGTTGCTCCAGGCGTCGTTTGGTTGCTTCGTGCCGCTCGATCTCGCGTGGCCAGCTGCGGGCAGTGGCATCGTCGATGAGTTGTTGCTCCACCTCAATGCGCGCACGAAGGCGGAGTACGTAGTCGCTGGTGGTGAGGAACTTCGAGCAGGTCAGCACGAGGTCGCACTCACACGGTCCTTCGGCCGGCGTGCGCAGGCAGTGCCCGAGTTCGTGCTCGGTCTTGAGGAAGTTGGTCTGCAGCCACGACACCGCCTCTGGGTCGAGGCGATGCTCACGAAGGGAGTCCGCGGCCGGGCCGGCAAGCGTGATGTCGGGTCCAAAGGTGGCGGTCGATGGCGGCTTGATACTGCTGTTGACGGTCGGGTCCGACAGGGACGCGTAGATGATCGACATGTTCGCGGTGCGATGGCCGAGCACGGCCATGATCGTCTGGATCCGGGCCCCGCCTTCGGCGAGCTGGGTGCCGAAGATGTGCTGGATCTCCCGGCCGGCGCTGGGGTCCACGATCAGCGCCACCCGCTGGTAGCGGTTGGGCAGCTCATCAACGGCGATCATCAGCTTGGCGAGCTCGTGGTCGGGGATGAACCGAGGCAGCGGCTTGGGGATCTTCGGGATGTCGCCACGAGTGAACAGCACCCGCGCCGGGACGTCGTCCCAGCCCCAGGCGGCGGTCTCGGTCACGAACCGGGTGATCAGCGTGACCACGATTCGCCGGAGGCGGCGGAGCGGGCGCCGCGGCCAACCGACGGCCGCGCGGCGACACCAGCGGACCATCAGCCTTAGCTCGCGATCAAGGTCAACCGGCTGACTTGGCGGCCGCCTCGATCTCCTCGCGCCGCTCCGTCCAGAAGGCTGGCTCGTGCCGCTTCACGGCCATGCCCTCCGCGTCGGTTCCCACCGCTCCGTCGAGCTCTTCGCGCAGGATGTCGGCGTGGCCGGCGTGCCGACTGGTCTCGGCAAGCAGGTGGACGAGGATGTTGAACAGGGGCACCTCGGCGTCCTGCCACCAGGCCACGCGGCCCGTGGCGTCGAGGGCGAGGGCGTCCACCGTCGCGGCGCTGTGGTCCCACACGCGTCGGTAGCGGTCGACGACGTCGCTGCGGGACTCGTGCTCGGTCGCCCACATGTCGGCGAGTCGCTCGGCCTCGATGTCCCACCGAGGCAAGGGTTCGGGAAAGGGACGGTCGAAGACCTCGCCGAGGTACCTGGCCTCCCAGGTCGCCAGGTGCTTGACCAGGCCCAGCAGGTTGGTCCCGGTGACGGTCAGCGGGCGACGGACGTCGTACTCGGAGAGCCCGTCGAGCTTGGCGAGCACCGCCTCGCGCTCGTGCTTCAGGTAGTCGTACAGGTTGGCCTTCGCCGCGTCGTCGTTCATGGGACAGCACCCTGCCACTAGTGCCACCAGGTGGCAGCAGGTCGCGAGTCAGGCGCTTACCCACCAGGCTGTCATCCAACGTGGCGGGCCGGGGTGACCGCGAAGCCGGTGAGCCGACGTGATCACGTCCCTCGACGTTCGTAGCAAGGCGTACGCCAGCCAGGAAAACTCGGTCTGCTCAACGTTCGTCGGACGGGTGATTCCGGCGCAGGCGAACGGGGGCCGGCTGCATGTCGCTGCGATCGAGGCCCATGTCTGCGTGGAGGGCAACCAATCAAGGGCGGAAGGTCGAGCGGTATTGCGTCGGTGTACGACCGGTGAGGTCGCGGAACCCGGCGTTGAACGCTGACAGGGAGGCGTACCCGACCCTGCTCGCAATCGTGGTGACGGAGTCCTCACCCACAGCGAGTTCCTCGATCGCGCGCAGTACCCGCATTCGGCGCAGCGCCGCGCGCCAGGTCATGCCGGTCTCGTCCGCGAATCGGCGGGCCAACGAGCGCGGCGCCAGCCCGACCTCGCGGGCGATGTCCTCGAACCGGATGTCGTCCGCCAGCCGTTCGTTGGTGATGGCCAGTGCCCGTCGAAGCTCCGGCGACTGACCGGCAGGGACGGTCACAGGGCTGGGGTGCTGCGCCAGCCGCCACGCCACAGCCGCCAAGGCGCCGAACACGCTGCGTGGGTACGGCGGCAGTGGCTCCGCGGCGTCAGGCCAGTCGACGCACTCCGCTAGCAGGGCCCGAGCCAGGGGACTGAGGTCGAACACGGTCAGTGGCGCCGGTGGCTCCGGAGCAAAGCTGGGATCGAACAGCACCGAAGACGTTGTCACCGGTTGCGGGATGGTGACCTGGATCGGCGCACCGGCCGCGATGAGGGCGGCCCGAGCAGGAGGCAACACCCACGACTTGCCGCGTGCCTCCAGGCGCAGCGCGCCCCGGGAGGCGCAGAGCAGGTAGTGCCGGTCGACGCAGAGCTGCGAAGGTGGGGCCGCCACGAAGTCCCGCGCGAACGCGAACGCCTCGCGCATCACCACCGGCCTCGCACATGTTCAACCTAGCCCGGGCGGCGGGTCAGACCGTCTCGAGAAGATCGGCGCGGAACCGGCGGCTCACTGGGGGCGAGGTCATCAATGGACGGAGCACCGCGCCAGAGCGGGCGAACGCATCAGATGAGAGGTAGCCAGCGAACGACGCCTCGTCGGCCCATTCGTGGATGACGGCGACGGCCTCCTCGTCGTCGCGAGCGGCGTACACCCGGAAGTCGAGGTTGCCTGGCATGGCGCGGACCTCGCCGCGTTCGCTGTCGAACTGGGCGAGTGCGGCGGGCCGGTCAGCTGGGGTGGTGCGCAGGTCGAGTATGGCGATGAACATGGGGGTCTCCTGACAGTCGACACGACGATTTCGGTGGGGCCCCTCGATCCTGCAGCCTTGGACCGGAGTCCGGCTCGCGTCAGTCAGACACGTTCACGCTCCCAGCGGACAACCGAGGTGCTCGCCGTGCTCATCGCTGGTCGTAGGCCATTCCATCCCACATGCCGATCCGTATACGACAAGCGGGCCGGCTCGGAGCCACATGCGCCCTACTGTTTCGTGACGGCGGATGCCGCATGCCTCGGATCGGCGGTCCACGTTGGTGGAACTGACCGCGACCGGTCGTGTCGCCGCCGCACGCGCCAACGCGATCCTTGATGAGCCGCCAGCCGCGCTGCTCGACGTATCCAACGACGACCTCGCGGCCGTACTGCGCGTGCTCGAGCGACTGGCCCGATAGGAAGGCCCACGGGAGGCGGTCACACTGAGTTCCGAAGCTGGGTTCCGGTAGGCGATCGAGTTTCGGGACCTGCTCGGTATGACGCCCCATTCGCGGTCTGGCCGGCGCGGAGGTTGAGTGCGGGATCAGCGGTTCACCTGAGTCGCTGCTGGACGGGCGGTGGGAACAGCTTCAGGAACCGACGTACGGCGGGCCTGGTGCCGTTGACGGTGACGGACCCGTCTGCCTCGGCTTCGGACAGCGGGCGGCCACGCCACAGCAGCTCACGCAACGCCGCGACCGACCCGGCGATCTGGGCGTCAGGCTGCGCGACGGTTCCGCGGTGGACCTGCAGGCTTCTGTCGTGCACCTCCAGGACGAGCGCATCGCCGTCGACCACTAGGGCGAGGGTGGTGTCGAGGGCATCGGCGTTTGAGGGCTCGAAGACGGTGGAGAGGGCAACCGCGAACGCGTCGACGCTCAGGTCGTGAGTTACCGCCGCGAATCCTTCCTGACTGCCCCAGCGGCCCAGCGCATGCAGTACCGGCTCGAGGTCGTGGCCACGGTCGGTGAGCGCGTAGACCTGTCCCGCTGCCGGCGGCGGCAGAGGCACCGGACGCAGCACACCGGCCTGCTCGAGCTGGCGTAGCCGCTGTGCCAGCACGTCGGTCGCAATACCGGGGAGGTGCGACCGGAGATCGGTAAATCGCTTTGGGCCGAGCACGAGCTCGCGAACGACGAGCAACGCCCATCGCTCACCCACCACGTCGAGTGCCCGGGCAATACCGCACGGATCGCCGTACGAACGCTTTCCAGCCACGAGCTCATCCTAGCGGGGAGGAAGGAATTTCCAACCATCTACTTGGCTTTTCCAACTAAATAGGTCTAGCGTGGTGACGGCCAGGTACCACCACTGCTGAGGAGGAACGATGAGCGAACGCGACAGCTACCCGGCCGGAGTCCCGTGCTGGGTGACGAACCTGCAGCACGACGTTCCGGCTGCGACGACCTTCTACCGAGAACTCTTCGGCTGGGAGACGGAGTCCGGTCCGGACGACACCGCCCCGTACGCCCTTGGACGGCTCCGCGGGCGGGACGTCGCCGGGATCGGCAGCGTGCCCAACGCCGACTCCGCACCCGGCTGGGTGATGGAGGTCCGAACCGACGACCTCGCGGCCACCGTCACTGCGGTCCGGGACGCCGGAGGCGAGGTGCTGCATGAGGAGGTCGACTTCAGTCCGGTCGGAAAGCTGGGCGTCTTCGTCGACCCGGTCGGCGCGACCTTCTGCGCCTGGGAGGCCGGTCACCGGGAAGGTGCGGAGCTCGTGAACGAGCCCGGCGCCTGGTCGATGAGCGCTTTGCAGACCGAAGACACCGACCGCGCCGCACGCTTCTACGCGGCCGTGTTCGGCTGGGAGACTGAGGAGTTCGGCCCGGCCACGATGTTCCGGCTACCCGGCTACGTCGGCGGAGAGGAGTCGCAACCGGTCCCGCGCGACGTGGTGGCGGTCATGGTGCCGTCCGCGGACACGCCGGCGGTTTGGAACGTGGATTTCTGGATCGACGACATCGAGCACGCGGTCGCGACCGTTCAGCGGCTCGGCGGGTCGGTGGTTGCAGGACCGTACGACGCGCCGCCGTCGTTCACGCAGGCGATCGTGGTCGACCCCGGCGGAGCCGTGCTCAGCCTGAGCCAGCTGAACAAGCCCTAGGTCGCCACTCCACCACGAAGGGATACATCGACAGGGAGGGCCGATGATGGCCAAGCCGCTGGGCAGATCCCATGGCCACCACCGGGCAGATCCCTTGGCCCGTGAGGGTCGATGAGCTTCGGAACAGTCCCCCCAGGCGAACCCCGGTCGTCCGGTGGAGGATCGGCGAAATCAGGCGGTCGTCGCAACGAGCTGCGGTTCGGGGTCAGACAGTAGCCGTTGCATGGCTTCGGCGGGGGTGATACGCCCGAGGGTCTTGCGGGGTCGGGCATTGAGCTCGGTAGCGACGGCGAGCAGTCGCTGGGGCGAGTGGATGCTCAGGTCGGTGCCCTTGGGGGAGTACTGGCTCAACAGCCCAACCGAGCCGCCTTCGATACTCACAGTGTTCTCGTTGGTTCCGCCCTGCCAGGGTGAGTGCCGGTCGCAGAAGTAGATGGCCATCTTCGTGGCCAGGGTGATCTGGCGGTGCTGGGCCAGCTCGGTGCCCTGGTCCCAGGTCAGTGACTTGCGGAGATGCTCGGGCAAGGTCCTGATGGCCCGGGGCTCCATTTCACGCACAGCTTGGCCCGCACCACGGCCGCCAACTCGCCGTGCTAGAACTTCCTTGCCTTGGGCCGCCGGCCGCGTAGCTCGGTGCGCTTCTGAGCCGCATACGGCGTGGTGTACTTGCTCCGCCCGTGCGTGCCCACCTTGGGCTCGTTGCGGCGCAGCTCGCGACTGATCGTCGAAGCCGAGCGCCCGACCTGGACGGCGATCGCCCCGACGCCGTTGCCGGCCAGGTGCAAGTCAGCGATACGCAGCCGCTCCTCCAGGCTTAGGTACCGACCCGAGGACTCAGGCTTCTTACGCGGGATTCGCCCGCCGGTCGCTTGGCGCCAATGACGGCCAGTCCGTCGGTTCACGCCGACAGCATCACAGGCCGCGGGCGGCTCCTCAGACCGCTCTGGCTGGATCTTCGGCCAGATGCCATGTCAGACGCAGGGCACCTCGGGTGACCAGCCAATGGGTCGCGGTCGAAGACAAACGTCACTTTGCTCAGTGCCAGGGCAGCCGTTTCGGTGGAGGCTATCGCGACGGGGCGACGGCACGGCGCATCACCGTGTTCTTCATGCCCTTGGGCCGGATGAAGTCGAAGCCGGCGCGCTCGTAGACGGCCTTCGTGCCGTTGTAGAGAAACGACGAGGACAGCCGCCGCTCCCCCGGGATGTGGGGATAGCCCTCGACGAGGCCGCCGCCCGCTTGCGCGATCAGCTCGAGCGCCCCCTCCAGGGCGACGGTCACCAGACCGTGCTGGCGGAACCGCTTATCGACGAAGATGCAGGTGATCCGGTAGTCGGGCTCGAGGTCCTGCTCCTCGAGGTACTGCTTGCTGTGGTGGATGTCGGGCAGCTCGGCCGGGGTGCCATACTCTGCCCAGGCGATCGCCTCCTCGCCGTCCTCACCGTTACGGACGACCAGCGCCGCGTGGGCCACCCCCTCCTCGACCATCCGCTCCTTGAACGCCCGATTGCCGTCGTACCCCGGGACGCGGTCGGCGCGCTCGGCATGGAACTTGACGCACCAGCACCCGCCGAAGATTCCTTTGTGCCGCTCCACCAGCGCTGCGAAGAGGTTCCATGTGTCCGGAGCCAGCGGCTTGATCGTTGTGGGGCCAGGGTCCTGGGTCGCCATGACGTCGACAGTATCCGAGCCAGCGGTCTGGCCACT
Source organism: Propionibacteriales bacterium (assembly GCA_038259225.1). GTDB lineage: Bacteria > Actinomycetota > Actinomycetes > Propionibacteriales > Nocardioidaceae > JANLYC01. Next base: position 11,936 of record JBBSPA010000030.1, read on the forward strand.
GCTCCTCCTCCGGCCTCCTGCTGGGGCATGTTGCTTGGCTGCATCTGCTTGCACCCCGACCGAGCCGAGGGAGGGCAGGGTTACGAGAGCAACCGCACGCTGAAGAAGCGATGGCGGAGATGCCGAAGCAGATGCGCTGCGCCGCCGTGCCGAACGAGAGTCTCGCTCGATGCAGGATGTGGCCCGGCAGGCGGTGCGCGAGTACGTCGAGAACCACAGTCGAGCGGAGCTCATCGACCAGGTGCTTGACGAAGAGCTGCCCCGCTACACCGAGGCATTGGAGCGCCTCGGCCAGTGATCTACCTGATCCTGCCGGAGCTCCTCCGTGTTGCCGAGCGAACCCTCGGCGGGCAGGTACCGGTCCGAGATCACGGACTGCTTCAATCGGCGCTGGCGCGTCCACAAGCCACCGCGTTCGGTGATGAGGCCTACGCGAATCTGGAGGAGAAGGCCGCGGCGCTGCTTCACTCGCTGGCTCGAGACCACGCCCTCGTCGACGGCAACAATCGTCTGGCCTTGGCCGCCACCATTGCGTTCCTCGGTGTCAACGGTCGCAGGCTGACCCTGTCCAACGATCAGGCGTACGAACTCATCATGACCGTCGCGTCAGGCGAACTGGACGAAATCGCAGGCATCGCCGAGCGACTCGTGGGCGGAACCGAACCTTGGTGAGTTCGGCGGCCGCTCGTCCCACGGAGCGTTCGGCTTGCGTGAGGAACTACTCGCAGCCCTCGACAGCGTGTGCTGCAGGCTGCGTCCCTGCCTCGTAGTCCTCAACGAGCGTGGCGTAACCGTCCCAGAAGGCGCTCCAGGGCAGGTCTCGACCCTCAAGGTGGGCTGCGAGTGCGAGGTAGGTCAGTTGCCGGTGCCACCCGGCGGCGTACGCGACCGGGGCAACGTCGTGCGACCCGAACTGATCGGCTCGCCCGTCGCGGCTGCTCGGTCGTCGGGGTCGATCCCTCCACAGACCTCCTCGGCCGCCTCGAGGCAAACGCCCGCGATGCCGGCGTGCACGTCAGCGCAGCCCTGGCGCGGCTGGGTCTCACCATCCACGCCTGGTACGGCGTACGAGTCTTCACCGACCCGCTGCCAGCTGACGAGAAGATCGATCCGACGCAGCTCGACCTCTTGCTCGACGCGGAGTACCAAGCCGGGCGACGCGACCCCTACCGGCAGCTGGCCTCCTGGCGTCAGCACCGGTACCTCTTCCACTTTACGGGGATTGACCTTTCGGGGTCCGTCGTAGGGTGTTGTCCGATGCCAGACAGCTGGCTGCGTGATACGCGCGCCTCCTACGACACCGACGCCTCCGGCTACGCCCAGAAGGTGCGTGGCTTGCTGGACGAGAGTCCCTACTTACGCGCCAGCCTGGCGTTGTTCGCAGAGTTGGTGCGCGCCGCCGGGGGCGGGCCCGTCGCCGACGTCGGCTGCGGCCCGGGCTACGTCACCCGCCACCTCCATCACCTCGGCGTGGATGCGTTCGGCATCGACCTCTCGCCCGAGATGATCGCTGTCGCAAGACGCGACTACCCCGATCTCCGGTTCGAGGTGGGGACGATGACCGACCTCGACCTGGCGGACGACTCAGTGACGGGCGTACTCGCGTTCTGGTCCGTGATCCACGTGCCTGATCACTCTGTGCCCGGGGTGTTCGGGCAGTTCCGTCGAGTGCTGCGCTCGGGAGGTCCGCTGCTGGTTGGCTTTCATGTCGGTCACGAGACACGCCATACGTCTGAGGGCCACTCGGGTCGTTCAATCAACGTCGACAGTTTCCGGCGCCGGCCGAACCAGGTTGCCGGCTGGCTGCGAGAGGCAGGGTTCACGATCGAGGCCGAACTGGTCATGCGACCGGATGAGGAGGTCCCGGGCGCGATCATCGTCGCGCGAAGTCCCGTGTGACTGCCCCGTGGCGTCACCGGCCTCGTCTCGTGTGCAGGTCGGCGACGGCCCGCGCTGTGGGGCCGTGATTCGTCCTCTGGTCGGGCTGAACGCAATCAGAGTCCTCGGAGTCACTGTCGCCCTGACGTCTGCTGTTCCGCAGATGATCGTCACGCGAAGCGTGACCGGTGACCGATCGCTCAACGGCACGCGGTTCGTGCTCAGCCTGAGCAGTCGACCGCGACCGCCAGGGCGGCGCAGATCTCGCGCATGCGACTCTCCGCCAGCCGTCCCACGCGTTGAACGAGGATGGCGATCGAGACACTTTCGATGGAGTCGAGGTTCACCGCCGAACGAAGCGGGACCGGATCATCACCGGGTTCGAGGATTACCTCGCTGGCGAGATCACGAATGGTCGTCGTACATGGAGCCACCAGTGCGCGACGGTGCCGAGGAATGACGGCGTCGCGAGACAGCACAACCACGGGTCGGCGACCGATCTCGGCGATCTCGCACCACCACACCTCCCCACGCGCGGGGAGAGCGGTCACGACGCTGCGACCGCCCGCCGAAACGTTTCCAGGTCCCCCCACTCGTCCGGCTCGTCGAGTGGGTGTTCGTCATAGACGGCGTAACTAGCGTCCACCTCGGCAGAGCGATACCGAGCCAGCAACGCGGCGAGGGCTTCGTCCACCAGCGCTGCGTCCGTCGTCCCAGACCGCACCCTTCGGGCATCCTCGAGAAGTGCTGCGTCGACCGTGGTGCTCAAACGTGTGCGAGCCATGCCATCATTATGCCACGAGTGTGAGGGATGCCGGAAGCAGGCCGTCGAGCAGCCGCCCACGCCTGCTTCGGTAGCGAGATGTGGCCAGCAACGCACCCGATCCCGCAGTCCACGATCGAGTTCGAGGTAGACGATGTCGAGGCCGCCGCGGCAGAACTTCACGGGGAGGGCCTTGGCTTGGTCCACCCAGTCCGTACTGAGCCATGGGGGCAGGTCATCGCGCGCTTTCAGTCGGCAGATGGCGTCTTGCTGGGTGTCTGCTCCACGCCCCATCTCGCGAACGCCTGACCTCTCGCATTACCTCAACCGCCTTACGGACGCAGTCGCGTTGTCGTCTGCATGACGAACGAGTCTGGCGATCATGTCGCCGTGGAAGAGCGCGCACGAGAAGAGGCGTCCCGCAAGCCCAACCGGCCACGGAGACTCTGTGGGTCAGCCGGGAGCCCCGAGGCCGAGCGTCCCGAAAGGCACGCCCGGTGAGCTTTCGGGAAGGGGACGTATGTCGTGCCCGGATTCGTCGCCACCAGCCGCCTGGTCGAGAACCCCTGGTCCGAGCCCAACCGTCGCAGTGGGGCTGGTTCGGGTCGACATACTCAGCTGGTCTGCGCGAGCTGCGGGTCACGAAGTCCGAGTGAGGAGCCAGGACGTTCCGACGGAAGAGCCGCCGGACGCCACCACCCGCGCTCGCAGTTCCCGGTCGGCGGTGACGACCACCACGTCGTCGTCCGTGCTCCGGGTTCGGACGTGGTCAACGATCGCGTCGTCCCCGGAGCTCGATGCGTGCACAGTGCGGATCGCGCCGTCCTCGCCAGCCGGCCAGCCCCGCCTTGCGGTTCCCTCGAGGACCAGTACGATCTCGTCGTAGCCCAGATCAGCCTGCGCAATCGCCTGGTGAAGACGCTGAGCCGCTCCGGCGCGGTCACGCCACCAGCCATTCGGCCGGCTGCCGACCACGTTGGCGCCGTCGACGATGAGCACGCGCACGACGCAAGCGTAGATGAACCGCCCCCGTCGTCCTGAGCCAGTCACGGTCCACGCGGGGTGACGTACGCCTGCTCCCGCGCCGGATGTCTAGCGGTCTCCCCTCTGTAACCTTGCGGATACGTAACTAATCAGTTACGCTAACGTCAATGGACGTTGTATTGCAGGCTTTGGTGGACGGAAGCCGTCGCACCGTGCTCGAGATCCTCCGGGACCATCCGGCCACGGCCGGCGAGCTCGCGGATGCGCTTCCGATCGCCCGGCCAGGCGTCTCGCGTCACCTTCGGGTGCTTCGCGAGGCCGGCCTGGTTGACGTCCGCCACGAGGCACAGCGGCGGATCTACAGCCTGCGCCCCGAACCGCTGGCCGAGGTGGACGCCTGGTTGGGCGGCTACCGCGCTCTGTGGCAGAGCCGGCTCGACGCCCTGCACACCGAAATCACCCGGAGGGAAAAGGACCCGTTCATGAAGACCATCGGCACCATGCGAGCCCTGGACGAGAAGCGCGGCGCGGTCCGCGTGGAGGACGTCTACGACACCGATATCGATGACCTCTGGGCGGCCTGCACGACCCCCGAGCGGCTCGCACGCTGGATCGCTGAACTGTCCGGCGACCTGCGTGTCGGTGGCACCATTCACACCACCTTCACCAGCACCTGGACCGGTCCTGGACGAATCGAGATCTGCGACCGGCCGCACCACCTGCTGGTCATCATGGAGCCCGGCACCGACGACGAGACCGAGCTCGAGGCGTGGCTGACCAAGGAGGGCGACAGGACCCGGCTGACGGTCGAGGAGCGCGGGTTGCCGCTCGACCACCTCCACGCGTACGGCGCCGGCTGGCAGGCGCACCTTGAAGACCTCGGCCGTTCGCTGGCCGGCGAGACGTCCGCGTGGAAGGCGCGCTGGACCGAGCTCGCTCCTGTGTACGCGACGATGCCAATCACCTGATGCCACGTGGCTTGGTTGGTAGTCCAGCTGGCCGGGACGGCATTCTCAGCTGCGAGACCGGCGGCTTGCCAACGAGCATGTGGCGGGTGAGCGACCAGTCCAGCCGATGAACCCAGGCAGGCAGTCGCCGACCAGAGGCTGGTCGGTGCGGCGCAGACCGACCTCGCTCGCGGCCGCGTCGGTCAGTGACGAACACCATGGTACGACGATCCGGGTGGTGCGCCCGGGTGGCAGGCTGAACCGCATGGACAACGTGAGTGCAAGCCAGCAGAAGGTGCGGCAACTACGCCTCGTGGTCGAGGCGACCGAGTTCGCGGAAGCCGTGGCGTTCTACCGCGACGGGCTCGGGCTGCCGGTCGAGCTCGATCTCGAGAGCGAGGGCGGCGCACACGTAATGATCCTGGACGCGGGGCGGGCGACGTTGGAGCTGTCGAACCCGGCCCAGGTGGCGATGATCGACGACGTCGAGGTCGGGAGGCGGGTGGCCCCGGCGCTGCGGGTGGCGTTCGAGGTGGACGATGCCGCGGCCGTCACCGCCGACCTGGTCCAGGCCGGAGCCGATCTGATCGCACCGCCGACGCGCACACCGTGGAACTCCGTCAACGCACGGCTCGCGGCGCCGGCGCATCTGCAGATCACCGTGTTCGAAGAGCACATTGGCGCCGTCGACGATGAGCACGCGCACGACGCCAGCGTAGATGAACAGCACCCGTCGTCGTCCTGACCGAGCCACGTGTGGGCGGACGGTCGAGAACGTTGTTCGCCGTTTCGGCTGGATCGGCGTAGCCTGCTGGGCATACGACCTGCTATGCCCAGACCCCGCACTGACGCCGATCGTTGCGGGCAGTGCGTGACCTCAACGAGGTCGGATGAGCAGATCCGCGCAGTGGTCGCATGAACGCGTCTTCGCGGCGCGACCGCTCAGTATTGCTCGGGTCCGCTGGTTCGTCGCCGGGCACCTTCACAGTACGGGCTTTCCGACCTGCTCGATGATGTAAGGCTCGCTGCCAGCGAACTGGCCACAAACGCGATGCTGCATGGCCAGACGCCCTTCACGGTGACCCTCGAGGGCTTCGACGACATGGTGTTCCTGATGGTCATGGACGGCTGCAGCTCCCCACCGTTCCTCGTCGCCGCGAGGCCGATGGCAGCGGGCGGGCGCGGCTTGGCGATCATCGATGCGGTGAGCAGCGACTGGGGTGCCCACCAGGCCGTGGGTGGGGGAAAGTGCGTCTGGGCGGCCTTCGACCGCCATGTGAACGACGGTGCGCACAGGTCATCCCCTGGGCGCCTCACCGACCCCACGTTGGGGGGAGGGGACCGGTGAGGCCGTCCTGTCGCCGTGGAACCCATCTCTCACGACGGGGCTTCTCGCAGCGTCTCGATGCGTGACGACGCCTTGCTGATGATGACCCCGCCGGCCAGGAGGGGAGGGAATGGTCGGCGGGGTCGGTTCATCGTGGATCTGGTTCGGTACGACCTTCAAGACGCCGGGCCTGTGCTGGAGCAGGCGATCGAACTTGCTCTGGGCGAGGGAGCCAGCCTGGCCATTGGCTTCAATCATCAGCCGCGTCAGGAGCGCGATCTCGTCGAGCAACTCGTCATCGACAATCTGTGATCGTCGATCTGCCCGCTGATGCACCGTGTCTCCCTCGGTAACGAAAACCGTGGTCCGGGGCATCGCCTGCGGAACGGCGTATTTCGCCACCCGCTATCCACCATGATAGACCTCCGGGCCTTCTTGCAGACCACCCAACTGGGCTATTTCTTGGTTGATCCGACCCGCACCGCCAAAGCGCCGGAGTGGCAGACTGAACCGCATGGACAACGTGGGTGAAAGCCAGCAGAAGGTGCGGCAACTACGCCTGACCGAAGCCCCTGCAACGACGGCCGATCTTGACGCGCGCACGGTGCGCCTTCTAGGAGTACTTTCTAACTAACCATTCCAGATAGAGGCTAGGGGCAGACCTAAGGCCGCTCGTAAGTCGGTTCGCACAGGGGCTGACCTGCGGAAACAGGCGGACGCAGCCCACCGCAAGGTCATCTCTCGCTATCAGGCGGGCCAGTCGGTCAGGGCGCTGGCTGCTGAGTTCGGCATGAGTCGCGGCACGGTCCGGCAATTGCTGATCGCGGCCGGCATCTCCATCCGGACGCGGCAACGTCTGACCGACGAGCAGTTGGAGCAAGCCCGTGAGCTGTAGCTAGCCGGTCAGACCACCAGCCAGATTGCGTCACGCTTCGATGTCTCCGCCAGCACAATCGGCCGAGGACTCATACGGCTTGGAGTCCGGCTGCGGCCGCCTGGCCGCTCCAGTCGGGACAGCTGATGATGTCCTGAAGTTACTCGGAGGGCAGGTCTTCCATGATCGTGAACGGCTCTTGGTGGTTGTTCACCGAGCAGTCCAAGGCACGGAGTGTTCCTGGTAGCGGAGCACCTCCCACTAGGTAGCGCTTGCCTTGGACGGCGGCAACTTCGCCTTGTTCGTTCAGGACCTTGAATGGTTCGCCACCTTCGTCGAGCACGGTGTAGTCGGCTGGCCAGATGACGTCGGCCTTGTAAACCTCATTTTTGTAGTCACGCCCCCTGAAGTAGACGCAGCCACTCCTGCTTGCAGCAATCCTGCCCTCGAGCCCTGCTTGGAAGGCATTGTCACCCGGCTGCCAGGTCCCGGTGTTCAGGGTATAGCGCGTGGGCATTCCATTGGTGGTGTCCAGGCCGTCATACTCGTGTCCGACCTCGTCCTTAATGCAGTCCTCACGCGGTGGTGACATAACACGCCGCAGTCGTTCGCCGTCCGGGCATTCTTTGTCTCCAGGCTGCCGCTTAGCGCAGTATTCGCCGCCCCCGCTCACTCCCGGGACAACGGCAACTTCATCGTCGGCACAGATGCGCTCAACGCCGAAGTTGCAACCAGTGACGGATGTAAGCGACAGCACCACTGCTGAGGTTGCTCCCAGAAAGCGACCAATCTTCGAACCCACCACACGTCTATCTGTTCCTTGTTCAAGGACTTGTGAGGATTCATAAGTCATGGTGAAAGTATAACATTTTAGGTATATTTACTCGTGGCCATCGAGTTTCCGATGCTATGACCCCCACGAACTTCGGCAACGCTGAGCCAGCTTGTGTATGTCCGGCTCCGGACTCACCAAACCCCCATGCCTACCGGGCCCGAGCTCGGTGGTGCACGGCACTTCAGGCCCTACCGGTCACGACACCGTCCAAGGAATGCTCGTTGAGGCGGACGTTCCCATCAAGACTCGACGACGTCTGACCCACGAGCAACTGGAGAGGCTCGCGGGCTCTACCTCGCCGGCCAAGCCGCTAGCCGTGAATCAGGTGCACCGAATGCTGCGGTCGCCGTACTACCGAGGAGTCGTCGTGTGGCAGGGCGTCGAATATCCGGGTCGGCATCGGGCTCTTGTTGATGAGCAGACGTGGTACCGCGTTCAGGAGGTTCTCGTTCTCAAGCGCAAGGGGTGAGAAGGAACGCAGACATAACCACTACCTGAAGTCGACTGTTTACTGCGGACGATGTGGCAGCCGACTCGTCATCACGCACGCCCAGAACAGCTACGGGACCGTCTAGCCCTACTTCATTTGCTCGGCGCGTCATCAAAAGCGCAACGCCTGTCAAGCCAAAGCCGTGCTCATCGAGACCATCGAAGAGGAGGTCGCTGAACTGTATCGAGAGCAACCAGTCACTCCAAGCGTTCGTCGGGAGCTGGAGACCACTCTCCTCGCTGAATTCGATAAGGCCGAAGCGGCGCAGAAGCGCGAACGCGAAGCTCTCGAGCGCAGGCTCAGTGAACTGCGACGGCAACGGGCCAAGCTCCTAGAAGCGCACTTTGCCGACTCGGTGCCACTCGACCTGTTACCAACGGAGCAAGACCGGATTGGGCGAGCCCGAGCTGACGTAGAGCGCCAACTCGATGCCATGCAGGCCAACATGCAGAAGTCAGGAAGAAACTACGGGCTGCCCTGGACCTGATTGACGGCTGCACCAACGTCTACGAGCAGGCACCGCCGAACGTTCGGCGGATGCTGAACCAGGCGCTCTTCGCTCGCTTGCTTGTGGAGGACGAAGATACTGTCGGCGAGTTGGCTGAGCCATTCGCCAGCATCCTCGAAGGCCCCGGAGTAAGGGCACGACTTGAGAGCCGACTCTCTGACGGTGTGGACGCTGAATTGCGCGGTCGGGCACGGAACCGTCGAGGTCAGTTCCTGTGCTCAAAAGCGCAAGTTTGAAAGAAGCCGATGTGGTGCCCCAGACAGGAATCGAACCTGTGGCCTACCGCTTAGGAGGCGGTCGCTCTATCCGACTGAGCTACTGGGGCGCGGGCACCAGGGTACCCAGCGGACTCGCCTGCGCCGGTCGGTAGGCAGCGGTCGGGGTGGAAGCCCGAAAGCCTCCACCCCGACTGGTGTTCGGTCCTGCGTCGTGCTCTTAGCCGACCCAGATGTCCTTCCACGTCGGCATGCCGTAGGTGTTGTCGTTGCTCATGCCTTGGATCTTCGATCCGTGCATCATGTCGACGCCGGCGTACCCGGTGGAGAACAGCGGGAAGTACGTGTCAGCGACGTACTTGTCGAGCTCGTTCCACGCCTGGTCCTGGTCGCTGATCGGCATCTGCTGGATGTCGGCGATCTTCTTGTCGACGTCCGGCTCGTTGAACACCGCGTAGTTGCTGCCGAGTCCTTCCTCGGCGACGTTCGTGGACTGGATCACCGGTGGGAACCACGAGGACCCGGTCGGCCAGTCCGAGCACCATCCGGAGGAGCGGACGTTGATGTCGGTGTCGGGGTCGGCGCGCAGCGTGGAGTTGTCGGCGACCGTGGTCGCGTACGGCTGCGGGTCGAAGCCAGCGGCCTTGAGCCCCTTGACGATGGCGTCCTTGGTGTCTACCGAGATCGGGTCGTCTTGGGAGTACAGGAACTTGATCGGGTAGTTCTGGTTGCCGGAGTCGGCCAGCAGCTGCTTGGCCTTCTCCGGGTTGGGGGTGCCCGGGTCGTGATCAGGCAGCGGGTTGTACTTGGCGCGGCCGGGGATGCCCGGGGGCATCAAGTTCGTGCCTGGCACCCTGGTCACGCCGATGATCTCGCCGTTCGCCGCCCAGGCGTCCTGGTACGGGTAGGCGTAGGCGAGAGCCTTGCGCACCTCGATGTCGGTGATCTTCCGGTTGTCCGGGCCCCAGTAGAACGAGCACGGCGATGACCCGACCACAAGGCGATCACTGGCGTCCTGCTTGGCCTTGAGGAAGTTCGAGGCCTGGATGTTGTCGTAGGTCAGGGTGGTCTGTGCGTCACCCTGGTCGTTGAGCATCAGCTGGTCGACCTTGGCGCTGGGGACGTCGAACTGCATGTTCCACGTGTCGACGTACTGGTGACGGCCCGGGTCGGTGTTCGGGTCCCAGTTCGGGTTCTTGACCAGGGTCAGCGACTTTTCCGGCGAGTACTTGTCGAACATGTACGGTCCGGTCGACCACGGGTGCAGCGCGTACTTGGCCGGGTCTGAGGCCTTGCCCTCGGGGATCGGTCCCATCGCGGGGAAAGTCCCCCAGTAGGGCATGTCCGGGAACGGCTTGCTCATCTTGATGGTCAGCCTGTTGCCGTCCACCGTGAGGCCGTCGTACCCGTCGCTGCCGCTGTAAGGACCCTTGTACTTGTCGCCGTCGAGGAAGTAGTCGTTGCTGTACGCCGGACCTTCGGGGAACGTGGTCCGGTCGAAGGAACGCTTGATGCCGAAGGCGATGTCGTCGGCGGTGACGTCTTGGCCGTTCTCGTACTTCACGCCATCCCGGATCGTGAACGTCCACTCGGTGTAGTCGTCGTTCGGCGTGCCGAGGTCCGTGGCGAGATCGGGGATCAGCACCATGTCGCCGGTCTTGTCGTCGTAGACGTACTGGGTCAAGGTCCGGGTGACGAGGTTGGTGAGGATCGACCCGGTGTTGATGTAGTACGCCTCGGTCGGATCCATCGAGTTCAGGCCGTCGTTGCTGACGACCCGGATCGTGCCGCCGGTCTTGGCCCCCTCGATCGGCACTGCAGGTGGTTGCCGCTCCGCGTCCCGAGACGCGCCCGCGCCACCGCCCTCCTTGAACGTGTCCTGGCTGCCGGGCGGACTGCTGCTCGAGCCGCCGCATGCGGCCAGTGCCAGTAGTCCGACCGTCGACAGCGCGACGATCGCCTTGTCTCTTCGCATTCGTGGCCTCAACCGCATGCTCAGCCCTCTCTGCCTTCGTCGCGTGGGAGACCGACCCGGCACGAACCGGACTCGGTCTCACGTGCGATCGCTCGTGGAGTCGTGCTCCGGCCTCCAACCCGTGCCGGGTCGGCCGGTCTGTGTCGTCCTCGCGGCCAGTCGACCGCCAGGTGGTTGGCCGGTCGCTTCAGGGGGAGCGGCCGGCCAACCCGGGTGGGTGGCCCGAACGTAGGGATTCGGCGACTAACGCGTCAATGACAAATAGCCCGTGAAATCAATTCGTGACGGGATCGTGTTCGGACTGTGTGCCGAGGTATTCGCGCGCTCGGGTCGGACGATCACAGACCCGTCACGGCACGGTTTCGGATTGACGCACAAAGCCGCGTCAGAGCGACTCAGGACGCGCGATGGCGTTGGTAGTAACGCTTTGCGCGGGCCCGGTTGCCGCACTGGCTGTCCTCGCACCAGCGACGCGATCGGTTCCGCGTCGTGTCGAAGAAGACCCACCCACAGCGCTCCCCAGGGCACTGCTTGATCCGCTCCTGCGAGTCCGCGGTGAGCAGGTCTGCCGCTGAGATGGCAACCAGCCACAACGGCAGATCGGGGTCGACCGGTGAACGCCAGTCGACCCGGGCGCCCGCCCCACGCCCGGTGAGCTGCACCTGGGAGAGGCCTTGGCCGAAGACGTCGCTGAGGCGACTCAGCGAGACCTGGGGGAGTCGCTCGGCCCCGGCCACCGCAGAGAAGATGTCGAAGAGCTGCTCGCGGAGGTCCAGGGCACGAGCCAGCACCAGATCGGCCGGCGCGGGGTCTCGCTTGGCCGCTACCCGGAGTGTCTCCGAGTCGGGGAGCCAACCGCTGTCGGATGCCACGTCGACCAGCCGGTGGTAGGAGTCCAGCGTCTCCTCCGGATCGTCACTGCGTCGCCACAGCAGCGAGTTCACGACGGCGAAGGCGAGCCGCCCGCCCCACCCCGGCGGCGTCTGGTCGGCAGGAAGGGACAGCACGCGGCCTCCTTCCGGCGGGATGTGATGCAATCGTGACCTGAACTCCATGGTAGGCGGGCTCCAGCTGGCACCAAACCTCGACAAGACGTGTCGCGGTGGATTCTTGACTCACGGGCTACTGAGTTATAGATCGTTATCCAGCGGGTAGGTCGGGCCGGCCCCACCCGGCACCGGCGCTCCCCACGACCTCAGCACGGCGGCCGCTGTCCGTCGCCCGGACACGATCGCTCCCTGGATCGATGCGGTGTCTCGATGGTCACCGGCGACGAACAGGCCACGCCCGAGGTCGACCGGCTGTCGAAGGTTCAGGGGCGGCAGCATCGCCGGGAGAGCGCCGTCGATCGGGTAGCTCGCGACCTGGTTCCATTCGCTGGTGTCCAGGCCGTACACATAGGCCAGCTGCGCCAGCACCGCGCGCTCGGTCCTGGTGTCGCGACATGCTCCGAGCACGGTGGAGGCGACCAGAGCGCCGCGCGAGCAGTACGACGGAGCGATGTCGGAGACCACCGCGGTGTTGACCACCGGGCCTCGTCGCTCGGCGTCGACGTGCAGCATCTTGCGCGCGGCCGGTGAGGTGGCGACGTGATGGTAGTAGGTGGTCAGGCCGCGCATCTGCGGGCGTGGGAGCCCGGTCAGATCCGCAGCGGTGAGGCCGTCGGTCGCTACGACGACAGCGCGAGCCCGGATGGCACCGTCAGCCGTCAGGACCGATCCCCTGCGGACCTCCTCGACAGCGGTCCCGAGTCGGAGTGTCCCCGGGGGAAGCCGCGTCGCCAGCTGGTCGGGCAGTGCCTGCATCCCGCGGGTCGGAAGCGACGGAGTCCCTCGCAGGAAGGTGCGCAGCAGCAGGTCGACGAAGACCCGCGACGACTCCTGCTTGTCCTCGGCGAGCACGCCAGCCAGGAACGGCTCGAGCACGCCGATCCGGAGTCGACCCCGGACCCCGGCCGCGTCCAGAGCCTCGCCCCACGGCAGGTCGGGCCGAGCCTTGATTCGAGCCTGGGCCCACGCTGCGGTCTTGACGGCGTACAGACCGAATCGCGCCTTCTCTCGCCACGAGCCCGTCACGTGGCTCAGCGCTCGCCCGGCGTCGCGGGGCGCGCGGCGCGGGTCGGAGATGACGCTGTGGTGGCCGTGGGAGGCGACGACCAGCCCGGCGTCGAAGCGACGCAGCGCCAGGGCATCCAGGTCGATGTAGCCACGCAGGGCCGGGTACGCCGGATTGAGCAGCTGGAACCCCCGATCGAGCAGTAGACCGTCGACCATGTCGGTTCGTACCCGACCGCCCACCGCGTCCGATGCCTCGACGACGAGAACGTCGTGCCCGGCGTTGGACAGGTCCCGGGCACAGCTCAGCCCAGCCAGTCCCGCCCCGACGACCACGACGTCGTGGTCGAGCGCTCCCGAGCCGCTCACGTGTCCTCCATTCCCCGTCTTCCCATTATGGACGAAAGGTACGTCATGCACCGCGGGGGTTCGGACACAATCCGGTGGACCTTCGGGCCCTGCGGGTCATCCAAATGGACGATCTGTAGCGAATTCACTACGTACGGTGACATGAGCGGCTTACGGTGAGCGCACTGGAGGGAGGACCTTTCCTTCACGCCGACCCCGACGAGAGACGGGGAGGCAGGCCATCCGGCGTCCGCCGTCCGTCAACGTCGCTGGCACGAAGGGAAGGGTATGGCTGCACCACATCCCGCTGCGCACTCGCAGTCGGGAATCTCGCGCCGCGGCGTCCTGAGGGGCGCCGCGGTCGCGAGTGCGGCCACGGTGGCTGTGCCGCTCGCCGGCGCCGCGAGCGCCTCGGCGGCGTACCGACCCCGCGTGCGGCGCTACTCCCGGACGTCGCTGCCCACGGCGCCGATGCTGCACATGGCCAACCGCTTCTCCTACGGCTACACGCCAGCGCTGCGCCGCGAGATGCGCGCCGCCGGAGGACCCGAGGCTTGGTTCCTGCACCAGCTCAACCCGAGCAAGATCTCCGACCGGGCGGCGGGGTCGTTCGAGGCCTGGTTCCCGAACCTCAAGCGCACCGCACCTCAGCACTGGAGCCACCAGGACATCGGCAACGGCTACGCCTACCAGGTCGACGCCGACCATGCCCGGTGGACGCTGCTGCGTCGGATCTACTCACGCCGGCAGGTGTACGAGCAGATGTCGGAGTTCTGGCTCAACCATCTCCACGTGCACAACAGTGCCGACCTTCAGTGGCTGTGGCGGCACCGCTATGACGCCTTGATCCGTTCGCACGCGCTCGGCCGCTTCGACCAGATGCTGCAGGCGGCGATCATCCATCCGACGATGCTGACCTATCTCGATGCCGACCTGTCGATGGTCGACCGCTCCGGAGGTACGCCGGTCGAGCTCATCAACGAGAACCTCGGTCGCGAGCTGCTCGAGCTGCACACGGTAGGCCGGACCGCCGGCTACACCGAGGACATGGTCAAAGACTCGGCCCGCATCCTCACCGGCTGGACGATCGACCGGCTGCGTTCGTGGGACCGCACCTACGAGCCGAGCATCCACTACACCGGCGCCGTCCGTGTGCTCGACTTCAGCCGGCGCAACGCCGATCGGGACGGTCGCACCGTCCTCCGCGAGTACCTCGACTACCTCGCTCATCACCCGGCGACGGCGCAGCGCATCGCGCGCAAGCTCGCCGTCCGGTTCGTGTCCGACGCGCCTTCACAGCGGCTCGTCGACCACCTCGCCGACGTGTTCCAGAGGTCAGGGACCGACATCAAGGCCACGCTGCGTGCGTTGGTGCAGGACCCGGAGTTCAAGGGGTCGATGGGCGACAAGGTACGTACACCGACCGACGACCTGTGCGCGACGATCCGCACGCTCGGAGCGACCATCACCAAGCCGACGTCGGACAACAGCGCGGCCCGGGCTATCTACCACATCAGCAGCCAGATGGGTCAGACGCCGTTCGGCTGGGGACCGCCGGACGGCTTTCCCCAGACGGCCGGCGCCTGGTCGACACCGGGACGGATGATGGGGTCGTTCAAGGCGCACAACTCATTGGCGGGTCACTGGTATCCCAGCGTGGGGATCAAATACCGCGGGCACGGCTCGTGGCTGCCCCAGTCCAAGATCCGGCTCGACCTGCTCGTCGATCACCTCTGCCGGCTGATCCACGGTCGCGGTGCGACCCCGACCCTGGTAGGCGCCGCCTGCCTGTGCCTGGACCTGCCGCCGGAGACGATCGTGACGCGGGACAGCTGGATCGTCCGCTACCGCATGCCCCATCTGCTCGGCATCCTGCTCGACACCCCCCAGTTCATGACGAGGTAGTGACCCGATGACGAACGACGACGTGGACACCCCAGCCTCGGACGGGACTTGCTCGTGTCCCGACGACGCGGCCAGCACGTCCTCGCGCCGGTCCTTCCTGCGCAATGCTGCAGCGATCACCGGCGGGGCCGTCGCCACGTCGGTCTTCGGAGACACCTTCCGCCAGGCGGCGTACGGACAGTCGGCCGGTGGCAACGTGATGGTAGTGCTCAGCCTGCGTGGCGGAGCTGACGGGCTGTCGATGGTCGTCCCGCACGGCGACCGCCACTACTACGCACAGCGTCCGCGGATCGCGATCCCGAAAAAGCCGTTGTTGTTCAAGGACGAACTGTTCGGCCTGCACCCGCAGTTCGCACCGTTGTCGTCGATGTGGAAGAACAACAGGTTCGCCGTCGTCCACGCCGTCGGGCTGCCGCAGCCCAACCGCTCGCACTTCTCCGCGATCGAGGAGATCGAGGACGCCGACCTGGGGTCGCCGGCCAGGGTCGGATGGATCAACCGGCTGGTCGGGTTGGACAGCAACCGTTCGTCGCTCCAGGCCGTCAGCGTCGGGGACGGCGTGATGCCTACGTCGTTGTACGGCGGGCAGCCCACCCTGTCGATCGAGTCCGTGGAGGACGTGAGCCTGTCCGGAGCGCAACAGCGGGCCGACACTCGGCGGGCCCGGCGGGCGGCGCTGGCCCAGGTGTGGAACAGCTCACGAAGCCCGTTGGCGAGCGGGGCCCGAGCGTCTCTGGCCACCACGTCCACGCTCTCTGACACCTTGTCACATGGCTACCGTCCGGCCCACGGTGCCCGCTACCCGGTGGGAAGTCTCGGTGACGCCTTCAAGGACACCGCCCGGCTGATCAAGGCACGGGTCGGCGTTGAGGTCGTCACCCTCGACCACGGCACCTGGGACATGCACTCCCACCTCGGCACGCTGACGGCGGGCGGCAACACGAGCATGCGCGGCATGGTTGGCACGCTCAGCAACGCACTGGCGGCCTTCTTCAAGGACCTGGGCGTCACCGGCAACCGGGTCACCCTCGTCACCGTCACCGAGTTCGGACGCCGGCTGAGGGAGAACGGCTCGGCGGGACTCGACCACGGCTGGGCGAACGCGACCCTGGTGCTGGGCGCCGGAGTGCGCGGAGGTGCGTACTACGGGCGCTGGCCCGGTCTGGCCGATGCCGCCCTGGTCGACGGCGACCTCCAGGTCACCACGGACTACCGGAGCATCATCTCCGA
Organism: Propionibacteriales bacterium; assembly: GCA_038259225.1. Lineage (GTDB taxonomy): Bacteria > Actinomycetota > Actinomycetes > Propionibacteriales > Nocardioidaceae > JANLYC01. The sequence goes on from JBBSPA010000030.1 coordinate 28,269, forward strand.
GGTGATGCTCAAGCGGTTCAACGTCACTTCCAGCAAGGTCTTTCCGGGCTTCATCCCACGGCCCGTCGGCGTGATGCGCTGACCCAGCTCAGGTCGCGCGGACCAGAGGTCGCTCGCCAGGGCAAACCTCGGCTGCCGAGGCACTAGATGCCGGACGGCGGGACTGGCGATGGCGTCGGCACCGGCGATGCGGTCTCCGGGGGTGTCGTGTCCTCGGGTGTGGTCGACGGTGTCTCGGGCGGTGTCGTGGCCGGGGCCGGGGGAGTCGGTGTCGCAGCCGGCGGCGTAGGTGGTGTGTTCACCGTGAACGTCGAGACCTTGCCGTCGGTCGTCTGCACGGTGACGTTGCCGCCGGACAACCCCTCGAGTTCCTTGACCAACGACTCCGTGTCGTCACCGTCGCCGTCGAGGTCACCGGTCAGCGTGGCCCTCACCGCGGCGGGCAGCGGGAGCTTGACCGCGAAGGTGCCGACCGTCCCCGAGCCGGCGTCGACCCAGGTCCAGACGTCGGTGTAGGTCCGGACTACCGGCGGCTTGGGGGTGGGCGGTGGCTTGGGGTCCGGGTGTGGCTTGGGTTGCGGACCGGGCCCGGGCTTGGGGCTGGGCTTCGGGCTGTTCGGCGCCGGAGTGCTCGGGTGTGGAGTCGGCTTGCTGCGCGGACCCTTGGTGCCGTCCGGAGTGCGGGGTCGGTGGCCGCGGTGGCGACCCGGGTGCTGTCCGGGGTGGTGGACCTGGCGACGTACCTGCGGGGCCCTCGGTGGAGGCGGGTCGTTGGGGACCACGTCCACGACACCGCTGTCGTAGGCGTTGGCGATCTGCAGCACCAAGTCGACGTACTCCGCGGAGTGGTTGTAGCGCATCACGTTCGCCCGGGCCTGCCCGAGGCTTCTGAAGTCTCCGCCGGCGCCACACAGGTAGCGACCGGTGGACAATGCCGCGTCGTCGAAGTCGCTGGGGTCGCGTCGGCCGTCGCCGTCGCCGTCGACGCCGAGTCCGGCCCAGGTGCTGGGGATGAACTGCATCGGTCCGACGGCGCGGTCCCAGACCTTGTCACCGTCGAGGACGCCGTTGTCGGTGTCCCTGATCGCGGCGACGCCCTGACCGTTGAGCGGCAGCCCGACGATCCTCGGGGTGGTCTTGCCGTTGGCGAGCACGGAGGCTCCGCCGAAGCGGCCATGGTTGGACTCGACTTGACCGATGGCGGCAATCACGCCCCAGCTCAGGTGACAGTTCGGATAGCTCGAGGCGACGCGAGTCGCGGCGTTGCGGTAGGCATTGAGCGCGGCGAGCGGCACGTCGTAGCTGGTGTTGGCGCTGATGTCGAGGACGCGCTCGTGCTGCGAGGTCCTGATGACGGCACGCTTCTTCTGGGGCCGGTCAGCGGACGTCCAGCCGCGGTTGCGCCCACCGTCGGACGCCTGGAACTGCCAGTTCGCGGACGAGGCCAACCGAGGCGGCCGATCTGCTGTGACGGGCACGCCGGGGGGTATCAGGGCCTGCGCGATGACGCTCAGGGAGGCCGGTGGTGGGGTGCCTTCGGCAAGCGACTGCGGAGCCGTACCGGACGGCCAGGGCATCAGTGCTGCAACGGCGATACACATCCCGCCACGCTGCACGCGCGAACGCCCCATCCACATACAGACAAGCGTAATGAGCACATCGACTTCGCGATGGTCTTTGGCCGAACATCCTCCGTCTGGCCCATGTCGAGCACGTTTCCGGCTCACCAGGTGAGATGCAGCCGAGCCCCGGCCGGACCTTCAGCTGCCAGGTAGATTCGTCGCGTGAGCCGTCCCGACGTGAGCTATCCGATGCAGAGCCGCACCCTCGACAACGGGCTGCGCGTGGTGGTCAGCCCGACACCTGGCCTCGGTGTCGTCGCGGTCAACCTGTGGTACGACGTCGGCTCGCGTCACGAGCAGCGGCATCGGCAGGGCTTCGCGCACCTGTTCGAGCACCTGATGTTCCAGGGCTCGCGACACGTGCGACCCGGCGACCACTTCGCGCTGCTGCAGGGTCACGGAGCGTCGCTGAACGCGACCACCTCCTTCGACCGCACCAACTACTTCGAGTCGATGCCCGCAGGTGCGCTCGATCTGGCGCTGTGGCTGGAAGCGGACCGGATGGCCTTCCTCGACGACGTGCTGACCCAGGAGAACTTCACCAACCAGGTGGACGTCGTGGCTCAGGAGCGCAGCCAGCGGATGGACAACGTCCCGTACGGAACGGTGTTCGAGAAGGCATTGCCGCTGATCTTCGACCCTGATCATCCCTACGGGCATCTCCCGATCGGCAACATGCAGCACCTGGCTGAAGCGACTTTGGAAGAGGTCAGCGCCTTCCATGCCCGGTACTACATGCCGAACAACGCCGTGCTCTCGATCGTCGGTGACGTCGAGGTGGAGGAAGGCTTCGGCAAGGCCGCCGCGTACTTCGTGCAGATCGAGCCCGGGGATGCGCCCAAGCGCGAGCTTCCGCCATCGCTTCCGCCGCTGGCCGAGCCGCGGCACCGAGATCACGAGGAGGACGTGCCGTCCCCGGGGCTGTGGTTCGCCTACCGCCTCCCGGTCGACGCCCCCTATTCTCGTGAGTTGGCCGCGGTGAGCCTGGCCAGCAGCATCCTGGGTGAGAACGAGACGAGCCGGATCTACCGGCGCCTGGTCCGTCAGGACCGGACCGCGCTGACGGCCGGACTGGGGCTGAACACGCTGATCGCAGGCAACTCGCTCGGTCTCGGATCGGTGCGTGCATTGCCTGGTCAGGATCTCGACGCGATCGCCGCCTCGGTCGACGATGTGCTCCACCGCTTCGCGGTCGAGGGTCCGACTGAGCCGGAGCTCCGGATCGCCCGCGCCCAGGCGGAGCGAGACTGGCTCGACGAGATGGGCACCGCCGCCGGTCGCGCCGATGCCCTCTCCGCGAGTCTGCTGCTCTTCGACGATCCCGAGAGTCTCAACGAGCGCCTTCCGTTGTTGCGCAGCATCACCGCCGAGGAAGTGCGTGCGGCAGCGGAGACCTGGTTGGTCCCTGCCATGCACGCGCAGGTGCGTGTGCATCCCGAAGGACCGGCCGCGCAAGCAGCCCTGGCCGGTGACCTCGATCTCGAAGTCGAGCCAGGAGTCCAGGCATGGACGTTGTGACATCGCCCCCGCCTGTGCAGCCGGCCCGGGGCTGGACGTTTCCGGAGTACGCCGAGAGCCGGCTCGACAACGGGCTGCGGGTGCTGCGCTACGACTGCCCCGGCCAGTACGTCGTCTCGGCGTCGCTGCTCTTCGACCTTCCGCTGACTGCGGAGCCTCGGGACCGCGAGGGTGTCGCCGGTCTGATCGGCCGATGCCTGACGAAGGGAGCGGCCGGGCGAGACGCCGAGGAGTTCGCGGACGCCCTCGCGCTGTGTGGTGCGGACCTTGATGCCGCGGCCTTTCCGGACGGCTTCTCGGTCCGGCTGGCGGCGCCGGTGCTCGAGATCCCGGACGCGCTGGCGTTGATGGCCGACGCGGTGATGGCTCCGGAGTTCTCCGAGGACGAGTTCGCCCACGAGCAGAAGCTCCGGCTGGAGGAGATCGACCAGGCCTCGGCATACCCACAGCACGTCGCGGTCGAGCAGCTCAACGCCGCACTGTTCGGCGCGCACCGGGCGGCGCGACCGGTGGGCGGCACGGCGGAGACCGTGGCGGCCGTCGATCGCGACGACGTCGCCTCCTTCGCGCGCCGACACCTCGACCCTCGTCGCGCAACGCTGATCATCGCCGGTGACTTCGCCGACCTGGACCCGGTCGCGCTCGCGGCCGGAGTCTTCGGGACCTGGACCGGCCGGGGCGAGCAGCCGGCCGACGTGCCGGTCGACGTCGCGGTGCCGGCCGACCACGCGCAGCTGGTCGTTCTGGACTGGCCGGACTCTCCGCAGACGACGTTGCGCGCGGCAGGACCCGGCATCACCCGTGGCGACGAACGGTGGCCCGGGATGTTCGCCGCCAACTTCACCATCGGCGGGAACTTCTCGTCCCGGATCAACACCGTGCTGCGCGAACAGAAGGGCGTCACGTACGGCGCGGGCTCCAGCCTCGACACGGGCAGGGCCACCGGCTTGCTCGCGATCTCGACGGCGGTCCGTGCCGATGCCACCGCCGAGTCGCTCGAAGACATCGTGACGATCCTTCGTGACTCGGTCGGCTCCATCACGGCCGAAGAGGTGGCGACCGCCTCTCGCGCTGCCACGGAGTCCGCTGCGCTGGGCTTCGAGCGTGCCGACAGCGTTGTCGGAAGGGTTGAGCTGCTGCTGTCGCAGGGTCTTCCGCTGGACCACGTCGACGCCAATCTCGACCGCATCCGCACCGTCACGGCCGACGACGCCAACGCCGCGCTCTCCACGGTCCTTCGTCCGGATGCCCTTACGGTCGTGGTCGTGGGGGACGCGCGGGAGTTCCGCGAGGCGCTGGTGGCTTGGGGGTACGCCGAGCTGAGCGAGGTCGCCGCGCCGCGTGCGGGCGCTCGCGCCAGCAGCGCTGGGGCCTCGGCGGTTGGCTGAGCAGCGGCGTTCGGCTACGCCAGCGCGGCGTTGACGACCTCGCGGGCCTCGGCCTGGACCTGGGCCAGATGGTCGGGGCCACGGAACGACTCGGCGTAGATCTTGTAGACGTCCTCTGTGCCGGACGGACGCGCAGCGAACCAGGCGGAGTCGGTGCAGACCTTGAGGCCGCCGATGGCCGCACCGTTGCCTGGGGCCGTGGTCAGCGTCTGCGTGATGGCTTCACCGGCGACAGACTCGGCGGTGACGTCAGCGGCGTCGAGCTTGCCGAGCTTCGCCTTCTGCTCCCGGTTGGCCGGGGCGTCGACACGGGCGTAGGAGGGATCGCCGTGTCGGGTCACCAGCTCGGCGTACAGCTGGCTGGGAGTCTTGCCCGTGACGGCCAGGATCTCACTCGCCAGCAGGGCGAGCAGCAGGCCGTCCTTGTCGGTGGTCCAGGTCGTGCCGTCGGCGCGCAGGAACGAGGCCCCGGCCGACTCCTCACCGCCGAAGCCGACCGAGCCGTCGAGCAGGCCGGGCACGAACCACTTGAACCCGACCGGGACCTCGAGGAGGGTGCGATCGAGCTCGGTGGCGACGCGGTCGATCATCGACGAGCTCACCAGGGTCTTCCCGATCGCTGAGCGGTCGGGCCAGCTCGGTCGATGGGCGAACAGATAGCCGATCGAGACGGCAAGGAAGTGGTTGGGGTTGAGCAGGCCGGCATCGGGGGTCACGATGCCGTGCCGGTCGGCGTCGGCGTCGTTGCCCGTCGCGAGGTCGAAGCGGTCGCGCTGGGCGATGAGGGAGGCCATCGCGTTCGGCGAGGAGCAGTCCATCCGGATCTTGCCGTCGGTGTCCAACGTCATGAACCGCCAGGTGGGATCCACGTCGGGGTTGACGACGGTGAGGTCGAGGCCGTGTCGCTCAGCGATCTCACCCCAGTAGCCGACGCTGGCGCCGCCCATCGGGTCAGCACCGATCCGGATACCGGCGGACTTGATCGCGGCCAGGTCGAGCACGGAAGGGAGGTCGTCGACGTACGAGCCGAGGAAGTCGAACCGACCGGCCTCGCGGCGAGCCTGCCCGGCGGGGACGCGCCTGATGTCCTCAACACCTTCGCCGAGGAGGTCGTTGGCACGCTGTTCGATCCAGCCGGTCGCGGCGGAGTCGGCTGGGCCGCCGTGCGGCGGGTTGTACTTGAATCCGCCGTCGCGCGGCGGGTTGTGCGACGGCGTGACGACGATGCCGTCGACCTGGCCGTGTCCACCTTCGCGGTTCAGGCGCAGGATCGCGTGCGAGATCGCCGGCGTCGGGGTGTAGCCGTCACGGTCGTCGACCAGCACCGTGACACCCGCCGCCACCAGCACCTCCCGCGCGGTCTGCCACGCGGGCTCGGACAGGGCATGCGGGTCCCGGCCGATCACCAGCGGCCCTTTCACGCCTTGCTCGGCGCGGTACTCCACGATCGCCTGGGTGGTCGCAACGATGTGCGCCTCGTTGAACGCCGCGTCCAGGCTCGATCCGCGGTGGCCTGACGTACCGAACGCTACCCGTTGGTCGGGCTCGGCGGGATCGGGTCGGCGGTCGTAGTACGCACCGACGACCTCGTCGACGTCGATCAGGTCGGAGGGCTGAGCCGGTTGGCCGGCGCGGTCGTGAGCCATGAACGTGATCCTCGCGGACGACCATGGCCGTGTCGACCGCAGGGCCGGCGACGACCGGACTCGGATTCCGTGTTCGTCTCACTACGTGGAACGCGTCTGTTATCGTCTCGTTATCTCAAGGGGACAGGCAAGGGTTCGGGTGAAGGTCTTCGTCACGGGAGCGACCGGTGTGCTCGGGCGCGCGGCTGTGTCGGCACTGCTGAACGACGGCCATCACGTCTGCGGGCTGGCCCGCAACGACCAGAAGGCCGCCGAGCTCGAGGCGGCCGGCGCCTCGTCGGTCCAGGTCTCGATGTTCGACCAGCCGGGACTGGCCCAGGCCTTCGAGGGGTTCGACGCGGTTGCCAACCTGGCCACTCACATCCCCGTCGGCGTCGCCGGGATGCGCCCCGGGGCGTGGAAGCTCAACGACCGGCTTCGCGTCGAGGGCTCGAAGATCGTGGCGCACGCCGCGCACGATGCGGGCATACGCCGGCTGATCCAGGAGAGTGTGTCGTTCCTGTACGCCGATGCGGGCGACGCATGGATCACCGAGGACAGCACGCTGTCGGTCACCCGGTCGCTCGACCCGGCTGCTGTCGCGGAGGCCAACGCGATGGAGTTCGCGTGCTCGAGCCGGCAACCGGTCGTGCTCCGGATGGGCAACGTGATCGGCGATGACGCGATGACGCGATGGCGACTCGCTCAGGCACGCGCCGGGCGTCCGATCGGTCTCGGCGATCCGCAGGGATGGGCTCACGTCGTACACCCTGAGGACGCGGGGACGGCAGTGTCCGCGGCGCTTGATGCGCCCGGAGGCGTCTACAACGTCGGGGCGGAGCCTGTCCGGCGCGAGGCGATGACCCGGGTGTTCGCGCACGCCGTCGGGCGAGACCACGTCGGCTTCATGCCCCGCCTGATGGTCAAGGTCGGAGGCGATCGGTTGGCGCCGCTGACGCGCTCGCACCGCGTCTCGTCCGACCGTTTGCACGAGGCCACTGGCTGGAAGCCCTGGCATGACGTCTTCGCCGAGTCCTGGTTCGACGGTGCCTGACGGCGATCGCCCGGATGATCCGGCTCGCGAGGATCCGGCTCCCCCGGCTCCCGTCGAGGGCGCCGCCCCCCGGTCCCGCGCCCGCGCCCGCGCTAGCGTCGCCGAAGTCTTCGGTGACGTTCTTCCCGAGACGACGCAGGACGAGCGCGACGCCGGGTCGGGCGGTGGTCGCGGTGGTTCCGACGAGCGTGACGAGGCGCTTCTCCGCGACGTCCCCCCGCATCACGGCTGAGAACAAGGAGCCGGCTCGCTCAGGCCAGCCGCACCCTCGGGTCGATGAAGCTGTAGAGGATGTCCACGATCAGGTTCGCGGTCACGACCAGGATCGCCGAGACCAGCACTGTGGCCGAGATGATCGGGAAGTCAACAGGGGACAGCGCGCCGATCGACCAGTTGCCGACGCCGTCGAGGCCGAAGATGTACTCGGTGAAGATCGTGCCTGACAGCAGTCCGGCGAAGTCGAGCCCGAAGATCGTCACGACCGGCACGATGGCAGCGCGAAGCGCGTGCTGGAACACGACGCGGTTCAACGAGATGCCCTTGGCGACTGCCGTCCGAACGTAGTCCTCGCCCAGTACGTCGGCCATCGAGCCGCGGGTGAACCGGGCGTAGTCGGTCGAGCTCGACACGCCCAGCACGAGCCAGGGGAGCAGCAGCGCCCCGAACCACGCGGCCGGATTCTGCGTCAACGGATGGTAGCTCTCGCCGTCCTTGAAGAGACCCCAGCTGTTGACCAGGTAGATCCAGGCAATCAGACACACCACGTAGTAGGGCACCGAGCTGAGCAGCAGGCTCCCACTGACCAGGGACTTGTCCGCGACGGAGCCACGCCACCGGGCCGCGAGGGCTCCCATCGTCACACCGACGGTCAGGAAGATGATCGAGCCGCCGATGGCCAGGGACAAGGTGACCGGGTATTTCGACACCATCACCTTGCGCACTTCTTCACGCGAGATGTAGGAGATACCCAGACACGGAGCGTCACAGTGGTAGGTCGGCCCCATGGTGATCTCGCGATCGACGAACAGACCTTTGACGAAGGCCGCGTACTGGGTGACCACACTCTGGTCCAGTCCGAGCTCGTGCTCGATGTTCTGCTGCCGCTCGGCGGTGCATCGTCCGTTGCGGTTGCAGATGGCGTCCGCCGGATTGCTGGGACCGAGGAAGAACAAGGCGAACACGAACATCGAGGTCAGCACGACGACCAGGAACGCCGCCACCAGCCGGCGAACGATGTATCCGAACATGGCAGTTTCCTCTTCTTGACCAAGGCACGGAGTGGGATGGACGAGGTGGAAGTCGTCCACTGCATACGATGCGGCTTCCGGGCTCGGTCCGCCACACCTGCTGCTCGACATGCATCATCTCTCACCCGTCGCGTCCTCGGCAGGTAGGCCCGGTCGTAGCGTCCTGCGGGGTGGCGGTTCGGGCGACCACGGTGCAGGACGTTGCGGCGCCTCAGACCTGAGTGCCGCGGTTGGCGAGCAGGTCGCGGATCTCGGTGAGCAACGCGACGTCCTCGGGTACGCCGGCCAGCGCGTCGTCCGCCTCGCGGGCCATCAGCTCACGCGCCCGCTGGTAGGGCATGACCACGACGAAGTACACGACGAACGCCACGATGACAAAGCTGACGATCGCGGTGAGCCAGGCTCCGACGCTGACACCGCCCGGTGAGTAGTTGGAGAAGTTCGGGGTCCCGCCGATCTTGCCGACGATGTCCATGAGCATGTCGACGGTAGCGGTGACGACGAGGCCGAACGCGGCAGCTATCACGAACGCGACGGCGAGCTCGACGAGATTCCCGCGCAGAATGAAGTCCTTGAAACCCTTGAGCATGACTCGGCCCTTGCCTTTCGGGGTGCAGCGCGCACCGCTGTGAACAAATGAGTGTCGAGCTATCGCAGCGGCGCAGGCCGCAAGCCTGAGCGCGGCGACGGCCGTGCTCAGCCCAGGATCGCGAAGGAGAGTGGCGCGCGGGACGCCTCCTGGGCAAGCCGGGACGCCTGTTCAGATGACACAGCGATGACCACCAGGGAACCCGCCGCGTGCCCGGCGTCGGTCGTGGGGTCGGGCAGGGCTGCGACGAGCGCACCACGCACGACGGCTGGGGCGGTCAGACCGTCCGGTGCGGGTGCGAACACGTCGATCCGGTCACCCGCCTGAAGCAGCCGGACGGCATCGGCGTCAGCCATCCGTACCGGAGCGGCGACCTGGTCTGCGCCGAGGCCGGCGACCAGGGACCGCCCGACCAGCCGCCCCGCGGTGAGCATCTCGTGCGCGGCGACCGGCCCGGCCACCGTGCGCCCGACGGCGGCGGCGGCTGAGTGCAACGTCGTCGGCGCAACGGCCGACTCGGGCATCGCAACGACCCGGACATCGTCGCCGCGCAGCCTGCTCCCGGCGGGGAGATCTCGCGTGGCCACGAGTACCTCGGTGGTCGGCGGAGAAGGGGGCGCCAGCACCCGGACCACGGCGAGCACGGTGAGCGCGGCCAGCACCGCGGCCAACCACCGGCGGTAGCGGGCCACGAACCGGCGAGCGCGGTTCAGGCGACGGCGGGTGTCCATCGGGGCAGGCTAGGTGAGTCCTCGCTGCGCGCGGGGCGTTCGTCCACAGCCCACCGGGTCAGCGGGCTGCCGCCGCCTTGCTGGGGCTCGAACCCGACGACCCCGACGACCCCGACGAGCCAGGGGAGGACGAGGACGAGCCGGACTTCGTGTCCGACGACCCGGACGACCCGGACCCATCAGAATCCTTCGACGACGAGCCGGACGACTTCGACGAGCCGGACGACTCCGACGAGCCGGAGCCGCTGGGTGAGTCCCCGGACGACCCGCCGGATCCCTCGGATGCCGATGGCGTACCCGCAGGTGCGGACGCCCCATTACGGCTGTCGTTGCGGTAGAAGCCGGAACCCTTGAACACGACGCCCACGGCACTGAGCACCTTGCGCAGCCGCCCTTCGCACAGCGGGCACTCGGTAAGGGCGTCGTCGGTGAAGCTCTGACGCACCTCCAGCGGCTCCCTGCACTCGGTGCAGGCGTACTGATACACGGGCACGGGCGGGCTCCTTCGGGCCAAAGCTGGTCGAGTCTCGACGACAGGCGACGGACCGGCACTCGCCGGCCCGGAGCTGGCACTCGCGCTTCGTGACTGCCAACGTCGTCCATTGTGCGGCAGTGAGGCGCCGAAGGCAAAGCAATCGCCGAACGGCACAATAGGCCCGTGTTCCGGTCCCTTCCTCGCTGGGTGCGCGTGCTGTCGTACGTCGGCATCGGTGTGGTCGTGGTCCTGATCGCCGGGTTCGTCACGGCGGCGTGGACCGTGCACCGGTCGTTCCCGCAGACCACCGGCAGCGTCAGCCTCGACGGGCTCGATGCGCGGGTCACGGTGATCCGCGACGACCACGGCATCCCCCAGATCTATGCGGCCACCAGTGACGACCTCTTCTACGCGCAGGGGTACGTCCAGGCCCAGGACCGGTTCTTCGAGATGGACTTCCGCCGCCACGTGACGGCCGGTCGCCTCGCTGAGCTGTTCGGCTACGACGCCCTCGAGACCGACGAGTTCGTGCGCACGATGGGATGGCGAAGCGTGGCCGAGCGCGAGCTGCCGCTGCTGTCCACCGACACCCGTCGCTACCTGGAGTCGTTCGCGTCCGGGGTCAACGCGTACCTCGCCGACCACGACGGAGCCACCTTGTCTCTCGAGTACGCCGCGCTGGGTCTGTCCGGAGTCGGCTACACCCCCGAGAAGTGGTCCGCGGTCGACTCACTCGCCTGGCTCAAGGCGATGGCCTGGGATCTCGGCGGCGACGCCAGTGATGAGGCGGCACGCGCCCTGGAGTCCGTCGACCTGTCCCGGGGCCAGATCAGCCAGCTCTATCCGGACTACCCCTACGACACGCACCGTCCGATCGTGAACCAAGGCGCCATCGTGGACGGCGTCTTCGAGCAGGACGCCAAGAAGAACGACACCCGGCTGCCCGAACGACCGGCCTTCCTGAGCCGCGGCCGAGAGGCTCTGCGGCGAACGCAGCGGGCAAGTGACGCCCTGGACCGGCTGCTCGGAGCCACCGGTGGAGGTCTCGGGTCCAACGCCTGGGCCGTCTCGGGGGACCACACCGCAAGCGGTGCGCCGATCCTGGCCAACGACCCGCACCTCGGGGCCTCGATGCCGGGTGTCTGGTACCAGATGGGACTGCACTGCACCCAGGTCACTACGGAGTGCCCGTTCGACGTCTCCGGATTCACCTTCGCGGGGCTGCCGGGCGTCGTCATCGGACACAACCAGTCGATCGCGTGGGGCTTCACCAACCTCAACCCTGACGTGCAGGACCTCTACCTGGAGAAGGTCGTCGACCCCGACCACGCGTGGTACGACGGCAAGTCCCGGCTGATGACCACCCATGAGGAGCGGTTCGAGGTCCAAGGCGGCGACCCCGTGACGATCACGGTGCGCGAGACGCGGCACGGCCCGCTGATCTCCGACGTCAGCAGCGACTACGCCACCGTCGGTGCCGACGCGCCTGTCTCGGGCAGGTCGCGCCCGCCGCGGGGGAACGGCTATGCCGTCGCGATGAGGTGGACCGCGTTGCAGCCGGGTACGACGGCCGACGCCATCTTCGTGATCAACAAGGCCACGAACTGGAGCGACTTCCGCGACGCGGCCCGGCTGTTCGAGGTGCCCGCGCAGAACCTGGTCTACGCCGACGTGGACGGTCACATCGGCTACCAGGCGCCGGGCCGGATCCCGATCCGGCGTACCGGGAACGGCAACTGGCCCGTCCCGGGGTGGGACCCGGCGTACGAGTGGGCGGACGCCCCGATCCCCTTCGACGCGCTTCCCAGCGTGCTCGACCCCAGGGACGGCTACGTCATCACGGCCAACCAGGCCATCGCCAAGCAGAACTATCCGTACTACGTCAGCAGCAGCTACGACTACGGCTATCGCTCGCAGCGGATCCGGAACATGCTCAGTGCGAGCGACAACCTGACGGTCGACGACGTCGCCCGGGCCCAGCTCGACCAGTACAGCGAGTTGGCGCACCGGCTGACTCCTTACCTGACGCGGATCGAGCTGCCGGCCGGCTACTACCGAACCGGGCAGAACGTCCTGCACGGCTGGGACTTCACGATGGCAGCCGACTCCGCCGCGGCCGCCTACTTCAATGTCGTCTGGAAGAACCTGCTGGCGGACACGTTCCACGACCAGCTGCCGAAAGACACCTGGCCGGACGGCGACTCGCGCTGGTGGTTCGTGGTCGAGCGGATGCTCGACAGTCCGACGAACCCGTTCTGGGACGACGTGAACACCAGCTCGCGCGAGACCCGCGACGACATCGTGCGGCTGGCGCAGCTGCAGGCCCGCGACGAGCTGACCCGACTCACCTCACGCGACCCGCAGAAGTGGCAGTGGGGTCGGATCCACCTGCTGACACTGCGCAACGAGACCCTTGGCTCCGACACGTCGCCCGTGCGGTTCCTGTTCAACCGCGGCGGCTACCAGGTCGGCGGTGGGCCGTCCATCGTCGACGCCATCTCCTGGGACCCCACCGAGGGCTACCAGGCCACCTCGGTCCCCTCGATGCGGATGGTCGTCCCATTGGACGACCTCGACGCTGCCCGATGGGTCAACCTGACCGGGGCGTCGGGGCACGCCTTCAACGGGCACTACACCGACCAGACCGACCTCTGGGTCGACGGCAAGACGCTGCCCTGGTTCTCCAGCCGGGCCGCGGTCACCGATGCCGGCGCGGACACGCTCATCCTCGAGCCGGGCGGTTGACGCGCAGCGTCGTGGTCGGAGTCACGATCACGTCGACCGGCTGGTCGTGGGCGTCGACAGGTACGCCGTCGACCACCTCGTCGTCGAAGGCCAGCTGCACCCGCAGCACGTCCGACCCACAGCGCAGCAGCGCCCGGTCGTAGGAGCCACCGCCACGTCCCAGCCGGTTGCCCGAGCGGTCGACGGCGACCCCGGGGCAGACCACTACGGACGCCGTCGAGATCGCGTCGACACCGAGTGGGGAGGTCGTCGGTACCGTGAGGCCGAAGCGTCCGGGGCGTAGCTCCCCTGGTGCATACGTGGCCCAATCGAGGTCGAAGTCGTCGCGTAGGATCGGGAGCAGCACCTCGATCTGCCTCGACCGCAGCGCCTCGATCAGTGGTGCGGTCCCGGGCTCCCCGTCCTGAGACACGTAGGCGGCGACCCGCGCGGCCCCGACCAGGCCTGGGAGCGTGATCAGCTGGTCGCGCATCGCCCGGGCCATCAGGTCCTGCTCGGCGACCGGACGAGCGAGCCGAGTGGCCGCGCCGGCCCGACGCAGGGTCTGCTTGCTGCGTGGCTGAAGCGTCACACCCCTTAGCATGCCGTGCATGAGTGCCGAGGGACGTGCCGCTGCCGAGGACAAGATGCGTGAAGGCGGCGTCCACAGAGCCGCGATCGAGGTCTTCAGCCACTACTACGCGCAGCTCGAGTCCGGCGAGACCGGGCTGATCCACGAAGGCGACATCCGGCCGTTGGAGGATGTGCCGACGATGGCGGCGTTGCCCGACGACGCGTCCGCGGGGCACGACGCGCTGGGCAGCGTCGTCGTGATCAAACTGAACGGCGGACTGGGTACGTCGATGGGGATGGACCGCGCCAAGTCGCTGCTACCGGTGCACGACGGCCTCTCGTTTCTGGACGTGATCGCTCGGCAGGTGCTCGCCGCGCGGGAGCGCTGGGACGTCGGGCTCCCCCTGCTGCTGATGAACTCGTTCCGTACGCGCGACGACACGCTCAAGGCGTTGTCGGAGTACGCCGACCTGCCCGTGCAGGACCTGCCGCTGGACTTCATGCAGAACCGTGAGCCGAAGCTGCGCGCCGACGACCTGGCCCCGGTGAGCTGGCCCGCCGATCCCTCGCTGGAGTGGTGCCCGCCCGGTCACGGAGACCTCTACACCGCGCTGGTCGCCTCCGGTGTGCTCGACTCGTTGCGCGAGGCGGGCTACCGGTACGCGTTCGTGTCGAACTCCGACAACCTGCGGGCGACCGTCGATGCGCGGGTGGCAGCCTGGTTCGCGACCAGTGGCGCGCCGTTCGCGACCGAGGTCACCCGGCGTACCCCGGCCGACAGCAAAGGAGGACACCTGGCGATCCGGGTGAGTGACGGACGGCTCGTGCTACGCGAGACGGCCCAGACATCGCCGGAGGATGCCGAGGCCCTGTCCGACATCAGTCGACACCGCTACTGCAACACCAACAACCTGTGGCTCGACCTGGACGCGCTCGCCGCGCGGCTCGACGAGAGCGACGGCGTGCTCGGGCTTCCGCTGATCCGCAACGAGAAGACCGTCGACCCGAGTGACCCGACGACGCCGAAGGTGGTCCAGGTGGAGTCGGCGATGGGGGCTGCGGTCGAGGTCTTCGAAGGGGCCCTGGCGCTGGAGGTGGACCGGTCACGCTTCCTCCCGGTCAAGTCGACGAACGACCTGTTGGGGCTGCGATCCGACGTGTACGTGCTGACCGAGCGTGCCGAGATGGCGTACGCCGACGGCGTTGAGGCGGCACCACTGATCGACCTCGACGGCGACTACTACAAGCTGATGCGAGGGTTCGACCAGCGCTTCCCGGCCGGACCGCCGTCGTTGCGCGAGGCGCGATCGTTGACCGTACGGGGCGACTGGACGTTCGGCCCCGGTGTCGTCGTGCAGGGGGACGTCACCGTTGACGCCACCGGATCCCCGGGGACCCTGGAGGCGGGGACGCTCGGCGGCTGAGGGAGAAGGACGTATTTCGTCTAGGGTTGGCGCCGTGCGCAGTGTCGAGGAGCACCTGACCAAGATCTTGGAGCTGGTCCAGCCACTTCCGCCGTACGAGCAGCCGCTGCTCGAGGCGATCGGGCTGCCGATCTGCCAGGACGTCTCGGCCTCGATCGACCTTCCGACGTTCGACAACTCCGCGATGGACGGGTACGCGTGTCGTCGCGACGACCTGCTCGACGCCGACGAGGACCATGCCGTCCGGCTGCCGGTGGTGGGGGAGTCCGCCGCCGGCCAGAGCAAGGCTTATGCGTTGTCACCCGGGCAGGCGGTGAAGATCATGACCGGCGCCCCGATGCCAGCCGGTGCCGACGTGGTGGTGCCGATCGAGTGGACCGACGGCGGTCGGGCGAACGTCTCGATCACGAAGCTGCCGCAGCCCGGTCAGCACGTCCGTTCACGCGGTGAGGACGTGAAGGCGGGACAGTCGTTGCTCGAGGAGGGAACCAGCCTGGGTCCTCGACAGGCCGCGATCCTGGCCGCCACCGGGCACGCGCAGGTCAGGGCCCGGCCGCGCCCCCGGATCGTGGTGCTCTCGACCGGGAGCGAGCTGCGGGAGCCGGGGACTCCGCTCGGCTTCGACTCGATCTACGACTCGAACTCGTTCGCCCTCGCGGCTGCGGTGCGCCAGGCCGATGCGATCGCGTATCGCGTGGGCATCGTGCCCGACGACCCGCAAGAGCTCACCGACACCCTGTCCGACCAGCTCGTGCGCGCCGATCTCGTGGTGACCAGCGGCGGGGTGAGCAAGGGCGACTACGACGTGGTGAAGGACGTGCTCGGCCGGCTCGGAACGGTGCAGTTCACGGAGGTCGCGATGCAGCCCGGCAAGCCGCAGGGCTTCGGAACGATCGGCGAGGACGACACCCCGATCTTCACCCTGCCCGGCAACCCGGTGTCGTCGTACATCTCCTTCGAGGTCTTCGTGCTGCCGGCGATCCGCCGGATGATGGGCAAGCTTCCCTATCGACGTCCTTTGGTGCGGGCCGACGTGACGGACGGCTTCTCGTCCCCGCCGGGTCGCAAGCAGTTCGTCCGCAGCATCTTCGACGTGACCGGCCGCGGTGCGCAGGTGACGCCGGTCGGTGGCCATGGGTCGCACCTGATCGGCAGCCTGTCGCAGTCCAACGCGCTGATCGTCGTTCCTGAGTCGACGACGGCGGTGGATGCCGGTACGACGGTCGACGTGCTCGTCCTGGACCGGAACTTCTGATGTCGAACGCGCCGGAGGACGCCGGCTCGTCCGAGCGGCTGACCCATGTCGACGCCTCGGGCGCGGCGCGGATGGTCGACGTGTCCGACAAGGACGTGACCGCTCGCACGGCGGTGGCCGCCGGCCGGGTGCTGGTGTCGCCGCAGGTGGTGGCTCTGCTGCGCGGAGACGGCGTGCCCAAGGGGGACGCGCTCGGCGTCGCCCGGGTGGCCGGCATCATGGCGGCCAAGCAGACACCGTCCCTCGTACCGCTGTGTCACCCCGTCGCGTTGAGCGGCGTGGTGGTCGACCTGGATGTGCGCGACGAGGCCGTCGAGATCACCGCCACGGTCCGGACGACCGATCGCACCGGTGTGGAGATGGAAGCGCTGACCGCGGTCGCCGTTGCCGGTCTCGCCATGGTCGACATGGTCAAGGCGGTCGACAAGTCGGCGGTGATCAGCGACGTGCGGGTGCTGGACAAGCGCGGCGGCCGGTCGGGCTGGTGGACCCGCGAGGACAGCGGCACGGGGAGCACCGGCGGCACCGGGAGCACCGGGAGTGCGGGGAGTGCGGGTGGGTGATCTCGGGTCGCGTCGCGCGCATGTCGTCTCGGTGTCCAACCGGGCGGCGGCCGGCGTCTACGAGGACACCACCGGCCCGCGCATCGTGACGGCCTTGCAGGATGCGGGCTGCGCCGACGTCACCTCAGCCGTCGTACCCGACGGGGAGCCGGTGGCCGAGGCGTTGAGCGCTGCGGTGGCCGACGCTGTCGACGTCGTCGTGACGACCGGTGGCACCGGACTCAGCCCGACGGACCGGACACCGGAGTACACCCGGCCGTTGCTCGACCGCGAGGTGCCGGGGATCGCAGAAGCGATTCGTGCGTACGGCGTGTCCCAGGGTGTCCCGACAGCCGCCTTGTCTCGTGGCCTCGCCGGGGTGGCCGGGTCGACGCTGGTGGTCAACCTGCCCGGCTCGTCAGGCGGGGTGAAGGACGGGCTGGCGGTGCTGATGCCGATCCTTGCGCACGCGTTGGACCAGATCGGCGGGGGTGACCATGTCCGGGTCGATGAGGACGGTGCGTCCTGACCCGGGGCTGGCCGGTGCACTTGCGGCACGGCCGGGTTGGCCTTCGGCCGATCAGCCGCGGTGACGCCGGCCGCTGGGCTGAGCTTCGCCGCACGAACGTCGACTGGCTCGGTCCCTGGGAGTCCACCCGGCCCCCTGACTCGAGCGGGCGTACCTCGGGCTACAAGGCGCTCACTCGCGACCTGATCCGACAAGGACGCCAGGGCCGCGCGCTGCCGTTCGTGGTGACCTACGACGACGTGATGGTCGGCCAGCTGACCGTCTCGAGCATCACCTGGGGGTCCGCACGCTGGGCCCAGATGGGGTACTGGATCGATGAGGACCACGCCGGGCGAGGCATCATCCCGACGGCGGTGGCGATGGCCTGCGACCACTGCTTCTCGGCGCTGGGGCTGCACCGGCTGGAGATCGCGATCCGGCCCGAGAACGTCGCCAGCCTGCGAGTGGTGGAGAAGCTCGGCTTCGGCCGGATCGGGCTGGCCCAGCGCTACCTGCACATCAACGGGATGTGGCGCGACCACCAGCTGTTCGCGCTGAC
>JBBSPA010000031.1:0-44760 GCA_038259225.1 Propionibacteriales bacterium
ACCGACACTGCGAGAGCGCAGGCCCACCGACACTGCGAGAGCGCAGGCCCACCGACACTGCGAGAGCGCAGGCCCACCGACACTGCGAGAGCGCAGGCCCACCGACACTGCGAGAGCGCAGGCCCACCGACACTGCGAGAGCGCAGGGCCGCGGGCGGCGCGAGAGCGCGACAACGGAATCGTCCCCTGCGCCGATTCCGAGGTCGCGCCCTCGTCTGCCCCTAGTGTGCCAAGTCCTGACCGACACAGGTGGCACTAACCTGCCACTGGCTCTAACCTGCCACCCATGGCTGACCCGGATCATCGACTCACCGGGCCGCTGGCAGCGGTCGGGGTAGGAGTACTCGGCGAGCAGATCTACCGCATCTGCCTGCGGCACCCGGCGATCGCCGTCGAGGCGCTCTGCGACATCGTCGGACGGCCATTGGAGGAAGTCCAAGCAGACCTGGCAATCCTGGTCGAGCACCGGCTGGTGTCGATCTCGGAGCAGGCGGTCTATCCCGACCCCCCGGAGTTTGCGCTTGGTCGGCTCCTCCACCAACACGGTCGGCGGCTGGCCGAGGCCGAGGATGCGCTGGGCCAAGCCCGCGACGAGGTCAACGACTACGTCGCCGAGCACCTGCTCGGGCAGCGCACCGAGTCGCATTCGGTTGCGGTCGATGTCTTAGCACCGTCCGAGCTGGCGGACGCGATGCTGACCCTGGTCGCCAGCGGGGAGGGCGAGATGCTCTTCCTTCGCCCTGACCAGTGGTTCCTCCCGACCGGAGCCCGGGTCGACGTCGCCGTCGCTGACGCGATGGCCGCCGGTCGGACCTCGCGCGTCATCTACCCGGCCCGGGTGGTCGAGACCGACCCCGCGAACGTCCACGCCCGGGCCCGGGCCGGCGAACGGATCCGGGTCGTGCCCGACGTGCCGACCCGGATGGCGGTGTTCGGTACCGAGGCCGCCGTCCTCCCTGAGCGGTGGGGCAGCCCTTCCGGGTCTCGTCTGCTCATCCGTCAGCCGGCGATCGTGTCTGCCTGTATCGCGTACTTCGACCAGCTCTGGGGCCATGCCGTGACGGCTCCCGGCTTCGGCACGGAGCTCGAGGCCGGCGAACGCACTCAGCTGCTCGAGCTCCTCGCCCGCGGCACCAAGGACGAGCACGTCGCAAGGACGATGGCCATGTCGCTGCGGACCGTACGCCGCCGGATCGCCGCACTGCTGGCCGAGCTCGGCGTGGACTCGCGCTTCCAGGCCGGGATGGAAGCCGTCCGGCGCGGCTGGCTCTGAGACCCGCGTCAGTACTCCGTCTGGGCCTGCCCGTCAGTCGGCAGCATCATCGCGAAAGCCGCAGGGCGGATCTCCCAGTGGCGGCGTGTGATCGGCCCGGTCAGTTCTCCGTCGGCGTTGCAGCAGAACGAGTCGCCGGAGATCTCGACCTCGGTGGCGCGCAGGGTCTGCACGTCGTGGCGTTCGTCGTGCGTCCCGCGCTTGAGATGGATGGCGTAGAGCAGCCGGTTACGGCGACGGACGGCGAACGACACCATCACGTCGACCTGCCCGTCGGTCGGGTCCGCGTCGGGCATCAACGGCGTACCGCCACCGACGAACGACCCGTTCCCGACACCGACCTGAAGCACCCGGCGCTGGCCGTGTGCCAGCACCGTGTCGTCGGCTGTCACGCGGACCTTGCTGCCTTGGGACTTGAAACCGGCGATCACGGCGCCGACGGCGTAGCCGGCTTTGCCGAGCCGGGCCTTCCAGGGCTTCGCCTCCTCGCCGGCTTCGGCTCCGACTCCGGCGTGCACCGCGTTGACGACGATCCCGTCTTCGTCGTCGACGAGCAGGTCGACCGGGCTGCGGGTGCCCGCGATCACGACCGTCGCGGCGAACGCCGGGTCGAGCGGGATCCGCACACCGCGCGCGAAGTCGTTGCCCGTGCCGAGCGGGATCAGGCCGAGGGTCGGCCCGGCGAGGTCGTTGCGTGCGTGCAGAGCGGCGACGACCGCATGCAGGCTGCCGTCCCCGCCGGCCACGACCACGTCACGTCCGTCGCGGGCGTCGAGCACGGTCGCGAGCTCTCCCGGGGCCGACGTCAACGCAACCGTCACGTCGGCGGCACGACGCAGCACCCCCAAGGCGGCGTCGACGGCCTCTTGTTCGTTGGTGCCCGCCTCGCTGTTGGTGATGAAGAGGATGCGTCGCACGAGGGGAGACTACTCACGAAAACGAGGACGGTGGAGCCGATCGCGGCCGCCGTGCCGGATCCAGTCCCACGATTGGACGGACCGGGTGCCGGGTCGGCTACCCTTTGACCGCAAGAGCCCCGGTCTTGCCGGGGCTGTCTGGTGTTCACAGGCGGCGTCGTCGGCATACCCGGGGGCTGACCGATCTCTACCGAGTGTGCGACGACAGCTAAGGGGTGCGCACATGCCCGCGATCGTGATCGTCGGAGCCCAGTGGGGCGACGAGGGCAAGGGCAAGGCAACTGACGTGCTCGGCAGCCGGGTCGACTACGTGGTGAAGTTCAACGGTGGCAACAACGCCGGGCACACCGTGGTCATCGGCGATGAGAAGTACGCGCTGCACCTGCTGCCCAGTGGCATCCTCACGCCGGGGTGCACACCGGTGATCGGCAACGGCGTCGTCGTCGACCTATCCGTCCTGGTCGAGGAGCTCGACGGCCTGGAGGCACGCGGCATCGACACGTCCCGGTTGCTGATCAGCGCCAACGCGCACCTGATCTCGGAGTACCACCGCACACTCGACAAGGTGGCCGAGCGGTTTCTGGGATCGCGGCGGATCGGGACCACCGGTCGAGGCATCGGACCGGCGTACGCCGACAAGATGAACCGGATCGGGGTCCGTGTGCAGGACATCTTCGACGAGAAGATCCTGCGGCAGAAGGTCGAGGGTTCGCTAGAGCTGAAGAACCAGATCCTCGCCAAGATCTACAACCGCCGGGCCATCGACGTCGATCAGATCGTCGACGAGCTGCTCGCGCACCGGGACCGTGTCGCGCCGATGGTGGCGGACACCTCGCTGCTGCTCAACCAGGCCCTCGACCGAGACGAGACCGTGCTTCTCGAGGCGGGCCAGGCGACGCTGCTCGATGTCGATCACGGGACCTATCCGTTCGTCACATCGTCGTCAGCGACCGCGGGAGGTGCGTGCACCGGCACGGGGATCGCGCCGATGCGGATCGACCGGGTGATCGGGATCGTCAAGGCGTACGCGACCCGAGTAGGGGAAGGCCCGTTCCCGACTGAGCTGCTCGACGACTCGGGCGAGTTCCTGCGCAAGACCGGCTGGGAGTACGGCACCACGACCGGCCGGCCTCGACGGTGCGGGTGGTACGACGCGGTCGTCGCGCGGTACGCCGCCCGGGTCAACGGCGTCACCGACTTCGTGCTGACCAAGCTCGACGTGCTGACCGGGCTGGAGAAGGTGCCGGTCTGTGTGGCGTACGACGTCGACGGGGTGCGGCACGACGAGATGCCGGTCAACCAGAGCGACTTCCACCACGCCATGCCGATCCTCGAGGAGCTACCGGGCTGGTGGGAGGACATCTCCGGAGCACGCACGCTGGACGACTTGCCGCCGAACGCCCGCGCATACGTCGCTGCCGTCGAGGAGATGTCCGGCGCCAGAATCTCCGCGATCGGGGTCGGCCCCGGTCGGCACGAGACCGCGGTGGTCCGCGACTTGCTCTGACCGGCCGGGTGGTTTGCCGGCTGCTGCTGGGCCGCGCGCCGTTGGTTCGCCAGCTGCTGCTTGACCGGCCAGTTGGTTCGCCAGCTGCTGCTTGACCGGCCAGGTGGTTTGCCGGCTGCTGCGCGTCGCCCGCCGGTGGTTTGCCTAGTTATCTATTCCGATGGCTTGTGAACTAGGCAAATCCCGCTTGGTCACTAGGGGTTTGCCTTGCACAGTTCACGGCGTACGCCGATTGACGCACGCCGATTGACGCACGCCGATTGACGCACGCCGACGCATCCCGTCCCCGCTCGATGCGTCTGCCGGGCAAGCCGTTCGCCGAGCGCGTCTCCCGAACGAGCTGTACGCCGTCGGGCCGGGCCGACCGAGCACCGCAGGGTGGACAGCCGGAGGCTTGCGCGGTACGCCGGATAGGGTCGCCTCCGTGAAGGTCCTGGTGGTTGGCAACGGTGGCCGCGAACACGCCCTCGCGAAGGCGATCGCGCGCGATCCCGAGGTCGAGGCGATCCACGCGGCTCCCGGCAACCCCGGCATCGCGACGGTCGCGACCGTGCATGCGCTCGACCCGATGGACGCCCATGCGGTCGCCGACCTGGCCGACGCGCTCGACATCGACCTGGTCGTGATCGGCCCGGAGGCACCGCTGGTGGCGGGGGTCGCTGACGTCGTCCGCCGTCGGGGTATCGCCTGCTTCGGGCCGGGCCAGGACGCGGCGCAGATCGAGGGGTCGAAGGCCTTCGCCAAGGACGTGATGGCCGCGGCCGGCGTACCCACCGCCATGGCCCGGGTCTGCGACACCGCTGATGAGGCGGCGGATGCCTTGGACGCCTTCGGCGCGCCGTACGTCGTGAAGGATGACGGGCTCGCCGCGGGCAAGGGCGTCGTGGTGACTGAGGACCGCGACGCGGCGCTCGCCCACGCCGCCGCCTGTGGGCGGGTCGTGATCGAGGAGTATCTCGACGGGCCGGAGGTGTCGCTGTTCGCCATCTGCGACGGGACCAGCGTCCTGCCGATGCAGCCCGCGCAGGACTTCAAACGACTCGGCGACCGCGACGCCGGCCCGAACACCGGTGGGATGGGTGCCTACTCGCCGCTGCCGTGGGCTCCTGCCGAGCTGGTGGGCGACGTGGTCGCCCGGGTGGTCCAGCCGGCTGTTGACGAGCTGGCACGACGCGGGACACCGTTTGTCGGCTTGCTGTACGCCGGGTTGGCGTTGACGTCGCGTGGGCTGCGCGTGGTGGAGTTCAATGCGCGGTTCGGTGACCCCGAGACGCAGGCTCTGCTCGAGCTGCTCGAGTCTCCGCTCGGTCAGGTCCTGCACGCAGCAGCGACCGGAGGGCTCGCAGATGCGGGACCGCTGCGGTGGAAGGACGGGGCCGCAGTGGCGGTGGTGATGGCGGCGCACGGCTACCCGGAGGCCCCGCGCAAGGGCGATCCGATCACGGGGGTGGCTGCCGCCGAGTCGCTCGGAGCGAGCGTTCTGCAGGCAGGTACCGCGCTCGGATCCGACGGATTGCAGACCGACGGCGGCCGGGTGTTGGCGGTGACCGCGACGGGTGACGACCTGAGTGCCGCCCGTTCGATTGCGTATCGCGGCGTGGCAGCCATCGACTTCGCCGGCGCGCAGTACCGCCGGGACGTGGCCGAGGCCGCGGCACGAGGCTGACTACTTGGCCGGCGGTCGTCGTCCGGCGGTCGTTGTGGGGATTGTCGTACGGCGGATCGTCCCGGCGGCATCCCGCGTCTCGGTGTCGTGCGGCATCTGACTCGCCAGGCGGCGTACGCCAGTCTTCGGCGAGGGTCGGAGCAGCGCGGGGGGAGCGGGGGGAGTGGAGGTCAGCAAGGCAAACCCGCAGTGAGCAAGGGGGGTTTGCCTAGTTCACAAGCCACCTGAATAGATAACTAGGCAAACCGCGGCGGGGCGGGGGCCAACGGCGGGGCGGGGGGCCAACGGCGGCGGGGCGGGGGGCCCACGGCGGCGGGGCGGAGGCACAGCCGGGCGGGCTCGACGACCTGGCCCGGGGAGCAGACGAAGGCCACCCCTCTCCTGCGGGTGGCGTGGGAGGATTGCCGCCGTGACGATCGCGAACGTGCTGGCCACCCGGTACGCCTCACCACCGCTGCAGCACCTCTGGTCCGCCGAGCACAAGGTGGTCGCCGAACGGCAGTTGTGGGTCGCGGTCCTGGCGGCGCAGCGCGAGCTCGGCGTAGACGTACCCGACGGGGTCATCGAGGCCTATCAAGCCGCCATCGCCCAGGTCGACCTCGCATCCATCGCCGCTCGCGAGCGTCGCACCCGGCACGACGTCAAGGCCAGGATCGAGGAGTTCAGCGCCCTGGCAGGGCACGAGCACATCCACAAGGGGATGACCAGCCGCGACCTGACCGAGAACGTCGAACAGCTCCAGATCCGGGACTCCCTGCTGGTCGTCCGCACCAAGCTCGTCGCGACGATCATCCGGCTCGGCGAGCTGGCCGCGCAGCACCGGACCCTGGTGGTCACCGGCCGCAGCCACAATGTCGCTGCCCAGGCCACGACGCTCGGGAAGCGGTTCGCCACGGTCGCAGACGAGATGCTGATCGCCCTGCAACGCCTCGACGAGCTGATCGCGCGCTACCCGCTTCGCGGCATCAAGGGTCCGGTCGGCACCGCGCAGGACCAGCTGGACCTCCTCGACGGTGATCCCTCCAAGCTCGCCGCGCTCGAGCAGCAGGTAGCCCGCCACCTCGGGTTCGAGCACGTGTTGAGCAGCGTCGGTCAGGTGTATCCGCGCTCGCTGGACTTCGACGTCGTCTCCGCCCTGGTCCAGGCCGCCGCCGGCCCGAGCAACCTGGCGACCACGATCCGGCTGATGGCCGGGATCGAGCTCGTCACCGAGGGGTTCCAGCCTGGCCAGGTCGGATCAAGTGCGATGCCGCACAAGATGAACACCCGCTCCTGCGAGCGCGTCAACGGCCTCGCCGTCATCCTGCGCGGCCAGCTCTCGATGGTCGGTGAGCTCGCCGGAGACCAGTGGAACGAAGGTGACGTTTCCTGCTCCGTCGTACGCCGGGTCGCCTTGCCGGACGCCTTCTTCGCCGTCGACGGGCTGTTCGAGACGTTCCTGACCGTGCTGGCCGAGTTCGGGGCCTTCCCGTCCGTGATCCACCGCGAGCTCGACCGTTACCTGCCGTTCCTCACCACCACAAAGGTACTGATGGCCGCGGTACGCAACGGGGTCGGCCGGGAGACCGCGCACGAGGCGATCAAGGAGCACGCCGTCACCGTGGCCCTCCAGATGCGAGAGAAGGGTGCGGACCGCAACGACCTCTTCGACCGACTCGCCGCCGACGAACGCCTCGGGCTGTCCTCGGCCGACCTGGCCGGGCTCGTCGCGGAGCCGTTGTCGTTCACCGGGGCGGCTGTCAGCCAGGTCGATGACGTCGTACGCCGGATCGAGCGGCTCGCGGCCGACAACCCCGAGGCCGCCGCCTACCGCCCGCACGCGATCCTCTGACCACTCCGCCCGCCGAACGATCCGAGTCTTACCTGGTCATGGCCAGGCAGAACTCGGATCTTGGCGCGGAGGAGAGGGGCTATTGCACCCCGTCGCTGTCGATCAGGTAGGACGAGCCATCCCGCACGAGCGTGATCTGCTTGTTCTCCGGGGTCGAACCGTCGTAGCTGATCGTGTAGTTGACCAAGGTCGGGCTCGCCGGCCAGACGTTGGTCACCTCGACGGACTGGTAGCCACTCCAGAAGCTGTCGTAGCTGTCCCGCCCAGTCGCTTGCTGAAACGCCGGTGACAGCTGCGCCCAGCCGGCGTCGAGGTCACCCGGGACCACCGTGAAGTAGCTGGTCACGAAGGCCGCTGCCCTCGCCCGTGAGGCAGGTCCCCCTGGATCGTTCGTGGTCGTCGCCGTCGTCTGTGCTGTGGTCTCCGGTGTGGTCTGCGTCGGCTCGGTGGACGTGGTCGGGGCCGTCGTCGGCTGTTTGGTCCCCGGCGACTGACCGGTCTTCTTCGGCGTCGACGACCCAGCCTGAGGGGTCGTTCCGTCGTCGGGGGAGAAAGCCGCCCATGCAGCAGCTCCGATGCCCAGCACGATCAGGGCCACGACGGCAGCCACCCACCACCCGGCCCACCGACCCTCTCGAGGCGCCGGTGGCTCCCCGGCGGTCCCGATCGCCCATTGCGACGTCCACCCGTCGTCTGCTCCGGACGTCTCGGCGGTCCCGGACGTCTCGACGCCGCCGGCCGCCGCGGCGGGTCCGGCAGACGCAACAGGCTCGGCGACCGTGGTTGCGCTCGACGTCGTCGACTCCGGCCCCGTGTCGACCGCGAAGGCGCGGGTGTCCCCGTCGACCTCACCACCGTCGGCTACCTCAGCGAGTGCGGCCTGCGTGCGGTCCATCGACCAGCGCTGCGAGGCGTCCCGCTGCATCAGCGACGAGATGACCGGCCCTAACGGTCCGGCTCGCTCAGGCCGCGGCGGCGGCTCTCGGGTGATCGCGCTCAGCACGGCGAGCGGGTTCGTCTGCGTGGGGTACGGCGGCTGGCCCTCGACGGCGGTGAACAACGTGGCACCGAGCGCCCAACAGTCCGAGGCGAAGCTCGGATCGCCGCCCCGCGCCACCTCCGGCGCGAAGTATCCAGGAGTCCCGGTCATCATCCCGGTCTGGGTCAGGCTCAGGTCCGTGTGACCGCGGGCGATCCCGAAGTCGCTGATCTTCGCCACGTCGTCGCGGCCTACCAAGATGTTGCCGGGCTTGATGTCGCGGTGCACGATGCCCAGGCCGTGTGCCGACGCGAGCGCCGCGGCGGCCTGCTGGCCGATCCGCGCCACCCGCTGGACGGGCAGTGCGCCTTCGGCCTTGATCAGGTCAGCCAGGGTCTGGGACGGGAAGTACTCCATCACCAACCAGGTGCCCTGGTCATGATCCCTGACGTCGTACACGGCGATGGCGTTCTCGTGGTTCATCGCCGCCGACACCCTGGCCTCGCGCATTGCCCGCGTCGTGCTCTCGCTGTCCTCGCCGGGGAGGGCGCCCATCTGCTTGACGGCGACGTCCCGTCGTAACACCTCGTCACGGCACAACCACACAGTGCCCATGCCACCGCGCCCGATCGCCTTGATCACGCGGTAGCGGCCGGAGATCACATCAGGCTGCATGTGCTATGCCTACCTCATTTCTCAGGAGTCGAGAAACCACGGCCCGTCTCGCAAGGCTCCGACGGCCTCGGGGTCAAGGCCGCGCAGACGTCGGATCGTCGAGGCGTGCGCGCCGGTGCTGGGCGACTTAAGTTGAACCCATGGCCACCTCCGCGAGCAGCAGGACCTCCACAGCGACGCCGGCCCAGGTGTGGTCCGTGCTCAGCGATGGCCATCGGTACGCCGAATGGGTCCACGGCACCAGCGAGATCCGCGACGTCGACGCCGGCTGGCCGGGGGAAGGGACGTCGATCCACTTCACCGTCGGCTACGGACCCTTCTCGCACAAGGACAAGACGACGTCTCGCGCGTGCGTCGAGGAACAAAAGCTCGAGCTCGAAGCCCACGCGTGGCCGGCCGGGACGGCCCGGATCGGACTGCGGATCAACCCCACCGTCGACGGCGGAAGCATCGTGACGATGGACGAGCACCCGTTGCGCGGTCCAGCCCGCTGGGTGCACAACCCGATCACCGCGATCGGTTTTCGCTTCCGGGTCAGCCTGATGCTCAAGGACCTGGTCCGGCTCGCGGAAGCCGAGCCCGCCGTCTGAGCGTCCAGCAGTGAGTTTCAGCGGCGCGAGGTCACCCGGCGTACCCGGTCGTGTGCGAGCGCAGCCCGCGCCGCGTTCGAGCCGGCCGCACCGTGCACACCGCCCCCTGGATGTGCCGACGCCGAACCCAGGAAGAGGCCCTTGACCGGGGTCTCGGCCCGACCCAGGCCGGGAACGGGGCGGAAGATCAGTTCCTGGTGCAAGGCGGCCGTCCCGCCGTTGATGGCACCGTGATGCAGGTTGGCGTTGTTGGACTCGAACTCGTGCGGGCCCATCACCCGCCGAGCTACTACGGCATCGGCCATCCCCGGCGCGAACCGCTCCACCCTGGCCTGCATCCGATCCGCCATCCGCTCGAGATCATCGTGGTCCCATACGCCCCGGATCCCAGCATCGCCGGCGTCGGCGCGCACCTGCTGCGGTACGTGGCAGTAGGCCCACATCGACTCGGTCCCAGCCGGTGAGCGCGACGGGTCCGTCGTCGTCATCTGGCCCATCAGCAGCAGCGGGTCGGACGGGACCGTGTGACCGCTGATCTGGGCGGCAAACGTCGTCAGCTGGTCCACGGAGTCGGCGACATGGATCGTGCCGGGCTGCTTCGTGGGTGGCTGGGTCCACGACAACGGGCTCGACAGGGCCCAGTCGACCTTGATCGTGGACGGATCCCACTCGAAGCGGGCGATGCCGCGGCTGACCCGGGAGGGCAGCTGGGCGGGGTCGAGCAACCGGGTGTACAGCGCCGGGGCGCTCACATCCGCGATGACCGCTCTACCGGCATCAACCTGTGTGCCGTCGGCCAGCACGACTCCGACCGCACGCCCGGACCGGACCACGACGGACGTCACCTCGCAGTCGGTCTCGACCGACCCACCGCGCGACTCGAGCCGGCGGGCCAACGCCTGAGTCAGCTCACCGGCACCGCCGCGGGGTACCGGGAAGCCGACCGTCTGACCGAGCATCGCCATGATCAGCCCGAAGACGCCCGACCCGGCCCCTTCGGGAGAGAAGTCCGCGTGCAGCGCGTTGCCGGCGAGGAGCAGTCGCGCGCCTTCGCCGCGGAAGTTCTCCTCCGCCATCCGGCGTACGGACATCAGCAGCATCCGGAAGCCGGCGAGCCCGGCCGCTCTCGGCAGCGAGTACGCCATCCGCAGCCCACTCCGCACCGGCGGGAACGGAGTCAGCAGCGCACCGATCAGGTCAGGACCGAAGCCGTCCCACTGCGTGCACAACCGCAGCCAGGCTTCCCCGTCACCAGGGCACAGCTCGTCCAGTCCGGCGGCGGTGTCGTACCGGTCGCGGTGCAGGATCGCCCAGCCGCCGTCCGGCAGCGGGTTGCCGAGCACTGCCGGCGCGTGCACCCAGGCCAGTCCGTGCTTCTCCAGGCGCAGGTCGCCGATCGTACGCGAGGCGGCCGCCAGCGGGTAGAAGGCGCTGAACGTGTCGTGCCGGAAGCCGGCATGGACCTCGCCGTCGGTGCGAACCGCGCCTCCGAGCACCGGCTGGGCCTCCAGCACGACGACGGACCAGCCGCGATCAGCGAGAAGGTTGGCCGCCACCAAACCGTTGGGCCCGGAGCCGATCACCACCGCGTCCGTCATACCCCTATCTTCACCCGCCTGACGTCGACCCGCAGGGCGCCCAGGGCGCCGGTCCGGCAGGATGTCCCCATGGCTGCTCCCGACGCACCAGCTCCGGACAGCGCGAGCCCACCGCTGCCGGGTGCGCAACACCTCCAATCCGGCAAGGTCCGTGACCTGTTCGCGCTACCCGACGGCCGGCTCCTCATGGTGGCCTCGGACCGCATCTCGGCGTTCGACTTCGTCCTCACCCCGACGATTCCCGACAAGGGCGAGACCTTGACGCGGATGTCGCTGTGGTGGTTCGAGCAGTTGAGCGACCTGATCCCGAACCACATCCTCTCGACCGACGTTCCCGAGTCCGTCGCCGGTCGCGCGGTGATCTGTGAGCGGCTCGACATGTTCCCGGTCGAGTGCGTCGCCCGCGGCTATCTGGCCGGTTCAGCTCTGGTCGACTACCGGGCGACTGGCCGGGTGTGCGGGATGTCGTTGCCGCCGGGTCTGAAGGACGGTTCCCGGCTCCCCGAGCCGATCTTCACCCCTGCCACCAAGGCCGCCCTGGGCGAGCACGACGAGAACGTCGACTACGAGGCCGTCGTGGTCGCGATCGGTGACGACGCGGCCGCCGAGCTGAGGTCGCTGACGCTGACGGTGTACGCCCGGGCCGAGCAGATCGCCCGGGAGCGCGGCTTCATCCTGGCCGACACGAAGTTCGAGTTCGGCGCTCGCCACGACGGCACGATCGTGCTGGCCGACGAGGTGCTGACACCGGACTCGTCGCGCCTCTGGCCGGCTGATCGGTGGCAGCCGGGCCGGACCCAACCGGCGTACGACAAGCAGTTCGTGCGGGACTGGCTGCTGTCGGCGGAGTCGGGTTGGGACCGAGCGTCCGGGAGCCCGCCACCGGCGCTGCCGGACAGCGTCGTGGAGCAGACCCGGGCGACCTACGTCGAGGCGTTCGAGCGGCTGACGGGCCTCGCCTTCCGCTGAGATCGCTGACCGGACATGGCGTATCGGCCGTGCGGAAACTACGTTGTGGGAAACAGCCGCCCGCGGCTGCATCGACGTAACGGAGGTCGACCGTGCTCAATCTGGCCGTGATGCTCGAGGACAGTGCCCGGAAAGTGCCCGACCGGGACGCGATCGTCTTCAACGACACCCGGCTCACGTATGCGCAGGTCGACGCGATGGCCAACCAGGTCGCGAACCTGCTCGTCTCCCGTGGCATCGAGCGTGGCGACAAGGTCGCGCTGTCCTGCCCGAACCTCCCGTACTTCCCAGTCGTCTACTACGGGATCCTCAAGGCCGGCGCCGTGGTCGTCCCGTTGAACGTGCTGTTCAAGGGCCGCGAGGTCGCGTACCACCTCGATGACTCCGACGCGAAGGCGTACTTCTGCTTCGAGGGCACGCCTGAGTTGGCAATGGCGCAGGCGGGCAAGGAGGGGTACGACGCGACCGCCGCCTGCGAGGACTTCTTCGTGATCCCGGCCGACCCCTCGGGCGACGTGTTGGACGGCGCTGACAACTTCTTCGCCGAGACTAAGGGCCAGGCGAAGACGTTCGAGACCGTGGTCACCGAGCCCGACGACACCGCGGTCATCCTCTACACCAGTGGCACGACCGGTCAGCCGAAGGGCGCTGAGCTCTCTCACGCCAACATCACGTTCAACGTCGTGACCTGCCACCGGACCTGGGAGCTCAAGCCGTCCGAGCCCGAGGTCCATCTGGTGACGCTGCCGCTGTTCCACTCGTTCGGCCAGACGGTTCAGCTGAACGCCGGGTTCGGCCTTGGAGCCACGTTGGTGCTGCTGGCACGCTTTGACGCGCACCAGGCGCTGGCGCTGATGGACAAGGAGAACGTCACGTTCTTCGCCGGTGTCCCGACGATGTACTGGGGACTTCTCAACGCCCTGGACGACGACGTCGACGTGGACAAGATCGCGGGCAACCTGCGCCGGGCGGTCGCCGGCGGCTCGTCCTTGCCGGTCGAGATCCTGCACCAGGTCAAGGAGCGTTTCCACGTTCAGATCCTGGAGGGTTACGGCCTGTCGGAAACCTCGCCCGTGGCCACGTTCAGCCACCTCGACCGGGAGCCGAAGGCGGGCTCGATCGGTACGGCGATCTGGGGCGTCGAGGTGAAGCTGATCGACGAGGACTGGAAGACCGTGGACGACGTCGACGAGATCGGCGAGGTCGCCATGCGTGGCCACAACATCATGAAGGGCTACTACAAACGGCCCGAGGAGACGGCAGCGGTGATGAAGGACGGCTGGTTCCGGTCCGGCGATCTGGCGCGGCGCGACGAGGACGGCTACTACTACATCGTCGATCGGGCGAAGGACATGATCATCCGTGGCGGCTTCAACGTCTACCCACGCGAGATCGAGGAGGTCCTGCTCACCCACGAGGCGGTGTCGCTGGCCGCAGTCGTCGGCGTACCCCACGAGCAGCACGGCGAGGAGGTCAAGGCCTACGTGATCCGCAACGAAGGCGCCGAGGTCACCGAGGACGAGCTGATCGCCTGGTCGAAGGAGCAGATGGCGTCCTACAAGTACCCGCGGATGATCGAGTTCCGTGACGACCTGCCGATGACGGCGACCGGCAAGATCCTCAAGCGCGAGCTGACCTGATCAAGCCGCCCCACTGATCGAGTCGTCCCACTGATCGAGCCATCCCGCTGATCGAGCCAGCCCGTTGATCGAGCCATCCCGTTGATCGAGCCTGTCGAGATCGAGCCATCCCGTTGATCGAGCCTGTCGAGATCGAGGACGGGGTTTCGACACGCTCAACCACCGGACCACGCCCGTTGGGGTTTCGACGAGCTCAACCACCGGACCACGCCGTTGGGGTTTCGACACGCTCAACCACCGGACCACGCCCGCCGATTGAGCCATCCCGTTGATCGAGGGGGGTTTCGACGAGCTCAACCACCGGTCCACGGCCGCTGATCGGGGGGGTTTCGACAAGGTCAACCACCGGACCACGCCCGGGACGATTCGTCCTCGTCAACCTGTTGACCCGGGCGCGTCGACGTCACCCCCACGCGTCCCCCACAGCGGTGGCGATGCCCCCGTACGACGGCGCCCGGGTCATTACCTACACAGACGGCGTGAGCGGGCGATAAGTTGCCCGCAGCGGACAACTTTTTTCAACGGCGGTGCAACCGGGGCCATCCGCGGACCCGGCTCTAGACTGACGACGTCTCGTTCTCCACCGACTAGGAGCACCTGTGGCCCGCGTCGTCGTCGATGTCATGCTGAAGCCGGAGATCCTCGACCCGCAGGGCAAGGCGGTGCACGGCGCGCTCCCACGGCTCGGTTTCGACGGGGTGGTCGGCGTACGCCAGGGCAAGCGGTTCGAGCTCGAGTTCGAGGGCGAGATCACCGAGGAGCGGCTGGCGGAGGTCCGCCGAGCCGCCGAGACCCTGCTCAGCAACCCCGTGATCGAGGACTTCACGGTCAAGGTCGGGCAGTCGTGAAGATCGGGGTCGTCACATTCCCCGGCTCCCTCGACGATGTGGACGCCCGACGCGCGATCCGCGTGGCCGGGGGTGAGCCGGTCGCGCTCTGGCACGGCGACCACGACCTCCGTGGCGTCGATGCTGTGGTGTTGCCGGGTGGGTTCTCCTACGGGGACTACCTGCGCTGCGGGGCCATCGCCCGGTTCGCCCCGGTAATGGCGGAGGTCGTCGAGGCGGCCGGCGCCGGTATGCCGGTTCTCGGCATCTGCAACGGCTTTCAGATCCTGTGTGAGACGCACCTGCTGCCCGGGGCGCTGATCCGCAACGAGCAACAGAAGTTCGTCTGTCGCGATCAGCGCCTCCGGATCGAGAACGCCTCGACCGCCTGGACCCATGGCTACCAGCCCGGCGCTGAAGTCACGATCGTGTTGAAGAACGGCGAGGGCGGGTATGTCGCCGACGACAACACGCTGGACAGGCTCGAGGGGGAGGGGCAGGTGGTGGCCCGCTACCTCGACGTCAACCCGAACGGTTCGCTGCGAGACATCGCGGGCATCACCAACGAGCGGGGCAACGTCGTGGGTCTGATGCCGCACCCCGAGCATGCCGTCGAGATGTTGTGCGGACCCGGTGTCGACGGGTTGACGTTCTTCACCAGCGCCCTTTCCTGACAACTCAGGGCGGGTCACGACGTGGGGCGGTGCCGGCCGAGCCGCGTCGGGTGGTGCGTCGGCTGTGCGCCGCGTCGAGCCACGCAGCGCGCGGCCGCGAGCAGGCCGTGCTCGATGCCCCCGACCAGGTAGCCGGCGGCCAGCGCGTCACCGGCACCCGTCAGGTCGACCACGTCGGTCAGCACGGCCGAGTGCTTCATCACGACACCGTCCAGCACGCAGGTCACGCCACGTCCGCCGCGCTTGATCACCATGTCGGGTGCTCCGTCCAGTGACTCCAGACCGAACGCATCCCACTCCGCCTCGTTGCCGAACACCAGGTTCGGCGCTAGGTCCTTCAGCACGTCGCGCAGGGCCGATGCGCCGTACGCCGTGATCAGTTCAGCCGAGGACAGGTCGAGCGAGATCGCGCTACCTCGACGCCGGACCACATCGACGAAGTCCAGCAGCGGCCGGGGATTGGTCGAGCGCAGCAGCGGATAGCCCGACACGTGCAACCAGTCCACGTCCAGCGGCACGCGCATCGGGTCGATCCGTTCGGTCCAGCCCTGGTCACCCGGATCGGAGGCCAACGTGCGCGCGCCGGCAACGATGATCGAGACCACCGTGCCGGTGGTCGACGCGTCGATCGCCACCACGCCGACCCCGGCAGCCGCCAGCTGGTCGTCGACGAGCAGTGCAGAGGGGGTCTGGCCGCGGGGACCGATCAGGGTTGCCCGTGCACCGAGCGCAGCGGCCCAGGCTGCCACATTGGCGGCCTGGCCACCTGCAGAGATCTCGATCTGCGCCTCGACATCGTCGTCCTCACGCAGCCCGTCGGGGGCATCGACGATCACATCGAGCATCACGTCGCCCAACGTGGCGATGTGCATGGGCCCTCCCTGACGTCGAGATGACGTCGCACGACAGGCTACTGAGCCCTGCGGCCGACCGTGGCCGGATCGTCCATCACGGATCGGGGTGTCGGCCCTACGATGTGCCCATGTCCCCACGTGCTCTCCTGGGACGGCCGGCCTTCGGGCTGGGCGCCTCCCTCCTCTGCCTCCTCTCCGTCGCCTGCGCCCCCAACGACGAGAGCACCACGTCCGCCCCGACCTCCAGCACCTCCGAGACGTCAGCCGGGGACACCCCGGTCGACGAGTGCGCCGACCCGCAGACCGTCAAGCCGGGCACGTTGACCATCGCCACGGACTCACCGGCGTACGACCCCTGGTTCTCCAAGGACGACCCGACGAACGGCAAGGGGTTCGAGTCGGCGGTCGCCTACGCCGTCGCCAGCGAGATGGGCTTCGACACGGCCGCGGTGACGTGGACGAAGGAGCCGTTCAACGCCAGCTACCAGCCAGGCCCGAAGAACTTCGACTTCGACATCAACCAGATCTCGATCAGCCCCAAGCGCGCGAAGGCGGTGACGTTCTCCGACGGCTACTACTCGGCGGCACAGGCGATCATCACGCTCAAGGACTCCCCGTTGGCGGGCGCCACGTCGCTGTCGGACTTCTCTGACGCCACCCTCGGTGCCCAGGTCGGGACCACCTCGCTGGACGCGATCACCGAGACGATCAAGTCCAGCAAGTCGCCTCAGGTGTTCGACGACACCAACGTGGCGAAGAACGCCCTGCTCAACGGCCAGGTCGACGGCATCGTGGTCGACCTCCCGACGGCCTTCTACATCACCGCGGTGGAGATTCCGCAAGGCACGATCGCCGGCCAGTTCCAGGCGACGAGTGGCGATCCGGAGGCGTTCGGTCTGCTCTTCGAGAAGGGCAACCCGTTGGTGAGCTGCGCCAACCAGGCGCTGGCGTCATTGAAGGACAACGGCACGCTGGCTGACCTGGAGAACAAGTGGCTCAGCCAGGTGCTCGACATCCCGACTCTCGACTCCTGACCGATGTCGGGTGAGACCCCGTGGGCGCCGAGTGACGTCCAGCGTGAGCGGCTGACATACCGGCGCAAACGCTCATTGGGGCGTGGCGCGCTCGCGGCGGCGTCGACGACGGTCGTGCTCGTCGCCCTGCTCGTGATCACGATCAGCTCGCCGGGCTGGGACCGGGTCCGGGCGACGTACTTCGACGTCGCCTACGCGCGAGCGGTGCTGCCCGGCCTGGCGGACGCGTTCGTCCTCAACGTCAAGCTCTTCCTTGTCGCCGAGGTCTGCATCCTCGTCGTCGCCCTCGGCGTGGCGGTGATCCGAGTCATGCCGTCACCGGCGCTGGCGCCGCTACGGCTGCTGGCGATCGTGTACACCGACGTGTTCCGCAGTACTCCCACCTTGCTTGTCATCTTCCTGGTCGGTTTCGGCGTACCGGCTCTGCAGCTCCAGGGCGCCCCGACCGGACTGTTCGCTCTCGGGGTGATCGCCCTGACCTTGTCGTACGGCGCCTACGTCGCGGAGGTGATCCGAGCCGGAATCGCGTCGATTCACCCGAGCCAGTGGGCGGCCGCCCGCTCGTTGGGGCTCACCTACACCCAGACCCTGCGACGGGTGGTCCTGCCGCAAGCGCTCCGGCGAGTGATGCCACCACTGCTCAACGACTTCGTCTCGCTGCAGAAGGACACCGCGCTGGTCGCCACCGTTGGCCTCGTCGAGATCCTGCGCGCCGCCCAGGTCAACGCGAGTCGCGACTTCAACTTCACTCCCTACGTGGTCGCGGCGGCCTTCTTCGTGGTGATGACCGTCCCGTTGGCTCGGCTGGCCGACTGGCTCGCGCTTCGGCAGCTGCGTCGCGAGCAGGGCGGGGCGTGATGGCGATCCTGCGGCTGGACTCGGTTCGCAAGCATTTCGGCTCACACCACGTACTCCGGGGCGTCTCGCTCGACGTGGCCGAGGGCGACGTGGTCTGCCTGATCGGCGCGTCCGGGTCCGGGAAGTCGACGCTGCTGCGCTGCATCAACCTGCTCGAGACCGTGGATGACGGCACGATCTGGCTCGGTGACCGGGACATCACCGACCCCCGCGTGAACCCCGACGGCGTACGCCGGGAGATCGCGATCGTGTTCCAGGCCTACAACCTGTTCCCTCATCTGTCCGTGCTGGACAACATCACGCTCGGACCACGGCGCTCATTGCGGCGATCCCGGCAGGGGTGCGTGCAGCGGGCTCACGAGCTGCTCGATCGGTTCGGCCTCGCGGAGAAGGCGAAGGCCTATCCCGACAGCCTGTCCGGCGGCCAGCAGCAACGGGTCGCCGTGATCCGGGCGATGGCGATGGATCCGCGGCTGCTGCTGCTCGACGAGGTCACCTCCGCCCTCGACCCGATGCTGGTAGGGGACGTTCTCGAGGTCATCCGAGAGCTCAAGGGCGAAGGTATGACGATCATGATGGCCACCCACGAGATGTCGTTCGCACGTGAGGTGGCCGATCGGGTCGTCTACCTCGACGGAGGGACGATCGTGGAGGACGGCCCGCCGACCGAGGTGTTCACCGCGCCCAAGGACGAGCGCACCGCCCGCTTCCTCGCCCGCCACCTCGCAGGCTGATCGGACCGCCGCCTGATCCACCTCCAGTAAGGTCGCAGCCGTGACATCGGAACGGATCATCCGCCTGCACCCCGAGGTCGCCGCCGCCTTGGACGAGCGCCGTGGTGTGGTGGCGTTGGAGTCGACGATCATCAGCCACGGCCTGCCGACCGAGTCCAGTGCCGAGGTGGCCCGGCAGATCGAGGCGGCCGTCCGCGAGTCCGGCGCCGTGCCCGCGACGGTCGCCGTGCTGGACGGCACGGTGCGGATCGGGCTGGACGACGCAGCGCTGGACCGGGTTGCCACCGACTCCGGCGTGGTCAAGGCGAGCATCCGTGACCTGGGGGTCGTGCTGGCCACACGCACACCTGGCGCGACCACGGTGGCGTCGACGGCGTACCTGGCGAGCTCGGCCGGCATCGAGGTGTTCGCCACTGGAGGTCTCGGCGGTGTGCACCGAGGAGCGCAGGACTCCTGGGACGAGTCGGCCGACCTGCCCGCGCTCGGAGACGTTCCCGTCACGGTCGTCTGCGCGGGGGTGAAGTCGATCCTCGACGTGCCGGCGACGCTGGAACGTCTGGAGACGCTGTCCGTCGCGGTGGTCGGCTACCGCACGGATGCCTTTCCGGGCTTTTACATCCGCGACTCCGGGCAACCTGTGCCGTGGCGGCTAGACGACGTGGCCGACATCGCCGCGACCATGCAGCAACGTCGGGACCTCGGACTTCGGCAGGGACTGGTCGTCGCCAACCCGATCGATGAGGCCGAGGAGATGGACCGAGACCTGCACGATCGAACGCTCGCCTCTGGCCTTCGGGCGTTGGCAGCGGCCGACGTACACGGCAAGGACGTCACGCCGTTCCTGCTCGCGCACTTCCACGAGCAGACGCACGGTCGCAGCCTGGCTGCCAACATCGCCTTGGTGCTGTCCAACGCGCGACTCGCCGGCCAGATCGCCATGGCTGCGACTGCTGTCCGGACCGGCTGACGCACGGCCCTCAGCCGACGAACGACCGGCGTACCGCACCGGGCCACGATCGCCGCTGGTGGGATGAAGGGGTCAGGTCACGAGAGCGGAGCTGGTGACCGAATGGTCCTCGAGCGACAGTGCGAGTCGCCCCAGCAGGGCGCCGAGCTGTCGACGTTCCTGGCCGGACAGGCCGGCCAGCAGGTCGCGCTCGTTCGCGAAGTGCGTCTCGATCAGCTGATCGACCAACGAGACGCCCTCTGGAGTCAGGTGGACGAGGCGGGCGCGCGCGTCGCGATCGCTCACGTGACGATCGATGAGTCGTCGGGCCTGGAGCCGGTCCAGCCGTTTGGTGATGGCGCCGGTCGTCACCAGCAGAGCGTTGCTGAGCTGGCCGGGGCTGAGCGTGTACGGCTGCCCGCGTCGGCGCAGCGCCGCGATCACGTCGAAGTCTCCGTTGCCCAGACCAGCCTCCGCGAACGGTGGACGTAGCCGCAGGTCGAGCAGCTCGGTCAGCCTGGCCATCCGCCCGATCACGAGCAACGGACTGGCGTCGAGGTCGGGGCGTTCCCGGCCCCACTGGACGACGATCTCGGCGACGGTGTCGCTGTTCTCGGTGGACATGGCTTGAGTATATCTTCCGTGACAGGTATTATATCTTCCATGGAAGCAATTGGTCAGCGACAGGTAGCCAGGGTCCTCACAGCCGCGCAGAGCGCCAACGCAGTCGGGGACGGCGGCTTCTACGTCACCTCGGCGCTGTTCTTCTCCCACGTGGTCGGACTGACACCGCTCCAGATCGGAGCCGGGCTGACGATCGCCTGGGGGACCGGGTTCGCCCTGACGACCCCGTTGGGCATGCTCGCGGACCGAGTCGGCCTGCGGCGCAGTGGCGTCATCTTGTCCCTGGTGACCGCGGCCGCTCTGGTACTGGTCACGCTCCCGCGGTCGATGACAGCCTTCGTCCTGGTCACGAGCCTGTACGCCGTGACGCAGAGCGCGTCCTCGGCCGTCCGACAGGCGCTGCTCGTCACGCTGGTTGAGCCTCGGACGCGGGTCATGGTCCGGGCCCGGTTGCAAGCGGCGATCAACATCGGGCTGGGCGGCGGCGCTGCCCTGGGCGGAATCGCCCTGCTCGTAGGGACCACGACGGCATACGTCGGGATCTTCCTGTTCGATGCCCTCACCTTCGTCACGGCGGGCGTACTCCTGACTCGCCTGCCCCAGCCGCGCCGTCCCCGGTCTGAACCTGGCAGGACGGCACCGGACTCGACGCCTCGGGCCGGGCACTCATCGCCGCCTGCGTCGTCGCGGGGCGTGCTTCACGACCGCCCCTACGTCGCGGCCGCCATGCTGAACGCGGTGCTGTACCTGTATATGCCCATGCTCAGCGTCGTTCTGCCGCTCTACCTGGTGCAACGCACCGATGCGCCGGCCTGGACGATCGGTGGAGTCTTCGTGCTCAACACCCTGGGCGTCGCCCTGCTGCAGGTGCGCGCCGCCACCACGGTCACCGACCTCTCGTCCGCGGTCGTGGCGACCAGACGGGCCGGGGTGGCGCTGCTGCTGGCATGCCTTGCCTTCGCGTTGGTGGCGTCAGTCCGATCGCCGTTCGCTGCCGTGGCGGTGCTCGCGATGGCCGCCGGACTTCAGATCGTGGGCGAAGTCCTGCTGGCATCGGGGTCGTGGGAGATCGGGTTCGGACTGGCCGACCCGCACCGGCAGGGCCGGTGGCAGGGACTGTTCGTGAGTGGGATCGCGCTCGCGAGGGCGCTGGGCCCGCTGGCTCTTGCCACGCTCGTCCTCACCTGGTCCGGGCCGGGCTGGCTCGTGCTGGGCGTCGTCTTCGCAACGGCCGCTGCGGCGATGGGACCTGTCGTCGCGTGGGGCGAGCGCCGCCGGCAACACGAACTTGACGGCGCTGACACCCACGTTCTCGCACTCGCGGCCCGCGGACTACCCGGGTCGCAGGGCGCAGCAGCCACGTCCGTCGACTCGACAACCCTCTGAAGGAGAACCGTCTGCTCGACAACCCGTCTGCTCGACACCCCCTGTGCTCGACACCCCGTGTGCTCGACAACCCGTCTGCTCGACAACCCCTCTGAAGGAGACACCATGCCCGACCTGAGCCCTACCGATGTTCGCCTCGACTTCGACACCCTGGTCCCGCGGTTCGCCGCCGCCCTCGCTCGTCTCGACTCCCAGGCGGGGATCGGCCTCGAACCGCGGCTGCGTGAGCTGGTGCGCATCCATGCGTCCACGATCAACGGCTGCGCCTACTGCGTCGACATGCACACCAAGGACGCGCGCGCCGGCGGCGAGACCGACGAGCGGCTCTCCCTGCTGCCTGTCTGGCGTGAGACAACGGCGTTCGACCCGGCCGAGCGGGCGGCGCTCGCCCTGACCGAGTCGGTCACCTTGGTGCACGACGGCCATGTCCCACGTGAGGTCTTCGACGAGGCCGCGCGGCACTTCGAGCCGGAGCCGTTGGCGCAGCTGGTCGCGCTGCTGGTGGCGATCAACGCCTGGAACCGGATCGGGGTCACCACCCGGTGCTGGGAGCCGGGGAGCTACCAGCGCGAGGACGATTCCGCGTCGTGACCCGGCGGCTGGGCTGACGCTCGAGAGGTTCGGGGAGGTTTGTCGTGGCCTGGGCCTGCCGAATGCTCCCCCAACGTCGTATGGCCGTGGCGTTCGGGGGGAGGCGTGGCCCGGGTCGACAGTTTGCTCCGCCAACGTCGTACGGCCGTGTGGTGCGGGGAGGTTTGTCGTGGCCTGCGCCTGCCGAATGCTCCCCAAACGTCGAACGATCGAGGCAACAGACGTGCGCGTGCCACCATGACGGCATCCGTGAGTCCTCGGGCGGTAGCGTGGTGCGCGCGACCAGCCCCTGCATGACCACAGATCCGGAGCCAGACCGCGGTGACCGAGCAGCCCCAGTCCTCCCCTCCTGACCAGTCTGACCACCGAACCTCCAGCTCCGACACGGCCGACACGACCGCCACGACGCGGTCAGAGCGCACGGCTGACTCCGTGGACTCCGTGGACTCCGTGGACTCCGTGGACTCCGTGGACTCCGTCGAGCGAGCCCGCGCGACGCCGGACGCCCAGCAGCCCTGGCAGGACCTCGGTCTCAAGCCTGACGAGTACAGCCAGGTCCGGGAGATCCTCGGCCGCCGCCCGTCGTCCTCGGAGCTCGCGATGTACTCCGTGATGTGGAGTGAGCACTGCTCCTATAAGTCGAGCAAGGTGCATCTGCGTCAGTTCGGCGACAACGTGACGGACGAGATGCGTCAGCACCTGATGGTCGGGATCGGCGAGAACGCCGGCGTGGTCGACATCGGCGACGGGTATGCCGTGACGTTCAAGGTCGAGTCGCACAACCATCCGTCGTACGTCGAGCCCTACCAGGGTGCCGCGACCGGAGTCGGAGGCATCGTCCGCGACATTCTCGCGATGGGGGCGCGCCCGGTGGCGGTGATGGACCCCCTGCGTTTCGGACCCTTGGACGCCGAGGACACTCGGCGCGTGCTGCCGGGGATCGTGGCCGGGATCGGCGGGTACGGCAACTGCCTCGGCCTACCGAACATTGGCGGTGAGGCCGTCTTCGACACCTCGTACGCCGGCAACCCACTGGTCAACGCGCTCTGCGTCGGCGTGATGCGACATGAGCAGCTGCACCTGGCGAAGGCCAGCGGTGCGGGAAACCAGGTCATCCTCTACGGCGCGAGGACAGGCGGGGACGGGATCGGCGGCGTCTCGGTGCTGGCGTCGGAGACCTTTGCCTCAGAAGGTCCGGCCAAGCGGCCGAGCGTCCAGGTCGGTGACCCGTTCATGGAGAAGCTGCTGATCGAGTGCACGCTGGAGCTGTTTGACGCGAACCTCGTCGTCGGTATTCAGGACCTCGGTGGTGCCGGACTCTCGTGCGCGACCTCGGAGCTCGCCAGTGCCGGAGACGGCGGCATGCACGTCTGGCTGGACCGGGTCCCGCTGCGCGACGCCTCGTTGGCGCCCGAAGAGATCTTGATGAGTGAGTCGCAGGAGCGGATGATGGCGGTAGTCGAACCCGCTCACGTCGAACGCTTCCTCGCGATCTGCGAGAAGTGGGACGTCGACGCGACGGTGGTCGGCGAGGTCACCGTGGTCACCGACGAAGAGCGCGAGCGTGGTGGCCGGCTGGTGATCGAGTGGCAGGGCCGGACCATCGTCGACGTACCTCCGCGGACCGTCGCCCACGAGGGACCGGTCTACGAGCGACCGTTCGCCCGGCCGGCGTGGCAGGACGACCTCCAGGCTGACGACGCGCGTTCTCTGGACCGTCCGAAGTCCGGCGACCAGCTCCGCGAGACGCTGCTCGCCATGGTCGCGTCCCCCAACTTGTGCGACAAGTCGTGGATCACCGACCAGTACGACCGCTACGTCCAGGGCAACACGGTCCTCGCCCAGCCGGAGGACGCGGGGGTGGTGCGCGTGGACGAGCAGACCGGGCTCGGCGTCGCCGTGGCCACCGACGGCAACGGTCGGTTCGCCAAGCTCGACCCGTACCTCGGCGCCCAGCTCGCCCTCGCCGAGTCCTACCGCAACGTCGCGACCGCCGGCGCACGCCCGTTGGCCGTCACCGACTGCCTGAACTTCGGCTCGCCGGAGGACCCCGACGTGATGTGGCAGTTCGCCGAGGCGACCCGTGGTCTGGCCGATGGTTGCCGGGCGCTGGGCGTCCCCGTGACGGGCGGCAACGTGAGCTTCTACAACCAGACCGGGGACGTCCCGATCCTGCCGACGCCGGTGGTCGGGGTGCTCGGTGTGCTCGAGGACGTCACCCGGCGTACGCCGATGGGCTTCTCGGTCGAGGGTCAGCAGATCCACCTGCTCGGTGTGACGGCGGACGAGCTCGACGGATCGGAGTGGGCGCACGTCGTGCACGGCCACCTCGGCGGCCGTCCTCCGGCTCTCGACCTGGACGCGGAACGTGGCCTTGCCGAGATCTTGGCGGACGGGTCCCGGGACGGGGTCATCGCTGCCGCCCACGACCTGTCGGACGGTGGGTTGGCCCAAGCGCTGGTCGAGTCCTGCCTTCGGCGGGGGATGGGCGCGCGGGTGTGGCTGCCGGACAACCTGGACCCGTTCGTGGCGTTGTTCTCGGAGTCGACGGCACGGGCGATCGTGGCGGTGCCGCATGGCGACCGGGCGCGGTTCGCCGAGATGTGTGCTGCTCGCGGCGTGGCGGAGGTGGTGATCGGCGTGACGGAGGGTCGCGGGGAGGGGGGGGCCACGCTCGACGTGGAAGGCCAGTTCGCCCTACCCCTGTCGGAGCTTCTCGCAGCCTGGTCTGCCACCCTCCCGCTGGCCTTCTCCTGACCCTCTTGGGGTTTGCCTAGTTATCTATGCAGAAGGCTTGTTCACAAGGCAAACCCGCCTAGTGAACAAGCCTTCCGGCTTGTTAACTAGGCAAACCCCGACGGGGCAGGCCCAACGGGGGCAGACGCCGACGGGGCAGATCTGGCCGGGGCAACGATCAGTGGCGGCCGCTCTGGAGTGCCTTCCACGTCGAGGTGTTCACGACCCCGTTGGTGGGCAGGCCGATCGCGCGTTGGTACGCCGTGACGGCAGACGTCGTACCTGGACCGAAGACCCCGTTGATGGTCACCGGCTTCGCCAGCGCCGACGTCAGCGCTCGCTGGAGGAAGCGGACCCGGTCTTTGGCAGAGCCGCGCTTGACCAGTGGCGCGGCGCCGGCCGAGAGCAACGTGGTCCAGGTCCTCGAGCCCAGCGTGCGCGTCACGGACCGTCCGACCCTGGCCTGCCATCGACCCACGCCACGCGCGGTCGCCGTGTCGAACCGACCGGACAGGGCGGGTGCGAACAGTCCTCGCTGCTTGAGCAGACACTGAGCGGCCTTGACCTGAGCAGCGCGGTCGCCACGCGTCGATGACCGGTAGCGACCGAAGTCGAGGTCGACCCCGCAGGTGTGCCGCGCCACGCCCGGCCTCGAGCCGCGTCCGATCTGGATGACGTTCTCGTCGAGCGTGAGAGTCGTGTCGCCGTACGTCCGCCTGACGTGCAGCCGGTACTGGTGCACCCGTTGGCCCCGCCAGTGACTGTCCTTGACGAAGCGACCGCCGTCGAGGTTCGGCTTTCCGTTGGCGGCTGAGAACCAGATCGCGTCGGGCATCTCGTACGTGCCGGGGAAGGTCGTCCGCACATAGTCCAGGGCGTACACGCCAGTCTTGAGCGAGGAGTAGAAGCCGGACTTCCAGCCGAGCGCATGCAGGCGTGTGCTCCAGCCGGACTGGAAGTTCTGCACCGGTTGGTTGCACGCGCTCAGCTGGTTCTTGTACGACTCCATGTCGAGGAACAGCGTGCTGCCCTTGGCCATCCCGAGCGCCTTCGCCTTGCCGATCGCCCGGTTGGCCGCCTTGACCCCCTGCGAG
Organism: Propionibacteriales bacterium; assembly: GCA_038259225.1. Taxonomy (GTDB): domain Bacteria; phylum Actinomycetota; class Actinomycetes; order Propionibacteriales; family Nocardioidaceae; genus JANLYC01. The sequence goes on from JBBSPA010000031.1 coordinate 26,004, forward strand.
CGTGCGCTGCTGTTGTTCCGCGACATCACGTTGCCGCCGAAGTTCCGGTCCGCGCATCGGCCGATCGAACCGAACCCCCGACCTTCGGAGCCTGCAGACCGGCCCAGATCGCGATGACGCTCCAACCTCTGTGGTGCTGCCTCGAAACCCAGGTCCGGGTCAGTTCAGGCTGTGCGCAGGTCCGAGTCTCCCCGCCGATGTAGACGCCGACCGCCCAGTACGGCGACTCCGTGCGCAGGTCGTCCATCGCGGCCTGGCTCGGGGCGGCACAGGAATCGAAGCCCAACCCGGTCAGGTCGCCGGGTACCTTCACCGGAGCCGCGACCTGGCCGCGGGCGGCAGGCGTTGGATGCCGCTGGGTGTCGCCGAAAGCGGCGGGGTGACCGAGCGCTCCGATCACCAAGGCGGCGGTCGAGGTGAGCACGGCAAGTCGAGAAGACGTACGTCGCATCACGTCCCCGTCGAAGTCTGTCCGCCAGACGGACCGGCCCGGCGCGGCCACAGGCTAACAGCCGGGCGTCGCCGCACAAACCCCGGAATTGCGGGGAGGTGCAGGTCCTTTACGGCGTGTCGACCTGCACATTCCCGCAATTCGCGGGGAGGGGCGGTGCGTACGGGGAGGCGGTGCGTACGGGGAGGGCGGGGAGGGGCGGGGCGGGGCAGTTCGTAGGATGGGGGTCGTGCCCGCCCGCTTGCACGCGCTCTCGCCGAGCGAGATCGCGCTCGTGCTGCAACGCCTCGACGCGGCGGCCGAGGGCCAGACGGAGCCCGGCCGAGACGACGTCCGATCAGCGGTCAAGCACTTCCTGGCGGTGTTGACCACGCGCGCTCCCGGCAAGAGCGTGGAGGTGCGAGTGCCGCCGTACGCCGCCGTGCAGTGCATCGAAGGCGCCCGCCATACCCGAGGCACCCCGCCTGCTGTGGTCGAGCTGGACGCCGACACCTGGTTGGCCCTGGCCCGTGGGCGAGAGTCCTTCGCCGACGCGCGCTACGCCGGTCGGGTTCGGGCGTCGGGTGAGCGCTCCGACTTGTCGCCGCTGCTGCCGCTGACCTGAGACGGCCGAGTTTCGCGGCGACCAGGTCCGCACCGCTGCGCATCGCCGTGCACTCCGCCAGAGCTCGCTCGCCAGGCCAAACCCTTGGCTGCCGAGGCACTAACATCCCCGACATGAGCAAAGACCTGCGTGCCGCCGTGTCCGACGTCTTGCCGGGTGTCCGGGCCGACCTGGAGAGCCTGGTCCGGATCCCGTCGGTCGGCGCTGACCCGGCTCGTCATGACGACGTACGCCGGTCGGCGGCCGCGACGGCAGCGCTGTTCGAGGCCGAAGGCTTCGAGACACGGACCGTCGAGGTCGACGGCGGCCTGCCGGCCGTGATCGCGCGCAAGCCGGCTCCGGAGGGCAAGCCGACCGTGCTCCTGGACGCCCATCACGACGTCCAGCCCGAAGGGGCCAGGGACGCCTGGGACACCGAACCGTTCGAGCCGACCGAGCGCGACGGACGGTTGTTCGGTCGCGGCGCCGCTGACGACAAGGCCGGGATCGCCGCTCACCTCGCGGCCGTGCGGGCTCACGGTGACGACCTGCCGGTCGGCGTGACCGTCTTCGTCGAGGGAGAGGAGGAGTCCGGCTCGGGCTCACTCCCCGAGCTGCTCCAGCGGTATCGCGACGAGCTGGCCAGCGACGTGATGGTGATCGCCGACTCGACGAACTGGGACATCGGCGTTCCCGCCCTGACGACCACGTTGCGCGGCCTGGCCGCGTGCGTCGTCGAGGTGCGTACGCTCGACCACGCCGTCCACTCGGGCATGTGGGGCGGTGTGGCGCCGGACGCGCTGACCAGCCTGATCCGGCTGCTCGCCACCCTGCACGACGCCGAGGGGAACGTCGCCGTGGAGGGGCTGGTCTCCGGTCCGGCGGCCGACCTGGACTATCCCGAGGACCGGGTACGAGCGGAGTCCGGCCTGCTCGACGGGGTCCACCAACTCGGGACAGGCTCGGTGGTCGAGCGGTTGTGGACCCGACCGGCGATCTCGGTGATCGCCCTGGACGCCACGCGCGTCGCGGACGCCAGCAACACGCTTCTGCCTGTCGCGCGGGCCACGGTCAGCATGCGGGTGGCGCCCGGGGACGACGCGAAGCGCGCGCTCGGCGTACTCAAGGACCACCTCAAGGCCCATGCACCCTTCGGTGCGCACGTGTCCTTCGCCGCCGACGACGTCGGGGAACCGTTTGCCGTCGATGCCGACGGGCCGGCGTACGACGCTGCCCGGGCGGCGTTCAAGGAGGCGTGGGACGGCACAGACCCCGTCGACATCGGCGTCGGTGGATCGATCCCCTTCATCGCCGAGTTCGCCCAGATGTTCCCGAGCGCCGCGATCCTGGTCACCGGCGTGGAGGATCCCGACACCCGGGCACATGGCGCCAACGAGGGTCTGCACCTCGGCGAGTTCGAGCGAGTCTGTCTCGCCGAGGCGCTGCTGCTCCGCAATCTGGCCGGCTGAGCCTGCGCTGGGGGTCTCGGCAGACAGCGGTCGATGTGGTTGCGCGGGGCAGCGCAGCGGCGAGGCCGTTGCACCGTAGACTCGTCGCGTGCCGCGCGGTGATGGTCTGCTGACCCACGAACTCGATCCTCACGACCGCGGACCCCGGGACGCCTGCGGTGTGTTCGGCGTATGGGCACCGGGGGAGGACGTCGCCAAGCTCACGTACTACGGCCTGTACGCCCTGCAGCACCGGGGTCAGGAGTCGGCGGGCATCGCCGTCGGCAACGGCCGGCAGATCCTGGTCTACAAGGACATGGGACTGGTCTCCCAGGTCTTCGACGAGCCGACGCTGAACTCGTTGCGTGGCCATCTGGCCGTCGGGCATTCTCGCTACTCCACGACCGGCTCCAGCGTCTGGCACAACGCACAACCGACGTTCAGGTCGACCTCGACCGGCTCACTCGCACTGGGTCACAACGGCAACCTCACCAACACCGGCGAGCTCGCCCACCGGGTGGACGAGCTGGCCCGCGACCACGGTCAGCTCGACCTCGCGACCCGTACGTCGGAGGCCTCCAGCGACACGGACCTACTGACGGCCTTGTTGGCGGCCTACTCCGATCGGACCCTCGAGGCGGCCGCGCACGAGATCCTTCCGACCGTACGTGGGGCGTTCTGCCTGGTGTTCATGGACCAGGGCACGCTGTACGCGGCGCGCGACCCTCAGGGAATCCGGCCACTGGTGCTCGGCCGTCTGGAGCGTGGTTGGGTCGTCGCCTCAGAGACCGCGGCACTCGACATCGTCGGAGCGTCCTTCGTGCGGGAGGTCGAGCCGGGTGAGCTGATCGCGATCGACGAGGACGGGTTGCGGAGTACGACGTTCGCGGCGGCCGAGCCGAAAGGGTGCCTCTTCGAGTTCGTCTACCTGGCTCGGCCGGACACCTTGATCAGTGGACAGCGGGTGCAGACGGTCCGAGCAGAGATCGGCCGGACCCTGGCGCGCGAGTTCCCGGTGGAGGCGGACCTGGTCATCCCGGTGCCGGAGTCCGGAACTCCGGCGGCGATCGGGTACGCCGAGGAGAGCAAGATCCCTTACGGGCAAGGCTTTGTGAAGAACTCCTACGTCGGTCGCACGTTCATCCAGCCGAGCAACACCATCCGTCAGCTTGGCATCCGGCTCAAGCTCAACGCGCTTCCCGATGTGGTGGCCGGCAAGCGGCTGGTGGTCGTCGACGACTCGATCGTGCGCGGCAACACCCAGCGTGCCCAGGTCCGGATGCTGCGCGAGGCGGGAGCTCGCGAGGTACATGTGCGGATCGCCAGCCCACCAGTGAAGTGGCCGTGCTTCTACGGCATCGACTTCGCGACGCGCGCTGAGCTGATCGCGAACGGGATGAGCACCGAGGAGATCTGCCGTTCGATCGGGGCTGACTCGCTCACCTACGTGTCGCTGGACGGTCTGATCGCGGCCAGCCGCGTGGCCAAGAGCGACCTGTGCCGGGCTTGCTTCGACGGTGTCTACCCGGTGGATCTGCCCGACCCGCAATTCCTCGGCAAGCATCTGCTCGAGCAGGAGCTCGACGTCGCGCTCGGTCCCGACGGTCTGTCCACGACAGTCGCCGGAGGCGGTGCTGTCGACGCCTTGAGCCGACCCTGACCGGCGCTACCCGAGACCACGCGACTCAGCACGAAGGAGTGCCGATGACCGATCAGACGAGCGGATCGACGTACGCCGCAGCCGGGGTCTCGATCGAGGCCGGCGACCGTGCCGTCACCTTGATGCGGACCTGGGTGGAGAAGACCCGCCGCCCCGAGGTCGTGGGTGGCATCGGCGGATTCGCCGGGCTGTTCGACGTCTCGGCGCTGAAGTCGTTCGAACGGCCCTTGCTGGCGACCAGCGCCGACGGCGTTGGCACCAAAGTGGCGATCGCCCAGCGGCTCGACAAGCACGACACGATCGGCTTCGACCTGGTCGGAATGCTGGTCGACGACTTGGTCGTGTGCGGCGCCGAACCGCTGTTCCTCACCGACTACATCGCCTGCGGCAAGGTGGTGCCCGAACGGATCTCGGCGATCGTCAAGGGCATTGCGGAGGCCTGCGTCGTGGCCGGCTGCGCACTGATCGGCGGTGAGACGGCCGAACACCCCGGCCTGCTGGCCGCCGACGAGTACGACGTGGCGGGTGCCACCACCGGAGTCGTGGAGGCCGCGGACGTGCTGGGACCCGAACGGGTCGTTCCCGGGGACCTGCTGATCGCGATGGCGTCGTCGGGGTTGCACTCCAACGGCTACTCCCTCGTACGCCGAGTGCTCCTCGAGGACGCCGGCTGGTCCTTGGACCGTCACGTCGACGCCCTGGGCCGCAGCCTGGGTGACGAGCTGCTCGAGCCGACCCGCCTGTACACCCAGCCCTGTCTGATGCTCGCGCGCACCACCGACACCCATGCGATGGCGCACGTGACTGGCGGTGGACTCGCGGGCAACCTGGCGCGGGTGCTGCCGGACGCGGTCAGCGCCGTCGTCGACCGGTCGACCTGGTCACCACAGCCGATCTTCGACCTGGTGCGCGAGGTCGGGTCGGTGCCGGAGCCCGACATCGAGGCGGCGTTGAACATGGGCGTCGGCATGGTCGCTGTTACCCCGGCCGACGAGGTCGACGTAGCGCTGGGGATGCTCAACCAGGCGGGCATCGACGCCTGGGTCTGCGGAGAGGTCACCGGCGCCCCGGGCGGGTCCGTCGAACTCGTCGGAGGGTACGCCGACTGAGCCCGTCCTCGCCCGCTGGCCGTCGGGTGGTCGGTGCCGGCTACGCGCACAGCGAACACCGTGAGACACCCCGCGGAAGCCGGTGTGTGCTCTGCGGTGGGTGCAGGTATCGTGGTGCTCACGAAAAAATGATGAGAGCCCGGGCGTCCACAGGGCGGACCCGGCACGAGGTGCGAGGGGGTCGACCCTATGGGGCGCGGCCGTGCGAAAGCGAAGCAGACCAAGGTTGCTCGCGAGTTGAAGTATCGCGAGTTCAACACGGACTTCTCCGCACTCCAGCGCGAGCTTCACGGAGACGAACGTGACGAGGCTCGCCAGGACGACTCAACCAGCGACGGCGAGGAGCCGGACGACCCCTACGCCGAAGGGGTCTCCGCCACCGCGGAGCCACGCGGACACCCTCAGTAGACGGCTCCAAGGCTGCTCCCCATTCCCGCGAGTTGCGGGAAAGTTCAGCCTGATACCGGCGTGTCGCCCTGCACCTCCCCGCAATTGGCGGGAGTGGCGGACCGGGTCAGTCCAGGTAGATGCCGCGGAGCCGGCCTACGTCGGCCATCCGCCGCTCGGCGATCCGGTCGGCCGCGACCGCGGTCGGGACACCTTCGGTCCCGGCCACCTCGAAGACACGTTTCGTCGTCTCGTAGATCTTCGAGGCCCGGGCCTTGGCGCGGTCGAACGAGAAGCCCTCGAGCTCATCGGCGACCTGCACCAGACCGCCGGAGTTCACGCAGTAGTCCGGGGCGTACAAGATGCCGCGGGACTCCAGGACGTCCTCCAGCCCGGGATGTGACAGCTGGTTGTTGGCCGCCCCGCAGATGATCCGCGCCTTCAGCAGCTGGACGGACTCGTCGTTGATCGCGTCGCCGAGTGCGCAGGGGGCGTAGACGTCGAGGTCGGAGGCGATCAGCTCGTCGTTGTCGGCGACGACCTCTACGTCCGGGTGGCTGGCTCGTACGGCGGTGATCGCCGGCTCGTAGACGTCGGTGACGACGACGTCGGCTCCGTCGTCGAGCAGGTGCTCGACCAGGTGGTGCCCGACCTTCCCGACCCCGGCCACCCCGACCCGCCTGCCGTGCAGCGTCGGTGCTCCCCAGGCGACCTCCGCGGCGGCGCGCATGCCCTGAAACACCCCGAACGCGGTCAGCACGCTGGAGTCTCCGGCGCCGCCGTGCTCCACGGTCCGACCGGTGACGAAGTCGCACTCCCGGGCCACGATGTCCATGTCCTCGCTGAAGGTGCCCACGTCACACGCGGTGAAGTACCGACCGTTCAGGGACTGCACGAAGCGTCCGTACGCCCGAAGCAGCGCCTCTGACTTGTCGACGTGCGGGTCGCCGATGATCACGGCCTTGCCGCCGCCGAGGTCCAGGCCGGCCAGCGAGGCCTTGTAGGCCATCCCCCGCGACAGGTTGAGCACGTCGCGGACCGCGTCGGCCTCATGCGCGTACGGGTAGAACCGGGTGCCACCGAGTCCCGGACCGAGAGCGGTGCTGTAGATGGCGATGATCGCCTTCAGACCACTGGCCTCGTCATGACAGAAGACCACCTGCTCGTGGGAGGACGTGCCGAACAGGGAGTACGCCGTCGCCGACGTCGTGTCGACGGGCTGGGAACCAGAGGTCTCGGTCACGGTGGTGACGCTTCCTTCGTGGTCGGTGTCCGCGGGGGTGGTGCGGAGCGGTTGGCACCAACGATATGCCTCAACTGGCCCGATCTGGATTCCTGGTCGGCTCGCCCACGCCGAGCGCGCGGTCGCACTAACCTGTTCACGTGCTGCCCTACCCCTCCTACCTTCGGGTCTACGAGCCGCTGCGCGCGCTGAGCGAGGCCGTGCAGACCCAGGTGTCCGACGACCTGAGTGCCAAGGCAGGGACCGGGTTCACCTGGGCGGCTGAGCAACAGACCGCTCTGTCTCGAGCCGTGACGTCGGGGGGACTCGTGGTCGAACCCGACCATGTCGCGGGCACCTACGTGCTGCGCCGCACGGGCCACTCCTACTACTGTCCGACCGACGTTCCGCTGCGCTCGTGGCTCTCGTTGGGCTCGCTCGTGGAGGACGTCGGAGACGCTACCGCCCACTTGTGGTTGTCAGCTGACACGCTGGCGAACGCTGACGCCGCGTTCACGAGGTGGCGCCAGGACCACCCTAGCGCCGTACCGCACATCCGCCAGACGACGTGGGGGATACCGCGCACCTGGTTCATCCTGGTCGTGGAGGACGAGCGGGAGACCTATGACGTCGGGGGCGCCACCAGCGTGCGCTACCGGGCTTCGATCGCCGACGCGCGACGTCGGCTCGGTCGGGCCGAAGCAGTCCTGCGGCGGGTGATCGACGAGACCGAGCTGCTGGACGAGCTGGCGGACCTCGCGGGTTGGCTCGAGGCCTTCGACGAGAACAGCTGGGTCGAGCTGGACTACGCCGGTATCGCCGCCTTGCTCGGCGAAGGCCTTGCCACTGACGCGTCGGCCCGCGACATCCACGAGGCGCTGACGGCCCTGCGCCGAGGTGACTTCGCCTCGGCCGGCGCCAGCTACCGGTCCTTCGAGGAGCGGTGGCGTGTCGTGAACAGCTTCGAGCGGGCGAACTGACGACGAGCGGCAAGACCTCGACGGGCACGCCGTACCACCCTCGAGAAATTTGTGTGATGCCTGATCTTTTCCTGCAAGTTATCTCCACAGTTTTGGGTGATTCGGCTACGCTTTGGAAAAGGATGACCGCTTAGTCCTCGCCGCGCAGTGCCGTCCGTGTCGTGAGGCGCAGGGATCGACCACGTCCACGCCGCGGCGTGACCGGGGTCGGCGCTCGGGAGCGGGTAGCCTGAATGTAAAGGGACTGTGCGAAACATCACGATGTGAGCATGGAACCGTCCAGGACGGACACCGCGTCTGGCCGACGGCAGGTCGGACATTGAAACAAGGAGGAGGCGGCGTGAACGCACGACCGACCGAGTCTGAACCCCTGCTCACACCGGCCGAGGTGGCGGCGATGTTCCGCGTCGACCCCAAGACCGTGACGCGCTGGGCTAAGGCCGGCAAGCTCAGTTCGATTCGCACGCTCGGCGGCCACCGCCGGTACCGCGAGTCGGAAGTTCGTGAGCTGCTTGCGGGCGTGCCCGGTCAGCGACAAGCTGACTGAGCACCGCCACTACACCCAACGCCCGAGTGGACGTGTCGCCGCGTCTGCCCAGGCCGGCAGATCGTCACGGTCTGGCATGCCCAGGCAATGACGCTGGTACTCGACAGCGGCTCTTCACCGGTTCCCCCTGTAAACCGGACAGATCCGCTTACTGAGCCAAACGGCGCCTTCTTCTCCGAGAAGGCGCCGTTTCTCATTCGAGCTCGACTACGGGGCTGACCAGGTGGCCGTGGACTCGATGCTCACGACGATGGCCGGTCCCGGTGGGGGCGCCGTTCGGTACTGCGGGTACTTCTGGACCAGCGCAGCGACCAAGTCCGTACGCCGAGGCTCGTCGAAGACCACCTCGGCCCGGCCGTCCAGACGCACCCACCACAGGCGCGCCCAGTCCTCGTCGTAGTAGTCCACGAGCAGGCTCACCGCCGGCGTGGCAGCGATGTTCCGCAGCCGCTGGAGGTCGCGGGTGGACTTCGGCTTGGCGTCGACCGACGTGACGATCATGTCGCCGACCAGGGCATACGTCACGACCACGACGTGGGGGCGGCCATCGGGTCGCACCGTTGCCAGATGCCCGACTCGCGCGCCAGCGACCCGCTCACGAAACCCGTCGTTCACCAGAAGCAGCCTGCCACCATCGCGGTCTCGGGAGTAGCCTCCGAAGAGATCCAGGAGACATCGCCTCCTGCCCAGGGCTCAGCGAGAGTGAGGCAATCATGGACGTCGGCGTTGGCCTGCCCAATGCGATCGTCGGTACCACCGGTGCGCAGATCCTGGAATGGGCCAAGCGCGCTGACCATGCCGGGTTCAGCAGCCTGGCGAGCATCGGCGCCGTGTCCTATCCGAGTCTCGAGGAGCTGACGGTGTTCGCGGCTGCGGCCGCGGTCACCGAGCGCGCGCGACTGTTCAGCAACGTGCTGATCGGGCCCGCCCGCAGTACCGCCGAGCTGGCCAAGCAGGCGGCCACGGTGGACCAACTCTCCAACGGCAGGCTCACCTTGGGTCTCGGGGTCGGCTGGCGCCGGCCCGACTACGACCTGACGGGTCGCGACTTCGACAACCGAGGTTCGCTCTTCGACCAGCAGCTCACGGATCTGAAGGCCGCCTGGTCCGGTGAGACCCTGTCCCCGGACTCGCGACCCGTCTCGCCCACCCCGGTACAGAACCCGATCCCGATCCTCGTGGGCGGCACGGGCCCCGCTGCGATCCGGCGCACCGTCGAGCACGCAGCTGGGTGGACCGCCGGCGGTATGCCGCCTGACGCGGTGGGGCAGTTCGCCGAGACGGTACGCAGCGCCTGGCGGGACGCGGGCCGCGACGGCGCACCGCGCATCGTCGCGCTCACGTACTTCAGCCTCGGAGACGTCGAGGAGGAGTCGCGTGAGAAGTTGAGGCACTACTACGAGCCGATGGGCACGGAGACCGCGTCGATGATCGCCGGCAGCGCCCTGCGGTCCGCTGACATGATCCGAGGCGCCATGGCGGCGTACGTCGATGCCGGTGTCGACGAGCTGATCCTGGATGCGTCCGTGTCCGACCCCGGTCAGGTCGACCAGCTCGCGGAGGTCGTGTTCGGCTGACGTAAGGGTCTTGCGGTCGGTCCCCCGCGCGCGCATCATCGCGTTGATCGGAGGGATGATGACGCAGCAGGCGCAGACCACCCGGGCCAGCGCACCGTACGCCGTTGCCGCCGTCGCCATGGGTGCCGTCGTAGCCTTGCTGCTCGGCGTCTACGGGAGAGAGCACACGCCGACCGGCCGAGCGATCGAGACGTTCGGCTTCGGCAGCCTGATCTCGATGAAGGTGTGGCTGGCGGTGATCGCCGGGGGCCTTGCGGTGGTTCAGCTGGTGACCGCGTTGTGGATGTTCGGCCACCTCAGGCTGCGGGTACCACGGGGGCTCGCCGTCGTTCACCGCGTGTCCGGCACTCTCACGGTGCTGGTCAGCCTGCCGGTGGCCTACCACTGCCTGTGGTCGTTGGGCTTCCAGTCCTATGACACCCGGGTGATGGTGCACTCGGTGTCCGGATGTCTCTTCTACGGTGCGTTGGTGACGAAGCTGATCGGTTTGCACGGGCGCCGGATGCCCGGCTGGTTGGTGCCGTTGGCCGGCGGGCTCCTGCTCTCGCTGCTCGTCGTTGTCGTGTGGACGTCGGCGCTGTGGTACGTCCGCGAGGTCGGCTGGCCGAGCACGTCGACCGGCTACTGACCGGCTACTGACCCGGCTAATGACCGGTCGGGCCGAGCCTTGGTGCCGCCGTCAGGAGTAGCGGATGCGGAGCACGCGGTCGCTCAGCCCCGGGGTCTCGCCTCCGACCAGGTAGACCGAGCCGCCGCGGCGTACGACCGCGGAGTCCGACAGGGGAGAAGGCAGGCGACCGGCGCGCTGCAGGTGGCCACCGCGTGGACTGAACCACCACATCGCGGACGTCTGGCCGGTCTGGCCGGTGCGCCCACCGGCGACCAGGATGCGGCTGCCGATCGTCACAGCGGCGGCATGGCCGAGGGGCCCGGGCAGGTGGCCGACCACACGTACCCGTCCGGTTTCGGTGTCGATGCGCTGAATCGCGTCCACCATGACGCCCGCTCGCTCTCCACCGAACACCCACACCGCGCCGGCCCCCGCGCACACGGCTGGATAGCGGACCGGGACGCGCAGCTGCCCGACAACGGTCCAGCCCTGTCCTCGGCCGCTGCGGAGCACGTCCGGCAGGGCCGGAGCGTTCCCGTCGTAGCCGCCGACGATGACGACGCCGGTGCCGAACCGCACCGCGGACAGGTCAGACCGCGCAGAGGGCAGCGGCAGGTCTCGGCGCCAGGTGGGGCGAGAGCCCAGGCTCTGCACGGTGGCCTGCTCCGACGCGTTGCCGCCACCGATCACCAGGTAGCGGCCCCGGCTCAGGACACCGCCGACGTCATGCACGGGTACTAGCAGGTCGTGGAGCCCAGTGGCACGTCCGCCGGCCAGATCGAGCCGGTACGCCGACGCGGTGGACTCGTCCCCGGTGACCAGCCCGCCGGCCACCACGACCCCCTCGGGACCCGCGATGACCGCCTCGCGGGCCACCGCTCGCGGCAACCGCCAGGGCAGCGTCCGCACGTGCAGCGATGCCCGCCCAGCGGATGCGGGCGCGGGCGCGGTTGGCCCGGCGGACCGGGGAGAAGGGTTGGGGTTCGCAGCGTGCTCATCAGGAGCGGCCGGCCGCGAAGCGGGGGTGCCCGAGCACGCCACCAGTCCCGCCAGTGCGGCGGAGGCGGTTGCTGTTGCAAGCGTCGTGCGACGGTGTCGTCGCTGCGATCGCGTCCTGGTCACCTGGTCACCGCATGCTGCCGGTGTGACCGAGCGAGTAGCGCCCGGGCTGTGGCCACACCGCGAGACCGTGCGGGTTCCCACCGACCTTGATCCGGGCGATCAGCCTGCCGGAGCGGGTGTTCCATCCGTACACGACGCCGTCGGTCCGCCCCGACAACCACAGGAGGCGTCCATCGGCCGACACGCCGCCCATGTCAGGCGACCCGCCACCGGGGATGCTCCAGGTGTCCACGATCTTGTTCGTCCGCAGCGAGACCACACTGACCTTGCCGGCGCCGCGATCGGACACGTAGAGCTTGGTGGCATCACGGCTCGGGTAGATCCCGTGCGGCATGCTCGGCATCGCGGTGTAGCCGAGCGGCCGGAATCGGTCCCAGCCGATCCGGACCAGCCGGTCCCGGCCCATGTCAGCGACGTAGAAGGTGCGCCCGTCCGGCGACAACCGGACGTCCTGCGGCTTGCTGCCCGGACCCAGGCTGCGGCGACCGAGCACGCGATGCCCGAGCGTCGACACCTTGAGCAGCGAGCCGGAGAACTCGCACGTCACCACGAAGAAGCGGCCGTTGGCCGAGAAGTCGGCGTGGTTGGGGCCGCGGCAGCTGGGATCGCTCACCGACGCGATCGGCTTGAACGTCCGCGGATCGGTGAAGATGATCTGATCGTTCTCCTCCGACATGATGATCGCGGCTTTTCCGTCAGGCGTGTAGTAGAGGTTGTAGGGCCGCGGGACGACGATGCGCTGGGTGATCCGAGCGGAGCGAGGGTTGATGGCCACGAGTCGGTTGGAGGCGCTGGCCTCGACGTAGAGGCGGGACAGGTCCCACGAGGGCGTCACGTGTTGCGACAGTGAGCCGGTGCGCAGGACCCGCACGACCTTGCGCGTCCGCTGGTCGATGACTGTGGTGACGGGTGCCCCGTAGGCGTTCGGTACATAGAGGTACGCCGGGTCGTTCGCCCGCGCCGCCGCCGCGCTGTGCCGCTTCGCGGCGGCGTAGACGTCGTTGTCGATGACCTTCGGCATACCGGGGATCCGGTGTCTGAACTGTGGGGGCATCGCCTTGGCGGGCACCTGCGAGCCTTGCCCGGTGGATGGCGAAGTGGCTGAGCTGTCCGAGGACGAGCCCTGACCTCCGGCCGGCGTCGCCGGATCCAGGCGGTCGCCGGCGCCGGACTGAGATCCGGTCGTGCACCCGGCGAGCAGCACCGCGACGACGAGTGACGCGGCGGCGCGGCAACTTCGCGCTCGCGACGGGTCCGTCATGGCTCCACCTCTCGGGCCTCGGGCGACTCGTGGGACGTGAACTTTGTCCGGGCTGCAGTCGGTGCCGGAGAGCACCGGCGCCGAGCCAAACTAACGCTTTCGTCTGAGAATCGCCTGATGGGGCAACGCGGTAATGATGGCGCATCTCGTGGCTTACCTTGCAATTAGTTGCCTGTGTCAGTCAGGTAAAGTAGGCTGTACGGATGACGCGGTTGGAGAATCTCCTTGCGGCTCAGGCTCTTGCTCTCACCGATCGGCTGCTCGCGGCAGGTCCTGGCAGCTCGGACCGATCATCGACGTCGGACCAAGCAGCGGTCGTGACCCTGCTGGCCCACCCCGGGCGTTCGGTGTCCTGGCTCGGTGGCGTATTGGGACTGACGAGCTCCGGCGTCACTCGCCTGGTTGACCGCTTGGTGGCCGCGCAGTGGGTCACCCGTAGCCCCGGCAGCGACGCGCGGAGTCGCCGGTTGAACCTGACGGCGCGTGGGCGTCGGCGCGCCCAGGCACTGCTGCGGGCTCGGCACACGGCTATGGCCGATGCGCTCGGCACGCTCTCGCCTCCGGACCAGGCGGAGCTGGAGCGTTTGCTCGCACTCGTGGTGGGCGGTCTGGCCGATTCTCGGCTGCCTGCGTTGCAGGTGTGCAGGCTGTGTGATCGCGATGCCTGCGCCTCCGAGGGCGGTGAGTGCCCGTTGGAGCACACCGTGAGCGCGGACGATGCCGGCGACTGACCTCCACCCGGCGGTCGCTGCCGTGCAGCACACGCGGCGCACGGTCGTGCCGGGTGCCGCGATGATCGCCGTCACGTTCGGCCTGGCCCGCTACGGCTACGGCCTGCTGCTGCCGGAGATGCAGGCTGATCTCAGCCTGTCGTCCGGCACGGCCGGTCTGATCGCGTCAGGAACCTACGTCTCCTACCTGGTGGCCAACATCGGCGTGGTCGCGGTGACGACGCGCTACGGACCTCGGATCGCGATCGGACTCGCAGCAGGGTTCGCCGCCGGTGGTATGGCTTCGATGGCGTGGTCGACCTCGGTGCCGGTCCTGGCGATCGGCGTCCTCGTAGCCGGAGCGGCGGCAGGGCTGGCGTTCCCTCCGTACGCCGACCTGGTCGCCCGCCGGGTCAGCCCCAGACGACGAGACCTCGCGTGGTCGGCGGTGAGCTCAGGTACCGGATGGGGTGTCGCGCTCGCCGGACCTGTCGCGATCGTGGCCGGAGACCATTGGCGGCTGGCCTGGGCGGCGTTCGTCCTGATCGCCGTCGTCGTCGGTTCGGTCGCGGTCGTACTCGCTCCGGCACGTGACGGCGACGCTGCGAGGACTGGGACCCTGCGGCGTCCGCAGCTGAGCTGGACCTGGTTTGTCTGCCCGAGGTCGCGTCCGCTGCTCTTCTCCGCCGTGCTCGTCGGCTGTGGGAGCGCCGTGTGGTGGTCCTTCAGCGTCGCGGCCTTGCGGGACGCCGAGATCGCCGCGACTCCCGCAAGGATCGTGTACGCCGTGTGCGGCGCTGCCGGAATCCTTGCCTCGGCCAGTGGCGAGGTGTTCTCTCGGTTTGGCCTCCGGGCCGGGTACATCGCAGCCTCCATACTGCTGGCCGGATCGCTGGCCCTGCTGGCGACCGCCACGACGAGCCTGGTCGCAGGGCTGCTCGCCGCCGTCCTCTTCGGCATGTTCTACAACGGCGTCATCGCCGCGCAAGGAATCTGGAGCGCGCGTGTCTTCGCCGACCATCCTTCCGCCGGGCTCGCCGCCGTCAACACGGCGCTGACCATCGGCACGCTGATCGGGCCGCCCGTGGCGGGCGTCGCAATCACCCAGTACGGCTTCCAGACGACGCTGCTCGGTGCCGGCGCCGTCCTTCTGGCCGCCGTGCTGTTCAGCCCACCGACTGCGGCACGACGAGCAGAGCTGGCCGTGCACCGTTGCAATGCTGCTCCCGTCAAGCCCTGAGATCGGCGACTGCGTCACGCGTCGCTCAGACCCGGGCCGTCCCCTGACGGGAGCGCCGTGTCTGCACAGAATCTCGCCGAGCCCGTGGATCCCCAGGGCTGGGTCGCGACCCGCGCGCGGAGGCGATCAGGGCGCCGCCAACGAGCACGGGCACGGCGTACCGCAGGACCGACTCAGGTCCCATCCCCGGCACCATCGCGATCAGATAGACGACGAAGAGCCCCGCGGTCGCCTTCCCGACCCACCGCCACCAGAGGCCGGCCACCAGCAGTGCCCCCACGTCAGCTGTCATCAGCTCCGTGACCGTCGCCGCGACCGCGGCTGGCTGAACCAGGCCAGCCCACGGGACCAGCTCAGCTGTCTCTACGCGGAAGTGCGCCCAGTCCCCCCATGACACCCCAGGCGACCCGGGCGCCCCGAGCAGGCCGAAGCGATCCGCGACGGCTCCCAGGAGCTCGAGGCCGATGACACCTCCCGCGACGCGACCTCCCCACAGCGAACGCGCGGATCTGGCCGCGCACGCGCGCCCCGCGTCAGCCATCTCCGGCCTGCGTCCGAACAGACCGGCAGAGTAGTCGCCAAGCAGGTCGAGGACCTGCTCACCGTCGGCGGTGGTCAGCACGGCGCCGACGGCATGAGCGATGCTACGCCGAAGGGCTCGGTCTGTAGTACGGACCTGGTGCTGCCGCGGGGCATCACCTCGGCTGCGGCTCGCGCTGTCGGGGTTGCTCTCCCTATACCGCGGCGTGACAGCGTCCAGGGCCACATCGAGCGGATCAGTCAGGCGGCGTCAATCTAGGCGCGTCCCGCAATGCGGGGTGGTGGCGTGGTCACCCACGGCGCTTGGTCCTGACTGCTGCAGGATCCTCGGGTGATCGGCGCGCTTGGGTGCGGAGCCGTTCGACTTCCTCCTGGAGTCGATGGTTCTCGGTACGCAGATGCAGGACGTGCTCGATTCCAGCGAGGTTGAGCCCGACCGCCAGAAGCGTGGTGATCTCGCGGATCCGGTCCAGGTCCTGGCCACTGTAGCGTCGGGTCCCTCCTTGAGTGCGATAGGGCGCCACCAGTCCCTTCTGCTCGTAGACCCGCAACATCTGCGGGTTGACCTCGGTCAGTTCGGAGGTCACCGAGATCGAGAACAGAGCGCGGTCAGCTCCCAGATCCACCATCACGCCTCACCTACTCCAACATCGCTTTGAGCGCGCCGGACCATCACCGGACCAGCCACGATCGGCGCGCGACCCCAGGACCCCGCCCGAAAGTATGGCGACTCCACATGCGGCGGGCCGGAACGAGCGAGGTCTGAGGTTGCAGCCGCCCAGTACCCCGCGAGATTGCCGGAGCCGTAGGAACGCGGTGACGGCGGCCGAAGCAGGAACGACTCCGATGACACCGCCGCCCGTCCGGAGTTCCGTGAGCGACCGGGAGAGGCGGACACGAGACGGTAGGCCGCAGTCAGAATGGCGAAGCGCTCGGCTGCGTCGGGGTCCGCGGACACGTCGGGATGGGTCACGCGGGCCAGCCGCCGGTAAGCGTTGGTCACTCGCTCGCGGTCACTGTCAGCGGGGATGCCCAGCACCTCCAGGGCCTCCTCGAGTTGCCTCTTCATCGGTCCTCCCTTCCGTCCTCACGCTTGCTCAAGACTTCTGCGCTTTAACTCTTGACATTCTCCCATCGCGAGGGAAAATCTCAAGTAGCAAACACAGATTGTCTGGGGGAAACACCGACCCATGGGCGCCGGTGTCCCTCAGATGCATCCATCGTGTGAGGAGGAAGAACCATGCTGATGCGTACCGATCCGTTCCGGGACTTCGACCGTCTCACCGAGGCCATGCTGGGCACTCGGGCACGCCCCGCCGTGATGCCGATGGACGCCTACCGTGAGGACGACACCTTCGTGGTCCACCTCGACCTGCCCGGCGTCTCGGCCGACAGTATCGATCTCACCGTGGAGCAGAACGTGCTCACCGTCCACGCCGAGCGCAAGCCCCCCGTCGGCGACGGTGCCGAGCGGGTGGTTGACGAACGCTCCTACGGCGTGTTCAGCCGCCAGCTGTTCCTTGGCGACACACTCGACTCTGACCAGCTCGCCGCCGACTACACCTCCGGCGTGCTGACCCTGAGGATCCCGATCGCGGAGAAGGCCAAGCCCCGCAAGGTCGAGATCACCGGGGGCGCGGACCGCACGGAGATCAACGCCTAGCAAGCCAGGTCGCCTCGATCGAAGGTCTCCTCAACGCCCATGCCGAAAGGGGGTGATGATCCTCTTATTGAACGGCGACGCCCGGCGAGCCCCTGGTAAGAGCACCGTCGAGCGCGTCGCATACGTCGGCGCAGCCCTCCGCAACGCCATGGCAAGCCTCGTCATCTCCGGAGGGCATGCACGGCAGGCGGAGCGGGGCACACGCTGACGCCCTCCCGCCCGAGTCGGCTGGAGAGCCCGGCCCCAGCCGGGCTCTCCAGCACATCGACTACGCCGAGCCGATTCGAGCCAACCGAAAGGAGCAGTGATGTACCCAGCGAAGGACGCTCGCGAACTGGCCATCCTGCTGCGGATCAGCCGCGAACTCGACGTCGTCGGCGACGTCACTGCCACTGTCGATAACCCCTCAGAGCTACTGGCCTGGACGCTCGTACTACGTGACCCCGAGATCGTCGCCTGGCGGGCCGGCGACTCAGGGCACCGCTACCTGCACATCATTGCGCGAAGAAACCGGGCACCCATCCGCGGCTGCGTCACCGCCGTGCTGCCCTGCGACCAACACAAAGAGTTCTGGCACGCCCTCGGGCTCGACCAACTCTCGGCCGGCGACCGCCGACCCCTCGACACTGGGGCCCTCTCCTCTGCGTGGGCGGTCATGCCAGTCAGCCCAACCGCCACCAACTCTGGCCCTGAGAACACCGAAGGCACGCAGCCGCCTCCAATCACCGAATCGGTATAGCGAAGCGGTCGGCCTAACACCCCAGCATGGGGACGACTTGGGCGGCGAAGAGGAGCCGGTGGCTGTCAGGGGTGTACCTCATGCCGGCTGCAAAGACGCGCGGCCATCTCGCGCCTTGCCCTGCAGCGGCGCGGAGACTAGAGATGGTCGACGACGCGGTCGAGCCAATCGGTCAGGAGTTGTCTTTCGGTCACCGGAGCGACTGGCGCTCTCAACGGCGCTACCGTCGACCATCTGCTGGACCGCGTGCCTGCGAGCGAGGTCACGGTCGCCGTGCGTGATACGACCAAGGCACAGCGTTTCGCGAACCGCGGCGTGGCAGTCCGGCGAGGCGACTACGCCGATCCGAGCTCACTTCCGGCCGCGTTCGAGGGTGCCGACCAGCTACTGCTCGTGTCGTCGAGCGACCCACGCGCCGACGCGGTGAGCCTGCACCGCGCGGCGATCGACGCGGCCGTCGCCGCCGACGTCGGACGCATCCTCTACACAAGCCACCAGGGCGCCGCACTTGAAACCCCGTTCGGCCCGGGCCGCGACCATGCCGCGACCGAGCAACTTCTCGCCGACTGCGGCGTCGCCTGGACGTCGCTGCGCAACGGTTTCTACGCGCACAGCCTGACTTGGCTGATGGGCCCGGGGCGTAGCAGTGGTGTCATCGCGGTTCCCGCCGACGGCCCGGTGTCCTGGACGGCCCGCGAGGACGCCGCCGAGGCCGCGGCTGTCATCCTCGCCTCGAACGGTGCCTACGACGGACCGACCACGCTGACCGCAAATGCGGCGCCCACGTTCGAAGACATCGCCGTCACCGCATCAGAGATGACCGGGCGCACCATCGAGCGGGTGGTGATGGATCAGGACGCTTGGGTCGCCGCACAGGTCGCGGCGGGACAGCCAGAGTTCATGGCCCG
>JBBSPA010000032.1:0-44692 GCA_038259225.1 Propionibacteriales bacterium
CCATTGGGGTTGCGTACCTGGCCTTGCGCCAGGGGGCGAGCTGGGCGCTGGTTGGTGCAGTCGGGCGTTGTCCGATGCCCGAGCCGACCGCATCCGTGGCCCGGCCGGGCCCACCCTTGGAGGTGCGCTATGAGCGCGCTACTGGTCGGGTACGCCCGATGCTCCACCGATCAGCAAGACCTCACAGCCCAACGCGACGGACTACTCAACCTCGGTGTGCACACCGAACGGATCTACGTCGACCACGGCCTGACCGGCAGCAACCGCGAACGACCCGGGCTCCGCGAAGCACTGGCCGCCTGCCGCAGCGGTGACACCCTCGTGGTCACCAAGCTCGACCGCCTGGCCAGGTCACTACCCGATGCCCGCGCGATCGCTGACGAGCTCACCGCGCGCGAGATCAGCCTGAGCCTGGGTGGCTCGGTCTACGACCCCACCGACGCGGTGGGTCGGCTGTTGTTCAACGTCCTGGCGATGGTTGCTGAGTTTGAGTCCGACCTCATCAGGTCCGCACAGTCGAGGGCATGAAGGTTGCGAGGGCCAAGGGCCGGCTCCGCGGCAAGCAACCCAAGCTCAACCGGAAACAGGAAGCTCACCTGGTCTCCCTGGTGCACAGCGGCGAGTACAGCACCGCCGAAGTCGCCGAACTATTCGGAGTTGGCCGCTCCACCGTGTACCGAGCCATCGATCGCCAACGGGTCGCGGCGAAGGCTGGCCTCGCTGAGGCGTCTTCAAGGCGCTGACCCGGCCACGACGCAGGCTGTCCCGTATCCGACACCCCGCCGGGACGTCGGCGTCTCGGCCCGCTGGCCCGATGCTGACTTCCGATTGAGGTTGGATCAGTGGTACTCGGCCGCCGATGTGACGACCGCCCACGTGCCGGCATGGCGCACGCTCAACGGTCTCGCCTACTGAGCGTGGTGGTGCGCGGATCCAGCGCTTACCAAGACTCCCCTGTCAGCATGGAACCGTTCGAACGCGTGCATGGTTAGCGACGGGGAGGCTGAGTTGTGGGAGTAGCCCGATGGATTATGGAATCGCACGACATGTCATGCACGGAATGAACAAGCACGAGGTGGCCTCCTTTGCGTGGATCGAGGGTGCCGGGGTCGCGGATCTCCGGTGAGACGGACGCGATCATGACCTGTCCCGGCCGCACTTGGCTGGCGGATATCTGAATCGGCGTGTGTTCGATCAGTTGGCAGTGGAATCCGAACTCTGCCCTGATCCATGCCATGAATGGCCGGTAGATCAGCCCATGCACCTTGTCCGGGGACTCCACTACGTAGCAGCCCCAATCGAGGGCTCGGTCGAGTAGCTCGGCCATCGAGAGCCGAACGTCGGTCCATCCGTGGAGCAGCGACTGTAGGCATGCCAACCCGCATACCTTGCGGGACCAGAACAGGTAGTCCTCGAGTGAGTGGTAGCCCTCGGAGGCCCAGTCGTGCGGTCGCGAGGGGTCGGAGTCTGCGAGGAGGACTTCGATCTCCGACAGGTGGTTTCGCCGTACGACGACTTCGTCGTTCCGCTCCAGACCTCCCCATTGCGAGATGCAGGGAAGTGTCCGATCAGGTGATGGGAAAGTCGAAGTAGACATCGGGATGCGGTTCGTCTCTGAGTGTGTAGTGCCACCACTCGCAGTGGTACCGATCGAATCCGCAGTCCTCCATGACGTACCGGAGATGCTCGCGGTTCTCGGTCTCGATTGGGGCTATTGCGTGGGCGCGGTGGGAGGAGATCGGGTCCATGAGGTCGTGTCTGCCACCCATGGGTGCGAGTTCGCCGGTGTCCAGGGCGTAGAGCGTCAGGTCGACGGCGCTGCCCCTGGTGTGGGCGGAGCGCGCCGCGACGTAGCCCTTGGTGAGCATCTCGGCCCGGTCGATGTTCGGGTAGTGCCTTGGCTTGGTCCGGTCATCGTCTGGCTGTCCAGCCCAGCGTAGGAAGCAGTCGACGGCGCGTTGGGGGCGATAGCCATCCCACAAGAGCAGTCCGAAACCACGGGTGGCCGCCTTCTCGCGTGCTTGCTCGAGAGCTGCGCATAGAGACCGGGAGCCGACGATGCGGTTCGCGAGGTAGCCGTCGACCGGTTTGCCGGTGAAGTTGTCCCAGGTGGCGTACTTGGCGTCCCAGCGGATGCCGGGCACCCAGTCGTCGACGTAGACGAAGTCGTCGTTCATCGCTTCTTCCCGTGCAGTGTCATCGAGATGAGCCGATCGATCACGTCGGACAGCGGCAGTCCGGCGGCGGCCATCATTCGCGGGTAGCGACTGTAGGAGGTCATGCCGGGCATGGTGTTGACCTCGTTGAGGACCACCTGCCCGTCGTCGGTGAGGAACATGTCGACGCGGGCCAGTCCCTTGCAGCCCAGGGTGCGGTAGATGGTCTTGGCGGTCTCTTGGACGAGGTGACGGGATTCGTCGGAGATGTCGGCGGGGACGATGAACGTGGAGTTCTCCGATCCGGTCTCGGGGGACTCCTCCTGGTGAATCCTGAAGAACCCGTGTGAGAGATCGACACGGTCCACCTCGCCCACGACGAGGCCGAACCGTTCTCCCAGGACTGCGCAGCCGATCTCGCTGCCGACCACTGCCTGTTCGATCAGCACCTTCGAGTCGTACTGGCGTGCCGCGTTCAGCGCGCTGGACAGCTCGTCCGGTCCAGTGACCTTGTTGACGCCGAACGACGAGCCCGATCGCGCCGGCTTCACGAAGACGGGGTACGGAAGTTGGTCGGGGTCGACCTTCTCGTTCTCCGCCACGACCCAGAAGTTCGGTGTGGCAATTCCCGCGCTCTTGGCGACGGTGTATGCCAGGGACTTGTCCATGCACGCCGCCGAGCTCTGGATGTCGCAGCCGACGTAGGGGATGCCGGAGAGCTCCAACAGGCCTTGGATCGCTCCGTCTTCGCCGAGTTTGCCGTGGAGCATAGGCAAGACCACGTCGAGACGCACCGTCTTGTAGCCGTCCTCCTCTCTGACCAGCAGGCCATGCACGCTTCTGTCGGGCGACAGCGTGACCGGACGCCCGTTGCTGTTCTCCCAAGCAGCGTCGGGACCGTCGCAGAGTTTCCACTCGCCACGAGACGTGATCCCTATCCAAAGCGGCTCGTACTTCTCGGGGTCGAGGTTCCTCTCGACCTCGCGCGCTGACTTGACGGAAACCGGGTGTTCCTCGGAAGCGCCTCCGAAGATGACTCCGACCGCTAGTCGGCTCATGCCGTTCTCCCACTCTCGAAGTTCATGCAGTTGATGAGGCTGTGCTCGACGGTGTCGTGCAGGGCGTGCTCGGTGTAGTAGGCGGAGTGCGGACTGATCAGCACGTTCGGCAGTCGCTGTAGCCGCACCAGCGCCTCGTTGTCGATGTGCCTGTCTCGGCAGTCGGCGTAGAAGATCCCTTCCTCGCCTTCAAGGACATCGAGCGCCGCGCCGCCCAACTTGCCGCGCTCCAGATTGGTGAGCAGGGCCTCGGTGTCGAGGAGCGGTCCGCGGCCGGTGTTGATCACGTAGGCGCCGGGTTTCATTCGCTCGATCCGCTGGCCGTCGAGGAGATGGCGCGTGTCTGTCGTGAGTGGCGTGTGGAGCGTGACGATGTCGCTGTGCGATATCAGTTCGTCGAGAGCGACGTAGTCGGCGCCGGCTTGGGGCCGGGTGTCGTGGGCCAGGATGCGGCAGCCGAAGCCTCGCAGCCGGTCGATGACTGCTGTACCGATGCGGCCCGTTCCGACCACGCCGACGGTCAGGTCGCGCAGCTCCTTGCCGCGGGTCTCACTCAGCCGGTAGTCATGGGAGTCGGTGCGGCGGATGGTGGATTTCGCGTGGCGTACGGCCATCAGCATCAACATCAGGGTGTAGTCGGCCACGCTGTCCGGTGAGTAGGCGACGTTGCCGACCGAGATGCCGACGCGCTCGGCGTAGGTCAGGTCGATGTGGTTGTAGCCGATGCTCCTGGTGGAGATGTATTCGACATCGGCTCTGCTGAGCGCCAGAAGTGTGGCGTTGGTGATCGGAGTCTTGTGGCTCACGCTGATGCACCGGTTGCCACGCGCCAGGTCGACGTTGTTCTCACAGAGGGCCGCCTCGGTGACGGTGAGCGAGACGCCGAGGCGAACCCCCATCTCTTGGAACAACGCCGCCTCGTCCTCGCCGCACCCGAAGACCGTGAGCCCCGCCGTCTGGGATGGCCGAAAAGGCGGCTCGGTCACGGCTCGGGCGCGACGGTCCGCGATCACGTCGCTGTAGATCAAACCCAGATCGCTGAAGGCCATGCGTCAAGTCAAGACAGCGCGGCGTTGCCCGGCCGTATGCGATTTTCGATATGCCGACGATATGCGGTACCGAGCTATTCAAGCGCGGCGGCGACCTCGTCCAGGCGCGCCGCCCGGGAGGCCTTGACCAGCACCACGTCGCCGGCGGCGAGATGACTGTGCAGCCAGCGCACGGCTGCCTCGTTGTCGGCTAGCGGCACGGCCCGCTCTCCTGCGCCGACGGCGATCGCCCGGGCCGCATCGCCGACCGCGATCACCACATCGGAGCGAGCGGCGGCGTACTCGCCTACGGCGCGGTGTTCGGCCTCGCTGTCATCGCCGAGCTCGAGCATCTCGCCGAGGACGGCGATATGGCGGTCGCCGTGGACGGCCGCCAGCGCGTCCAGGCCGGCGAGGGTTGACTCGGTGTGAGCGTTGTAGGAGTCGTTGAGGAGCGTCGCGCCGCTGGCGAGGTCGCGCGCCTCCAGCCGCCACCTCGACAGTGAAGTGGTGGCCAGCGCGGTCCCGACCGCGTCGAGCGGTACGCCGACCGCAAGAGCCGCTGCGGCGGCAGCCGACGCGTTGAGCGCTTGATGGGCGCCCAGGACTGGCAGCGTGACGGGCGCCGCGTCGTCGGTGGTCTGCAGGACGAATGACGGCCGGGCAAGCCGGTCCAAGACGATGTCGCGCACGCGCACGTCGGCGTGCTCGGCCTGTCCGAAGGTCCACACCGGGCCGTCGGTGAGGGCACGCATCGCGACAACTCGTGGATCGTCGGCGTTGAGCACGGCGGCGCCGCCGGGTGCCAGTCCCTGCACCAGTTCGCCCTTGGCCTTGGCGATGGCGGCGCGCGACCCGAACTTGCCGAGGTGGGCTCGACCGACGTTGAGGACGACGGCGACGTCGGGTGCGACTAAGTCGGCGAGCCTGGCGATGTGACCGACATGGCGGGCTCCCATCTGCAGGACGAGGAATCGCGTGTCCCTGTCGGTTCGCAGCATGGTGAGCGGCACACCGAGCTCGTTGTTGAGCGACCCGACGGTGGCGATCGTCGGCGCGACACTGGACAGAACGGCCGCCAACAGGTCCTTGGTGCTGGTCTTCCCCTGCGAGCCAGTCAATCCCACGACGGTCAGCCGGCCGCGCAACCTCGCCACGACGTGGGAGGCGAGCCTCTGCAGCGCCGCCTGAACGTCCGCGACGACCACGGTCGGCAACGAGGTGGGTCGAGCGCCGAGCACAGCCACCGCGCCGGCACGGCCGGCCTGATCGGCGTAGTCATGGCCGTCGACACGCTCACCGGCAACCGCAACGAACAGCCCACCCGGTTCGGCCTCGCGGCCGTCAAGCACCGCCGGTGCGGTCACCGTCACCGAGCGATCACCTTCGACGGTGCCGCCCACGACCGGCGCGATCTCTTCCAGTCCGAGTGGGATCATGTCCAACCCTTAATGAGATTCAGGGTCATCGCCCGCGCTTCCTCCGCCGATCGCGGAACTTCAGGTAGGCGTCGAAGGCGCGGTAGATCATCGGGCGCAGCGGCAGGTCCCACTCACCGACGTATCGGATCGCGTGGCCGCCGGTGCCGACCTTGAACTGGATGAGCCCGATGTGGGGACTGTTCGCATCGAGGGTGGGGGTGATACCGCGAAGGCTGTACACCTCGCACCCGGCCGCCAGTGCGTCACGGATCATCGCCCACTGCACGGCGTTGGAGCCGCGTACCTCGCGCTTGACTGTCGAGGAGGCCCCGTAGGCGTACCAGGCCAGGCCGCCGACGCGGATCATGATGGCGGCGGCGACCAGATCACCTTGGTGGTGGGCCTGGTAGAGGCTGATCCGATCCGGCGCCTCGGCCTTCATGGCAGCGAACATGGTCTCGAAGTAGCGCAGAGGACGCGGTGTGAAGCGATCACGCTCGGCGGTGTGGACGTAGAGGTCGTGGAAGGCCTTCAGGTCCTGGGTCCAGAGGTCGTCCAGGGTTGGCGAGGTCGTGATCTCGACGCCTTGCTTGGCCGCCTTCTTGATGTTGCGGCGCCACAGCTGGTTCATGCCCTCGAGCAGATTCCCCTCGGAGCGCGGGCGACCGTCGGGGTATCGCAGCGCCAGCTCGTAGGTGAACTGCGGGTGCCCGCTCCCGAACCCGTCCTCCGGGTTCTTCGTCAGCCAGCTGCCGTCGCGGAGGTGGCTGGTCACCCGGGCTCCCACAGGATCGGCCACGCTGGGCAGGTCGGTGAGCCGCTCGAGGTTCGGGTCGGCGATGCCCGCCTTGACGTCACCGGCGCTCCAGGAGTTCGTCGGTACCGGTGGGCCGATTCGGATGGCGAAGGCGCCGTGTGCCTTCAGGTACGCCGCTAGCGGGTCCAGCCAAGTCCGGGTTTCCTCGGTCCAGTCGATGACCGGCCCCTCGGCCAGGTATGCGAGGGTGAAGCGCTCGAGAACCGGCACCGGGCGGTGCAGGACGAGCCCGGCACCGACGAGTCGAGCGCCGTCGAACCAGCCCAACGACTCGCTGCGCCATTCCGTCTTCACCCGGCCCCATGCCGGCGTCTGCAGGAAGCTCACCGAACGCTGTGTTCGCAGGAACTCCAAGTGCTGGACGGTGCTGATCGGCCAGAGGGTCAGACGCACGCTCGCGCCCCTACCCGCAGGTCGGTCGGTGGCGGCGGCGATGAGGCCTGCCCGGTGTCGAGCGCGGCTGTCACGTCTGCATCCTCGGATCCTCGGTGGGGTCGGCGTACATCGCGGGGCACCCTTGGTCGATGGCAGCGGGGCGCACCTCGAAGTGCCACGGCTCGTTCCGGTAGATCTGACACAGTCCGTAGCCAGCGCCGTGATCCGAGAGCCACTCCTGGGCGTCGTGAGGTCCGAGGTCGACCGCGCCCCCGGCTTCGTGAACCGACGTGCCTGGGCGCGCCACCCAACGGGCCGCTTCGGCTTCCGAGCCGTACTCGCCAACCGCCTGCTCGAAGAGCTGCTTCTGATACTCCTCCGAACGCCAGCCACTGTTGACGGAGAACTCCACCCCGTCACTCTCGGCATCCTCCGCGGCCCTGCGCAACGCCTCGAGGAGAGTCGGCTCGAGGTTGACGACCGCCGGCTGGATGTCATCGAAGACCGTGACGCCTTCGGGCAGCACGCCGTCGGCCGCGCCGAGCGCAGCCTGACGTCTGGACTGCAGGCGGCCGGGAGAGCCCTCGAGGACCTCGCTGGACGCCTGACGACGCAACCGCTCGATCGAGAGGTGACCGGACAACTCCGCCGAGGTGGACGGCGACGCCGCGGGCGGCACCGTCGACGACCCACAACCGGCAGTGCCACCGAGCACCACGCCGAGGACCAGGACAGTCACGGCTTTCCATCGCCGGCAGCGACCGGCAGTTCGTATTTGCTGGCTGGAGAACACCCCACTAGCCAACGCAATCCGGCGTTGCTAGACCGTATCCGATTTTGGATACGCCGACGATACGTCCGGGCTCACTATCATCGGAGGATGCGCGTGTTGGTCGTCGAGGACGAGCCCTTGATGGCCGAAGCCATCCGCGACGGCCTGCGACTGGAGGCGATCCCCGCGGACATCGCCGGTGACGGTGACACCGCGCTCGAATTGCTCAGCATCAACACCTACGACATCGCCGTCCTGGATCGCGATATCCCCGGCCCCTCCGGCGACGAGATCGCCCAGCACATCGTGGCCTCGGGCACCGGCACGCCGATCCTCATGCTCACCGCCGCCGACCGGCTTAACGACAAGGCGACCGGGTTCGAACTCGGAGCCGACGACTACCTCACTAAGCCCTTCGAACTCCAGGAACTGGTTCTCCGACTCCGAGCTCTCGACCGCCGACGCGCACACCACAGGCCACCGGTCCGCCAGATCGCCGGCCTGAGTCTAGACCCCTTCCGCCGCGAGGTCTACCGCAACGACCGGTACGTCGCGCTCACCCGCAAGCAGTTCGCCGTGCTCGAAGTACTGGTGGAAGCCGACGGCGGAGTCGTCAGCGCCGAGGAACTCCTGGAACAAGCCTGGGACGATAACGCCGACCCATTCACCAACGCCGTCCGCATCACCGTCTCCGCACTGCGCAAACGGTTAGGCGAACCCTGGCTGATCGCTACCGTGCCCGGCGTCGGCTACCGGATCGAAGGCGCAGCCGGAGGCGAGGAGACCGGTCGTGGATAGAAGACCAGGCCCGAGCGTGCGCCTCAAACTCACTGTGAGCTACGCCGGCTTCCTTCTTCTCAGCTGTGTCATGATCATCAGCGCCGTCTACGTGTTCCTCCTACGCGGCCGCCCTGGCCTCCTCTATGTCCCGAGTCTGGCTGACTTCCAGCGCGCCCTCGATCCCCACAATTTCGGCATACGCACCTTCGTGCCGGCGGTGATGCTGGTCATCGCCTTCCTGCTGGTCTTCGGGCTAATCGGAGGATGGCTACTCGCAGGACGCATGCTCTCTCCACTGACTCGCATCACCGCCGCCACACGCAAGACAGCCGGCGGCGCGTTGTCACACCGCATCGCGATGGACGGCCGCAGCGACGAGTTCCGAGAGCTCTCCGACAGCTTCGACGCCATGATCGCCCGGCTCGAAACCCACGTCGCCGAGCAACAGCGCTTCGCCTCCAACGCCTCGCACGAGCTACGCACGCCCCTAGCGATCACACAGACGCTCCTCGACGTCGCCCGCAAGGACCCCAAGCGGGCAACCAGTGAACTGGTCGACATCCTCCACGACGTCAACACGCGCGCCATCGACCTCACCGAGGCACTGCTGCTGCTCAGCCGGGCCGATCAGAGAGCGTTCACCCGCGAACATGTCGACCTCTCGCTCTTCGCCGAAGAAGCAGTGGAGACGCTGCTGCCGCTGGCGGAGAAGAGCGGAACCAGCATCGAGATGTCGGTCGAGGAGGCTTCGACCTTGGGCTCGCACGCCCTCCTACAACAGATGGTCACTAACCTCTTGCACAACGCCATCGTCCACAACCTTCCCGGCGATGGCTCCGTGTCGATCGCGACCGACGTGGAGTCGAATCGGGTCGTCCTCATGGTGGAGAACACCGGTGATCGCCTTGATCCCGCGTTGATCGCGACCCTAGCCGAGCCGTTCCAGCGCGGAACACAGCGAGTACATGCCGACCAGGCGGGGGTCGGCCTGGGCCTGGCCATCGTCAAGCGCATCGCCGAGGCTCATGACGGGAGTCTCGCGCTCGACTCGCGCCCCGACGGCGGGCTCCGCGTCACTGTGCGACTCCCGGCCACGCTACCGCGCACCAGCGCCTGACGGCCTCGACGACGGGCTACGGGCCGACCGGATCTCAGGGCAAGACCACGAAAAGGACATGCTGACCGCGGCGGTAGAAAGGTCTGGGCCGACCACCGCGACAGTGGGCTCGCTCAACAACGAGTTTGGGGTCCCGTTGGCGGTGCTGCACGCCGACGGGGCCACGAGATACCTGTTCCTGCGATGAGCGCTCGTCCGTGAGGCGTGATTCTGGTGTGACGCGCTTCAAGTCAGCTACGCGTCCCGCTGACCGATCCACTATCGGTGCGGCCGTCCCACATCCGACACCTCAGCGGAACGCTGGCGACCCTCGCCGTCAGCATGGCGAGGGCGGTCTCTCAGGGTTCGACATACGGGACAGCAGGAGATCTCCAAGGGCACAGAAGGCCCTGCGTTTGACAACAGAAGGGAGCCGGAATGACGCACGTCGCAATACGAGAGACCAGCGCCCCCGGTCGGCCGGTCTTCCGGTCGAGAGAGCCTGTCTGGTCAGTGGTGTCGGCTCTGCAGGTAGACAAGGACGGCGAGGACGCGGCGGTTGTCCTCTGCTGACACGTGGATGCCCAGCTTCTGGATGATGCGGGTGATGTGGGTTTCCACTGTGCGCTCGGAGAGGTTAAGGGCTTGGGATATTCCGAGATTCGCTCGTCCCTGAGCCATGTGGGACAGCACATCGAACTCACGCTGGGTGAGTTGCTTGACCGGATCCTTCGCGTCGCCGGGGGACAGCAGTTGGCTGACCACGAGTGGGTCGAGGACCGATCCGCCGCGGCTGACCACGTCGAGTGTCTCCAGGAACTGGTCGACCTCGATGACCCTGTCCTTCAGCAGGTAGCCGAAGTAGCCGCCAGAGGCGAGGTCCACGCAGTTCTTCGTCTCGACGTGCTGGGACAGCAGGACCATCGGCAAGGTCGGGTACGCCGCTCGTAGCCGCTGGGCAGCGCGGGCGCCGTCATCGGTAAGGTCTGGTGGCATCCGCACGTCGATGATGACGGCATCCGGAGCGTGCTCATGGACCGCCTCGACCAGCGTTGCCGCGTCGCCTGCTTGTGCCACGACGTCGTGTCCGCTCTCGGTGAGGAGCCGGATCATGCCCTCGCGGAACAGGGTGGAGTCCTCCCCGATCACGATGCGCACGTCTGCTCCTGGGGGTCGATGGGAAGACGCGCCGTGACGGTCGTCCCGCGTTTCATCAAGCTGTCGACGACGAGTTCGCCCCCGGCGGCCGCGACGCGGTCGGACAACGAACCCAGTCCTCCCTCCCGGCCGACCCTCGCGCCGCCGGCGCCGTTGTCGGTACACGTGACGACGAGCCAGCCGGGCTGCTCGCTGACCGTGAGCGCGAGACGGGAGGCTCCCGAATGCTTCATGGCGTTCGCCACCGACTCGGCAGCCACGTAGTAGGCCGTGGTGTTGATCGTGTCGTTCAGGTTCGACATCGCCGCGAAGTTCGTGTCAATGGGCATCGGGACCCGCTGGGCGAGCATCTGGAGCGCCGCGCGCAAACCGTCGTCGAGGCAGCTGGGCCGGATCCCATGGGCCAGGTCGCGCAGCTCGCGGGTCGAGGTGGTGATCTCGTTGACCCACTCCGCGATCAGCACGTTTGCGGCTTCGGACGAGAGCTCACCGCCGGCATCCAGTCGCCGCTGAGCCAGTCGCATCGAGATGGCCAGCGAGACCAGCCGTTGCTGGGCGACATCGTGCAGGTCTCGTTCCAGCCTTCGGCGTTCTTCGTAGCCGACCTGCTGGACCCGAGCCCGGCTCTCCTTGGCTTCACTAAGTGCCCGGGTGGCCTCGGCACGCAGCCGAACGACCTCGACCAGCAGGGCAGCATCGCGGGCGACCTCGGCCAGCAGCTGGGGTGAGACCCCGTCGGCGCTGATGGCGCCGATGGGCTGGCCCTGCACCCTCACGACGGCGCCGGTTGCCGGGCTGTTGGTGACCACGACAGTGAGCGACGGGTCGCGCAGGGCTTCGCGCAACGTCGCCTCGAGCCGTTCCGGCACTGCCTCGCCCGTGTTCACCTGCCGTTCGAGGTCGGCCAGCGCATCATGCACGCGCTGCCGGATGGGGTAGAGCCGCCTGTTCACGACCGTCTGCAGCCGCCCACGTGCCGGAGCCAAGGCAAACGCCGACCCGGCACCAACGATCGCCGACAGCACCGGCGACTGGCGCCCGAGCAGGGTCCCGCTGAGTGCAGCGGTGGCGCCGAACACGCCGACCACCGCAGCGGTGAGGATCGTGTACACCGTGGCGGCCACGATCGCCCGGTCGACATCGAACAAGTCGTGTCGAACCACCGCGACGACCGTCGCGGCCGGCATGGCGATGAACATCGCCGCTATACCGATGCCCGCGAGGGAATTGTTGCCGACGATGAGGAAGCCGCCCCAGCTCAATATCAAGGTCAGCGGGAGGAGCGGCAGGGTGAGCAGCATCCACTTCACCTGGCCCCGGGTCGTTGGGTCGCCGCGGCGGTAGCGCAGGACCAACGAGGTCGGTGCCCCCAGCATCAATACGATGAAGGCCGGAAAGAACAGCACCTGCAACCCGACGGCCACGGCGGTCGGAAGGGTGCCCCAGACCTGGGGCACCTCCGGGCCGGTGGGAGTGGGCAGGAAGGGGAAGAAGCACTGGATCCCGGCCGCTGCCAGAACCAGGCCACGGGCCGCCCACGACCACCTGCGGGTCAGTGCCCGCCCCGTCGGAAACAGGTAGACCAGCATCATCACCGCGCTGTACATCCAAGCCCAGTACGCCGAGGTGACCAGGAGGACCTCGGCCGGGACCACGGGTAGCGAGCCGCCCGCGCGGACGACAGCCTCTGGATAGGTCTCCCAGACGGCGGCGACACCGACAACGAGGCCCATGAAGGCGACCACTGCGGCCAGCGCGTTGCGAGGCTGCTTGATCGCCGCGACCCCGGACAGGCCCAAGGTCGTCACCGCCACCGTCGTGGTCACGACCACGTAGCCCGTGTCCGCGCCGGACCCGGCGATGATCTGGCCAGTGATCGCCACGCACACAAGCGCCGCCGTGATCGGCGCGAGTGCCAACGCGGTCACCCTGGGCCAGCCCATGCCATGAGAGTAGAGAACTGTCAGCGGACCCCGGGTCCGTGCTAGCCCTCAATCAGGTCGGGAATCAGCAACGATACGGCGCTGGGTGCCATGGCGCGAGGGTAGGGGCATGACGACAACAACTCAGCGGAACACCAACCGGGGCCTCGGCCTCATCCTCGCCGGCGCCGTGTGGGACCTCATCATGACCACCGTCTTCTTCTCCTTCGTGGACATCTCCGACGGCCTCTGGTTCCTGTTGGACGCCCCAGGTATGGCGATGATCGCGGTCGGCTTCGCCCTGTTCTCTCCCCGGACCCGTCTGGTCGCCGCGGCCTTCGGAATTTTCGCGGCTGCGCACGTGGTCATCTCCACCGACCCGGACGGGCTGGGATTCCTCCTCGGGCCAGGTGACTTGGTCATCGCCCTGTGCGGCATTGCTTGCACGATCTGGATCGCGAGGACCGAGGGATGGGGCGCCAAGGCGGGCGGCGTACTCCTCTTCACCACGTCCATCCTGGTCATCGGGCCCCTTCTGGCGATCGGGGGCGACACAGGACTTGCCTGGGCGCTGCCGCTGTACTCCGTACTGATGCTCGCCGCGTGGCTGGTCCTCAGGCGCGGATCCCAGAGCGGCGCAGCTGTCGACCTCTCGCCGACGTACAGCCCGAGCTCACACAACATCACGGCCTGACGACTTCCTTATCCCCAGGAGCACTCATGACCCCTCGTCCTGCCGTCAGGCGCAGTCCCCGGCGCGGCTACGTCATCGGTTGCCTGGCAACCGGCGTGATGCTCGGCCTTGCTGGATGCGGCGACTCCCACGACCCGTCCTCTGAGGAGTCCGGGGGCTCAGCCAGAGCCAACTCCGAGGAACCTGCGCCCTCTCTGACGAGCGACAGCGCCCTTTCCGTCTCGACGTCGATCAAGCCAGACGCGCTCCTTGCGAAACCGGTCGTGTGGAGTGCCGCAGTGAACGCCTCCGAGGACATCACGGTCGACCATGTCGACTTCCTGATCGACGGAAAGGTCCGGTGGACCGAACGCTCGGCACCGTATGAGTTCAACGAAGGACGCCCCTTCGCCGCGTGGCCGCTCGGCGCCGGAGCGCACGAGTTGAGGGTCCGCGCTGTGGCCTCGACGGGGGAGGATGACGAGGCGCCTGCGACTGTGCATGTGAAGCGGGGGTCGCAACCTCCGCGGCTCGCGACGGGCTCCTACTCCCGGATGGTCACGGCGGCCGACGTTCATCGTGTCGCGGACTACCGCGACGCTCCGCATGGCGCCTTCGGCGACCCCTTCGAGCCCGGCCGGTGGATGATGCAGGTGCGCCCTGATGGGGTCATCACGCTCGATGTCGAAGGAGGGTCGGAATTTGACCCGTTCTTCGAACCGTTCCAGGCCATGGACGGCGGCAGCCTAGAGGTGTACGGGCCAGCGCTCTGGCTGCAATCCCACCCGGAGCAGGGGTCGATCTTCTGCGACCCAGAGGACGTAGGGGCATACCGGTGGTCGGTCACTGAACGACAGCTCACGATCACGGCCGTCGACCACACGTGCGCCGACCGCGACACCATCTTGGTGGGCACCTGGCAGCGCGGCTGATTGGGCCTGACCGACGGCGGACGGATGCTCGTCGACGAGCGTCCTCCCGGAGGCTATCCGCCCTGGTTCCCGTTACCACCCTGTCGGCCGATGAGGTGGCGGGTCATGGCGCAATGATGCCGCGCTTCAGCCTGTTTGCGCCGAAGTCGACAGCCCGCTACCGCTATCTGGGGCGGTAGGCGACCCTCCGTTAGGGATCCTTGGCGGGACGCCGCGTAATCGCGGCATAGCGGGCGCGGCTGTCGGACGTCCCTGCTGTAATCCGTGCATGCACAAGGTCGTAGTTGGCGCACTGGTTCACGACGGTCGAGTGCTGCTCGCGCACCGGAGGCCGGACAAACGTGCATACCCGGACGTCTGGGATTTGCCCGGCGGGGTCATGGAGGCTGGCGAAACAGAGCTGGGCGCCCTCTCGCGGGAGCTCCATGAGGAGCTCGGCGTGCACATCGAGACGGGATCGGCGTCTCATCTGTGTCGGTTGACCGCGGGACCCGCGGATGAGCCAGCACTGCTCAACGCATGGCTGGTGCGTGACTGGGAAGGAGCGCCGGCGAACGTCGCCCCCGAGGAGCACGACGACATCGGATGGTTCGAACTCGGGGAGCTTCCCTCTCTCGCCCACGAGCTTGTGCGGACGGCATTGTTGGCTGCGACGGGGAGGCACCTCCGATGACCCCGTACTGGTCACGCTTGACGATCCTCCCCCCGGACAACGCACACCCAGTGGGCTCCGCGCGTTCGTGGGCGCCGCCGGCCCAGCTTGGTCGTCCGTCAACGAGTTCGACGCGCAGCGCCGGCGATGCCGGCCAGCCGTCGAGCTAATCGTGCGCGAATCGCACGCGGATGATCCAGAGGCGAGAAACGACGAAGGTTCACGCCGGGGGAGTGGTGCCGGGTGTCGGGTGTCGGGTGTCGGGTGTAGGTCGCGGTAGTCGTCATCGCGCCGCTGGCAGTTCCCGGCCTCATCCAACTCCGACGCAACACGTCGCATTTGCAGACTGGATGACTGAGCATGGCCCTTTCGAGCCTCACCAGCCCGGCCGGAGCCGTCGCCTGGTTCTTCAGCGCGTTCGTCGCAGCTGCCATCGTCGCCGTGCTGCTCGCAGTCGTGGCGTTCGTCAAGATGCCGTCCACCCACGTCACCGGCGGAGGCGGAAACCTCCACATGCATTGACCCGCGTCGATCTACAGGACAACGTAAGTATGCAACGAATGCCGGTCGGACCGGGCCCCTCAGAAAGAAGAAAGCTCATGAAAGCGATCGTCCAAGATACCTACGGAAAAGCGGATGCTCTCGAACTCCGGGACATCGACAAGCCCGTGCAGGACACGTACGGCTCCGCCGATGTCCAGACCGCTACGGGAGGCACACGATGAGGGTCTGCATCGTCGGAGCGTCCGGCAAACTCGGGCAGTACATGGTGCAGCACGCGTTGGATCGGGGCTACGAGGTGGTCGGCGTGTGCCGGCAGGAAAGCGTGGGAAAGCTCGACCGGTTCAAGGGGCGTATCACCGTGATCCCGGGAGCAACGGACGACCCCGAGGTCATCAAGCGCGCGGTCGCGGGGTGCGAGGGGGTGCTCGTCGTGATGACCCCGGTTGGCGTCAACGGGTACTCGACGGGAACGACCCAGGCGGTGCTCGACTACGCACCTCCGGGCGCGCGCCTTGTGTTCTCGTGCGGGTGGCACATCACCCGCGACGGCCAGGACGTGTACTCGTGGAAGCTCAAGGTGATGGTGAACGTCTTCGGCCGGCTTGCGCGACTCGCTCGAAAGGTCGACCTCGACGACCAGGTGGAGGCAGCCCGGCGGGTGTTTGCCAGCGACACCCGGTGGACAGTCGTGCGCGGCAGCGACCTCGAGGAGGGCGAAAGCCAGGGCCTGCCCGTGTGGAGCGAGCACGTAGGCGATCCAATCCTGGCGAGCAACCTCACGCGTCGAGTGGACTTTGCCCTGTTCATGATGGAGGCCCTCGAGAACGACGAGCTCGTCCACGAGGCCCCGGCGATCGTCGGCCGCGAGACGCCCTCGGCACTCGCCCACGCCGCCAGAGAATGAACTCTTCAGTGGGCGAGGGTTCTCCAGAGCGGAAGACCCCGGACCGCTCTCTTCCTAAGGCACGCTGAGAACATGACCAACGAGCCCAGCACGTTCCCACACCACATCGCCATCCTGCTATTCGACGGCGTCGAAGAGCTCGACGCCGTCGGCCCGTGGGGAGTACTGGCCCACTGGACCCGCAACCACCCAGACGACGGCTGGGCCGTGTCCTGCATGTCCCAGGACGGTCTGCCGGTGACCGCATCCAAAGGCCTGGTTCTGGGCGCACACCACGCCATCGCGGACGCACCACCCCTGCAGGTGCTCATATACCCAGGCGGCGAAGGCACCCGGGGGCTTCTGCGCGACCCCAAACACCTCGAGTGGGTCCGCGCCCAACGAGCGACCGTCCCGTTGATGACCAGTGTCCGCACTGGCGCTCTGGTCTACGCTGCTGCCGGGCTGCTCCGCGAGCGGCCGGCGACGACCTACTGGGCTGCGATGGACGAGCTGCTCGGGCTTGACCACACCGTGCAGGTCTGTCCAGCCGACCGCTGGGTCGACGACGGCGACCTCATCACCTCGGCCGGCGTCAGCGCCGGTATCGACATGGCACTGCACCTGGTCGCTCGCCTCGCCGGC
Organism: Propionibacteriales bacterium; assembly: GCA_038259225.1. Taxonomy (GTDB): domain Bacteria; phylum Actinomycetota; class Actinomycetes; order Propionibacteriales; family Nocardioidaceae; genus JANLYC01. Next base: position 16,873 of record JBBSPA010000032.1, read on the forward strand.
CCCGAACGGGCCTGGCAAGTCCGGCGCGGCATCCAGTACGACCCCCAGCCACCCATCTGACAAGGAAGACGTCATGCGTTGCATCGATGCCAGCACCTACAACCCTCAGCGCCCTGGGCGTCGATCGACATCGCCGAACCGGGCGACGAACACGTCGCCCACCCAGCACCCGAGGCCCGGATTCTCGTTATCGAGAATCCGCAGTAGGTAGCCCGCCGGCTCGGGCCCGACAGATGTCCCATTTGCCCAACCCTCACCGGCGGCACCAGGAGTTGGCCAGCCAAGGACCCCACTCGTTCCGCAGGGGATCCGTCTACGAGATGTCACCCCCGCCTGCTTGGAATGCGGCATGAGCGGAGGGTCTTCCGGCGAGCGGATTTGGGACATGTGCACCATGCGCTGATGCGGTGCCGCGGCTCAGCGTTGATGCATGACAGAAATTTCGATGCAGCGCAACGACACTATGGCGCCCCCGTTCTCGCGCGCCATCCAGATCATCGTCGCCGGGAGCTTGGCTCTGGGCGGCGTGCTGACCGGCGGTCTGCAGTACCTCGAGTACCTGCTCGCCGGTGACCTCGAACGCAAGGACCAGATCGCATGGGGACTGGACCACCAGGCGTTCTACCGGGCCGAATGGGTCGCCGGAATGTTCGGCGGCTTCCTGCTCTTGCTGGGGTTCCTCGGTCTGTGGCAGTTCACCCGCTGGCACGCCCCGCGGCTAACCGCGATTGGTGCCGTTATCCTCACGTGGGGCTTGGCCGGCCAAGTCTTCAGTGATGTGGGGACGTTCACCGCGCAGGTTGTCGCGGCCGATGTTCTTGGCGGGGACCGCGCCGAGCAACTGATCGCTGACGGCTACATGAAGGATCTGGGGATGATTGTCGGTGTCCTTGTTCCGGTGATCGCGGGCATGTTCTTCGGCGTGCTCCTGTTGGCGGCGGCGTGCTGGCGTTCCGGCCTTCCGAAGGGAGCGGCGGCGCTCGTGGCGCTCTGGCCGCTGTGGGACTTCTTCGGTCCGTCGCCGCTTGGTCCGTTCACAACTGACCTGCTGCTGATCGGCAGCACTGCGTGGCTCGCTGTCAGCGTGATGTTGCTCAGTGGTGCGCGGTGGCGGGGGCAGAATGCCTGACGCAGCCGTGACGAGCAATGATCAGAACCTGTGGATGGCCCTCGGCCGGGTGAACGCGAAGGAGCGCACCTTCCCGAGGATGATCTGAAATCCAGAAGTCTGATCAAGAGTCGGCGTTGGAGCGCTGGTTCGGGAAGGTACGCCCATGCTCAAGGTAGTCCACGACACCGAGGCGTCCCACGAGAGCGCGGCCGGTGCGTCGCTGCTCGATGAGATCGTGCGTGACGGCGCTCGGGCGATGCTCGCGGCGGCGTTGCAGGCCGAGGTCGCAACCTCTGTCGAGGCTCACGCTGACCAGGTCGATGAGGCTGGTCACCGGCTGGTGGTCCGCAACGGTCACCACCAGGCCCGGGCAGTGACCACGGCTGCGGGTGCGGTGCCGGTGCGGGCGCCGCGGGTCAACGACAAGCGCATCGACGAGGTGACCGGTGAGCGTCGGAGGTTCGCTTCGGCGATCCTGCCGGCGTGGGCGCGGAAGTCTCCGCAAGTCGCGGAGGTGCTCCCGCTGCTCTACCTGCACGGGATGTCCTCGGGCGAAGGCAGCCCTCGCGGAGATCTACAACGCCGAGGACAAGGACCACGCCCTCAAGGCTGCCAAGGCGTTCGCCGACCTCTATGGCGTCAAGTGGCCCAAGGCAACCGCGAAGATCACCGAGCACCTCGACGTGCTGCTCGCGTTCTACGACTACCCCGCCGAGCACTGGATCCACCTCCGCACAACGAACCCCATCGAGAGCACCTTTGCCACGGTCAGGTTGCGGCAGCGGGTCACCAAGGGACCCGGATCCAGGGCCGCCGGCGTCGCGATGGCGTTCAAGCTCATCGAGTCCGCACAAGCCAGGTGGCGGGCCGTCAACGCACCCCACCTCGTCGCCCTCGTCCGCGCCGGAGCGACGTTCAAGAACGACATCCTCATCGAACGGCCCGACGAATCAGGAGGCGATCAGCAAGTCGCATGACACGCCCACCCACAGGTCTTGACCATTCCTCAGCCGTGACTGCGCGTCCATACTGCGCGTGTGGCTGAGCCTGACCTCACGGTCCGAGACCACCCAGCGGCCTTTGTCGCGTGGGTGGTCGCGGCAGCGTCAACGCTCGCCGCGGCGACGGTGGTATCGATTGGCCCGCACGACGAGATTCCCTGGGATGCGGCGCTGTTCCCGCCGATGTTCAGCGTTGCCGGTGCGATGATCGCCGCTCGCCTGCCAGGGGAGTTGATCGGTTGGTTGATGCTGGCGATCGGTGGGTGGTTCTCCTCCATCGCCGTCGGTACCCAGTGGCTTTCGGCGGGCATGGACTCATCCGCTTCCTGGTGGGCTTGGTGGGTCGGCCGCGGGGGCGGAGCGATGCTGGTACCAGCGACGCTGCTGCTCGTCTTGTTGCTGCCCGACGGGCATCTGCCCTCGAAGCGATGGCGCCCCGTGGTTGTCGCGACCATCGGTGCTCAGGTGATCGTGCTCACCATTGCCTGCTTCATCACTGGCCCCGCCTCACTGGACGAGACCGTTCCGGGCGCTGACGGCCTGTCGAATCCGATCGGGATCCTCCCTGAGGCGTGGAATGACCTGCTGGTTGCGATTGTCGATCCGCTCTTGACCATCCCGTTCCTTCTCGGCATTGCCGCCGTCGTGACACGCCTCCGCTCCGGCGACTCCGACGTCCGACCCCGCATCGTCGGAGTCCTCGCAGGCGTCGTCCTCTTCGTCCTGCTCGTCACGATTCCGGATCTCGCGTGGCCTGCTGCAGCCACGTGGTTCCACGTGTGCGGCGCGGCGCTCCTTTCGGGCTCGATCCTCATTGCCGTCTTGCGCGGCGAGTACGAACGTCTCGAGGTTGCCGTCTCGCGTGCGCTGCTCTACGGATTCCTCACGGTGATCGTTGCCGCCGCCTACGTGGGCCTGATCGCCCTGACGTCGAGTCTTGGTGTCCCGGAGAGGTTCGCTGGCGCGCTCACGGGTATTGCCGCTCTATCGCTTGTTCCTGCCCGCGGCCATGCGCAGGCCACTCTGCGCCGGATCGTCTATGGCAGTCAGCAACCGCACATCGAGGCCTTGACTGACAGGCCACCAGCTGCGGCGCCGGGCGAGAAGTCGCTACCGGAACTGTCACGGCGGGAGAACGAGGTCTTGCGCCTCGTTGCTCGCGGCATGACCAACGCCGAGATTGCCGCCGAGTTGTTCATCTCGCCGATCACGGTGCGCAACCACGTGAGCGCGATCCTCACCAAGCTCGGCGTCACCAACCGGACACAGGCTGTCGTTATGTTCATCGGGTCATAGGTCCCAATCCGCACTGCCGAGACCGGTTTGGGAGGTGCGCACCATGCGCCCCACGGCGGTCGCCCGCGACCGTCAGAAGTCAGAACCGACTCCCAGATTGCAATCACCCACTCACTCATCGGCACGCACCCGGCGACACCAGCATCGCGGCGGGGCGTTCGGGCCCCCAGGTCGACCGTCACTCCCCGCAAGTACTGGCTCAGGAACTCATCGCGGCCGCGCGAGCTACTCACCCGACCACAAACCCGCAGTGTCCTCCCGATGCGCTAGTGGCGCGGATTGAGGTCGACGGCGCTGCCCCGGTTGACGATCGGCGCGCGGAGCGTGCCGATCGATGATCGGGGTCTGATCAGCCACCGTTGGGCCGGACCAGCCCGGTCTCGTAGGCGAGCACCACGGCCTGCACTCGGGACGCCACTCCGAGCTTGGTCAGCACCCGGTTGACGTGGGTCTTGACCGTCGCCTGCGCGACCACCAGCTCGGCTGCGATGTCGTCGTTGGAGAGTCCGCGTGCCATGAGCACGAGCACCTGCCGTTCGCGCCCGGTCAGCTGGCCAATCTCGCGCGGTTCGTCAGCGTCGAGCGGCGGGTGCCGGAGGTACTCCTCGATCAGCCGCCGGGTAAGGCTCGGCGCCAGCAGCGACTCGCCCGCGCAGACGGTGTTGATGCCCTCGACCAGGCGGTCGGGTGGCGTCGCCTTCAGCAGGAAGCCAGCGGCGCCCGCACCGAGCGCGTCGTACACGTAACGGTCGAGGTCGTACGTCGTGAGCATCAGCACCTTGCTCGGCGAACCCTCGGCCGTGAGAAGGCGAGTCGCGGCGATGCCGTCCAGGAGCGGCATACGGATGTCCATCAGCACCACGTCCGGCTCGGTACGTCGGACGACTTCGCAGGCCTCCAGGCCGTCGCCGGCGGTTCCGACCACCTCGCAGCCACGGGCCTCGAGCACCAGCTGGAGTCCGGAGCGCACCAGCTCCTGGTCGTCGGCCACCACCACCCGGGTCACGGGGGCACCGGCCCGGTGAGCGGGATCACGGCATGCACCTCGAACCGGTTGTCGGTCCGGCCGTGCCGGAGCGTCCCTCCCACCAGCTCGACTCGCTCGGACATGCCGAGGAGACCGAGACCTGAGCCGTCCGCAACCCTGCCGTCGAACGGGTTCGAGCAGGAGATCCGCAGCTCCTCACCGGCGGCCACGACCGAGAGCCGGACCGGCCCACCGGAATGCTTGAGCGCGTTGGTGAGCGCCTCCCGCACCACGCGGTACGCCGAGACCTCGACCCCACCGGGCACCGGTGCTGTCGGCAGCTCGAGCAGCTCGTCGACCGCCAGCCCACCCTCCCGGAACCCCTCGACCAGCTCCGGAATGTCACCCAGCCCCGGCATCGGGGCGAGTCCGAGCTCGTTGGAGTCGTCGCGGATCAGGTGCAGCAGCCGGCCGGTCTCGGCGAGCGCCTTCCGGCCGGCGTCCGCGACCGATGAGAGCATCTCCGCGGCACGGTCGGGCTGGGTGTGCACGATGTCCTGCGCGGCTGCAGTCTGCACGACCATGGCGCTCAGCGAATGGGCGATCACGTCGTGCAGCTCGCGCGCGATCCGGTCCCGCTCGTCGCGCATGGCTTGGTCCCGGATGAGCGCCTGCTGCCGCTCCAGTTGCTCGGACTGCTCGGCCAGCTTGCGGGAGACCCGCCCGAAGACGTACGGCGGGATTGCGAGCGAGAGCACGAACATCACGTCGGTCGCGTCGTTGTCCGCGGAGTTGATGAAGTAGAGGTCGGCGAAGACCAGCAGCAGGGTCACCACCAGCGCGACCGGGCCGCCTCGTCGTCCGGCGTACCGGCCCACCGTGTAGAGGGCGACGATGTAGAAGACGATCGGCGTTGCGAGCTCGTCCATCCGGGTGCCGGTGTATTGCATGGAGGTCATCAGCACGAAGACCAGCGGCGCGGTCACCAGCGGATAGGGACGACGGAACACCAGCGCCGCCGCTGCCGTGGCCTCCAGCGCGGCGGCCGCGACCCACCCGTCGGTCCCGAGCAGGGCGAGCTCCACGGTGCCCACCACCACTAGCGATGCGGGCATCAGCGCGTCCCGCCGCGTGACCCTCCGTACCTCCTCCACACAGCGAGATTACGGCGATCGGTGCACCCGCGCGTCCACCTCAAGGTTGAGAGAAGGTCGACACCGGGGCTGATGATCGGGGACCCCGCACCGGGCGACGCTGGTGACTCCGACAACCGAGGAGGAGACATGATCGAGGGACACGAACGACAGATCGGCCGGTTCGCGTGGGTGATGGCCTGGGTCGGCCTGATGGTAGGCCAGCTGCACGCGCTTGCAAGATTCCGCACCGCCGACGGCCTCGAGGACATTGATCCCGACAACTACCCGCTGACGGCTGCCTGGGCGGTCCCCGCGGACGACCTGTTCTCGCCGCAGGTGGGATGGGCCGACCCCGACATCGTCTACCTCACCTACGGGAAGGTCTGGGTCCCGGTCTTCGTGGCATTCACCCTCGCCGCCGTGGTGGTCTACCGACGCCGCCGACCGCGAGGGATCGAGAAGTGGGTATGGCTGCCGAACCTCGCCCTGTTCGCTGTCCTCACTCTCGGTATCGTCCTGACGTACGGCGTGCAGTTCCGGGACAACTTCGAGGGTGACGGGATCATGGCGGCGGTGTTCACGGTCGGCACCTACATCGACTTCCTCGGCCTCGGGCTGATGCTGATCACGAGCACCGGGCTCGGATTAACGCTGCTGCTCAAGCGGTTCCGTCCTGTCCTGCCGGCGGTGTTGCTCATGGCCTCGATCCCCGTCGCGATCGTCGTGATGGAGGTGACCTCCCTCGGCAGCGTCTCCCTGCCGGTGGCGTTCGCGTTCGGAATCCTCGGCCGGCGGATCGCGAAGGCGGAGGCTGACGTGGCTGCCACCCGGGACGTCGTCCCTGCCTGATCAGCCCGCTGCCGGGCCGGTGCTTGACGGCTGCGCGAGCGGATGCCTGCAGGTTCCGCCGATCGTCGAGGGTCCGGGCGTCGGCGCATCGCACCCTTGAATCGCTTCATGAACCGGCCGAAGGCGGCGTGGGGCCCTCCTCCAGCCGGGCAGAGGAGCAGCCATCAGAGTGGCCGACGGCACCGTCGGCGCCGTCTCAGAAGGGCACTGGAAGGCGATTCCGGCGTGGCCGCTGTCAACATCGATCGGCGCGTTGCGGCGCGCGTTCAATGCCATGGTCGTGCGCTCCCAGCATAGGTAGTTATTGCGCGCGAGGCTTGTGACGCCCAGCTCTCAGCCGCGAGGTCGTCGTCAGGCCGCAAGCCCATCGGCTTGCGGCGCGGTCGGCCAGGGCTCCGCCGCGTGGATGCGCTGGGTCCGAGGTCCGGGCTGGCGGCACGTCAATCGGCAAACACCGACCAGCAGATGTCGTTGCGCCGGGCTTGATCTCCGAGCACGAGGTCTCGAACCTGACCCGGAAGCTGTTGACGCTGCCACTCGCGCTCGATTCGGCCGGCTTTAGCGTTGCCCGGATCAGCATGCTGGGCGGCCTTTATCGCATAGGCGGCAGCGCCGAGGTCGTGCTCGGGAACATGTCCGACACAGGCGGCCTGACCCGCGGCATAGGCCGCGAAACGCGCGGCTCCTCGAAGGGGTCGCGCCGCCGCCATGGCGTGCCCGCCGAGCGCCCGGGCTTGCATCATCCTCATCCGACCGTCGGCCCACGCTCGGGCCGCCTCGATCGCTTGGCGGGGGCGAGGGTCTGCCGACAGCTCTTCCTCGATGAGATGCAGCACGTGCTCAGCGCAGGCGGCGGCCCAGAGGGCCAGCAGCTGGTGATGGGAGTCGGTGAGCGTCCCGCCGCGTCGGATCGTGACCAGGCGTTGGTCACGGACGCTGGGCAGGATCACGCGAGCAGCGTGACAGTCCCCAACCCGCCATGTGCCGTCGCCACGCCCTCCCACGGATCCCGGGCGGGACGGTTTCACGAGCCGGTCATCTTGGTGCTCGGCTTGGACGTCTGAAGAGTACTCGCGGACCGAATGCTGCTCGCAGTTGCGGGTCGGCGACCAGGTGGCCTCCCACGAATGGCTTGTCGAGCGGCCCGTCGCAGTTGATGTCGACCAGGGTTGAAACGGCTGTCGGCGTCAAGGGCTCGTCGCGCACCCGCGACTACGTCGCTCGACGCACTGCCGAGGGACAGACCAGCCGAGAGATCAAACGCTGTCTTGCCCGCTACGTCGCCCGAGACCTCTACCGCCTCCTTGAAAGCGGGGCCGCAGCGGCTTGACGGAGCATAGGAACGTCGCGGTTCAGTTTCTACCCGGCTCGACGAAGCCGGACTCGTAGGCGCGGATCACCAACTGGGTTCGAGTTGTGACCTGGAGCTTGTCGAGCAGCCGGCTCACGTAGGTCTTCACCGTGGAGACGCCGAGGTGCAGTCGCTCGGCGATCTCGGTGTTCGAGAGCCCGTTGCTCAATAGGGCCAGGATGTCGGCTTCGCGGGCGGTGAGGTCGACCAGTGGGGTCGAGTTTCGGGGCGGATCCACGGCAACGAACGCCTCGACCAGCGCACGGGTCACCGACGGTGAGAGCACGCTCTCACCGTTTGCTGCCAACCGTACGGCGCGGAGCAGCTCAGGCGGGGGGGTGTCCTTCAGCAGGAAGCCGGCCGCACCGGCCCGGAGTGCCTCGAGCACGTACTCGTCCAGGGCGAACGTGGTGAGGACGACGATTCGCACCCCACTGCACATCGGGTCCCCGACGATCCTCCTGGTGGCCTCGATCCCGTCGAGTCCCGGCATCCGCACGTCCATCAGGACCACATCGGGAACCAGGCGTCGGACCAGGCGCACGGCCTCGGCACCGTCCCCCGCCTCACCCACGGCCTCCAGATCGGGGTCGGCGTTGATCAGAGCGACGAAGCCGGCGCGCACCAGATCCTGGTCGTCGACGACGATGACCCGGATGCTCACGTCACCACCTGCTGCCTGCCGCCGTGCTGCGGCAGCACCGCATGCACCCGAAAGCCGCCTCCTGGTGTGGGACCTGTCTCGAGCCGGCCACCGAACAGCCAGACCCTCTCCTGCATCCCGATCAGACCGAAACCGCCTCCTGTGACGGCTGGGTCGACTCCGTTGCTCGGTGCGGGGTCGTTGTCCACCTCCACCGTGACGTCTCCGCCGGCCTCGCGCACGTCTACCCGCACCGCGGCACGTGGTGCGTGCTTGCTGACGTTGGTCAGGGCCTCTTGGATGATCCTGAACACGGTGAGGCGGACACTCTCGGGAGCCTTGCCAGCACCGCCGTCGACGCGCAGCGCGACAGGTCCCCAGGCTTCGCGATGGGCCTGCGCAAGACGGTCCAGGTCGGCGAGTCCGGGCACGGGGGAGAGGCTGCCGTCGGCGTCGCCGCCGGGCGTGCGCAGGACGCCGAGCATCCGCCTCAGATCATCGAGGGCGGACCGCCCAGACGTCTCGATCGCGGCCAACGACGCCTCTGCCTCTTGCGGGTTGGTGGCGAGCAGATGCCGGGCCACCCCGGCCCGCACCGTCACTACCGACAAGGTGTGGGACACGACGTCGTGCATCTCGCGGGCTATCCGCAGCCGCTCAGCGAAGACGGCTCGCTCCTCGGCCACGGCGACGGCGCGCTCCGCCTCGACGGCTCGTTGCGTGGCAGCCTCGCGAGCCAGCCGCTGCCGGCGGATGGCCAAACCGATCGCCCACGGAGCGACGAAGATCGCGGAGTCCAGCAGCCCGTAGATGTTGTCGAAGTACGGCGCACCCGCCAGCGCGTAGACGGTGAACGATCCCAGCACCATGACGAGCCCGGCCAGGGCGAAAGTCAGGCTGCGGTACACGGCGACGGCGTAGAGGCAGGCGAGCAGGCCCAGTGGCGTCACGCCTTCGTTCCACCGAAGCAGCATGATGGCGCTCACGCAGGCCAGCGAGACCGCGACCGCGAGGAGCGGAGCGACCCGGCGAATAGCGATGGGCAGGCTCGTGCCCAGGGCGAGCAGGACCAGCCAGACGTTCGCCGGCGGGTAGTTGTAGGCCGACGAAGGGTCGGTGGTCAGCACACTCGAGACCGCGAGCACAGAGGCCGCGACCGCGAACAGGAGGTCGAGCCTGAGCTCCGCGCGGGTCACGCCAGCACGCATGACCCGAGAGTAGACCGCCACCCTGCTCCGCGAAGCGACCTTGAGGAGGACCGGCCATTCCTCCCCGAGGAGGAACGAGGGTCGCAGATCTGAGTCGCAGGACCGATGTGGGACTGCCCGCCCGCTGCCCATGATGCTGGGGAAGTTGTTCGGGCTCACAACACCTCGAGGAGGCGGTATGACTACCATCACTGACCAGCGTGAGAGCGTCGAGGCGCGCAGCCGCGAGCTGTTACAGACAGCGGCGTTGCTCGGAGCGTTCGCGTGCACCGGCTTCCTGGCCGGGTTCGCGATCCTCAGCGACTACTCGTTCCGGGAGGCCGCCTCGACGCCGTACTCCCTGGCCGACAACGCGCTCACGTTCATCGCCTTCTCCCTGCTCGCCCTCTCGATCCCCGGCTTCTGTCGCAGGTTGGACCTGCCTCGCTGGGCCGCGACCACAAGTGCGGCCGCCTGCGCCTCAGTGGCCGCGATGGCGTGGGTCTTGATGACCGTGACACCGCACTTTGCAGCGGTGGTGACAGACCATGAGTTCGACACTTTCAGCGTGTACCTGCTGCTGCTACCACTGCCGAAGATGGTCCTCGGTCTGGTGGGTTTCGGAGGACTCGGCATCGCCGGTCTCAAGCGTCACTCGATTCCGCGAGGAGCAGCCGTGCTCCTGTTGCTCGGTGGGCTGCTGTCGCTCTGGTGGGCGTACCCCCCCGGCGGCCTACTGGCCGCCTGCGCCTTCGCCTGGATCGCCCGCTCCAGCAGCGAGGACCGATGAGCGGCGGCACCGTCGGCACGGCCGCAGTGAGGGCACTGATGATCTGTACGATCCTGCCCCACGGCAACGGCGTACCCAGGCGAGACCTCAGCCCGGACGAGTCGAGCGAGACCTCAAAGGGCACGTCTGCTTCTTCAACCGGAAGTGCCACTCCTAATTCGGAACCCATAGCAAAACCGGCCACATCACAGGCACGGGTCCCTTCGAGGATCCCGCCACCTTGGAGGCGCTGGCGAAGACGGCAGCGTCGCGGCGATGACGCCGCGACGACCAAGAATACGGCGACGGTCGGGCACACCGACCTTCGCAAGCTCGCGCCCACTCGCTCGCGGTGGCGGTCCCACGTGCTGATCTTGCTCGTCGCCGCATGCGGTGGGACGAGCTCCGAGAAGCCTGGTGACGCCGCGCCGGCACCACTCACACCGTCCGTCCGTGGTCCAGGCTCTGACCAGCTCCGGCATCCGCATCGCCGGGCGGGACGTCGTACTGCATCGACAACACTGACTCAGGAGACCAAATGAACAGATCAGTCGTTAGGGTCAGGGCCGCTGCTCTAGCGGTCAGCACCATCTCGTTGGTGGGGGCTTGTTCGGGGGACGGACCGAGCGAGCCTGCCGGCGGCGGCCACGCATCGAGCAAGCCCGCCAGCATGCCTGCAGGTGACGTATCCGGTTCTCCTTCCGCGAAGGAGTCCACCCCCGCCCGAACCCTGTCGCTGGTGGTGCTCGGGGACTCGATTGCCCTCGGTGAGACATGTGGGGGGTGCACGACTTACCCATCGCAAGTTGCTGCGGCGATGGAGAAGGCGCTGGGGATGGGAGTGGAGACGGAGAACCTCTCGGTCGCGGGCGCGGAAGTTGCCGACCTGTTAGGGCTCGTGAGGGCCGACCCGGCCATGCGAGCATCGATCGCCAAGGCCAACGCCATCCTCATCACGATCGGACACAACGATCTGGCCTACAACCGTCTCGATGACCCGTGCGATGTCGCTCCCAACTACCCGCGGATCGAATGGGGCTCGATCACGCACGGTTGCGTGAACAAGGCGAACAGTCAATACCGCCGCGACCTCGAGGTGGTCCTGGACAAGATCGACAAGCTCCGAGGCGGGCTGCCCACGATGCTGCGGGTCACGACCGTCTACAACTCGGCCATCGGAGACAAGCTCGACCCGACATGGAACTCGCAAGCCGCGATCGAGCCGACGACGTTCGCAGTGCACCAAATGACGCAGACACAGTGCGAGGTCGCAGAGTCGCACGACGGATTATGCGCGGACACCTACCACGCGCTGAATGGCAAGGATGGAGGCGACTCCGCGCAGCCTCTCCTCAACCCCGCCGACGCCACACATCTTTCGCAACGTGGCGAGGATGCGTTCGCGGCCGCTATCATCGCTCTCGGTTTCTCCCCTCTTGGGCGATGACGCGGCACAATGGTGTTGGCCGCGAGCGAGCTGCCGGTCGAGTGAGACGCCGACCCCTACGACCGCAAGCTGCGCGCCTGGATCGGCGCTGCCCCAGGGGACGCTGGTCAGGTGCGACTGCCCCACCAGATCCCCGTGGCGCCCCCGGACGTCCTCGCCCAGCAGGTGCGGTCGGTCATCGCCGAGCCCCGCCCAGGTCGAGGTGGTGAAACCCGACCAGCAGTCCGTCGCGCGGGACTCGACCGAGCTGCGCACCGATGTCACTGTCCAAATTTGGAGGGACCATGTCATTGATCGCTATAGGCAATCGTGGATTGAATCTCGGCCGGAGGGTCAAGATGGTGCGTCGCGGCTGCGGGGTGTTCGCGGGAGCGCTCGTCCTGGCAAGCCAGTGGATGTAGCGGCACCGCCGACCCGACGTCCGAGGTTTCACCCAGCGTGTCGTCGGTGCAGTCATCAAGTCCAGCGAGTGCCCGCCCGGCCGGTCCATGGCTCGCCTACCAAGTCACCGCTGGTGACGGCGACGGCATCTTTCTCGTTCAGACCGACGGGGAGGGGGCGCACCAGATTCTTGCCAACGTTCCGGGCGAACAGGTCCATCCGGGCTGGTCCTCGACGGGGAGAGAGTTGGCGTTCATCGTCGTGGCCCAGGACACCCAAGAGGTCTGGATCTCCGGCGCTGACGGGTCACATGCCCGCCGGGTTGCCGCCTGCACCGGAGGGTGCCTGGCCTACGACTACGTCGCGTGGATGCCCTCCGGTCGGAGCCTCCTGATGATGCGATATGACGGCCCGCCGAGCGATGCCGGCGTGCCGGCTTCGTCGTCCCTGGAGCCGCTCGACCTTTCCGCAGGGACAAGTCACGACGTCACCATGTCGGCTGCGCACGAACTGTTCAGCGCCCCCCGGGTCTCACCGGACGGCACGTCGTACTGCGTCACCACCGAGATTGGGGACATCGGCGCAGGCCCGACAGGCTCGGCGGTCGCGGTGGGGAAGATGGCCGGCGGCGCCGCACGCACGGTGTCAAAGCCCCGTGAGTGGGGAAGCTACTGCGACTGGCGTCCAACCGCTGCCAATCAGATCGTGTTCACCGACCACGATCTCAGCATCTTCGCGGACATGACCGTCTCCTCCAACCTCTACACGGTCCATGCCGACGGCTCACACCGCAGGCAACTCACACGCTTCGCCACCGGGAAGATGCGCGCGACCCAGCCACGCTGGACGCCTGACGGCACACGCATCCTCTTCACGGCCGTAGATGGCGACGGCAGTTTGGCGCACCGCCACATGGCGTCGGCCACCCCCAACGGCGACCAGATCCGGTCGGCAACCGAAAACAGTCACTCATCGGGACCCACCCAACCCTGCAGCCCCCCACCTAAACCCCGTTGCTGCATAGCCGAGAGAGAGAACACCATGACCATCAGCGTCCGGCCCCGAGCCAGCGCCCTGCTTGCCTGCACAGGACTCCTGGCCCTCACGGCGTGCGGGTCCGACTCCTCGAGGGCCGACCCGTCCCCCACTCCCGCCGTCTCGCGGTCGTCGTCGACGTCGGCCGACACCTCGCCGGCCGGCCGTGCCGACCGGCGACATCATCGTGGAGGCCACCGGCCACCGGCCACCTGCTCCACGCGGATTGCCTGCCGGGTTCCGGACCCACCGTGGTGTTCCTCCACGGAGCCGGGGGCACGGGTGGCGACTGGGACGACACGATCGCACACTTGGACGGGTTCTCTACCTGTTCTTATGACCGGTTCAACGTCGGCGGCAGCGGGACCGACTCGGCCCGCCACAGTCCCGCGGAGACTGCCGAAGACCTCGAGGGCCTGCTGCAAGTGACCGGGATGAGTCCGCCCCTCATCCTCGTCGGCCACTCCTGGGGAGGACTGCTCGCGCTCATCGAGGCCGGACGACACCCCGAGCAGGTGGCCGGGCTGGTGCTCGTCGACGCGATGTTGCCGCTGGAGACCGAGCTCGACCCGCCCGAGCTCGTCGACGAAGTCCGTGCCGAGGTGAACGCCTTCGAGCCTGGGCTCGACGCATACGACGGGTACGGCGAGGCTCGAAAGGTCGAGGACGAGCTACCCGACGTGCCGATGACCTTCATCTACGCGAACAAGTACCCCGACGAGCTGCCCTGGCCGGCCGCGGACTACGAGGCGAAACTGGACGCCTGGATTGCCACGTGGAACCAGGGCCGCCTGGTCCTGTGCGACTGCAGCCACGCCGTCCCCCGGGAAGCGCCAAATCTCATCGCGGAGCAGGTCCGCGCCGTGGCCCGCTGATGACTCGACGCCGCATGCGGCGAGCCGAGCTCCGAGAAGCCTGGTGACGCCGCGCCGGCACCACTCACGCCGACTGTGGTCCACCTCCCGACCAGCTCCTGCGTTCGCATCACCGACAGACGCCGCACCACCGAGCACAAGGCCATCGCGCCATCAGCCGAGGGAGAAACACCATGACCATCAGCGTCCAGACCCGAGCCAGCGCCCTGCTTGCCTGCGCACGGCTCGCAACGCCTGTCCAGGGAGCAATCATGTATGAACCCCCCAATTTCCCCACCCAAGGCTCCGTCTTCAAGAGGTTCAAGCGCAGAAATCGGTGGCCGCAAACTTTCGTGAGGACCCTCCCTTCGCTGTTCGTCGCAAGCTTGCTCGTCGGCTGCGGATCCGACGCAGGCACGTCCGCGCGCCCCAATGCTGACTCGACGTCGACGCCGACGGCGAACGCGCCCAAAGTCGAATCTGAGCTTGTCGGCGAATGGCAGCGCATAAACACATGCCAAGGCCTGGTCCGCGGGATGACCGAGGCTGGACTCGGGAAATTCGCAGCGGAGCATGTGGTCGACGAGGCTTGGGTCCCCCGAGTGACCACCGTTGATCAACTCCAAGATCCCGAGCATCCCTGCATCGGTGCGGCCGCACGAAAGCACGGACACTTCTTCACCGCTGACGGACTCTTCGGCTCGCGAGATGAAGACGGCAACCAGGTCGACGACGGGACCTACGACCTGCCCGACGATCGCACCGTGGTCATCAACAAGGAGTTCGGCAAAATCACCTTCCACTTCAAGGTCGACGGCAACCAGCTGTTCCTCACGCCCGTGCTCCCCGAATGCGCCAAGAAAGACTGCTTTGCGGGTTTCTGGGCTATCTCGGTCGCCGAGCCCGGGCTGTCCTGGAACCGAGTGAAGTGATCGGGAGACTTACGCTGGCGTGTGGCATGCCGGGTGGCTCGAGGAGCCCTGCCGACCACCGTCGGCCAAGGGCACAAGCCGGTAGGCGACCGTGACAATCCGGATCCGTCCAACGGCACCACTCGGCAGGTCGCTACCTGTTGAACCGCCCCTGACGCGAGCCATCTTCGCGCAACGCGTGATCAATCATCATGAGACCTGGCGGCGGCGCTTGGTCGATGGCGTGAGAAGTAGTTACCACGCTGACATCTTCATGGTCCCGTGACGCCCGCCATGTGAGTCCATGGGACTGCCGTAGTGAATCGGCCTGAGGTGATCGCCGAGCGGAGCCAATTCGCCATTGGCATGGTGTCGATTTCTAGCTCCCCGAGAGATACGTTGGCGTTCGACGGTGTGATGGACGGACAACAGCGTCCATCACTTCTCACCGTAGTGACCAGCCACTGTTGTCTGCCCAGGGTTGGGTCGGTCGCCTGGCGTTGCGGTCTCCGGAGGGCAGCTCATTCCAGCGAGGACGGATCCTCATAAGTCAGGTGTCAACCAAACTCTGGGCAGACCCAAAGGTGAGGAGAACCCCAAAGGAAAGGTCGGTGAGCAGTGCCACCTCCACCGCGTCGATGGACTGGTAGTCCCACTGATGCGCGAGCGACGTGTGGCGGTGGACGCTGGACAACCAGCCGGGCCAAAGCTCGCGGATCCCTTGGGAGGTTCAATGCCATCCACCACTCGCCATCGTGCCTATGCGTGGGAAGATCAGGCGCCCACCATGACCGCGGCTGGCATCCATGACGGGCTGGCGATCCTGCAGGCCATCGGCCGCGAAAAGTTGCCGCTCCCGCCGGCCCTACGCACGCTCGACATTATCCCGGTCGAGGCCGAGCCCGGCCGCGTCTCATTCAGCATGACCCCCTCAGAGTTCCACCTGAATCCGTTCGGCCTGGTTCACGGCGGAGTGCTGGCGGCGCTCATCGATACCGCGATGGGATGCGCGGTGCACTCGCTACTTCCCGTCGGTGCGGGCTACCTCACCTCGGAGCTCAATGTCCGCTACCTGTGTGCGGCCACGGTGGGCAGCGGGCCGCTAGTGTGCACCGGTGACGTGGTCATCGCAGGTCGGCGCAGCGTCGTAGCCCAGGCACGCATCACCGACCACGCGGGTCGTGAGGTCGCCATCGGCGGCTGCACCTGCCTTGTCGGGGAACCATGACGAGTCTCGGCGATCATCTAGCACGGACACGGCTGGCTGACTTGTAGAGGGATGGCTTGGACCGATGCCCGCTTGACACGGCGCTTGCACAGGCGGAGCAAGTCGGCCCAAGACTCCTAGTTCTCCCGAGCCCGTCCCAAGGCCGGAGCGGGGCGGGCAACGCACTCCCCTGGAGGCGCTGGTTCGCGCGGGGTGTCTTCGAGAAGGGCCTCCACGCAGGACGACCCAGCGAATCGCGAGGTATCAGCGGGTCGCTTGACACACCCATCCACAGGTCTCGAAGATTCCTCGAGCGCACCGGGAGATCGGGGCTGATCCCACAGTCGGGCTCGCCACCGTTGAGTGGGCCATCGGCCACCTCCGGCGGCTTCTCCGGTGCCGCGCTTCCTCCTCCTCGTCTAAGCGAGCATCGACCTCGCCGTCGTACGCTTCGAGGATGCTCCATGGACGGGCGGGCGATTGCGCCGAGCTCCGAGCCCTGATCGAGGGGGCCCGCCACTCGCGCAGCGGGGTCGCGGTTCTTCGGGGGGAGCCCGGCATCGGGAAGAGCGTCTTGCTGGACTATGCCGCCGCTCAGGCCGGCGGGATGCCGCTCCTGCGGGCGGCCGGTATCCAGGCGGAGGTCGCGATGCCATTCGCTGTGTTGCATGAACTGCTGTACCCCGTCCTGGATCGAGTGCCGGACCTGCCCGCCCCTCAGGCAGCGGCGGTCGGCGGCGCCTTCGGAACGGCGCCAGGCAGGGGACACGACCGGTTCCTCGTGGCCGTCTTGGTGCTCACTATCCTGGCCGAGGTGGCGGCCGACAGGAGGCGCGCGCTCGGCTGGTGCCGTCGCTGACCACGCCGCTTGGGCTGGTCACTCACGCCACCTTCGTCGAGCAGGTGTGGTTCCATCACCGAGTGGCCGGTGTGCCGCGCGGGCAGGTCGGGATCCCGGAGACCGTCGACGAGAGCTTCACCCTGGCTCCGGAGGACACCGTGGTTGAGGTACGGCGGCGCTATCACGACGCCTGCGATCGCTCCAGGGAGATCGCCGCCGAGCACGACCTCGACGAGGTCTTCGACTGGCGCGGAACACCGGTCAGTCTGCGCTTCCTCTTTGCCCACCTGCTCACCGAGCTGGCCCGCCATGCCGGCCACGGCGAGATCCTGGTCGAGCAGCTGCGGGCCCGCCGCGGAGCGGACGAACCAGGCGACTGAACGACCACCGGCCAACTGTCACGCTCCGGCGGCCGTCAGAGACCGTCCCGGTGGCGGATCCCGTACTGGCACACTCTGCGGGCGATGCGTCACCGGACCGGGACCTTTGTCATGCGAAGGCGGCGAGCACGCGATCGCGAAGCTCGATCTGCTGCTCGACCGGGACGTCTCGATGTCCCAACACGCGCTGGTGGAGTTCGCCGGGACGGCGCCTTCCGCGCCTGCCGTGTGCGACTTGAAGGTTGTCGAACACGAGCATTTCACCAGGCCGCAGGCAGATCTCAACTCCGACCTCTTCTGGGTGGACATCGTGCTCATTGAGAAGTCGCTGCTCGTCGGCGAGGCTGGTGAACTCGGCGCCGCACAGGAAACCCGTTTGGATTTTCACGCTAGGCAAGACCGGCGCTTGGCCGAGCGCTGCCTCGACGATCCTGGCGAGGCTTCCCTCTATGTAGCCCGCGGCATCGTCCCAGGCGCCGTGAGTGGCTCCGTAGGTTGCGAAGCGGCGGATCAGCTCATGGCGATCGGGCCAGCGGCGCGCACCGAACAGCGAGCGCAACGCCATGATCCGGGTGAGAGCTTCGCTCACCGGTTCGTCGGCCGTCAGGTGCAATGCGGTGAAGCGGGCCACGTCCCCGGGCGCGACAGGTATGAGAGGGAGCCCGAAATCGAAGTGCAGAGTCTGAAAGTCGCGGCTCGGGGGTCCCTCTACTGGAGGGATAACGAAGTCGCCGATCACCTCGACCCTCCTGTCAGCCTCCGTGCGTTCCGCGACGATGGCCTCGGCGGCGCTCCACGCATCTTCAAGGTGTCCAAACGGACCAGCCAGCCGAATGGCGCCCGATGCCTCAAAGACGCCGACGGCTTGACTCAGTTGTAGGTTCACGGACGGCACGATATGGCACGCACCGGGCGTCGTGCGACGTGCCATAACGGGGATCGGCATTCGGGCCGATGGCTTGTGGTGCGGGCGCGCGAGGCGCTTGCTAAGGGGTCGGGCACTGCCCGATGCCCGAGTCGGTCACAGCCTGTGCCTCGACCGGGCCCACACCTGGAGGTGCGCCATGAGCGCGCTGCTTGTCGGGTACGCCCGATGCTCCACCGATCAGCAAGACCTGACCGCGCAACGCGACGGGCTCCTCAGTCTCGGCGTCGAAGCCGAGCGGATCTACGTCGACCACGGCCTGACCGGCACCAACCGCGAACGTCCTGGACTGCGCGAGGCGCTGGCCGCGTGCCGGGCTGGAGACACCCTGGTGGTCACCAAGCTCGACCGCCTGGCCAGGTCGCTCCCTGATGCCCGGGCCATCGCCGACGAATTCACTTCCCGGCAGATCAGCCTCAGCCTGGGTGGATCGGTCTACGACCCGACCGACGCAGTCGGTCGCCTGCTGTTCAACGTCCTCGCCATGGTGGCCGAGTTCGAGTCCGACCTGATCCGGCTCCGCACGGTGGAGGGGATGAAGGTCGCGAAGGCAAAGGGACGGTTGCGCGGCAGCAGCCAAAGCTGAGCCGCAAGCAGGAGGCACACCTGGTGTCCCTGGTCCACAGTGGCGAGTACAGCACCCTCGAAGTGGGTGAGCTCTTCGGCGTCGGTCGCTCCACCGTCTACCGGGCGATCGACCGACAGCGCATCGCGGCCAAGGCCGACCTCGTCGACGCGAGATCACGCAGCTGACTTCCCTGAGGCGTCGGCTGTCCCGGATCCGACACCCCAGCGGGACAGCGGCGCCCGTCAGCCAAAACTCGGCAAAATGGTTCCTGATCGGGTTCCGCAATCGGAACGGCCTCGCGCGGCTTCGGCGTGGGCGGTTGCTTGTGGGGAGCCGATTTAGGGCACGTTCTCCTGGTGAAGCGATATGTTGGCGAGATCGTGAAGGATTAGTACGAGGGGGATGCTGGTGCCTCGTGGAGGGCCTCCGCCAGCTCGCCGTGAAGAAGAAGAGAATTCGAGCGGGATGTCGGTGGTGTTGAATCCCCACTGCTGCTTGTGCCGCAGGATGATCCGCTGCGCATCCTTCGTGTCCAGATGGCTAAGAACCTCTCGGCCGTGGGAATCCAGCGTCGGAGACGGGTTCACGATCTGTACCCATGACGCTCAAGGATGGGCAGTAGGTCGGGGGGCGCATAGTCGGGTCCTTTCAAGACCTTGCCGTCTTCCCTGGTGACGGGTCGGCCTTGACGGTCCAACTTGGTCATGTTCGAGCGGTGCACCTCGAAGAACACGTCGGCGGCGGGGAATTCCAAACGTCACAGCCGCTCCGTACACGACGTACAGCAAGTCACCGATGGCATCGGCAACCCCGACAATGTCAGCAGCGAGGATCGCCTCCCTGAACTCGGCCGCCTCCTCCTCGATCAGGGAGCAGCGCAACTCAGCCACCCGAATCGACACGTCCAGCGTGGGTCGGTCGTTGATGGTCAACTGCATGGCGCGGTGACAGGCACGGACAGCCGCCATCGCCGCCTGCGATTGCTCGGCTTCGAGCCCTGAGCTCTCTGGGGCCACGTGCGTCAACGCCGAGGTTGCCAGGGCTGATCCTCATGGCTGAGCCAGACCGCCTCCGGGTCCAGGCTGCGGATGAGGCGTTGCCCTTCGCTGGCAGGGTGGTCCAGCTGGTGATAGAAGACCGCAGTGTCGCCACAGATCACCGTGGGACGTGGACCGCTGTCGACGACGACGATCTGCGATCCGTCCGTGTGTCCAGGCGCGGGCAGCAGAAGCACACCCGGTAGCAGCTCATGCTGACCATCGATCTGGGTGTATGTCACTCCCGGTGCGTCCACCCATTCCAAGATCGTGTAGTCCACGGCGTGGGCCTCCTCGAATTCTCGCCGTTGGATGTAGATGGGCTTGCCGGCGAACAGGTGATTGCCGCCGACGTGGTCGAAGTGCAGGTGCGTGTTCACCACGATGTCGATGCTGTCGACGTCGAAAGACGGCTGCTCGTACCAGGGCTGGATCCGGGGGTCCATGTCGGCGGCTTCCCGGTGTAGCCGGGTCAGGCCGGTGTCGACCAGGACGCGACCGTCGGGGTGATCGATGAGGTGCACGTTGATCGGCATCCGCTTGTCCTCGGCCTGGAGGTCCCCAACGCGGATCCGGGTGACCGTGATGGGACGGGACCTTGAGGCAGTGGTGCTGGTACTCACGATTAATCTCTCCTTGGCTGTGCGCGCTCGGGGGCTAGGCAGCGCTCTTCCCGATCGGTGCGGCGTCGGGCCAACGGGCTCGTTCAGACGGTCGGCAGGATCGTGTACCGGTGAAGAGTGACACCGGAGGCGAACCGCTTCTGCTCCTTCAACTCCAGGTCGACGGGCCGGTCGTAGTCGTGGAACAAGGACCGTCCGAATCCGAGGATTGAAGGGTGGGTGTAGAGCACGAGTTCGTCGAGCACACCGGCGGCAAGCAGCTGCGTGGCCAGGTTCGATCCACCGACGGCGATCGGGCCGTCGACCTCGGACCTGATCTGGGCTAACTGGGCGATCGCGTCCTCGCCGCCGACGATGCGCGTGTTGTAGCCCGCTGAGCCTCGGCTGCGGGAGACCATCACCTTCGGCTTCGACACCCAGATCTGCCCGTAATCGTGCACCACTGGCGGCAGTGATGAGTCTGCCGCGGCGTCGGGCCACGACTTCTCCATGATCTCGTAGAACACCCGGCCTTGGACGAACATGGAGCACTCGCGTGCCAGGGCATTGAAGTTCTCGTGGAGCTCCTCGTCGATCCGGAGCCATGCGCCGGCCCCGTGGTCGCCCGGCACCTGCTCGATCAGCAGGTCGACGGAGGTGTTCATGTTGTAGACGAAGCGCCCCATGGCTCCCCTTGCAATTGTGGTTGCTAATTGCAATCACTATAGTTGGGTGTCATCACCTGTCAAGGGAGAGGACTCGTGGACACCACCCCTGAGTGCCCCATCAATGCCGCAGTCGACGTGTTCGGCGATCGATGGTGTCTGCTGATCTTGCGGGACGTGATCTTTGAGGACCGTCGCAACTTCCGGGCCCTACTGCTCGGCTCGCCGGAGGGGATTGCCTCCAATATCCTCGCCGACCGCCTCGTCCGCCTGGTCGACGCCGGCGTGCTGACCAGAGGCCAGGGCCGACGGGGCCAGCGCGCGCTCTACAGCCTTACCGAAGCGGGCATCCACGCCGTACCGATCCTGAACCTGATGGCCCAGTGGAGCCGGACCTGGCGAGGCGGCGCCTCAGCGTTCAGCGGACACGCAGCCAGCAGCTGCTCCCACGACCCTGCGCAGGAGTCCGAGTTCATGGCAGACCTGCGTCGCCGTCATCTCATGCAGGCTTCCAGTTGAGATGCGGCCCGATCACCGCACAGCCTCAAGGGCATCGGTGTTATCACCTTCCGGACGAGTCGGGTCGACCGCGCCCGTACTTTGGGCGTCGTCGGGCGCGATGCTCGGCGCAATCTGACCCCGACCGTGAACGTCACCAGGTGTGTCACGGTCGCCACGCAGTTCGGGAAAACGACCGTCGGCAGGTTGCTGGCGATTCGTCAACGCCGAGTGAAAGGTTGACCCTCTGATGCCGACCGAAAATTAACCCGGTGGCTCCGGTACGGGGTGATCGGTCCCAGGGTTGGTTTGGGCCTTCTACGATGGTGCTGTGATTCACCCCGGGTTTTCTGGAGGCTCATTGACCGGAAGGATGATGAGCTCGCGCGGCAAGGTCAAGTCCTGTCGCGTGGTGCACGAAGCGTGAATCCTTCGCAAGAGGTCTTGGGCCCACCCCGTAGCCGGACCGGTCACCGGACAACAGGGTCGTGATGGCCAATCCGGGCAACGAATTCTTCGTCGAAACCGGGCACCGGCCTATAGAACGCCTGCCTACAACGGTCCCACTGCCGGGGCGAGCCCGCGCGATGCTCGGACCTTGTTGACGATCTCCCGCACGGAATCGCTCTTGGCCTCGGTGTACTGACCACTCCAGGCGCCGCGCTCAACCAGGTCACGCTTGAGCGCCGCGTACCGCTCACGGTCTCGTGGATGGCCTCGCAGCCAGTCAGCGAAGAGGCGCACGTGCGCCTGCGGCCATTGATCCGCGGTGAAGATGTGCCCGATCGCGGCGCGCACTCCATCGGGTGGGTACACGGTGGTTCAGTGGTCACCGACCCGTATTGGCCTGCTCCAACCCGCGAGGCGCAGCGGCTCCCGGGACGACTCGACGCGGGAGCTCGCTGGCATGCCGAGGGCAAGATCAATGACGGGCTTGGCAGTCAGCCCAGGAACGGACGTCGACCCGACGTGTTCGACTCTCCAGTCAGCGCCACACTCTGCTCGGAGCGCTTCTCCGTATGCGATGGCTCGACGAGCCGGCCAGGCTTCGGCTACCGGAACGCCCCCTTCGACTGATGAGCGCGCGAATGGCTATGGGTGTGGCAGGGGTCAGTTTCGAGCCTGTTGGGCTTTGGCGTTCAGGTAGCGCTGTTCGGGGATGGAGTCGGTGAGTGTGGCCGCCCGCTGAAAGGCGTCCGCGGCTTCGGGGCTTCCCAGGGCGTCAAGTAGGTGGGCCATAGCGGCGAGGATGCGGTGGTCTCGCGGACGTGCTGCCAGCAGGGGTCGTAGCGCCTCCAGTCCGGCAACGGGTCCGTCCAGCTCGCTGAGGGCGATGGCCGCCCCGAGCGCAGCGGCGGGACTGGGTGCCACGGTGAGCAGCATCCGGTAGAGCTCGTGGATCTGGGCCCAGTCTGTGGATTGCAACGTCCCGGCGGTGGAGTGCACGGCCGCGATCGCGGCCTGAAGCTGAAAGGGTCCAACCGGGCCGTTCGGAAGCGCTGCCTCGAGCAGGGAGACCCCGCTCGCGATCTTCTCCTGGTCCCACACCCCCCGGTCCTGCTCGGCCAGCGGGATCAGAATCCCGTCTCGCGTGCGCGCCGAGGCGCGCGCGTCCACGAGCATCATCAGGGCGAGCAGTCCCATCGTCTCGGGGTCGCGAGGCAGCGCCCGGTGTAGCCGTTCGGTGAGCCGGATGGCCTCGGTGACCAAGTCATGGTTGATGACGTCACCGCCGGAAGGTGGAGCGGCTCCGGTGGTGAAGATCAGGTGCAGCACGTGTCGGACAGCGTGCAAGCGTTGGGGCAGTTCTGCTGCCTCGACGGTGCCGAACCGGGCACCTTGTGCGCGAAGGGTGGCCTTGGCACGGCTAATCCGCTGGGCTGCGGTGGTCTCGGGCACCAGAAGCCCTGCCGCGATCTCTCGGGTGGTCAACCCGGCGACTGCTCGCAGCGTGAGTGCGACGGCCGAGACGGTGCCGAGGCTGGGGTGGCAGCACAGCACGAGCATCTGGAGGGAGTCATCGTGATCCCCAGTGCGCTCGCTCCACAGCACGGCACTCTCCTCGCGGACCTCCCGGGTGGTGCGGGCGGCGTTCGCCCTGTGGGCGTCGATCAGGCGGCGGGAGGCGACCCGGATCAGCCATCCGCGCGGGTTCTGTGGCACGCCGTCACGGGGCCACTGCTCAGCCGCGGCGAGCAACGCTTCCTGAGCTGCGTCCTCGCAGTCCTCCAGGACGGATCCGCGTCGCAACAGCGCCGCGAGGACGTGTGGCGCCTCGCGGTGCCACACGTCCCCGATCTCCGTGGGCAGCGGAGTCAGGACTCGCAGCCCGGTCGCATCGCCGGCCGGAGCTCGATCGTGTCGCCCGGACACGAGAACGCAGCGGCGATCTCCTCGGCACGCTCCTGAGACTCCACATCGATCAGGAAGAAGCCGGCCAGGTGCTCCTTGCTCTCGGCGTAGGGACCGTCGATCGGAAGCGGCTCGCCCTGGAAGTGGAACACCCGCGAGGATGCCGGGTCGCCCAGCGCGCTCCCGTAGATGATCTCGCCCTTGGCATCGGCGTCGCCGAACACCTTCTCCCACCGAGCCCCGAGATCTTTCTGCTGCTGGGCCGGCAACGCCTGGTACTCGCTGGTGTAGTCGCTCGTCGGGTGACCCCACGGCTGCGGGTTGGAGTGGATCAGAATGACGTACTTCATCGGGGTTCTCCTTCTCGTGCGGTGGCCGATCGCCACCTCCATACCCGAACGTCGGAACCGAGGCACAGAACTCGACACCATCGACAACGGACCTGGATCAGATCCATTCCGGACCGTCTCGACACCGCCGAGTAGTCATGAGCCTCCACTCAGTTCACCACCCCCATCGGCATGACGCCCGGCTCGCGGCGGAGTCGTGCGACGGTTCAGGCCCGTGAATCGGCGGCGAGTGCTGTGAGGACTCGGCCGCCGCGTAGGAGTTCGCACTGCTCACGGTGACGGTACGGAGCGTCCGGCGGTCACGCGACCACCTTGCCGCCCACGCTCTCCGCATTCGGCAGAAACTGGTCCACTGTGAGGTCCACCTCCGAATGATCCGGTAGGCGGTTCCAATAGTGGTGACCCCCTGGACGCCGCCCACCTGGACCTCGCCGATGATCAGGTCACCGCCGAGGATGTCCTGCACGACCAGCGCCGTCATGCCGCACTGGTCGCGGGCTGGGTTCTGTGGAGTCCACTCGGCCCGGCTTTCGGGGTAGCCGGTGTCGGCGCCCCAGGCCGAGCGGAAGTACGGACGAAGGTCCTCAGCCGTGATCGCCATGTCCCAACCATGCCATCTGCGGCCGACACACCTCGCCGATGCGACGTCCGCATATCAAGCATGCTCGGTCGTGTGTTGACGTTCGCCGGCCGTCCCGATAGCGGAACCGCATGCGGTGACAGCGACCATCTCGGTTGCGGCCGCGTCGATGCGTAGTTCGGCACCGGAAGTCGTTCGTCATTCGGCACCCCCGGATCTGCTTGATGAGCGCGTCGCCCGGATCGGACAGATCGGACACTTTCAGTCATCCAGTGGCTCGGGGGGTTCCACCCCCGCAGAGGCACGGCGACTGCCGCGTCGGGTCAGGACTTCGCCCGTTCGCGGAGCGTGATGGTGCCTGCTCGCGTGTTGTAGGTCTGTATGTACCGGTCCAGGTACTCGGTGCCGATGAGGCCGTTGAGGGCGAGATCCTGAAACATAACTGTGGGCTGACGTAGCGCCGTGGCGGGCGCCTGGCTCAGGCAGACAGCGCCTGGGAGGGGAATGAAGGTGCGGACGAATGCGTGCCCGGTCTCGTCGGTTCCTTCCATGATGCGGGCGCCGTCCTCGGTGCCCTGGACGGAACATGCGGGCATGAGGCTGGTGTCCAGGATCGTGACGGCTGAGCCTGTGTCTACTTCGACCTCGACCACGGTCTTGTCCGGCAGGCGGAGGTCGGCGCGAAAGTCAACGGAGGGACCGTCTCGGTGGACCCGGGCGGCCACCACATGCGAGCCAGTCTCGGATTCCACAATCTCCGGCGGTAGCTGTCCCAGTACAACGGTGTTGTCGAACGGATTGATCGTCAGCGGTAGTTGGCCGAGCAGGTCCAGGCCGAGGATGCCGTCGAACTCCTGGCCCTCTCCCTCCTCACTCAGGTCTAGAGCTGCCCCGACGTGTCCATCGAAAGAGTGAGTGCCCAAGGTGAGTGGGGGGAGGTTCAGCAGGGCTGCCTCCACTTCCTGTCCGGACATGCGTCTTCCCCGGAAGGTCTCACCGGTCTCCTCCAGGTCATACCGCTCCTTCAAAGAAGTACTGACCACAGTGATGCCGATACCGGTGTCGATCAGAAAGCGAGCAGACACGCCTCGCGGCAGACCTACGCCGACTCGGGTGAAATGCTTGAACCGGTCGAACGTCACTTCGCTCACCATGCAGTGACCGTAGCCGGATGGCTTGCGGTGATGACTTCTGCACGCCGACGATGGTGTGCCATGCGCTGGACGTCGTTCCTCGCCCGGGTTCTCTTTTGGAGCCATCCTGGGCCGCAGCACCTTCCGCCACCGCTTGGACGCCGCCGGGGGCTGGCGCAGCCGGTGATATCGCGCGACGATACGAGCGGGAGCTCAACCGCGCTCCGCCATCGGCGAGCTCCGCAACCCAGCCCAGGATCACCGCGGCGACCTCAACGCAATGGTCGACGTACTCGCGCGCCGACCAGGTCTCGGCTGCTGGGCGCCGGTCGGCGTCCGAGTGGTCCAACGGCCGTTCGAGGTCGGCGTAGGCCGCATCGAGCCGTTGCTGCTCGTCCGGGTTGCCGGTGAGCTCCCGGGCGTCAAAGCCGCACTCGTCGCAGAGCTCGACCATCCGGCCATCGATGTCATGCCACGCATAGGTCACGCCGTCACGCTACGCTCCGCTCTCGGAGCGGCTGTCCCGCATCCGAGACCCCAGTGGGACGCCGGCGCCGTGCCGCTTAGGGGTGGCTGGCGCGCCGCTTTGGGGTTCCCCCAAGTGGGACGTCCTGATCTGGCACCTCGGTGTCAGATACCTTCGGGATTGGGGATCTGTACTGCTGGGTGGTCGGGCACTGGAGTGGCGTGTCAGAAGTGCCGGTGTTTGTAACCTATGGCGGAGCGTGTTCCGTCGACGGTTCATTGGCCCGACCGAGCCGAATGCCGCAATCCGGATGTGCTGTGCTCTCGCCCGCAATCACGCGGACTCGCAGATGCAGAGTTGAAATGGCGAGTCCGCGGCAAATGGTTGACCAGACCAGGAGCCGAACCGCTCGACGAGCCGAAGGCCACCGAGCGAGACGAGCAGCGGCAGCTCCTGCGGGAAGATGCTCCTGATCTCAACGGGTGCGACGACGAAGTCGGGCTCCGAGTCAGTCGAGAGGTACCACGTCCCGCGTGTAACTTGCGCAGCCGCATCGTAGATTTCCGCGACATCGACGCTCACGTCGCCACGGTCGGGGTCGGTGAACGACAACGACTCCCGAGTGCGCCGCACGCCATCAGCCTCGGCAAGTAGGCGCACGCTCGGGTTGAAGACATCGAAGACGAACCGTGCTCCAGGTGCCAGGTGTCGGCGAACCGACCGCAAGCAGCTCACCAGATCCTCAGCCTCGTGCAGATGCAGTAGAGAATTGGCTGTGATGAACACGAAGTCGAAGGTGCCGCCCAGGTCGAAGGCCCGCATGTCACCCTGCATCGATTCCGCTGCTACACCGCGCAACTTCGCCTTACTCTGAGCCTCAGCCAGCATGTCTGACGAGGAGTCCAGGCCGACGCACGCATGCCCGTCGGACGCGATGGGGATCAGCTTGTGCCCGGTGCCGCACCCGAGTTCCAATACGCTCCCGCCTCGCCGATTGGCCTCGGCACGAAAGAAGTCGACCGCAGGCCCGCCGCCCGGAAACATGAGGTCGTACAGCCTCGCGTGCGAGTACAACGCTTGATTCATGCTGCGCATCCTTCTTTCCGGCTGATCCGCAGTTCGCTGTGGTGGCCTGCATTCAAGCGGGTGCGCCGGCATGTCTGCCGGTTGGCTGTGTTGCAGGATACGGACCTGGTAATGCCTGTGGTTGCGGACCGCGTTCCGCCACCGTCGGTGCGAGCATCAGGCCAGTCCTGGATGCCGATCGGCTTCCGGTCG
>JBBSPA010000033.1:0-43868 GCA_038259225.1 Propionibacteriales bacterium
CTGAGCGGGCCGGATCCGGTGGAGTCAGCAAGGCAAACACCCTGTTCGCAAGGCGGATCTGCCTAGTGAACAAGCCAGTCGAATAGATAACTAGGCAAACCGGGGGCGGGCGGGCGAGGGGCTTAGATGCGGCGGGAGCGGGCGATCCGGCCGCGCAGCACCACGCCCAGACCGAGCGCGCGTTCGGTGCGCAGGTGGATGTTGAGCAGCAGCCCGATCGCCATCAGCGACGCGAACATCGAGGTCCCCCCGTACGACACCAATGGCAGCGGGACACCCGTCACGGGCATGATGCCCAGGCACATCCCGATGTTCTGGAACGCCTGGAAGCCGAACCAGCACACGATGCCCGCTCCGGCGAGTCGGCCGAACATGTCGTCGGCGAGAGAGGCGATCCGCACTGCCCGCCACAGCAGCACCAGGAAGAGCGCGATGATCGCGCCGGCCCCGACCAGTCCGAGCTCCTCGCCGGCGACGGTGAAGACGAAATCGGTGTGCTGCTCGGGGACGAAGCCGGACTGCGTCTGCGAACCGTCGAAGAGCCCCTGCCCGAACAGGCCGCCGTTGCCGATCGCGATCCGCGCCTGGGTCGTGTTGTAGCCGGCGCCGCGCGGGTCGAGCGTCGGGTCGAGGAAGGCTCCGAACCGGTCGAGCTGATACCCCTTGAGTACACCGAGCTGAACGGCGGCCACGGCTGTCCCCACCGCACTGGCCACGAGCACGACCAGCCAGCGTTTCGGCGTACCGGCGACCGCCAACAGCCCGAAGACCGTCGCGCTGAGCACCAGCATCGTCCCGAGGTCGGGTTGCGCCATGATCAGCGCCGCCGGGATCGCGACGAACGCCAGCGCTCCCACGACGTCGCGATCGCGCAGCTGGCGAAGGGCCTTGCGGTGCTCGGTCTTCTCGGCGAGCAGCAGCGCCAGACCGGTGACGACGCCGAGCTTGGCGAACTCGGCCGGCTGGATCGACAGTCCCCCGACCAAGATCCATGAGCGCGAACCGTTGATCACCGCGCCGACCGGCGACAGCACGAGCCCGAGGCCGATGACGGCGCCCAGATAGACCAGCGGCGCCCAGATCCGGACCCAGCGGTGGTCGGTCGCCGCGATCAGCAGCGCGAGCGCCAGGCCGACGGCCACGTTGGTGAGGTGCTTGGCGACGTATGCCGTCGAGTTTCCTCCGGTCAGCGCCTCGTTGCTCGCCGTGGCGGACCAGACCAGCAGGGTCCCGACGGCGAGCAGCGCCGCCGCGCAGACCACGACGACCCAGTCCAGGCGCAGCCACACCGAACGACTCTCGGTCACATTGACCCGGCGAGAGGTACGGGTCGTCGCGATCGTCGCAGTGGACACCATGGCGGACTACCTCCGACCCGGCGGTGTGATCGTGCCGTTGCGGTGGAAGATCGGCAGACCGGCCGGTGGACGCGCGCCCGGCTCGGCGGCCTTGGCGATGTCGACCTTCTCGCCGTCGATGCCGTAGAGCGCCTCCCAGATCTTGCGTACCGAGTCACCGGAGGCTCCCGAGCCGGTGCCGGCCTGGGCGATCTGCATGATCACGACGTACTGCTTGTCGTAGCTGGCGACCCAGGACGTGGTCTGCTTGCCGTAGACCTCGGCGGTTCCGGTCTTGGAGCGCACGCGCACCCGGTCGAGCGGGAAGCCACCCATCTTCCATGCCATCGTCCCGACCTTCGCCGTCCCTAGCAGCGCCTGGTCGATGTAGTTCAGGTAGCGCTTCGGCACCGGCACATGGCCGCTGGCCGTCGGCTTGATCTGCCGGACGGTCCTTCCCTTGGCGTTGATCACGGACTTGGCGACCCGGGGCTCCCACAACGTGCCGCCGTTGGAGATCGCGGCATACGCGACCGCGAGCTGCAGCGGGGTGAGCACCGTGTCGCCCTGGCCGATCGCGAAGTTGACGGCGTCGCCGGCGCGGTAGCGGTAGCCGTCGGTGCAGAACTCACGGGCGAAGACGTGCAGGAAGTCCGATCCCGGCTTCTTGCCCAGCGCGCAGTAGTAGCCCTTGTTCGCCTTCCAGTACGACAGCTTCCACTTCCGGTCGGCGATCCGACCGCTCACCTCACCGGGGATGTCGATGCCGGTCTTGCTGCCGAAGCCGAATGCCTTGGCGTTTTCGACCAGGTCGTCCTTGATGCGGACATTGCTGTCATCAGCGCCGGACGCGAGCCACTTCGCGTAGGCGATCCGGTAGAAGAAGGTGTCGCAGCTGAGCTGCAGCGCCTGCGCGAACGTTAGTGGTCCGTACGCCGCGGACTCGTAGTTCTTGAAGACCCGGCTGCCTACCGTGAGACTCGACGAGCAGTCGAGCCGGTCTGTCGTCTTGTAGCCGTGCGACAGGGCGCCGGCTGCCGTGATCGGCTTGAACGTGGACCCGGGCGCGAACAACCCCTGCATCGCGCGGCTGAGCAGCGGCGTGCCCGCCTTGGTGCTGTAGAGACGGTCGAGGTCCCCCTTGGTGATGCCACCGACCCACACGTCCGGGTCGTACGTCGGGTAGCTGGCCATCGCGACGAGCCGACCGGTCGTCGCGTCCATCACCACGACCGAGCCGGAGTCGGCGAGGTACCTGCGATGGGTCACCGGGTCGGTCGTCTGCCGTGCGACCATGATCGACCGCTTCAGCTCCCGCTCCGCCACGCTTTGCACCTTGGCGTCGATGCTCGTCACCAGCGTGTCGCCGGGGCGCGGCCGGGTCATGCCGTCGTACCCCAGCACGCGACCCATCGAGTCGACCGAGACCTCACGCACGCCGTTGCGCCCGCGCAGATAGCGGTCGTACGCCGCCTCGATGCCGGTCCGCCCGACCAGGGACAGCGGGCTGACGGTCGTGTTGCCGGCGTCCTTGGCCTTGTTCAGCTCCGGCTCGGTGATCGGTGAGATGTAGCCGAGGACCTGGGCTGCGTTGATGCCGAACGGTGCCGGGTAGGCGCGGACCTTGCGGGCCTCCGCAGCTACGCCGGGGTAGTCCTCGCTCTGCTCCAAGATGCTCGCCGCCAGGCTCTGGGTGACGTCCTCGGCGACCGGCACAGGCTCGTACGGCGATCCGTTCCAGCACAGTGGCGCCCGCGCGGCCCCGTCCTCCCCACACGTCTTGGTACGCCGTTCGAGCTCGGCCTTCGTCAGTCCTAGCGTGTTCGCCAGGCGAGCCATCACGGCGTCGCGGGTGGAGTCGCCGAGCCGGTCCAGGACGTCCCGGTCGACGGTGACGACCCAGGACGTCCGGTTGGCCACCAACGGCCGGCCCATCGCGTCGACGATCAGTCCGCGCGGCGCCGAGACGTCGATGTCGCGCACGGCGTTGTCCTGCGCCGCGGCCTGGTAGTCGGCGCCGCCGACCACCTGGAGGTACCACAGCCGCGCGAACAACGTGACGAACAGCGAGAGCACCATCACCTGCACGACGATCAGGCGCAGTCGGGACCGGGTCTTGAGCACTATCTGGCTACCAGCGCTCGGCGGGCTCGAGCCGGCGGAAGACCACGAGTACCAGCGGGAGGACGATCGGGGTAAGTGCGATGTCGTAGAGCACAGCGACCGGTACGACTTCCAGCGCGGCTCCGACGCTCACACCCTGGTCGCGCAGCACCAGCCCGGTCAGTGCGAAGATCGACGTCCCGATGAACGCCCCGGCGGCGACTGTCACGACGGTGCCGACGGCGTTGGTCTCGCCGTCACCCTTCACCAGACCGGTCAGGTAGCCGACGAGCACCAGGGACAGCGCCCACCGACCGGCGGTGTGGTCGGCGGGCGGGGCGAGGTCGAGGACCAGACCGGCCGCAAAGCCGACCAGGGCCGCGTAGTCCGCGCCGCGCACGAGAGCGGCCGCGATCACGACGAGCAGCGCCAGATCGGGCACCACGCCGTCGATCGAGAAGTGGCTGAAGATGCTGATCTGCAAGGCGATCGTGACGATGATCAGGGCCGCGACGGCGATCAGCCGAAGGCTCGCGGTCATCTCGCGACCTGCTGTCGGCGCGGCTCCGACGGCTGTCGTGACTGCGCGTCAGGGTTGCTGCCGGCCGACGCGTCGGCGTTGTTGACGGTTGCCTGCCGCTGTTCGGAGGCCGGTGGCGCCGCTGTCACGACGGCCACCAGGTCCAGAGACGAGAAGTCGGCGTACGGGCGGATGGTGGCGGTCTCGGTGAGCTCGGCCGGCGAGGACTGGACCTTGACTACCTGTCCGACCGGCACACCCGCGACGTACGGCGCGGCGTTGCGCGAACCCCAGCTGACCACGTCGTCGCCGACCTTGGCCGAGATCGTGTGGTCGACCAGACTGAACTGGAGGGAGCCGTCGCCAGACAGGCTGCCGTCGCCGTGGAGGAAGCCGAGCTCCATCGACTCGCTGAGTCGTCCCCCGATGGTGGACTTTCGGTCGACGAGGAGCAGCACGGTGGCAGTGCTGCGGGTCGCCTCGATGACCCGACCGACCAAACCGTCGGCGTTGATCACCGTCAGGTCGGGTACGACGCCGGACGCTCTGCCTGTATCGATGGTCACCGTCCGCGAGAACGTCTGCGCCGAACCCAGGCCGACCACCTGAGCGGTGACGATCCCGTAGCCGGAGGTGTCGGCCAGCGCGGCGATGCCGGCCGCCTCCCGTGCGCGATGCCCGTTCGCAGTGCTCGTCCTGAGCTGTTGCTGCAACTGCTTGTTGGCCGCGGTCAGGGCTGCGTTGTCCTGGCGCAGGCCGTCGACGGTGCGGAAGTGGTCGGGGATGCCGGTGATCGGGCGGAGCACGTCGCTTGCGGTGGTCTCGACCGGGCCGAGGACGGCACCCGCGGCCGTGCGCAGTGGGTCCACCGGCGAAGCGGAGGTGTCGTGCCGGGCGTCGAGCGTGAGGATCGTGACCGAGGCGAGGACCAGCAGTCCCAGGACGGTCCGCGATCGTCCGGGTTCGGGCGGCACCGTCAGCGCCTCGGCTCGGAGACGAGCACTTGCTGAAGCGCCTCGAACTCCTCGACACACTTGCCCGCGCCCAGCGCTACCGAGTCGAGCGGACCGTCGGCGACGTGCACCGGCATACCCGTCTCATGGCGGAGCCGTTCGTCGAGCCCGCGCAGCAGCGCACCGCCTCCGGTGAGGACGACTCCGCGGTCCATGATGTCGCCGGCGAGCTCCGGCGGAGTCTTGTCGAGCGTCGTACGCACCGAGTCGATGATCGCGTGCAGCGGCTCCTCGAGGGCCTGGCGGACCTCGGCGGAAGAGATGACGACGTTGCGCGGCAGACCGCTGACCATGTCGCGGCCGCGGATCTCGGCCTCGGGCTCGTCGGGCAACGGGAAGGCCGAGCCCAGCGCGATCTTGATCTCCTCGGCGGTGCGCTCCCCCAGCATCAGGGAGTACTCCTTCTTCATCCAGGCGATGATCGCCTGGTCGAGGTCGTCGCCTGCGGTCCGGATCGACTTGCTCGTGACGATGCCGCCGAGGCTGATCACCGCCACCTCGGTCGTCCCGCCGCCGATGTCGACGACCATGTTGCCGGTCGCCTCATGCACGGGAAGGCCTGCGCCGATCGCGGCGGCCATTGGCTCCTCGATGATGTACACGCGGCGCGCGCCGGCCTGGTAGCCGGCCTCCTTCACGGCGCGCTGCTCGACCGGAGTGATCCCGGAGGGTACGCAGACCACGAGGCGGGGCTTGGCGAAGTAGCGGCGACGATGGACCCGGCGGATGAAGAAGCGGAGCATCTGCTCGGTGGCCTCGAAGTCGGCGATCACGCCGTCCTTGAGGGGGCGAATCGCGGTAATGCTGTCCGGCGTACGCCCGATCATCCGCTTCGCCTCGGCGCCGACGGCGAGGATCTCACGGGTCTGGGCGTTCATCGCCACCACGGACGGCTCGTTGAGCATGACGCCGCGGCCGCGGACGTAGACAAGCGTGTTCGCGGTCCCGAGATCCACGGCCATGTCCCGGCCGATGATGCTTCCTGCCATGTCGACCCTGCCGGTCCCTTCCGCGCCGTCGTCGTTCTCCTGGCGGCGCTCCCCCGCGCTCCTCCCGAACGTGGCCGTCCTCCGCCGGATGGACCGACGCAGTTCGGGGACACCGGGACGGGGTGGTCACCGCAGGATCAGGCTAAGTCGGGCGACCGCTCAGATCGGGGAGACACTTCGACAACCCTCGTAACTTTGTCCCCACCCGCCCCACCCGCTCTCCCCCCTTTCTTGTTGACTGCGCACTTAGTTCAGGTTGATTGCGCAGTTAGTCACCGTCGAGTGCGCAGTTGGTTCAGGTTGACTGCGCACTCGGTCGCCGAGCGGCCCCACCAGGTGCACACTCAACCCCCACCAGGTGCGCACTCAACCTCCATCAGGTGCGCACTCAACGGGTTAGAGGGTGGGGAACCAGAAGGCGATCTCGCGGGTGGCGGACTCGGACGAGTCCGAGCCGTGCACGAGATTCTCGCGGTTCGACAACGACCAGTCGCCGCGGATCGTGCCCGGCGCGGCTTTCCGACCGTCGGTGGCACCGTTCAGCGCGCGCACGACCTCGACCGCCTCGTCGCCCTCGAGCACGGCCGCGACGATCGGGCCGCTGGTCACGAAGTCTCGCAGCGGCGGGTAGAAGTCCCGATCGACGTGCTCGGCGTAGTGCTGGTCGGCCTGCTCGGCGGAGATGGTGCGCAGGTCCATGGCCACGATCGACAGACCCTTGGACTCGAACCGCGCCAGCACCTGGCCCACCAGCCCGCGGCGTACGGTGTCGGGCTTGAGCAGGACGAGTGTGCGCTGAGTCATGGCGTGCAGCGTAACGATCCCGCACTCCGCCGGCGTACCCGACCTGGACAGGTCAGTTGCCGCTCTCCTCAGCCTGCGTGTACCCCGCTTGCTGTGTCTCGATCCGGCGGCCGAGGACGTACGCCGTGGTCCACAACGAGGCGAAGACCAACCCCAGCACGAACATCGCCGGCACGACGAAACCGAGCCCGAGTGCCGCGGCCTGGATCGCGAAGCCCGCGTAGTACGCCCATTCGTGACGCAGCAGGCCGGCCACGACCACCGCCGCTGCCGCCAGGCCGAGGCCGAGGAGCAGCGCCAACCCTGTGGACATGTTCTCCACGGCGATCAGCACCGGCGTCACGAGCCCGAGCACGAGGCACTCGAACGCCAGAACGGATGCGCACATCATCCGGCGTGGCGATCGCATCAGCCGCCGCTCCCGAGCAGCATCCGGGCCTGTCCAGCGGTGATGACCGACCCGGTCACGAGGACTCCCCCGCTGCCGATCGCGAAGCCGTCACCGCCGGAGTCCTCCGCCAACCCGATCGCCGCTTCGAGAGCGTCGTCGAGACGCGGGTGTACGTCGACCCGGTCCGGCCCGAAGATCCCCCGAGCCAGCTCGCCGAGCGACTCAGCCGGCATCGCACGGGCTGTGGAGTTCTGGGTGCACACGATCTGCGACATCACGGGTTCGTAGGCGGCGAGCACTCCCTCGACGTCCTTGTCGGCCATCGCACCGACCACGCCGATCAGCGGGCTGAACGAGAACGACTCCTGCACCGCCTCAGCACTGGCCCGGGCGCCATGCGGGTTGTGCGCGGAGTCGAGCACCACCGTTGGCGAGCGGCGTACGACCTCGAGCCGACCAGGCGAGGTGACCTGCGCGAAGGCCTCGCGCACCGCTGCCACGTCCAGTCCTCCGTCGAGCCCCTTCCCACCCGCGAACGCCTCGACAGCGGCGAGCGCACAGGCAGCGTTCTGCGCCTGGTAGGCGCCGTAGAGCGGCAGGAAGACCTCGTCGTACGTCGCCCCTAGGCCCTGGAACGTGACCATCTGCCCGCCCATGCCCGGCAACCGTTCGGTCACCCCGAACTCCAGACCCTCTCGCGCCACCGTTGCGCCGACTTCGCCCGCGTGCCGGAGCAGGACTTCGGCCGCCTCCAACGGCTGCTGGCCCAGGATCCCGAAGGTGCCGGCCTTGAGGATCCCGGCCTTCTCGACCGCGATGTCAGCGGGTGTGTCCCCGAGGTAGCGCTCGTGGTCGACGCCGATCGGGGTGATCACGCCGACGGCCGCGTCTGCAACGTTGGTGGCGTCCCACGTGCCACCCATCCCGACCTCCATCACGGCCGCGTCGACCGGAGCGTCGGCGAAGGCAGCGAACGCCATCGCCGTGACCAGCTCGAAGAAGGACAGCGGGTGGCCTCCTGACCGGTCGATGATCGCGGCGTACGGCTCGACCTCGTCGTAGACCTCGGTGAACCGCTCCTGGCTCAACGGTTCCCCGTCGATGCTGATCCGCTCGGTCATCGACTCCACGTGCGGGCTGGTGAAGCGGCCGGTACGCAGACCGAGCGAACGCACCAACGCGTCGACCATCCTCGCCGTGGACGTCTTCCCGTTCGTGCCGGTCAGCTGGATCACCGGCACCGCATGCTGCGGCGAACCGAGCAGGTCGCACAGCGCCGCGATCCGGTCGAGCGAGGGATCGAGCTTGGTCTCCGGCCACCTGGCCAGCATCAGCCGCTCGACCTCACGGTAGTGCTCGGTGACATCGGCCGCGGAAGGGGAAGGCATGATCTCCCGAGTCTATCGACGCCCGAACACCGAAGGATCCGAGCCTGACCTTGCGATCACCCTGTCTCACTCGGATCCTTCGCGGAGCGGCGGTTGGCGGGTTACTCGTTCGCACGCGTCCGGAGGTCGCCCGTAAGATTTCGGGTTATGACTGACACGCTCCCCACCCACGCTCCTGACCCGACGACCGCCGCACCGCGCGCGGCCGTCGTACCCGAGCGTCCGGCGTTGGAGGGCCTGGAGGCGAAGTGGTCGACGGCGTGGGAGGACCAGCAGGTCTACGCCTTCGACCGGAGCAAGACCCGCGACAAGATCTACTCGATCGACACGCCTCCGCCGACTGCTTCTGGTTCGCTGCACGTCGGCCACGTCTTCTCTTACACGCACACCGACCTGATCGCCCGTTTCCAACGGATGCGCGGCAAAGAGGTCTTCTACCCGATGGGCTGGGACGACAACGGCCTACCCACCGAGCGCCGGGTGCAGAACTACTACGGGGTTCGCTGCGACCCCACGCTGCCGTACGACCCCGACTTCACGCCGCCGGAGAAGCCCGATCCGAAGAAGCAGGTTCACGTGAGCCGGCCCAACTTCGTCGAGCTCTGCGAGGAGCTCGTCAAGATCGACGAGAAGACGTTCGAGTCGATCTGGCGCAAGCTCGGGCTCTCGGTCGACTGGAGCCAGACCTACACCACGATCGGGCCGGTATCACAGGCTGCGTCACAGCGCGCCTTCCTGCGTAACCTGGCCCGCGGAGAGGCCTACAAGGCCGAGGCTCCGACCTTGTGGGACGTGACGTTCCAGACGGCGGTGGCGCAAGCCGAGCTCGAGGCGCGTGAGTATCGCGGTCACTACCACCGGATCGCTTTCCACGGCGAGGCGGGACCGGTCCACATCGAGACCACTCGCCCGGAGCTGATCGCGGCCTGCGTCGCCCTGATCGCGCACCCCGACGACGAGCGTTACCAGCCGCTGTTCGGTACGACGGTGCGTTCTCCCGTCTTCGGTGTCGAGCTCCCGGTGGTGGCGCACCCGGCGGCCGAACCGGACAAGGGCGCCGGCATCGCGATGTGCTGTACGTTCGGTGACCTGACCGACGTGCAGTGGTGGCGCGAGCTGCAGCTCCCGGTACGGGTGATCATCGGCCGCGACGGTCGGGTCCTGCGCGACACCCCGGCGTGGGTCACGGGCGAGGCCGGCCAGGCTGCGTACGCCGAGCTCACCGGAAAAACGGTGTTCAGCGCCCGGGAGGCCATGGTGGCGATGCTGCGGGAGTCCGGGGACCTGGAGGGCGAGCCGACACCCACGATGCGGATGGCGAACTTCTACGAGAACGGCGACAAGCCGCTCGAGATTGTCGCCAGCCGCCAGTGGTACATCACCAACGGCGGTCGCGACGAGGCGTTGCAGCGCGAACTGGTCGAGCGCGGACACCAGATCACCTGGGTGCCGGAGTTCATGCAGCACCGGTTCACCAACTGGGCCGACAACCTCAACGCCGACTGGCTGATCTCGCGACAGCGCTTCTCCGGCGTGACATTCCCGGTCTGGTACCGCCTCGACCACGACGGCGAGGTGCTGCACGACGAGATATTGCTCGCCACCGAGGCGCGGCTCCCTGTCGACCCGTCCACGGACGTCCCCGACGGGTTTGACGAGTCACAGCGCGGCAAGCCCGGCGGCTTCGTCGGCGACCCCGACATCATGGACACGTGGGCGACCTCGTCGCTGACCCCGCACATCGCCGGGCGCTGGGAGGACGACAACGACCTGTTCGAGCGCGTGTTCCCGATGGACCTCAACACGCACGCGCACGAGATCATCCGCACGTGGCTCTTCTCACGCGTGGTACGGGCACATCTCGAGAACCACACGATTCCGTGGTCCCACTGCATGATCTCTGGCTTCGTCGTCGACCCGGACCGCAAGAAGATGTCCAAGTCCAAGGGCAACGCCGTCGTTCCGGTCGACATCCTCGACAAGTACGGCTCCGACGCCGTTCGCTGGCGGGCTGCCATGTCCCGACCGGGCCTCGACTCCCCGTTCGACGAGTCGCAGATGAAGGTCGGCCGCCGGCTGGCGATGAAGGTGCTGAACGCCTCGAAGTTCGTGCTCAGCATGGGCGAGCCGCGAGGCACGACCCACGACATCACGGACCCGGTCGACCTAGCGATGATCCGACGGCTCCGCCAGGTGGTCAATGAGACCACCAGAGCGTTCGACGCCTACGACTACACGACGGCGCTGGAGACAGCCGAGAAGTTCTTCTGGACCTTCTGCGACGACTATCTCGAGCTGGTCAAAGAACGGGCGTACGGCGGCCGAGGTGACGACGCCGCGAACTCGGCCCGGGTGGCCCTCACTGCGGCCCTTTCGGTGCAGCTCCGCCTGCTCGCGCCGTTCCTCCCGTATGTCACCGAGGAGGTGTGGTCGTGGTCGAACACCGGCTCGATCCACCGGGCCTCGTGGCCTGTCGAGGACGACGATCTGCCCAGCGTTCCGCAGGATCCCGACCTGCTGGTCGCGGTGGCCGAGGCCCTGGCCGGCATACGCGGGGCGAAGTCGACCGCCAAGGTGTCGATGCGCACCGAGGTCTCCGCCGCAACAGTCACCGGGCCGGCCGCCCGGCTGACCCACATCGAGCGGGGCCTGGCTGACCTGAAGGCGGCCGGCCGCATCGTCGGCGAGGTCGCACTGGCGCCTCGTGAGGATGGCGACGGCCGGCTGGTCGTGACCGCAGACCTGGTGCCGACCGAGACCAGCTGAGCTGCACCGTGCGCACGATCGGGCTGCTCGGCGGGATGAGCTGGGAGTCGACCGCCTTGTACTACCGGCTGCTCAACGAAGGCGCGGCCAAGCGGTTCGGCGGACTCCACTCCGCGCCGCTGATCCTGCATTCGGTCGACTTCGCCCCGATCGAGCGTATGCAGGTCGAAGGACGGTGGGACGATGCAGGTCGGCTGCTGAGCGAGGCCGCACGCGGGCTCACTGCTGCCGGCGCCGAGGTCGTCGCCCTTGCCACCAACACCATGCACAAGGTCGCGGGGATGATCGAGTCGTCGTTGTCGGTGCCCTTCGTGCACCTCGTCGATGCCACGGCCCACGTCGTGCGCGGCGCAGGCCTTACGCGGGTCGGCCTGCTGGCGACCGGCTTCACGATGGAGGACGGCTTCTACGAGGAGCGGATGGCGACGCACGGGATCGAGGTCCTCGTCCCTGATGCAGGGGACCGCGCCGAGGTACACCGGGTGATCTACGAGGAGCTGTGCCTCGGCGTGGTGTCGGACGCCTCCCGGGATCGCTACCGAGACGTGGCCGACCGGCTGCAGACCTCGGGGGCGCAAGCCCTGGTCCTGGGGTGCACCGAGATCGAGCTGCTGCTCGGACCCGGCGACACCGCCCTGCCCCAGTTCCCCACCACGGCCATCCACGTCACGGCCATCCTGGACGCCGCCGGACCCTGACGGCGTACGAACCAGACACCGCGGATCGTCCGTCTGGCCGCCTACGGCGGCATCAGACGGACGATCGCGGGTGTCCGGACCGGCCGTTACGGCGGGCCGGACCAGGGGTCAGGCGGCGCCCAGCGCAGCGGCCGGCTCGACCTCAGGCTCCGGCTCCAGCAGGGGTGCCGGCGCCAGCTCGTCATCGCGGACCAGCACCAGCGCCGCCAGGAAGCCCACGGCGGCGATCGCCGCGCCTACCCAGAAGGCGGCCTGGAACCCGGAGACCAGCGCGTCCGGCACTGCAGTACCTGCGCCCAGCTTGCCTTGCGTGGTCGAGACCGCGATCGAGGACAGCAGCGCGATGCCGACGGCCCCACCGATCTGCTGGCTGGTGTTGAGCAGGCCGGAGGCGAGGCCCGCCTCACGCTGCTGCACCCCGGCCAGAGCCGCGATCGAGATCGGTACGAAGCACAACGCCATTCCCAGCGCCACGATCAAGAACCCCGGCAGCAGGGCCGACGCGTAGGAGTCACCTACGCCGATCCGGGTGAACGACAACATCCCGATCGACAGCAGCGCCATCCCGGTGGCGATCAGCGGCCGTACGCCGACCCTGCTCACCAGTGCGGCGGCGACGTTCGCCCAGATGATCGACGTGCCGGCCACGGCAAGGTAGGCGACACCGGTCTTCATCGCGGAGTAGCCGAGCACTTCCTGCATGTAGAGCGTCAGCATCAAGAACATCGAGAAGAGCGCCGTGCCGAGGATGAAGCCGGACACGTTGGCGCCGAGCACGGTCTTGGTCCGGAGGATGCCGAAGCGCATCAGCGGCTCCCGCGCGCGGTTCTCCCACGCGACGAAGCCGATCAGCAGCGCCACGGAGGCCGCAAACGTGCCGACCGTGCGCGCCGACGCCCATCCCCAGTCATGCCCCTGCGTGATCGCGAGGACGAGGGAGCTCAGACCGGCGGTGATGAAGACCGCTCCGGGCACGTCGAACGTCGCGACGCTGGTGTCGCGGCTCTCACGGAGCAGCACCGGCACCAGCGTCAGTGCGGTCAGGCCGACCGGGATGTTGACGAAGAAGATCCACTCCCAGGACAAGGAGTCGGTCAAGACGCCGCCCAACAGCACCCCGGCGGCAGCCCCGAAGCCGCCGACGGCACCCCAGACGCCGAGCGCGATGTTGCGGTCACGACCTTCCCGGAAGGACGTCATCACGATGGCCAACGCGGCCGGTGAGATCGCGGCCGCACCGAGGCCCTGGACAGCGCGGGACCCGATCAGGGACGCGTCGGACCAGGCGAGGCCGCACAGCAGCGACCCCAGGGTGAAAGCGAGGATGCCGGCCACGAAGATCCGGCGTCGCCCGAGCACGTCACTGGCCCGGCCGCCGAGCAGCAGGAACCCTCCGAACGCGAGGGCGTACGCACTGATGACCCATTGCAGGTTGGCTTGAGAGAAGTGCAGGTCGGTCTGGATCGACGGCAGCGCCACGTTCACGATGGCGATGTCGAGCACCACCATGAACTGCACAGCGCTGAGCAGGGCCAGGCCGAACCACTTGAGATGTGGAGAGCTGATCATGTTCTGACTTCCTGTTGATGAGTGACTTCTTCCGAAGTTACAGACGTCACTTTCAAAACACAAGTGCTTTGTTTGCAAAACGTAAGTCCACCATGCAGAATGGGAAGCAATGAAGGGTTACGACCAGTACTGTCCGATCGCCCACTCGCTCGGACTCGTCGGAGAGCGGTGGACGCTGCTCGTCGTGCGCGAGCTCTTCTACGGGCCGAAGCGCTACACCGATCTGGTCGACGGCCTGCCCGGAATCGGCACGAACATCTTGGCGTCGCGACTCAAGGAACTGGAGTCCCACGGCCTGGTGGAGCGGCGGAAGCTCCCGCCTCCCGCGGCATCGACGGTGTATGAGCTCACCGACGACGGACGACTCCTCCGCCCGGTGCTTCACGAGCTGGCCCGCTTCGGCGCGCGGCTGATCGGCCCCCCACCGGCTGAGGCGCTCGAGCACGGCTGGCTGGTCCACGCCCTCGACCTCGGCCTGGCCCCGGTCTCACCGGCCGGTCGGATGGCGTTCCGCGTCGGCAAGGAGGAGGCGTCCCTCGTCGACGGCGAGGTGGTCCCGGGCATCGTGGCCGACCATGACCTGATGATCGAGAGCGACCCGACCAGCTTCTACTACCTGATCGTCGAAGGCCGGCACGAAGGCGTCTCGATCGTCGGCGACCCCGACCTGATCGACCGGCTGATCCGCCGGTTCGCCATCACGACACCACAACCCGTCGGTCTGTCGGACGCCCTCGCATGACGCATCCGGCGCCGCAGGTCATCGCCTTCTAGTCTCGAGCAGTGAGCGAGTCGACGATCCGCCTGTACGTGGTCGTGC
The DNA here is from genome assembly GCA_038259225.1 of Propionibacteriales bacterium. Lineage (GTDB taxonomy): Bacteria > Actinomycetota > Actinomycetes > Propionibacteriales > Nocardioidaceae > JANLYC01. Next base: position 14,399 of record JBBSPA010000033.1, read on the forward strand.
ACGGCCGGGTGCAAGGGGTCTGGTTCCGCGAGAGCTGTCGCGAACAGGCCGAGGCCGCCGGGGTGGCGGGCTTCGTCTCCAACGAGCCCGACGGGACGGTCGCCGCCGCCTTCGAGGGGGCACCGGACGGCGTACGCCGCCTCGTCGAGTGGTGCCGCACCGGCCCACGGTCGGCGAAGGTGAGCGGGGTCGAGGTCGGTGACGAGGAACCGACCGGCGAGGTCGGGTTCTCGGTGCGCTGACCGGCCGCGCGGGATCCGGCGCGCCCAGCACAGGCTTTGCCACCGCCGTAGGCTCAGCGGCATGACCCGGATCGCTGCGGTACACCCGGTGCTGCCCGCACACGTGTACGAGCAGGCGGAGATCACCGAGCGGTTCGCGGCGTACTGCCTCGGTGCCGACCTCGGGCAGAAGCCGGGCCTTTCCGGGAAGCACGCCCTCGTACGCCGGCTGCACACCAGTGCGTCGGTGAGTCGCCGCCACCTCGCCCTCCCGATCGACCGATACCCGGAGCTCGACGGCTTCGGCGCGGCCAACGACGCCTTCATCGAGGTGGCGACGGAGCTGGGTGCCCAGGCGATCCTCGGTGCTCTCGATAAGGCCGGGCTGGGGCCAGCCGATGTCGACTACGTCGTGTCGACCACGGTGACCGGGGCCGCCGTGCCGTCGATCGAGGCCAGGATCGCCACCGTGATCGGGCTGCGACCCGATGTGCGCCGCGTACCGCTGTTCGGACTGGGTTGCGTGGCCGGAGCGTCCGGGCTGGCCCGCCTGCACGACCTGCTCCGCGGCGACCCGGAGGCCGTCGGGGTCCTGCTCTCGGTCGAGCTCTGCTCTCTCACCGTGCAGCGCGACGACCCGTCCACCGCCAACCTGGTCGCCAGCGGCCTGTTCGGCGACGGCGCCGCAGCCGTCGTCGTGGTGAGTGAGAGCCGGCCGGAGGCGGGACCGACCATCGTCGACAGCTGCGCGCACCTCTATCCGGACACCCAGCGCGCGATGGGCTGGGACATCGGCGGCTCCGGACTGAAGATCGTGCTCGGCGCCGAGGTGCCTGACCTCGTCACCGAGTACCTCGGGGAGGATGTGCGGCAGTTCCTCAAGACGCACGACCTCGAGATCGGCGACGTCACAGGCTGGGTGGCGCACCCCGGCGGCCCCAAGGTGCTGGAGGCGATGCAGGAGTCCCTCGACCTGGTCGACGGGGAACTCGCGCTGACCTGGGACTCGCTGGCCCGGATCGGCAACCTGTCGTCCTCGTCCGTGCTGCACGTGTTGCGTGACACCCTGGACCGCCGTGAGCTGCCGACCGGCTCGCCGGGACTGCTACTGGCGATGGGGCCGGGGTTCTGCTCCGAGCTGGTCCTGCTCCGCTGGTGAGACCACGATGACCGCCTACCTGCTCCTCCTCGTCGCGATCTGCCTGGAGCGGCTTGCCGAGCTCGTGGTGTCGAACCGTCACGCGACCGCGCTGCGATCGCGGGGAGGGGTCGAGCACGGGGCCGGGCACTATCCCGTCATGGTGGCGTTGCACGTCGCGCTGCTGGTGGGTTGCCTCCTCGAGCCGCTGCTGGCCGATCGACCGTTCGTGCCGGCGCTCGGGTGGCCGATGGTGGCAGTGGTCGCCGCCGCGATGGGGCTGCGCTGGTGGTGCATCGCCAGCCTCGGAGAGCACTGGAACACCCGGGTCATCGTGGTGCCGTCCCTGCCCCTCGTCACCAGCGGTCCCTACCGGATCCTTCGGCACCCCAACTACGTCGCGGTGGTCGCCGAGGGGGCGGCCCTCCCGCTCATCCACACGGCCTGGGTCACCGCCGTCGGTTTCACGGTACTGAACGCCGCCCTGCTCACCGTGCGGATCCGGGTCGAGAACGCCGCGCTCTCGGCCACGACCGCTCCCGCGACAGACGGGGCCGTCCGTGCTTGACCTGCTGGTCGTCGGAGGCGGTCCGGTCGGCCTGGCCACCGCGTTGTACGCCGACCAGGCTGGTCTGTCGGTCGCCGTGGTCGAACGGCGTGCGACACCGATCGACAAGGCCTGCGGCGAGGGCCTGATGCCCGGCGCGGTCGCCGCCCTCCGCGGGCTCGGCGTCCAGCCCGACGGTCGCGCCTTCCACGGCATCCGCTACGTGTCCGGCACCCGATCCGCGCAAGCCAGATTCTCCTCCGGCCCGGGCCTGGGCGTGCGGCGAACGACACTTCAATCGGCGCTGTCGCATCAGATCGCCGCCCGTGGAATCGAGGTCCACCGAGCAAGTGTCGACGCGGTCGACCAGGACAGCCAGCAGGTCCGTGCCGCCGGGCTGACCGCGCGGTACCTGGTCGGGGCGGATGGGCTGCACTCGGCCGTACGCCGGCTGGCCGGGCTGGACGTCGTCACGGCCGCTGGTCCCCCGACGCCCCGCTACGGTCTGCGTCGTCACTACGCGGCGGCACCGTGGACGGACCTGGTCGAGGTGCACTGGGGTCGTGACCTCGAGGCCTACGTGACACCGGTGGCGCCCGATCTGGTCGGCGTCGCAGTGCTGACGAGTCGCCGGGAGCCGTTCGAGGTGCAGCTGAAGGAGTTCCCCGCTCTGGTCGAGCGGCTCGACATGCAACCACCATCGACCGTGCCGGCGCCTACCCTCGGCGCGGGACCGCTGCGGCAGCGAAGCCGCGCTCGGGTCGCGGGACGGGTGCTGCTGGTCGGCGACGCCGCAGGCTACGTCGATGCGCTGACCGGAGAGGGGATCGCGGTCGGGCTGGCGTCGGCCCGCGCCCTGGTCGACGCGGTCGCTGCCGAGGACCCGGTCTCCTACGAGCTGTCGTGGCGCCGCGCCAGCCGTCGTTACCGCTGGATCACCGAGTCCCTGCTCTGGGCCCGCAGCCACCGGACCGCCGGCCTCATCGTTCCCGGTGCCCAGCGGCTGCCTCCCGTGTTCGCGGCGGCGGTCCGTGCGCTAGCCCGCTGACACCGCGCGCCGGTGGCCGAACCGCAGGTAGAGCGACGGCAGCACGAACAGGTTCAGCAGCGTCGCCGTGACCAGCCCGCCGAGAATGACGATCGCCATCGGGTGCTCGATCTCGTGGCCGGGGATGCTGCCTGCCACGGCCAGCGGGACCAGGGCGAGACCGGTTGCCAGTGCCGTCATCATGATCGGCGCCAGGCGCTCGGTCGCCCCCCGCAGGACGAGCTCAGGACCGAACGGCTGCCCCTCGTCGCGTCGCAGCCGCTCGAAGTGGCTGATCATCAAGATCCCGTTGCGGGCGGCGATGCCGAACACCGCGAGGAAGCCGACCAGGGACCCCAGCGACAGGACTCCGCCGCTCAGCCACGCCGCCAACACTCCCCCGACCAGGGCCATCGGGAGCAGCAGGAACGTGAGCAGTGCGAGCCGGAAGCTCCCGAAGGCCGCGTGCAGCAGCAGCAAGATCGCGAGCAGGGCGAGCCCACCGAACAGCAAAAGCTTGTCCTGGGCGGCATTGAGCTCGGTCGACTCGCCCAAGACTTCGGCGTGGTAGGCCTGAGGGAACTTCACAGCGGCGACTCTGTCCTCGACGTCGTCGACCACCGAAGCGAGGTCGCGCCCCTCGACGTTCGCGCCGACGTCGATCCGGCGCGACTGCTGCTGGCGTTCGATCGCGTTGGGAGTCGGAGCGACTCGGATGTCGGCAACCTCGGAGAGTCGGACGCGTCCACCATCGGGCGTGTCGAGTCGGAGGTTCTCCACGTCGGTCAGGCTGTCTCGCGCCGACGGGATCGCCGTCACGTGCACGTCGTACGCACGGCCGCCGGAGAAGATGTCGCTAACCTCCTCGCTCGCGATCATCGTCGCCGCTTGACGCCGGATGTCTCCTGGTGTGAGCCCGTGCTTGCGGGCAGCGGTGATGTCCGGCTCGACCTCGATGTGCGGGAGGTCCGTCTGCAGGGATGCGTGGGCGTCGATGACGCCGTCGACGCCGGCGACCACGCCTTCGATCTCGTGGGCCTTCTCTCGCAGCGTCGCGAGGTCGGGGCCGTAAATGCGGACCACGATGGACTCGCTGGTGCCCGTGAGGACTTCCCTGATCCGCTCGCGCAGGTACGTCTGGACGTCACGGTAGATCCCCGGGTAGCCGTCCACCGTGCGCTGGACCGTGGCCAACGTGTCGTCGTAGTCCACGGACTCGTCGACGCTGATCCAGTTCTCGCCGAAGTCCACGCCGTACACCTCGTCGGCCAATAGCGCCTGACCGATGTGCGAGCCGCAGTTGCGGACGCCGGGAATCTCCCGCAGGTCCTTGCAGGCCAGCACGGAGACGCGGGTCTCCTCCGTGACCGACGTCCCTGGCTGCGTCAGCCAGTGCATCAGGAAGTCGCGCTCCTTGAAGTTCGGCAGCAGCTGGTTGCCGAGCGTCGGGAACGCGACCAGCCCGGCCACGGAGAGCACGAGGGCCGTTCCCATCGCTGGCGCAGGTCGGCGCATCAGCGGGATCAGCATCGCGCGGTAGCCCCGCTTGAGCACCCGGAGCAGGGGTGACTCCCGAAGCACGAGGCGACCCCGTGACAGCAGGACCAGACACAACGCCGGCGTCAGCGTCAGCGCGACCACCATCGAGACCAGGACAGCGAGCCCGTAGGACAGCGCGAGGGGGCGGAAGAACGACCCCGACAACCCCTCGAGGAACAGCACCGGAACCACGGCCACGATGTTGATGACGGTGGCGTAGGTGATCGCCGTCCGCACCTCGACCGACGCATTCAGTACGACGCGGAACGTGGAGACCTCGCTACCTTCGGCGCGCGCTTGTCTGAGCCGACGGACGATGTTCTCGACGTCGATGATCGCATCGTCGACGACCACCCCGATCGCGACCACAAGCCCGGCCAGGATCATCACGTTGACGGTGGACCCGGTCATGTCCAGGACCAGGACCGCAGACACCAGCGACAACGGGATCGCGATCAGGCTGATGAACGCCGTACGCCACTCGAACAGGAACGCCACGATGATGAGGATCACCAGCAATACGCCGATGAGCAGCGCACGCGTGAGGTTGTCGATCGACTGCTCGATGAACGTTGCCGGCCGGAAGATCGTGGTGTCGACCGTGATGCCGGGCAGGCCGGGTGCCAGCTGGTCCATCGCCTCCTCGACGCCGCGGGTCACCTCCATGGTGTTGGCGCCACGGAACTTCTGGACGACCAGCATCAGACCGGGACCGTCGTTGATGACGGCGTCGCCGAACAGCGGCCCCGAGTCCACGACCACTTCGCCGAGGTCAGCCAGCCGTACCGTCTTCCCGTCGCGCTCGACCACGGGCACGGCGCCGAGCTGTTCCGGGCCGGTGATCGGTTGCACCAGCCGGATGTTGAGTCGCTGGTCCCCGGACTCCACGAAGCCGCCGGTACCCACCACTGCCCCGTCGGAGTACTTCAACAAGCCTGCGTCGAGGGCGTCAGCCGCGGAGTCCATCACCTGCTGGACGGTCACGTCATTCTTCGCGAGCAGCTTCGGGTCCACCTGCACGTGCCGCTGCGGTAGCCGCTCTCCCCAGATTGCGACCTGTGCGACGCCGGGAACCCGGAGCAGGCGCGCCCGGATCTTCCAGTAGGCGATCGTCGAGAGGTCGATCATGTTGACCTCGTCGGACGTGACGCCGATCTTCATGATCCGACTGGTTGCGGACAGGGCAGGCATCATGAACGGTGGGCTGGCCCAGGTCGGCAGGGTGGCGGTGATCTGGCCGATCCGCTCCGACACCAGCTGACGAGCCCGCAGCTCGTCGGTCCCGCGCTTGAAGATCAGCTGGATCGACGACAGCTGTGCGACGGACTTGGACCGCATCTCGTCAAGGCCCTCGATGCCGCTGAGCTGTTCCTCGATCGGGACGGTGATCAGCTGCTCAACCTCGTTCGAGGAGTTGCCGAGCGCAATGGTCTGGATCTCCACCCGCGGCGGCGCGAACTCCGGGAAGACGTCGACCTTGGTGTCCTGCGCCTGCGCGGCTCCGAACACCATGGCTGCCGTTGCCGCGAAGACGACAAGCCATCGGAACTCCAGGCTCTTGCCGACGATCCATCGCATCATCGCTGCCCCCTCCGTCGCGCCCGTGCAAGACCTGTCTCGAACCGACGACCCATGTCGGTGCGTGTGGCGTTCACCTCAGTGCCCTCCCGCAATCCCGAGCTCGGCGCCGTAGACCTGCGTGGCGCCCACGGTCACGACCGTGTCGCCCTCGTCGACACCGTTGCCGACGTAAGCGCGATCACCCTCCGTCCGGTCAACGGCGACCTCGACTCGTTGGTAGGTCAGTGGTTCGGTCGTGACATAGACCCAGGACGATCCGGCCGCGTCGTAGATCAGCGCGGCGTAGGGGACGACGACGTGGTCGCCGACACGGTCGACCGTCACGGTGCGCAGGCCGACCCGGTCGGCCCCCTCCTGGGTGAACGTCACCGTGCCGCCGTCATCGCCGATCGCCTCCTCGACACTCGCCGGCTGGTACCCCTCCTCCTCGGTCGCGGCGATCTCCTTGCAGCCCGCGAGAACCGCGACGACGAGAGGAACGATCAGCACGAGCCGGATCATTCGGCGAATCCTGCGACGGCCAGCCATCTCACCGCTCCGTGGAGTCGGAGCCATGAGCCACGAGACCTGAGCTCCGCTGCTCGATGATGCGCCCGTCGCCGGCCGGGACCGAAAGTGACGCGCTGTCGACCTCGGACTCGATCCGTTCTTCCTCGGCCATCACATGCAGGTAGAGCGAGGGCAGGATGTACAGCGTCACGAGCGTCGTCGTGACGAGCCCGCCGATCAGGCTCAGGGCCATCGGATGAAGCACCTCGAGTCCCGGTCGGGTGCCGAGCACCACGAAGGGCAGCGCCAGGGCAGCCAACCCGACGGCCGAGGCCACGACGGAACCCAGCCGGGCGCGGGCGCCACGCAGGACCTTGTCGCTCCACGCATACTCCCCGAGCTCGCGCTCACGCCACCGGATCTCCTCGATCAGGAGCAGGTTGGCCCGGACCGCGAGCCCGAGGACGGCCAGCATCCCCGCCAGCGCGCCGAGCGACAGTTCAGCACCGGAGATCGCGATGGCCACCACTGCGCCGACCAACGAGACCGGGAGGAGGGCCAGCACGAGTGCGGCCAGCCGCCAGCTCCTGAAGACGGCTTGCAGCAGGAGGAACACCGCGACCAGGGCCGCGACGGCGAAGCCGGCCACGCGTCCGTACCCGGCCTCGTCGGCCGTGGTGTCGTTCAGCACCTCTGCGTGGTACTCCAGCGGGAAGCTCATCCCCGCCAGCCGATCCTCGATGTCAGTCAGCACCGCCCCGACACTGCGCCCGCTGACGCCGGCCAGCACGTCGATGCGACGAGAGACGGCATCGCGCTTGATCACCGACTCGGTGTCGGCGACCCGCACGTCCGCCACCTGACCCAGGCGCAGGTGGCCACCGCCGGGCCGGTCGATGAGCAGGTTCTCGATGTCGCCCACACTGCGGCGAGTCTCCGGAGCACCCTGGACGACGACGTCGAAGACCTTCTGCTCCTCGAAGACGCTGCCCACCTGGATTCCCTGGAGCAAGGTGGCCTCGGCGCGGCGTACGTCGCCGGGGGTGATCCCGAACTCCTGCGCCCGATCGAGGTCGACCTCGATCTCGACGGTCGGCTCGGTCGTCGGCAGATCCACGGAGGGAGCCACGACGCCGTCCACTTCTGACATCACCTGCTGCACCCGGTCGGCCTCCTGCCGCAGGATCGCGGGATCCTGCCCGAAGAGCCGCACCGTCACCGGCTGCGTCAGCCCGGTCAGCAGGTTGAGCCCGTCGCCGCTCGCGTCGTTCGCACCCTGGCGGACCGCACCCACGTCGCGGATCTTCAACGCCGAGTACGTCACGACGTCGTGGTCCACTGCGCTCGTCCTGCTCAACGCGTGGTTGATCGCGTCCATCGTCGCGTCGAAGTCGGCGTCGGCGTCCAGGGCGACCCAGACGTCGCTCGAGTTCACGTTCGTGACGCGGTCACCAGTGACAGACCGACCGACGTGAGCTCCCACGCTCGCCACCCCGGGGACCTGCTCCAGATCACGTGCCACCTCGGTGGTGATCTCCGTCATCCGCGGGTTCGACGTCCCCGCGGGGGCATCCAACCGAACAAGTACGTTCTGGTCGTGGAAGGTGGGGATCAGCGATGTCCCGAGGAAGGGAAGCACCGCCAGGCCGACCAAGGCACCCGCCACTGTGGCGATCAGCGCGAGACGTGCCCGTCGACTGAAGCGGCGCAGGCCCCTTAGGTAGGCCGCGCGCACGCGTTGCCCGGTGTGCTGCACCGCGCGACCGGCCGCGGTGGGCCTGCCCCGGGAGAGCTGGGGCGAGAAGACGAGGACAGCGAGTGCCGGAGTGACCGTCAGTGCGACGATCATGGCGATGACCACCGCGAGCACGTAGGCCCAGACCAGAGGGGCGAAGAAGCTGCCCGGCCGCCCTCCTAGCACGGCGACCGGGACGACGGCCAGCAGGACGATCACCGTGGCGTAGGTCAGCGGGCGATGTACTTCGCCGGTGATCTGCCGCACCACGGCCGCGACACCGGCATCTGAGCCACGCCGGTCCGGCTCTTGCAGCCGTCGATGGATCAGGTCGGTCGGGACGATCGCCGCGTCCACGACGACCGCGACGGCGGCCGCGAGCCCGGCCAGTGTGATCGCGTTGAAGGTCTGGCCGAGCAGGTAGAGCAGCAGCATGGCCGTCAGCATCGACAGCGGAACAGTGACAGCGATGATCAGCAGGGACCGCCAGCGGTGGCGCACCGCCGCCAGAGCGAGCAGCATCAACCCCCCACCGATCAGCAGGGCAAGCCCGAGGTTGCTGAGCGAGTTCTCGATGTAGGCGGCGGGTCGGAAGACCGAGGTGTCCACCTCCATCGTGGTCAGGCCCGGCTGCAACGTCTCCAGAGCGTCCTCGACACCCTCGGTGACCTCAGCCGTGCTGGCCTCCGGCAGCTTCTCGACCACGAGCATCACGCCCGGTCCGCCTGCCACGATGGCGTCGCCGATGAGCGGCTGGTGCCCGACGCGGATGTCGGCGACCTCGGACAACCGAAGCCCGCCGCCCGTACCGTCCACCGGAACTTTCCCGAGCTCGTCCGGGTCGGCGATCTTCTCGATCAGATGCCGGACCTGCAGCCGCTGCTGGGGGGTCTCGACGAACCCGCCGGTACCCGGTGTCGACGCCTCCAGGAAGCTCAGCGGAGACACCACCTGCGCGTTGCCGGCCGTGCGGATCACCTGGCTGAGGGTCACTCCCTGATCGCGAAGCCGCTCCGGGTCGACCTGCACCTGGAGCTGCTGGTCGCGGGCCCCCCATACCGCGACGTTCGCCACGCCTTCCACCCCCATCAGCCGCGGACGGACGGTCCAGCGGGCGATCACGGACTGCTGGATCTCGTTCAGCTCCGCAGACGACAGCCCGATCATCAGCACCCGGTTGGACGATGACAGCGGCTGTAGCAAGGTCGGGGGCTTGGAGACGTTGGGCAGCGCGTGCGCCTGGGTCAGCCGCTCCTCGACGAGCTGACGGGCCCGGTACACGTCGGTTCCGGGCGTGAAGACCATGACGATCGAGGAAAGCCCGGGCAGCGACTCCGACCGGATCACGTCGACGCCCTCGACGCCGTTGAGCAGATCGGCTTCCAGGGGCACCGTGATGAGCTGTTCCACCTCCTCGGCGGACAGTCCCAGTGCCTCGGTCTGCACCTCGGCGTACGTAGGACTGAACTCCGGCAGCACGTCGACCGACGCACGTTGCAGCAGCACGACCCCCGTCGCCATCAGCCCTACCGCCGCTGCGACGACCAGTAGTCGGAAACGCAGCGCCCACCCGATGAGCCAACCCATGGCGGATGCCTCCCTCGATGCCGTTCCCTGGACCAGGGTGCGCAGCCGGGAGAATTAATAATTCCTTTAGGTAATCTTTATTTGTTTTTTAATCTTGAAGGCAGGGTGCTCGTCGAATTCATACGTGTCAAGCCCCTATATGTGTCACGATGAGGCCACGATGCGTGTTCTCGTGGTCGAAGACGACACCAAGCTCGTCCGTGCCCTTCAGCGAGGCCTCGGCCTCGAGGGGTACGACGTCGACGTCGCGAGCAGTGGGGAGGAGGGTCTGGCCCAGGCCACCTCGACGGAGTACGACGTCATCGTGCTCGATGTGATGCTGCCGGAGATGGACGGCTTCGCAGTCTGCGAGAGGCTGCGCCACGGCGAGCGGTGGTCGCCCGTGCTGATGCTCACGGCTCGCAACGACGTCACCGACCGGATCCATGGCCTCGACGCCGGCGCTGACGACTACCTCGTCAAGCCGTTCGACTTCGGTGAGCTGCTCGCCAGGCTCCGTGTGCTGACCCGGCGTGGCCCGACCCGACACAGTGCTCTGGTCACCGTCGGCGATCTGCATCTGGACTCCTCCACGCGCATCGTGACGCGCGGCGGCCGCCAGGTCGAGCTCACGGCCCGGGAATTCGACGTGCTGGAGTTTCTCGCCCGGCGTCCCAACGAGCTGGTGTCCCGTGCCGAGCTGGTCCAGGCCGTGTGGGACAAGGATTTCGACGGCGCACCGAACATCGCTGACGTCTATGTGGGATTCCTGCGCAGGAAGCTCGAAAGACCGCGGGGGCGTCGCCTGATCCGAACGGTCCGCGGCAAGGGCTTCGTGCTGGAGCTGCCGTGACTCTCCCGATCCGGGTCCGGCTGACCGCCTGGTACGCACTGCTGCTGACCGGCATCGTCGCGATTCTCGGTGGGTTTGTGGTCTGGCAGCTCAGGAGCGACCTCGAGCACCAGGTCGACGGCGAGCTTCGCGCCACGTCGAGCACGCTGATCCGTGCCGTCCGGGCCGAGGACGCGGACACGCCGCCCAACAAGCCACTGAACTCCGCGGAGTTCGTCGAGGACTTCGCGGGCGCTGCCCGGGCGGCGCTTCCCCACCAGGCCGCGGCCGCGCAGGTCGTGGACAGCACCGGCAGCGTCCTGATCAGCTACGGTCCGCTCGCGGCCGAGGCTCCCCTGGCGGACGAATCGGCCAGGGCGGCGGCCCTGACAGGCAATGGGCACGCCTTCACCGTGCATCTCGGAGCAGACGGCGAACGGTACCGAATCAGGGTCGCAGCGTTCATGATGCGAGGGCAGCACCATTTCATGGTCGTGGCCGAGAGCCTGGACTCCGTGGACGACGCCGTCGAACGCGCGCTGGCGCTGCTCCTCGTCGCCGGACCGGTCGCGATCGTGGGCACCGCAGCGGTGGCCTACTGGCTCGCTTACCAGGCTGTCCGCCCGATCCGGCGGATGGCGTCCGACGCCGAGGAGATCGGCGCCGGCCAGCTCGACGAACGGGTCGCGGTCCCGACGGTGCGCGACGAGATCGGCGAGCTCGCGGTGACCTTGAACGCGATGCTCGACCGGATCGAGCACGGCGTGACCACGAAGCGGCGCCTGGTCGCCGACGCGTCCCATGACCTGCGCACTCCCCTGACCGTCATGCGAGCCGAGATCCAGGTCAGTCTGCGCGGGGACGACCTGCCCGATGCGGCACGGCAGGTGCTGGAGAGCGCCCGCGACGAGGTGGAGCAGATCAGTCGGACCGTGGACAACCTGCTCACCCTTGCCGAGGCGGACGAGGGCGGCCTGGCGCTGCTGACGCAGCAGGCCGACCTGCGCGAGGTCTTGGACGACGCTGCCCGGACCCTGGAGCCGCTGGCTGCCGCGAAGGGCGTGACGCTGAGGATCAGCGGTGAGTCCTGGGACGTCCAGGTCGACGTACAACGTGTCAGCCAGGCGCTGGCGAACCTGCTCGAGAACGCCATCAAGTTCTCCCCCGTCGGAGGCACCGTGCATGCCTCGACCTGGCGAGACGCCGATGAGGGAGGCGTGTCCGTCAGCGACGAGGGCCCGGGGATCCCGATCGAGGAGCGGGCGCACCTGTTCGACCGCTTCTACCGGGTGGAGGAGGTCCGTGGGCGGGCGATCGCCGGTAGTGGGCTCGGACTCGCGATCTGCCAGGAAGTTGCGATGGCGCACGGCGGCCGGGTCTGGGTCGACAGCCAGCCGCCTCGCGGGAGCACGTTCTTCCTCGCGCTACCGGCATGGCGGTCGCGACCAGCCGTCAGACTCTCGTAAGGCGGGGCCTTCGTCTTCCCTCCCCGGCATGAGTCAGGATGGTGACACCCGCCCCCAGGAGCCCCGATGCCTGCCCCCCGACTCGTCCCCGCCTCGTTGGCGGTTGTCGCCTTGGTGGCCGTCGGCTGCTCGACGCAGACGGACTCAACGGTGACCAACCCCGTCCCGGCTGGCTCCTCGAGCGGATCTCCCTACTCTGCCACGACCTCGTCGCCGTCCCCGTCCGGAGCAGACACGTCTACGACGACGTCGAGGCAACCGCGGACCTCGGCCCCATCCACGACGGCGGCCGAGATTCCCGCCGCGTTGAGCTTTGCCGGGACGACGACCGACGGTGCCAGGTTCGACGGCTCGAGTCTGGCCGGAAAGCCCGTCGTCTTCTGGTTCTGGGCTCCGTGGTGCCCGGTCTGCAAGAGCCAGATCCCGCAGGTCGAGGCCCTCGCCTCGCAGTACGCCGGCGAGGTCAACGTGGTTGGCGTCGGCAGCCTCGACTCGGGCTCCGCGATCGACGACTTCGCTGCCGGTCTGGACGGTTTGACGATCCTGTCCGACGAGAACGGCGAGGTCTGGAAGCACTTCGGCGTCACCGAGCAGAGCTCGTTCGTCATCTTTGACGCGGCCGGCAAGGAGGTCGACCGGACCAGCTATGGTCAGTCGATCGACCTGTCCTCGGCGGTTGCCGGGCTGACCTCCTGAGCGGTCGGGCGAGCTGATCGTGGACCAAGCCGCTCTCACCCTCGCGCTCGGTGCCGGCATGCTGGCGGCCATCAACCCGTGCGGCTTCGCCCTGCTGCCGGCGTACCTCTCCCTGGTCCTGGTCGGTGACGACCGGCGCGGCGCGACATCCTCCGTCCTCCGCGCGCTCGCCCTGACCGGCGCGATGACGCTCGGCTTCGTCGCGGTGTTCGCGGTCTTCGGCCTGGTCATCTCCCCGGTGGCGTCATCGGTCCAGCAGTATCTGCCGTGGTTCACCCTCACGCTGGGGCTGCTGCTCGTCGTGGCCGGTGGCTGGCTGCTGGCCGGGCGGTCGCTGCCGAGCCCGCGCTGGCGGCCACGCGGTCCGGAGGTGACCGGTTCGCTGCCGGCGATGATCGGGTTCGGTGCGGCGTACGCGGCGGCGTCCATCACGTGCACGATTGCGCCGTTCCTCGCCCTGGTGGTGACCAGTCTGCGATCCGGGTCCACCGGGGAGGGGCTGGTGCTGTTCGCGGTGTACGCGCTCGGGATGGGCCTGGTGGTCGGCGTGGCGGCCGTGGCGGTCGCGCTGGCCAGCTCCTCGCTGGTCGGGCGGATGCGCCGGTTCGGTCGATGGGTGCCTGCCCTCGCCGGGTTGTTGCTGGTCATCAGTGGTGGCTACGTCGCGTACTACGGCTGGTGGGAGCTGCGGATCCTCGACGGCGCGGCGCCCGATGACGCGGTGATCGCTCGGGCGCAGGAGCTGCGGTCGTACGCCGTCGACCTGGTCACGTCGGTCGGAGCGCGCTCGCTGGCAATGGTCCTGGTCGTCCTGGTAGCCGCGGTGTTCGTCGGTCGGGCGGTCCGACGCCGGACCGGCTAGTCGGCTCGAGTGCAGCGGGTCAGACGGTCAGCGGTCAGGCGGTCACGCGGTCACGCGGACTTCTTCTTCTTGGCCGGCTCCTCGCGCGGGACCAGCGTCGGGTTGACGTTGTCGGAGACCACTTCGCCGGTCACGACGACCTTGGCGACGTCGTCGCGCGACGGAACGTCGTACATCACGTTGAGCAAGACCTCTTCGAGGATGGCACGCAGCCCACGGGCGCCGGTGCCCCGCATCATCGCCTGCTCGGCGATCGCCTCGATAGCGTCCTCGGTGAACTCGAGGTCGACGCTGTCGAGCTCGAACAGCTTCTGGTACTGCTTGGTCAACGCGTTGCGTGGCTCGCTCAGGATCCGGATCAGGTCGGTCTCCTGCAGCTTGTCGACGGTCGCGATCACCGGGAGGCGTCCGACGAACTCGGGGATCAAGCCGAACTTCAGCAGGTCCTCGGGACGGACCTCGGCGTACAGCGAATCCACGTCGGAGTCGCTGCGGCCTTGGATCTCCGCGGTGAACCCGAGCGTCTTCTTCCCGGCCCGCTGCTCGATGATGTGCTCGAGCCCGGCGAAGGCACCGCCCACGATGAACAGGATGTTCGTCGTGTCGATCTGGATGAACTCCTGGTGCGGGTGCTTGCGGCCGCCTTGCGGAGGAACCGAGGCCGTGGTGCCCTCGAGAATCTTCAGCAGGGCTTGCTGGACGCCCTCGCCGGAGACGTCGCGGGTGATCGACGGGTTCTCGGACTTGCGCGCGACCTTGTCGACCTCGTCGATGTAGATGATGCCGGTCTCGGCCTTCTTGACGTCGTAGTCGGCGGCCTGGATCAGCTTGAGCAGGATGTTCTCGACATCCTCACCGACGTAGCCGGCCTCCGTCAGAGCTGTCGCATCGGCGATCGCGAAGGGCACGTTGAGCATACGGGCCAAGGTCTGCGCGAGATAGGTCTTGCCGCACCCGGTCGGGCCGATCATCAAGATGTTGGACTTGGCGAGCTCGACGGCCTCGTCCTTGCCGCGGGCGGCGATCCCCGAGGCGACGCCGGACTGCACGCGTTTGTAGTGGTTGTAGACCGCGACGGCGAGGGACTTCTTCGCGGTGTCCTGACCGATGACATAGCCGTTGAGGAACTCGTAGATCTCGCGCGGCTTGGGGAGCTCCTCGAGGCCGAGCTCGGAGCCCTCGGACAGCTCCTCCTCGATGATCTCGTTGCACAGGTCGATGCACTCGTCGCAGATGTAGACGCCGGGGCCGGCGATGAGCTTCTTGACCTGCTTTTGGCTCTTCCCGCAGAACGAGCACTTCAGCAGGTCACCACCGTCACCAATCCGTGCCACGTGGGACGTCTCCTTCGCTTCGGGCCAACGTGCGTTGTCCGGTCAGGTTTGCACGTGGGTACGTTCGGTGCGCACCCGGCCTGTTGTCCATGTTGACCGTACCTGTCGACACCGTCAACAACCGGGAGAACACGTCAGGCGGGTGCCGGTGTCGCCTTCTGTGACTCGAAGACCTGGTCGATGAGGCCATACTCAACCGCCTGTTCAGCGGTCAGGATCTTGTCGCGCTCGATGTCCCGGCTGACCTCGTCGGGCGACTTGCCGGTGTTCTCGGAGATCATCTGCTCGAGCAAGGCGCGCATCCGGAGGATCTCGTTCGCCTGGATCTCGATGTCACTGGCCTGCCCGTAGGTGCCCTCGGTGTAGGGCTGGTGGATCAGGATCCGGCTATTCGGCAGGGCGAAGCGCTTGCCCTTCGTGCCGGCCGCCAAGATCACCGCAGCTGCCGAGGCAGCCTGGCCCAGGCACACGGTCTGGATGTCCGGCTTGAGGTAACGCAAGGTGTCGTAAATCGCCGTCAGCGCCGTGAACGAGCCGCCGGGTGAGTTGATGTAGATGCTGATGTCTCGCTCGGGGTCCATCTGCTGCAGGCAGAGCAGCTGGGCCATCACGGCGTTGGCGATGTCGTCGCTGATCGGCGTACCGAGGAAGATGATGCGGTCCTCGAACAGCTTGGCGAACGGGTCGATGCGCCGCACGCCGTACGACGTGCGCTCCTCCCACTGGGGGATGAAGTACTCAGCGCGCGGGGCTGTCTGCTG
This sequence comes from Propionibacteriales bacterium, assembly GCA_038259225.1. Taxonomy (GTDB): domain Bacteria; phylum Actinomycetota; class Actinomycetes; order Propionibacteriales; family Nocardioidaceae; genus JANLYC01. The sequence continues at coordinate 30,193 of JBBSPA010000033.1, forward strand.
GTGCAGCGGCACCGGCGTGTCCATGGTCATGTCAGGGGCTCCTCGGAGGGCGACGACAGGGGTCTGGGGACGGGACTGCTCGCTCATCCGAACCCCTTCGGGCCGTCCTTCTTGCCACCAGCGCCGACGTCGGAGGCCTGCTCGACCACGTGGTCGATGAAGCCGTACTCCTGCGCCTCCTGGGCGGTGAACCAGCGGTCGCGATCGGCGTCCCGCTCGACCTGCTCGAGATTCTGGCCGGTGTGCTGGCTGATCAGGTCGAACAGCACCTTCTTGATGTAGAGCGACTGCTCGGCCTGGATCTTGATGTCCGACGCCGAACCGCCCATGCCGCCGGACGGCTGGTGCATCATGATCCGCGCGTGTGGCAAGGCGTGACGCTTGCCCTTCGTACCGGCGCAAAGCAGGAACTGCCCCATCGAGGCAGCCAGGCCCATCCCGAACGTGGCGACGTCGTTGGGGACGAACTGCATGGTGTCGTAGATCGCCATGCCCGAGTCGACCGAGCCGCCGGGTGAGTTGATGTACAAGAAGATGTCGGCCGTCGGGTCCTCGGCGCTGAGCAGGAGCATCTGGGCGCAGATCGCGTTGGCGTTCTGGTCCTTGACCTCGGAGCCCAAGAAGACGATGCGCTCCTTGAGGAGCCGCTGGTAGATGTGGTCGTCGAGGCCCGCGCCGCCATTTGCGCCGTTCATCTGGATCGAGTCAGTGGGAGTCACGCTGTCGACACTAGCGGTCGGCGGGGACGAACCCACGAGTGTCCGGCCCCGTGTTCGCTGTGGGCTCAACGGGCCACCTGGCGGTGCGGGAGCGCGTGATGGCGGGCGGGTGATCTCGACAGGCTCGATCAGCGGTTCCAGCGGCCGCGACGCCATCGGCGGTCTCTAGACTGCAGACTGTGTCTGACCCTGGCGCTCAGCCCCCCGCGCGGCTGCGACCTGCCGGGGCCGGCTTGCCGCCGGAGGGGCTGCGCATCCGCCCGTCCGCGCGGGCCGTGGTGATGGACACCGACCAGCGCGTGCTGCTGGTCCACTTCAACTTCGAGCCCGACGACCTCCCGACCGGCCTGTGGGCGTGCCCTGGCGGTGGGATCGACGCGGGAGAGACGGTCGAGCAGGGACTGATCCGGGAACTGCACGAAGAGATCGGGCTCGACATCACCGACCCGGGGCCGGTGGTGTGGTGGAAGGAGCACATCTTTCCGCTGACCCGCTGGGACGGCCAGCAGGACACATACTTCTGGATCAGGGTCGAGCCGTTCGAGCCACGGCCGGCCTTCACCGAGGCGCAGCTGCGCGCGGAAAAGCTCGACGGGATGCGCTGGTGGGGGTACGACGAGATCCAGCACGCTCAGCAGCTGTTCGATCAGGGCCGCCGCGACGATCCGGCGTACACGACGTTCACCCCACGCCGGCTCGGCCATCTGCTCGGCGACCTGCTGCGCGAGGGCCATCCAGCACAGCCCCTGGTGCTGCCACCTCAGTAGCGCTCACCACCTGCGCACCCAACCCTCACCACCTGCGCACTCAACCCTCACCACCTGCGCACTCAACCCTCACCACCTGCGCACTCAACGCGTGGGGTGAGCCAGTGCAGCAGGTCGGCGGCGATCTGCGGGTGGTTGAGCAGGTCGAAGTGGTGCGCACCCGGAATGTGCCGGAAGTCGGCCTTCACCTGCGCCGCGGTACCTCTGGCGCTGTCGAGCAGGACCAACAGGTCGCCGAACATCCGGCCGGCCCAGGCCCGGTCCCCGGCACCCAGCGTGGCGCCGATGCAGTGGTACTCGGCACGCGGCCACAGCATCGCGTCGACCCCGATACCGTCCCGCAGGTCGCGGATCCCCACGCTGCGGTCGTCCAGGACGTCGGCGAACGGTGCCACCTCGGGCAGCCGACGCAGCACCGGGATCGTGCTGGTGACCAGGCGCTCGAGGGGCGCGCCGTCGTTCGGGCAACCCAGCAGCACGACGTGCTGGACCCGCTCGGCCCACCAGGTCTGCTCGGCGTACGCCGCCGCCGCTCGAACGACCAGGCCGCCCATCGAGTGGCCGACCAGCATGATCTGGTCGATGCGCGTCGGCCAGGCGTCGACCAGTCCGTTGATCAAGGAGGCGATCTCCTGGCCGCTGTCCCGCACAGCCTGCCCGCTGTTGTACCGCACCGCGACGGGAGTCGCCAGGCCGGCCGCCTCGATCACCCGCAGGTACGACGGCCCCCGCTCGGCCGGCCGGTGAGACCATCCCTCGTCGTCCTCGCAGAGTCCATGGACGAACACGACCAACCGGTTGGTGGCGCTGGGGAATGCCTCGGCGAGGTCGTCCGGTCTCAGTCGAAGGCTCACACCGGAGCGGGTGGGGTGCCGGACGGAGGCGGTGATCGCAACCGGACTGGCCTGGTCGCGCAGCACGTCGCCGATCAGGCCGTTGACGATCGCGCGGAGCCGGCGGCCGCGCGCAGCCTTCTCGACATCGACGGCGAGGACGCCTGCTCGTCCAGCCGTGAGTCGGTGCGCAAGGGTATCCGGCGCCAGGTCAAGGCTGCCGGCCCGGCCGAGGCCGTGACCGAGCGCCCGGGTGGCCAGGCCGATCCCGCCGTACACCGCACCCGTGATGCCCTCGTAGAGGCGGCCGATCGGCGTACGGCGTTGGCCGGTCGCGGTCAGGACACGCCGGGCGATGGCCTGGTGGACATCCCGAGTCGTCTCCACGAGCAAGCGGTCGACGTACAGCGTGGCCAGCCCTGCGGTGTCCGCGACGGTGGTGGGACGAGGGCTGCTCATGCACGCGAGGATACCGACGGTACGACCGCAGGGAACGGGGCGCCACGGCCCCGGTTGAGCGATTTTTCGCAGGTCAGTCGAGTTGCTGGCGGTGACGCTGATCTCACGCTGAGATCACTCGTACGGCGTGTTGTTGCCTCAGCGCTCCGGACGAGACACCATTCAAGAACCATGACCGGCGGCTGGCTCCTTCCAACCTCCCTCGTCGTCATCTTCTCGATGATCGTCGGGGTGATCGCGCTGCGCCGAGAGCGTCGCCGCCAGGCCCTTTCCCGGGCCGCGGAGAATCTCGGTCTGCGCTACAGCGAAGGTGACCCGCTCGGCCTCGGGCGGGTCCTCGGCGCGGACGTCTACGAGACCATCTGGGGGCGGTATGACGGCGCGGACGTGGCCGTGGCCACGGCCTCCCGCCCGCCGGTGTCGGCAATGGACGACTGGCACACCAGCCCGGTCGGTGTCAGCTTGAAGATCAAGGTCGTGCGCGGCCTCGAGGTGGCCCAGCGGGCCGCGGGTCCCGGCAAGCGGGTAGGCCTGATGAACGACGGCCGGCTCGCGGTGCGGACTCGATTGCCCCAGCAACGCTCGCCCTCCTCCACAGCACTGAATGCCGCGGGACTGCCGGACCTGCTCAAGGCCACCGCGCGGGCCACCCGCTCCCAGTACTGGTAAACCGCTCCAACGTCAGGACTGCAGGTAGGCGAGCACCGCAAGCACCCGGCGGTGGTCGTCCTGGTCCGGGCCGAGGTCGAGCTTGGTGAAGATGCTGTGGGTATGTTTGCTGACGGCCTTCTCGGTGACGAAGAGTCGTGCAGCGATCGCGGCGTTCGACCGGCCCTCGGCCATCAGACCCAGTACCTCGCGCTCCCGTGCGGTGAGTCGTTCGATCGGGGCGTCCTTGCGGCGTGTCAGCAGGCTGGACACGACCTCCGGATCGAGCACGGTGCCGCCGGCGGCGACGCGGCGTACGGCGTCGACGAAGGCCGAGACGTCCGACACCCGGTCCTTGAGCAGGTAGCCGACCGCTCCCTGCCCGCTCTCGAGCAGCTCCCGGGCGTAGAGCTGCTCGACGTACTGCGAGAGCACGACGACCGGGAGTCCAGGTCGAACGGCACGCGCCGCGATCGCGGACCGCAGACCCTCGTCGGTGAACGTGGGCGGGAGGCGAACGTCCACGACAGCCACGTCGGTCTCCAACTCGCGCAGCGCCTTGTCGAGTGAGACTGCGTTGTCCACAGCGGTGATGACCGTGAAGTCGTGGGCTTCGAGCAGACGCGTCAACCCGTCACGCAGCAGCGCGTGATCTTCGGCCAGGATCACCCGCATGGAACCGACCCTATCCAGGGCATGGAAGGATCGGCTCAGGCCGACGGACCTGACGAAGCGGTGTGGCCGAACGCGTAGGGGACATCCACGGTGACGACCGTTGGCCCGCCGTCGGGACTGGACAGGGCCAGTGTCCCGTCGAAGGCGGACAGCCGACGTACGACGCCGCGCAGTCCTGTCCCCGACTCCGGGTCGGCCCCGCCTCGACCGTCGTCACCGATCTCGAGGTGCAACGTATCGGCACGTTGCTCGACCACGACCCAGGCACGGCGCGCCTGAGCATGCTTGCCGATGTTGGCCAAGGACTCGGCCACCGCGAAGTACGCCGCCGACTCGACCGGTGCGGGTGGCCGGGTCGCGAGGCCGACGGTGACGGTTACCGGGATCGCCATGTCCATCGCCAGCGCCTGGACGGCTCCCGCGAGGCCACGGTCGGCCAGTACCGGCGGGTGGATGCCGCGTACGACGCTACGCAGGTCACCGAGCGCCGCTGAGGTCGTCAGCCGAGCCTCGGCCAACAGGAGCCGGGCGGCTTCGGGATCTTGCGCCAGCAGCTCGTCGGCCATCCCGAGATTCATGCCGAGCGCGACGAGGCGAGCCTGGGCTCCGTCGTGCAGATCGCGCTCGATCCGACGGATCTCCGCCGCGGACTGGTCGACCGTGTCCGCCCGAGAGCTGGACAAGTTGCGCACCCGCGCCTCGAGCCGCTGCGTCCGGTTCGAGAGCATGCCGCGATCGATGCCGGCCTGGAGCCGGACCAGCGGCTTGATCGCGAACCACCACAGCCCGAAGAAGACGATGCCCGGGATCCAGTAGAGGAAGGACTCGCCCTGGGTGTCGAGCGTCATGAAGCCGAGCGGGGTGTCGAAGACGCCGTCCGGGGTGACCGCGAAGACAAACGGAAAGACGGCGTACCACGCGATGGCCAGGAACAACGACACCGAGAGCATGGCCAGCGCGAATCCGATGGTGGACGCGACCAGCAGCCAGATGTAGTCCAGCCATCGTGCCGGGTCGCTGGCCCAGATCTGCAGGCGCCCGAGGATGCCGAGGCCGGCGGTCGGCTTGTAGTGCGGGTCGACGGGCTCGCCGAGCACCCGGCTGGCCATCCTGCGGCGTACTCCGGCCAGCGCCGCCGTCATCGGGACGACCACGGCCAGCATCACGACACCGACGGTGACGACCACCAACGGGATCGCCGTGGCCTGGATGCAGAACAGGGCCAGGGCGGGGATGGCCAGGAACACGTGGGCCAGGGCGTAGGCCGTCGAGCCGATCCGGCCTAGCGGCGCCGGGCGGTACGCCGACGCCGCCGGCGGCACGTCAGCCGTCGCGGCTGTGGCCGTCATGTTCATGGTCTCGAACTCCTCGAGGTCACTCGTCTGGTGAACCCATCCTGCTCGCCCGCGACCCCGTGCACAGTAGGGCTGGCACCACCCTTGTTGGGGGCTTGACACCACTGATTCTCCCGCGACATCGCCCGAGGCTGGAAGAGCCCGGCGAAGGAAGCCGGAACTACCCAGACTCTTTCCGACAAGGGGAAACACCATGCGCACGCCAGCACAGCCCACCACCACCGTCCACTCGTCAGCCACCCTACGAGTCGCTCGCTGGAGCGCGACCCATCCGTGGCGCGCCCTGCTCGTGTGGCTGGTGTTCGTGGCGGCGGCGGTCGCGACCGGCAGCGTGATCGAGACGCAGGCCACGACCGACGCCGACTACCGGCTCGGCGAGTCAGGTCGCGCCGACCAGATCATCAGCGACGCCGGGTTGTCTCAGCCTGACACCGAGAACGTCCTGATCACCGGCACCGGCGGGGACAAGCTCGGTGCGCACGTGACCGCGGAGGCCAAGGCGGCAGCGGCGGAGGTACGCCGGGGGATGGCCGACGTTGACGGCGTCACTACGGCGGGCCAACCGGTGTGGTCCGCCGATCGAAGCGCACTGCTGGTACCGGTGACCTTGACCCGCGACGAGGACCGGTTGCCCGAGGCCGGGTCACTCGAGAAGGTCACGGCCGCGGTGCAACAGGACCACCGCACGCTCTCGGTCAGCGAGTCCGGCAGCCTCTCGCTGGACGACGCGATCAACACCCGGGTCGGTGAGGATCTCGCGTCGGCGGAGGGGCTCAGCCTGCCGGTGACGCTGATCATCATGCTGCTCGCCTTCGGCGCGCTGATCGCCGCCGGGATCCCGGTCCTGTTGGCGATCTCCGGCGTCCTCGCGACGATCGGCATCTACGCGCCGATCTCGTACCTGATACCCAGCGAACCCACCGTGTCGAGCATGATCTTGCTGATCGGGATGGCCGTCGGGGTCGACTACTCGCTGTTCTACCTCAAACGCGAACGTGAAGAGCGCGAGCGAGGTCGCGGCACCATCGACGCGGTCGAGGTCGCGGCCGCGACGTCCGGTCACTCGATCATCGTCTCCGGGTTTGCCGTGATCGTGTCCATGGCCGGCCTGTACGTCGTCAACGATGCGACGTTCTCCTCACTCGCGACCGGAGCGATCATCGTGGTCGCGGTGGCGGTGCTGGGCTCCTTGACCGTGCTTCCGGCGATGCTGGCCAAGCTCGGCCGCTGGGTCGATCGGCCACGCGTGCCGTTGCTGTGGCGCGCCACACGACGGATCGGTCGCGGCGGGATCAGCCGGCGCCTGCTCGCCCCGGTACTGCGCCGGCCGAAGACGTCGCTCGTGGTGTCCGGCCTGGTCGTCGCGGCGCTTGCGGTCCCGGCGCTCGGGATGCAGATGAAGGAAGCGACACTGGAGACGCTGCCCCAGGACCTGCCCGAGGTGAGGACCGCCCAGGCGATCCAGACGGCGTTCCCGTCCCAGGGATCGACGTTGGAGGTCGCGGTTCAGTCCGACGGCCGGACCTCAGCCGTCGTACCCGCGCTGGAGCGGCTCGCTGATCGCGCGGCGTCCCAGACCGGGTTGGTCACCGGTGCGGATCCGGTCCGTACCTCGAAGGACGGCCAGGTGTCCGTGCTGACCTTGGCGTCGCCGCATGCCGACAGCTCTCCCCAGACCCGGCAGGCGCTGGAGGCGCTTCGCGGCGACCTGGCACCCGCGGCTCTGGACGGCATGGCGGGCTCGGAGTGGGCTGTCGGCGGCGACACCGCAGAGTCGGCGGACTACGCCGGCCACCAGCGCGCCACGTTGCCCTGGGTGATCGGGTTCGTGCTGCTGCTGACGCTGCTGATGATGGGGTTCACGTTCCGGAGCGTGCCGATCGCGCTGATCACCACGGTTCTCAACCTGGCGTCGGTGGCAGCCGCCTTCGGCGTCTTGAGCCTGGTCTTCCAGCACAGCTGGGCCGAGGGACTGCTGAACTTCCACTCCAGCGGTTATGTGATCGACTGGATCCCGCTGTTCCTCTTCGTGGTGCTGGTCGGGCTGTCGATGGATTACCACGTCTTCGTGCTCAGCCGGATCCGTGAGGGCGTGCGCCGAGGGCTGCCGTCGAAGGTCGCGGTGGAGGCCGGGGTCACGGACACTGCCGGTGTGGTCACGTCGGCCGCGGCCGTGATGGTCTCGGTGTTCGCGATCTTCGCGACGCTCAGCATGCTCGAGATGAAGCAGATGGGCGTTGGCCTGTCGGTGGCGATCTTGATCGACGCCACCTTGGTCCGGGTCGTGATGCTGCCGTCGATCCTGGCGCTGCTGGGAGATCGGGCCTGGTGGCCGCGTCGGGTGAGCCGGACGGTGCCGGTTCCCGTCGCCGTGGAGTCGCCGGTCCCGGTGGGCGTCAGCTGACGACCGGACACGGCCGAGCCGCCGAATCAGGGCTGATCCAGCCCTGATTCGGCGGCTGCGGCGTGTCTGGTTGCGGGTTGTCGGCCTCAGTACGAGGTCGTCTGCTCCGACTGCATGCGGTGCTGCGCCTCGGCGGCGTCCGACCGGGCCTGCTCGCGGCCTCTTTCCAGGTCGCTCCGGATCTGGTCCTTGTTGCGCCGGCCAGCCTCGTAGGCGTCCGACAGCATCCGCTCGGCGATCGGCCGACCACCCAGGCCGAAGGCCAGGGCGAGTCCGAGTGCCAGCGCGCCCATCGTGGCGGCGAAGGCGATCTCGACGATCTGCTCGGCGATGTTGAGCTGCTCCAAGATCATGAACAAGGCGATCACCATCACGATGGCCGGAAGAACCGTCGCTGCGATCTTGCCGGTCGGCGTGTCGCCCATGGTCCGCACGATGCCCGCCGCGGCTGCTCCGGCGACGGCAGCGGCGACCACGAAGATCACGATGGCGGCGATAATGTTCGGCAGGTACGCGAGGACCTGGTTCATGAAGGTCGTCAACGCCGGGATCTTGAGCGCTCCGATCGCGCTGAACAAGAAGAAGGCGAAGACCAGGTAGAACACGACCCGGGCGATCCCCTTGGCGGGACTGGCACCGGGCAGCACCCGCTCGACGTACTTGTGCGCGTCGGACTCGTGCAGATGACGGTCGACTCCGGCCTTCTGCAGGCCCTTGGACACCGCCTTCTGGACAAGCTTGGCGACGATGAACCCGATGAGCACGATGACCGCGAAGGCCAGCAGGTTCGGCAGGAAGTTGAAGAAGGTGTCGAGCGACTTCTGCAGGCTGTCGCTGATCTGGACCGCGGCAAGCGTCTGGTCCTGGCTGGGGTCGAACATAGGATCTCCAGTCGATGGGGGCAAAGTGTGCGTCGGCGGGCACTGCGGCTCATAGGTCGGAGCCATCCACTGCCTTACGCCGTAAGCCTCTGTACCCCCTGCCGGAAAACTTACACCGTAAGTCTTCGGTGTACGGTGGAGCAGAGGGTCGCTGCAACGGCGGCCCGGATGTGCCACCCTCGACGGACACGCGCGTAGCTCCTCCCGACGGAGGTGCCCGATTCCGTGGCGTGGCGGCGGACAGGAGGCCTGGTGCCGGACAACCGACTGGCCGAGCCTGAACCCAGCGGTGATCACGTCGACGCGGACGCCGCCATCGTGGCCGGTGACAGTCCCCCGTCCGAGCGCAAGCCGCTGGACCGCGAGCGGATCGTGGCCGCGGCTGTCGAGTACATCGAGACCCACGGCCTGGCCAGCCTGTCCATGCGCCGACTCGGAGCCATGCTCGGCGTGGAGGCGATGTCGCTGTACCGCTACGTCCCTGGCCGGGAGGAGCTCCTGGACGCCGTGGTGAAGGCGATCGTCGACGAGATGTACACCGACGAGGAGATCCTGGACTCTCCGCGCGATGGCTGGCAGGACTTCTTGCAACGGCTGGCTCATGGCGTACGCCGGACGGCATTGGCCCATCCGCTGGCGTTTCCGCTGATCGCGTCCCGGCCGCCGGAGGCGCCGTGGCTTCGTCCCCCGCTGCGCAACCTGTCGTGGGTCGAGAGCTTCCTGGCAGGCCTGCGCGCCGAGGGCTTCACCGATCAGGCGGCGGTCGCCGCGTACCGGGCGTTCACGAGCTTCCTGCTGGGTCATCTCCTGCTGGAGGTGTCCACGATGGGGGCGGACCTGGGGCCGCTGGACGTGCTCGAGGAGCAGACCGAGGAGGTCGCGTCCGGACCGTCGCTCGGTGAGTACCCCAGCGTGCAACGTCTGAGCTCAGCGCTGTCGGAGAACCACGCGGCCGCGGAGTTCGAGGAGTCGCTGGAAAATCTGCTGGACCGGCTCACGCTGGTGCGCACCGAGCTCTGAAGGGCGGGCGTCGGGGCTCGGCGCCCACCAGGTGCGCGGCGGGTGTGGCAGGTGCCGCGAGCCCGTCAGGAAGGCCTGTCGGCGAGGGCCGCCGTGACCAGGCCGGTCAGTGCGTCGCGACTCCAGGCCGGGCGGCACCCGGGCCGGTCGAGCAGGTAGTCGATCACGGCGGCGGTGTCCAGACCGTGCGCCGTGGCCAGGCCGCGTGCCATCGTGGACAGGTACGCCGGCAGAGGCGGGTTGAGCGGCATCTCGTCGTGCACCGAAGACGTGAACGTCACGACCGCCACGTCGTCGATCTCTCCGACCACGTGCAAGGTCTCGTAGCGACCCGGTCCGAGCACGAGTCGACCCGCAGCCACCAACGCGACCAGGTCGAGCGGGTCACCGGTCGGGTCTCGGTGCATCTCCTGGGTGGCCACGTCGGCGAACTGGCCGGCGGTCACCAGGTACGCAAGACCGAGCGACGTACCCCCGGCGGCCGGGTCGTAGAACGCGATACCCCCGCCCCAGGTCGGCGACTCCCAGGCGAAGTAGACCGAGCCCGCCAGCTCGACCGGTCGACGTTGCAGCGGGTCCGCGGGATCGTGCGCGCCGGGCAGGTCGCGGGCCGCGCCGTCGGGACGGCCGCCCCGCAGGTAGTGGCGAAAGCGTCGCCAGTCCAGGTTGGACCCGTACCCGGCGTACCAGACGTGCTCGATCACCCTCCTCATCGAGCCCGAACCTAAGCCCAGGTCAGCTCGTCGACAAGCCGGTGTCGCGTCGCCTGGGTAAGTTCGTGGCACAGCCGAGCGGCGTACGCCGTCCGACGCCACGCCACCGAGGAGCGCGATGTCCGAGCCCCGCCGCGAACCACCGCCGCGGGCCGAGCCCGGAGACCCCGAGGAAGCCGAAGGTCGGACGGACCGGATCGGCGCGCGCGACCTGACCGCGTGGCCGACCCGAGCCGGGCAGGCGGCCTCCCGAACCACGCTGCGGGGTGCGGACCGACTACGGACCGGGCTCGATGAGCGCTCGATCCCGATCGCGGTGCTGCTCATCACCGCCGGGATCGGCGTCGTCGTGGCGGGGGCGTTCACCGTGCTGAGCGCCGAGATCTACGACGCGGTCGCCGAACGGGACGGCGTCGCCGGCTTCGACCGGCCGCTGCTGGACTGGATCGTGGGATGGCGCACCGACACCCTCAACACCGTCGTCACCGACTACACGAACCTGGGGGGCACCGTCGCCATGCCGGTGATCGCTACCGTCCTGGCGGTTGCGCTCGCGGTGTGGTGGCGACGCTGGACGCCCGTGCTGCTGATGGCGGTGGCGGCCGGGGGGTCGCTGCTCCTCACGGTGCTGGGCAAGCAGGCGATCGGTCGGGCCCGGCCACCGCACGACTTGGCGGTGCCACCGTTCGAGACGTCGCCGTCGTTCCCGAGCGGCCACACGCTGAACAGTTGGGTGATCTTCCTGCTGGTCGCCTACCTGGTCACCTGCCGGGTCGAGGCGCGGCCGTGGAGACTGGTCGTCGTGACGCTGGCTGTGGTGCTGGCGGTGGCGATGGGGCTCAGCCGGGTCTACCTCGGCCATCACTGGCTGACCGATGTCCTCGTCGGCTGGACGTTGGGTTCGGCGTGGCTGATCGTGGTGATCACCGCCCACCGACTGGCCCTGACCGTCATACGCAGACGTCCGGACACCGCGGACGCACCTCCGCCCTGACCTCCGCCCCTTTTCCGCGAATTGCGGGAAGGTGCAGGTCGACACGCCGTGCGCGGCATGCACTTCCCCGCAATTCCGGGGAATGGGGGGCTACTTCTCGTCGGTGTCCGAGGTGGTGTTGGCCTCGACGAGGTAGTCGCTGGACGCCACGACGCCGGCGGCGGCATCGGTCGACATGCCGGTCTGCACTTCGGCGTCCTGCGCTTCGGCAGCCGCCTGCGCTTCGGCAGCGGCCTGCGCCTCGAGCTCGGCCGGATCGGCGTACGTCCCGTCGGGCTGCAAGGTCTTGAGCTCGACGACGTTTCCGGAGGCGTCCTTGACGGTCGCGGCCTCGACGATGTGCGCGAGAGCCTTGCCGCGGCGTACCTCAGCGACCATCTCGGGCACGTGGTTGTGCTCCATGATGTGCTTGATGTACTCCTCGGGTGTCTGCCCGGACTGCTGCGCGCGGCGCATCAGGTGCTGGGTGAGTTCGCCCTCGTCGACGCCGAGCGCCTCGGCGTTCGCGACCTCGTCGAGGACGAACTGCGCGGCCATCGCGTCGCGGACCCGCTTGTCCAGGTCGACCTCGAACTCCTCCAGAGTCTGACCCTCGGCCTCGAGGTAGTCGGCCTCGCTCATGCCGGCGTAGGCAAGCTGCTGCTCGATGGAGTCACGGCGCGACTTCAGCTCGTCAGCGACGGCGGCCTCCGGCAGCGGGATCTCCACCAGCGTCAGCAGCTTCTCCAGGACTGCATCGCGAGCGGCGGCGGCCTGCTCCATCCGCGAGCCACGTGTCAGGCGGTCGCGGACGTCGCCCTTGAGCTCCTCGATCGTGTCGAACTCCGACGCCTGCTGAGCGAAGTCGTCGTCGAGCTCGGGCAGCTCCTGCTCCTTGACCGCGGTGACCTTGACTGTGACGTCGACCATCTGGTCCTGGAACTCTCCCCCGACCAGAGTCGACTCGAACGTCGCCTCGTCGTCGGCGCTCATCCCGGTCAGCGCCTCGTCGAGGCCCTCGAGCATGGTGCCGCGTCCGACCTGGTAGCTCATCCCGGTCGCTTGCGCCTCCTCGATGGCTGTTCCGTCCTTTGCGGCCGACAGGTCGATCGTGACGAAGTCGCCGTCGCCGGCCGCCCGCTCGACCGGAGTCAGGCTGCCGAATCGCTCGCGCAGGTGCTCCATCTGCTCGTCGACCGCGTCGTCGTCTACGGAGATGTCCTCGACCTCGACCTCGAGGCCGTCGTACTCCGGAAGGGTGATCTCCGGCTTGGTGTCGAGCTCGGCGACGAACTTCAGGTCCTCACCATCCTGCACGTCGTCGAGCTCGAGCTCCGGTTGGCCCATCGGGACGATGTTGTTGTCCTGCAACGCCTGGAAGTACAGCTGAGGCAGCGCCTCGTTGACCGCCTCTCCGATCACGGCTTCGCGGCCGACCCGCTGGTCGATGACCATGGCCGGGACCTTGCCCTTGCGGAAGCCGGGGATGGTGATCTGCTGGCCGATCTTCTTGTACGCCGCGTCGAGGCTCGGCTTGAGCTCCTCGAAGGGCACCTCGACGGTGAGCTTGACCCGCGTCGGGTTCAACGTCTCGACGGCGCTCTTCACAGGTGTTTCTCCTTGGTACCGGGGGTGGAGTCGTGCCCGACTCCGGCCACGCGTCACAGGGCGCACCGGCGCGGCCGTTCTTCGGGCGAAGATCCAGCCTATCTGGGGCTGTGCCGAGCGTGAAATCCGTGCAACGTCCTGCACCTCGGCCGCCCGGACCGCCACCCCGCAGGACGCTACGGCCCCGCCACCGCGCCCCACCCGCAACGTCCTGCACCTCGGCCGCCCGGACCGCCACACCGCAGGACGCTACGGCGGCCACGCCACCTGGCGGCTTGTTACGGTGGCCGCGATGGCCATCGATGAGCGAGTGCGAGTCCGCTTCACCACGTGAGATGACACAAACACCACCACCAGGACGCGAGACTCAGGTATGAGGAGACGACGCCACGTTCTCGTCCTGACCGGCTGCGCCCTGGCCATGCTGACCGGGTGCGACAGCGCGTCATCGGTCAACGACGCGGGCCTGGACACCGACAACGCGACGTCGCCCGCTGAATCGGCCCTGACCCCATCCCAGGTCACTCCGAACGACACCACCATCGGTGCCGCCCTCCAGCGCGACCTCGCGGCCCGGCTGGTCCGCCCGTCGGAGTACCTCGGCATGACGATGATCGGCGC
>JBBSPA010000034.1:0-43116 GCA_038259225.1 Propionibacteriales bacterium
AGGTGCGCGCTCAACCTCAGGGGGGTATGGCGTCGAGCAGCCAGTGGGCCGACCACGGCGGGAGCCACACCTGGTCGTCCGCGGCAACCGTCATCCCCTCACCGGTCGGTGTGTCACCGGCCAAGGTGTCCTGTGGTTCGCCGAGCCCAACCTCGCGCAGCGCCGCCATCGGGTAGGGCCGCCACTGAGCTGTCACGTTGTACAGCCCCACCCACGGGCCGAGCGGGTGCCGACGCACGACGGCCAGCACGCCGGGGTCGAAGACGGGCATCACCTCGCTCACCACGGACGCATGCAGGTGCGGCGTCACCGCTCGGGTTCGGGCCAGCGACCGGAGCGCGGCGAAGACCCGGGCCTCGGTGGTGGCGTCGTCGGTACGCCGCTCGGCCGACGCCCAGACCATCCGCGGGCGGTGCAGCCAACGGTTGTCGTCTTCGTGACCGGGTTCGAGACCCCAGTCCTCGGCGTTCTGCATGCCGAGCTCGTCTCCCATCCAAAGGACCGGAATCCCACCCCAGCCGAGCACGATCGCGTGGGCGAGGCGGATCCGCGCGATCGCGGATTCGACCTGGTCGTCATCGTGGGCGGCGCACGCCCGAGACAGACCCGCCAGGCTGGCCGTCATCCCGCTGATCCGTCGGTCGTGGGTGTCCGGGTTCTCCTGGAACACCAGCCCGTCGGCGTACGACATCGGGAAGTCGCCGCTGTAGTAGTCCGCGAGGAACTGCCGGTGTGCGTACGCGGACAGCCCGACCGACGCCGCGTCCTCATCGGTGATCGCCCAGCCGATGTCGTCATGGCACCGGACGTAGTTGATCCAGGCGGTCGTGGTCGGGATGGGGGGAGTGCCGCCGAGTGCGGCCGCGGCGAGTCGGACGTCCTGGCTGGCCAGCATCGACCAGACCTGGACCATCAAGCTGTTGTGGTACGCGAGGTCGCTCACCTTCGCGAAGTGTCGGCCCTGCCCGAGGTAGCGCACGACATCGCGCGGGGCGACGATCGCCTCCGCCTTGAACAGCAGAGCCGGACATGCGATCCGCGCGAAGGCCCGCAGCGCCTGGGTGATGTCGTGCACCTCGGGCTGGTTCTGACAGTTGGTTCCCATCCGCTTCCAGAGGAACGCGATCGCGTCCAGTCGGAGCACGTCCACCCCGACGTTGCCGAGGAAGGACACGATGTCGGCGAACTCGTAGAACACCTCGGGGTTGGTCCAGTCCAGGTCCCACTGGTAGGAGTTGAACGTGGTCCAGACCCACGCGTCGAGGTCCTCGTCCCAGTTGAACGAGCCTGGTGACGTCTCCGGGAACACCTCCGGAAGCGTCTGTTCGTAACGGTCAGGAATCGTTCGGTCGGGGAAGGTCAAGAAGTAGTCGCGGTGTCTCGGGTCGTCCGCTCGCGCCTTCTCCGCCCACGGGTGTTCGCGCGCCACGTGGTTGAGCACCAGGTCGAGCACCAGCGAGCTGCCGCGTTCATGAAGGTCCGCGGCCAGACCACGCAGGTCATCCATCGAGCCGACGTCAGGGTCGACCATCCGGTAGTCGGCCACTGCGTAGCCGCCGTCGCTCTCGCCTGGCCGGGGCTGAAGCAGCGGCATCAGGTGCAGGTAGGTGATGCCGAGATCGTCGAGGTAGTCCAGCCGGTCCCGGACACCGGCCAGCGAGCCGGCGAAGCGGTCGGCGTAGGCGGCGTACCCGAGCATCCGGCTGTCTTGGAACCAGTCCGGGCGCAGGGTGCGTTCGAGGTCGAGCCTGTGCAGGGCCGGGCTGCGTTCGGCGTACGTCGTCGCGGCCAAGTGGAGGAGCCGGGGCATCAGGGCGGCCACCTGCCCGGGGCTGTAGACGCCGTCCAACCCGGTTTGCAAGTCCTCGCGACGCCGCTCCACGCGGAGCCTGAACAACTCCTGCCGCTCAGCGCTCAGCCCCTCCAGCCCCTTCAGCGCCGCCTCCATCCGCGTCACCCTAGTGCGCCAAGATCCGAGTCTCACCGGGCCAGGGCATGGCGAGACTCGGATCCTTCCGGCGCTGGAGCGGTGTCCACAGGCGGTCGAGGTCAGGTCGCCCGTTCACAGAGCTCGTGACCGCAGCCCGCCAAGTCGTCGTACGCGATGGGCTTCGGCGATGTCCACACCCAAGGAGCTCATGGTGGGGTCGACGTCGCCCGCCGTCCTGGCCGGGCGACGATGCCAGGTATGGCGCAGGCATGACCTGTGTCTCCGATACGGCGAAGCACACGTGCAGGCGCAGGTGGACGCGCGGCGATGGCAGTCCCCGCTTCCGCACGTTGTGGTGTTGCACAACGGCCCGCTGACCAACGAACAGCGGATGTGGGTGGTGCTGTCGGGCAGTCCGCCCGGCACCGTGCTCCACGGGCTGTCGGGTCTGGAGCTTGATGGCCTGCGCGGCTTGTCCCCCGATCGCCTCACGGTGGTGATCCCTGGCTCGTCGGCCAATCCGCAACGCAGGCAGCTGGCGACGCCGACCGACTGGAACGTTGCGGTGAAGTGGTCGACGAAGCTCGGTGTGGAGGACGTCAACCCACTCGCCGTGCCGCCACGGACCCGGCCGGCGCGAAGCGTTGTCGACGCCGCCAGTGAGCGGGTTCCGCTCCGCCGCGCCCGGGTGATCGTGCTGGCAGCGGTTCAGCAGCGGCTGATCGCATCTCACCAGCTGTGGGACGCGTTGAGCCGGCGCGGGCGGTGTCGCAACCGAGCTGTGATCGCGGAGTCGATCCTGGACGCGGACGGCGGTATCCACTCACTGCCCGAGCACGAGTTCGACGTCTTGCGGCGGCGACTGCAACTCCCCGAACCCCGGCGCCAACAGGTCGTCAGGCGCCCGGACGGCCGGTATTTCCTCGACGCCGAGTGGCCAGAGCTCGGCATCCGGGTCGAGATCCACGGCATACCGCACTCGCACGTGATCAACTGGGACGACGACCTGTTCCGGCAGAACGACCTCGTCGCCGAAGGAGGTCTGCTCATCTTCTCGTCGTACGCCGTTCGACGCCGTCAGGACCGGGTCGCCCCGCAACTCCTGGGTTTGTTCCGACGCCGCGGCTGGCCAGGCTGACCTCTCGCGCAAAGATCCGAGCCTCACCAGGTCATGGCCAGGCGAAACTCGGATCTTTCGGCGGGCGGGCGGACAGGCTAGGCGCCGGCGCCCTCTTGCCGGACGTCAGCGACCGCGGTCGGGTCAGCGATCTGGTACTTCTCGATCGCCTCGGCAGCGCGTGACCGGTCGACCGAACCCTGATCGGCCAGCGCCTCCAACGCCCCGACGACGATCGACTCGGCGTCGATGCGGAAGAAGCGCCGGGCCGCCGCGCGGGTGTCGGCGAACCCGAAGCCGTCGGCACCGAGAGAGTGCCAATCTGACCCGACCCACTGCGCGATCTGGTCCGGCACGGCACGCATGTAGTCGCTCACCGCGAGCACCGGGCCGGCAGTGTCCGCCAGCTTCGACGTGACGTATGGCGTCTGTGGCTCCTCGGTCGGGTGGAGCAGGTTGAACTCGTCGGCGCGCAGCGCGTCGCGCGCCAGCTCGTTCCACGACGTCACCGACCACACATCAGCCCGGACCTGCCACTCCTCGGCCAGCAGCTGCTGTGCCTTGATCGCCCAAGGCACGGCAACGCCGGAGGCCAGCAGCTGGAGGTGCGGGCGTTCGTCGCCGTCACCGGAGTCGGCCGCCTTGGCCAGGTGGATGCCGCGCAAGATGCCGTCGATATCCACGCCTTCGGGCTCGGGCAGCTGCACGGTCGGCTCGTTGTAGACCGTCATGTAGTAGAAGATGTTCTCGCCGTGCGGGTGCTCGTCGGTCGAGCCGTACATCCGGGCGAGACCGTTCTGAACGATATGGCTGATCTCGTACGCGAACGCCGGGTCGTAGTGGACCGCAGCCGGGTTGGTGGCCGCGATCAGCGGGGAGTGGCCGTCGGCGTGCTGCAAACCTTCACCGGTCAACGTCGTACGACCCGCCGTTGCACCGATCAGGAAGCCACGCCCGAGCTGGTCGGCGAACGCCCACATCGAGTCGCCTGTGCGCTGGAAACCGAACATCGAGTAGAAGATGTAGACCGGAATCATCGGCTCGCCATGGGTGGCGTACGCCGTGCCGGCCGCGATCGTCGAACCCATCGCCCCGGCTTCGCTGATGCCCTCGTGCAGCATCTGTCCCTGCACGGACTCGCGGTAGGTGAGCAGCATCGCGCGGTCGACCGACTCGTACTGCTGGCCGTGCGGACTGTAGATCTTCGACGTCGGAAACATCGAGTCCATCCCGAACGTGCGGTACTCGTCCGGCGCGATCGGCACGATCCGATGCCCGATCTCCGGGTCCTTCATCAGGTCACGCAGCAACCGGACGAACGCCATCGTCGTCGCGATCGCCTGCTTGCCCGATCCCTGCTTCAGCTCGGCGTACATCTCGTCACCGGGAAGCTTGATCGGGGTCGGGTCCACCCGGCGCTCCGGCAGCGGACCACCGAGCTGGCGGCGGCGCTCGAGCATGTACTGGATCTCGGGGGAGTCCGGGCCGGGGTGGTAGAACGGCGCGACCTCGGCGTTGTCGATCTCCTCGTCGCTGATCGGCATGAACAACCGGTCGCGGAACTTCTTCAGGTCGTCGTTTGTCAGTTTCTTCATCTGGTGGGTGGCGTTCTTGCCCTCCAGCGCGTCGATCGTCCAGCCCTTGATGGTCTTGGCCAAGATGACCGTCGGCTGCCCGACGTGGTCGGTCGCAGCTTTGAACGCCGAGTAGACCTTGCGATAGTCATGCCCGCCACGCGGCAGCTTCTGGATGTCCTCGTCGCTGAAGTCCTGGACCATCGCCCGCAGCCGGGAATCGCCTCCGAAGAACTTCTCGCGGACGTACGCGCCGGTCTCGACGGAGTACGTCTGGAACTGGCCGTCGGGCGTGGCGTTCATCTGGTTGACGAGTACGCCGTCGACGTCGCGCGCGAGCAGCTCGTCCCACTCCCTGCCCCAGACGACCTTGATGACGTTCCAGCCGGCGCCGCGGAAGGTGGACTCGAGCTCCTGGATGATCTTGCCGTTGCCGCGAACCGGACCGTCCAGCTGCTGGAGGTTGCAGTTGATCACGAACGTCAGGTTGTCGAGCTCCTCACGCGCTGCGACCCCGATAGCGCCGAGCGACTCCGGCTCCGCCATCTCGCCGTCGCCGAGGAAGGCCCACACGTGCTGCTCACTGGTGTCCTTGATCCCGCGGTTCTGCAGGTAGCGGTTGAAGCGCGCCTGGTAGATCGAGTCGATCGCGGTGAGCCCCATCGAGACCGTCGGGAACTCCCAGAAGTCCGGCATCAGTCGGGGGTGGGGGTAGGACGACAGGCCCTTGCCCTTGCCCTTGGAGACCTCTTGCCGGAAGCCGTCGAGCTGTTCCTCGCTCAGCCGCCCCTCGAGGAACGCGCGCGCGTAGATTCCGGGCGAGCCGTGCCCCTGGATGAAGACCTGGTCGCCGCCGCCGGGGTGATCCTTGCCACGGAAGAAGTGGTTGAAGCCGACCTCGTAGAGGCTGGCCGCCGACTGGTAGGTCGCGATGTGGCCGCCGACCTCGAGCCCCTTGCGGTTGGCCCTGGAAACCATGACGGCGGCGTTCCACCGGATGAACGCGCGGATCCGGCGTTCGATGTCCTCATCGCCGGGGAACCAGGGCTCGCGCTCCGGCGGGATGGTGTTGATGTAGTCCGTGCTGCGCAGGGCAGGGACGCCGACGTTGTTCTCCCGCGCTCGCTCCAAGAGCTTGAGCATGACGTAGCGCGCTCGGGTCCGTCCCCGCTCGTCGAGCAGGGCGTCCAGCGAGTCGAGCCACTCCTGGGTCTCCTCAGGATCGATGTCGGGGAGCTGCGTGGGCAGTCCCTCGTGGATCACCGGAGGGCGACGGTCTTCTGCGGCAGCCACGTGTGTCCTCTTCGTCGTTCGGGGTGCAGGCGGGAGGGAGAACCCGTCTCCTGGCATCCTCCCAGGTTTGTGCCGGGTACTCATCTCTCGACTTCCAGCCTAGCCAGGCGGATTGCCCGGGGCGTGCGGCCACGGATACCGACCCCAGAATCTCCGAAGGACTTGCGCACAGGCGCGGTTCACGGTGGACTACCCTGCGTCGACGGTGCATGCCAGGTCACACCAGTGATCACGGGTGCGCGCGAAGGGGACAAGGGAGGCAACGGCGTGAGCGCGACCGCGGACAACGCGGCCAACGGACCGGTGAGCCGGTTCGGATTCGAGTCCGGCATGGTGGTCCAAGAGCTTGGCTGGGACGAGGACATCGACGAGGACTTGCGCTCGGCCATCGAGACCGCCATCGGGAGCCCGCTCGTCGACGACCAGTACAACGACGTCGTGGATGCGGTCGTGCTGTGGTGGCGCGACGACGACGGCGACCTGGTCGACGGCTTGGTCGACTCATTGACCGACCTGGCCGACGGTGGCGCGATCTGGCTACTGACGCCGAAGGTCGGTCGACCCAACTACGTCGACGCCAGCGACATCTCCGAAGCCGCACCTACGGCAGGCCTCTCGACGACGACCAGCCTGGCCGCGGGTCCGGACTGGTCCGCCACCAAGCTCGTCTCGCCGAAGTCGGCGCGCACCGGACGCCGCTGACGTACGCCGCTCAGGTATGCCGGTGCCTGGTCGCTGCTGGCGCGATCGCGACCTACCATCGAGGCGAGTGGCCACTCAACACCTTCACTCGCGCGACCCGTCACCCACGTTGAATCGGAGATCCGCCATGCCTCTCGACATCGGCCGGCCCGCACCGGACTTCACGCTCAAGAACCAGCACGGCGAGGACGTGTCGCTGACCGACTTCCGAGGAAGCAAGACCCTCGTGCTCGTCTTCTACCCGTTTGCCTTCAGCGGCGTCTGCACTGGGGAGTTGCGCGAGCTGCGGGACCAGCTCAGCGACTTTTCCGACGACCGGACCGCACTGGTCGCGGTGTCGTGCGACCACATGTTCAGCCAGCGCGCCTTCGCTGATCGTGACGGGTACGAGTTCGCGCTGCTGTCGGACTTTTGGCCGCACGGCGCGGTGTCGACGGCATACGGCATCTTCAACGAGAAGGTCGGCTGCTCGGGCAGGGCCACGTTCATCATCGACCGGGACGGCATCTTGCGCTGGCAGGTGGAGAACCAGATTCCGCGGGCCCGCACCATCGACGACTACCGGAAGGTCCTGGCCGACCTGGGCTGAGCTGGCCTTTGGCCGGCGGCGCGACGCGGGCACCGCCCGACGGATCGGCACGATAAATCGCCTGGTACCGGTTTCCGCATCGACGTTTGGCAACCGAGAGGTCACACGCCGTCACCGGGCGCCTGCTCGTCGCTGACCTGGGGTTTTTCGGGGCAGTTTCGCTTATCTAAGTTTTGGCAAAAAGGTAGCGGTCGGCCCAGTCTCAGTGTTCGATAGTCCATGACACGACCGCCAGCGAACCGAGACGTTGGCGGTCGTTGTCCTTTTTCCTCTTGCCCCCACACGTCCAGACACCTCCCGTCCGCCGTTTTTCACCCCTAAGACCCTGGATTCGGCGGATCGGAGGGGTCTGGTCGCAGTCGGGAGGACGGGGCTTTGGTGTGGCCCGGGTAGGGCGGTTAGGCTGCCTGGGCTTTCCGGGGCGTATAGCTCAGCGGTAGAGCACCTGCCTTACAAGCAGGTGGTCGCAGGTTCGATCCCTGCTGCGCCCACCGTCACGTACCGCAGTCAGAACGATGATCAGCGATCGCTCAACGGGACGTCCGGAGCCGCTCGGCGTGGTCTACATCGCCCGAGCAAGTATCAGCCCGCTACGGGCACCGCGGCTGCCGAACGGATCGCGTCTGTGCTTTCCACCTCGGGAGCCCGCAGCTCGACCCGCTCGTCGCACGCCGCCAGATCAGTCTCTCGGTGGCTGAGCAGCACAATCGTCCGGTCGCGGGCGCTCGCCATCAGGGCCTTCGTCACACGTCGGGCCAGGGGTGCGTCGAGGTGGGCGGTCGGCTCGTCCAGCACCAGTACGTCGGACTCGGCGAGCAACGCCCGCGCGACCGCCAGCCTGGTCAGTTCACCGCCGGAGACGGATCGATGTCCCTCGCCAACCATCGTGTCGAGGCCGTCCGGAAGCTCGTCGAGCCATTGCGCCAGCCCCGCCTGCTTGATGGTGTCGACGAGGTGGTCGTCGGACGCACCCGGGTCGGCGATCCGGAGGTTCGCTGCCACCGTCGTGGCGAACAGGTGCGGGCTGTCGTCGAGCATCAGCAGGCGCTGACGGACATCGTCGAGCGCCGCCTGGTCCAACGGCACCGGTCCCAGCCGTACTTGGCCGTTCCGGGGATCGAGGTACCGCACGACAACAGCTGCCAGGGTGGACTTGCCGGAGCCGGAGCGCCCGCACACGCCGACCCGCAGCCCTGTGCGCCAGCGAGCGTCGAGGTCGCGGAAGGCCACCCGGTCGCCCCACCCCGCGGACACGCCGGACAGTGTCAGGTCGGCCGCATGCTCGAGCGAACGGGGCTTCGCGGGTTCGACCACCTGCGGTCGGTGTCGAACCACGTGGTCGATGCGCTGCAAGGCCTCGCGCGTACTGACCTCCAGGGAAGCTAGCTCCGGTACACCCTGGAGGAGCTCGCCGAGCGCCAGCGGGACCAGGACGAGCAGACCCGCCCAGCCGGGCCCGAGAACTTGCGCCGAGACGGGTCCTGCGGCAAGACCCAGGGTGGCCGCCACCGCGGCTCCGGTGGCCGCCAAGATCGTGGCCCGGCCGGCGGCTGTCGCCGTCTGCTCGTGCCGGAGCTGGCGTTCGAGCTCACGGCTGGCCCTATCAGTCTCGGCGAGTGACCTGCCCTGGGCGTCCCACGTCGCGAGCTCGTCACGCTGCTCGACCAGCCGGGTGACCGCGTCGGTAAGGCGCCGACGCGCCACGCCGATGCGCCCGACTCCTCGCCCGAGCACGAGCCGCAGGCCCGTGCCGACAGCGGTGGCGACTCCCACCAGACCAGCAACCACGGCGATGATGCCAGGCTGGCCTGGGCTCAGCAGGAAGAGCGCCATGAGGACCACGCAGGACGTGCCGCCCAGGACGGCCAGTGGGAACCAGACGCGCAGCTGGCGGTCGACGTAGGCCTCGGCGTCGTCGACGAGCTCGTCCAGAACCTCGCCACGGCGACGCCCCAGCCGACCCGGCGTCAGGGGGATCAGGGACGCGAACAGCTCGGCCCGGATCTCCGCGAGCCTGCGAAGCGCGACGTCGTGGGACCACAGCCGCTCGACGTACCGCAAGCACGGGCGCGCCAGGCCGAAGGTGCGGACTGCGACGATCGCCACCATCAGGGTGAGCACCGGTGGACGTTGCGACGCCTCGACGATGAGCCAGCCGGCAGTAGCCGTGAGAGCGATCCCCGACACAGCGGCGAGGACGCCGAGCATGATCGCCACGAGGGAGCGTAGCCGCCCTCTGGCGGGGATCATCTCGTCGTCTGACCGGTCGACGTTCGACCTGGGAGGCGCGGTCGCCGCGGCCACCGGAGGCAGAGGTTCAGCCTCTGGTGGGTCCATCGCCTCGCCGTCGCTGCGTGCGCGGAGCAGCACGACCAGGTCGGCGGCACGAGCGAGCGCGTCGCTGTGTGTCGCCACCACCACCAACGTGGATTCCGCGAGCTGGTTCACCAGTCCGGCCAGGTCATGCTCGGTCTCGCGGTCGAGGTGCGCTGTCGGCTCGTCGAGCAGCAGCACGGGGCGCCCTGCTACGACGATCCGGGCCATGGCCAGCCGTGCCCGCTCACCTGCGGAGAAGTTCCTGGCGTCCTCCTCCACACGTGAGTCGAGACCCTGGGGGAGGCTCCGGACCTTGGCTGCCAGACCGACCTGGTTCAGGGTTTCCCAGAGATTGACGTCGTGAGCATCGGGTCGAGCCAGACGGAGGTTGTCTGCGATGCTTCCCGCGACGAAGACGGGGTTCTGAGGTAGGAAGGCCACCTGGTTCCGCCACTCGACGCGATCCAGGCCTTGGAGGTCCAGCCCGTCCACCAAGACGGTTCCGGCACTCGGGCGAACCTGCCCACGCAGGACATCCAGGACCGTCGTCTTCCCGGCTCCCGATGGCCCCCGGACAGCCACCAGTCCGGTTGGAGGGAGATCGGCACGGATCTGGTTCAAAGCGGCGTACGGCGACCCGGGCCATCGCACCGTGACGGCGGCCATTCGGATCGACCGCGGCGTCGGCCAGGGCCGTCCACGCCGAGGAGCGGCGTCCAACGAGGACGGTGCCGACGCCAGCAGTCTCGACGCGTCCTGGAACGCCTGTCTGCCGGTCGCGGCTGCGTGGAACTCCGCACCCGCACGGCGGAACGGCAAGTACGCCTCAGGTGCCAGCACGAGCACGAACAGCCCGGTCCGCAGGTCCAGGTGCCCAGCCGCGAGCCGCAGTCCGACCGAGACGGCGACGAGTGCGACCGACAGTGTGGCGACCAGCTCGAGCACCATCGACGAGGCGAAAGCGAGCCGCAACGTCGCCATCGTCGTTCGACGGTAGCGATGGGTCGTGCTGCGGATGACCTCGACCTGACGCTCAGCCCTGCGGAAGGCGACCAGGGTGGGAAGACCCCGCATCACGTCGACGAAGTGGCCGGCCAACGAGCCGAGCTGCCGCCATTGTCGCTCTGCACGGTCCCGGGTGTGCAGGCCCACCAACGCGCCGAAGACGGGAACAAGAGGAAGCGTCACAACGACCACGAGAGCGCTGAGCGGATCGACCACGAGCACCGCCAGGAGGACGATCGGCGGGACCACGGTCGTGAGCACGACGGCCGGCAGATAGCGGGTCAGGTACGGCTTCGTCTCGCCGACGCCGCGTATCACGGCCAGAACAGCATGTCCGGTCGACATCCTCACGCGATCCGGACCGCTCTCCGACATTCGTTGCATCAGGCGTGTCCGCAGGTCGATCGCCACCATGCTGGCGGCGGTTGCGGAGGACCACTCGGCGATGCCGGCGACCAGTGAACGCACCAGGGTGGTGGCGATGATCGCGGTCGCCCAGCCGCGTACCGAGTCGTGCCGGACGAGTGCCTGGACGGCGCCCGCGACCGCGAACGCCTGCGCCACCGTCGCGATGGCTTGAGTGGCCTGTGCACCGACCAGGACAACGAGCGACCGGCGCGCGGGGCGGAGGTGCCGGCGCGTCTCCGCGTCGAGTGCTTTCACGTCGTCAGGACCTCGTGCCGCTCTCGGCGTGTGGGCGACCACCCTCGTCGGGAATGTGGTCCACGGAGATACGGCGTCTGAACACCCAGTACGTCCATCCTTGGTAGAGCAGCACGAGCGGGGTGAAGGTCACGGCGACCCCCGTCATGATCTGCAGGGTGTAGTGCGTGGCGGCGGCGTTGCTGGTGGTCAGGCTGTACGCGTCGTCGATCGTCGAGGGCATCACGTGGGGGAACAGCGCCGTGAACAGACCGGCGACGGCGACCCCGATGCACACGAAGGTGCCCAGGAATCCCCAACCCTCCAGGCCGCGGGCGGCGGCGGCGAGCGCGAAGACCAGGGCGGCGGTCGCCACCGCGAACAGCACCAGCGACCCGGCCGAGCCGTGCTGAGTCTGGGTCCAGAGGAGGAACGCGACAGCGACCACCGCTGTCACGAGTCCGACGACCACCCCGAGTCGGCGGGCCCGGTGCCGGATCTCTCCGTCTGTCTTCAGCGCGATGAACAGGGCTCCGTGGGTCAGGAAGAGCCCAAGCGTCGTGAGCCCGCCGAGCAGGGCGTACGGGTTCAGCAGGTCGACCAGGCTGCCGACGTACTCCTTGTCCGCATCGATGTCGACGCCTCGGACGATGTTGGCGAACGCGACCCCCCACAACACGGCAGGCAAGAACGATCCAGCGAAGATGGCAGCGTCCCAGCGTCGGCGCCAGCTCCGCTCCGGACGTTTGTGCCGGTACTCGAACGCGACGCCACGGACGATCAGCCCGAGCAGGATCACCAGCAGCGGGAGGTAGAAGCCGCTGAACAGTGTCGCGTACCACTCCGGGAAGGCGGCGAACGTGGCTCCGCCGGCGACCAGCACCCACACCTCGTTGCCGTCCCAGACCGGGCCGATCGTGTTGATGAGGACGCGGCGCTCGGTCTCGCTACGCGCCAAGACCGGGAGCAGCATGCCGACGCCGAAGTCGAAGCCTTCCAGGACGAAGTAGCCGATCCACAAGACGGCGATCAGGCAGAACCACACGGTCGTGAGCTCCATCAGGTCTCCTCCTGCTCAGTACGCGAAGGCGAGCGGTCGATCCTCGCTCGCGTCGTGGTCGGGTGGTTCCTCGAAGGGATCGGCTCCAGCGCGGATCGCACGCAGCATCAACCCGACCTCGATGACCATCAGGACCGCGTACACGACGGTGAGGGCACCCAGCGAGATCCATGCCTCGGTCGTGGACACGCCTGGCGAGACACCGTGTTCGGTGGTCATGAGTCCGAACACGACCCAGGGTTGCCGACCCATCTCGGTAAAGATCCAGCCGAACGAGTTGGCGGCGACGGGGAGCAGTGGCAAGGAGATCGCGACCCATGCCCAGCCGGAGTGCGTGACGCTTCGACCCCGCCGCAACAGCCACAGCAGGGCGACGCCGACGGCTGCGGCGAGGAGTCCGAGCCCGATCATCAGCCGAAACGCCCAGTAGACCACCGGAATGATCGGGACGTAGTCGCCGGCCGTGTAGTAGGCGGCCCCGGGATCCTGGCCATAGGTCTTCTGGTACTCGTCCCGAAGCTGGTTGATCCCCTCGACCTTTCCGTCGAACGTGCCCGTGGCGAGGAACGACAGCGCCCTCGGGATCTTGATGGCGAACTTCTCCGCAGACCCGTCAAGCGACCCGATGGTCAAGATGGAGAACGACGCCGGCTGCTCGGTGTCGTAGAGCGCTTCCGCTGCGGCCATCTTCATCGGCTGCTGGTCGGTCATGATCTTGCCCTGGACGTCACCGGACACCGCGACCCCGATCCCGGCCACGATCATCACCCAGGAGGCGACCCGCGTCGCCGTGGCGCACATCGGGCGGTCCAGGTCGTCGGTAGAGCGGCGTACCTGCAACCAGAGCGCGACACCGGCGACGAACGCGCCACCTGTGAGGTATGACGCCAGCACAGTGTGCGGAAACGTCACGAGCTGCGTGGGGTTGGTGAGCACAGCCGCGAAGTCGTCCAGCTCGGCACGTCCGGATTCTTTGTTGAACGAGTACCCGACCGGGTGCTGCATCCACGAGTTCGCCGCGAGGATGAAGTACGCCGACAGCAGAGTGCCTACGTGGACGATCCAGATACAGGCAGCGTGCAGGCGCGGCGACAGTCGATCCCAACCGAAGATCCACAGTCCGAGGAAGGTCGACTCGAGGAAGAAGGCGAGCAGTCCCTCGATAGCAAGCGGCGCGCCGAAGATGTCGCCGACGAACCTCGAGTAGTCGCTCCAGTTCATGCCGAACTGGAACTCCTGGACGATCCCCGTGACGACGCCGATCGCGAAGTTGATGAGGAACAACTTCCCGTAGAACTTCGTCAGCCGCAGATACGTCGGCTGGTGGGTGCGAACCCAAGCGGTCTCGAATGCAGCCACGATGGCCGAGAGGCCGATCGTGATCGGGACGAACAAGAAGTGGTAGACCGTGATGATCCCGAACTGCCATCGAGCGATGTCCAACACGTCCACCGGCATACCTCCTCGCAGCACTCGAGTCCGTGGTGAACGAGGCTAAGTGCGCCGCTGGCCCGGTGAAAGAGTCGAAAGTCCCTAATGCGCTATCGAGCGCGGATCGCAGCTGGGCCGACTTCGGGGCGATCGTCTCGGTGAGGGTCGCGACAGACGCGACCTCCCGTGAGGATCTCGATCAGCTCTCACGCTTGCGATCGTAGATCAGCCACACCGCACCAGAACTGCTGGTGGAGAGGTCCGTGAGCGACCACGACGA
Source organism: Propionibacteriales bacterium (assembly GCA_038259225.1). Lineage (GTDB taxonomy): Bacteria > Actinomycetota > Actinomycetes > Propionibacteriales > Nocardioidaceae > JANLYC01. The sequence goes on from JBBSPA010000034.1 coordinate 13,940, forward strand.
TGCGGGCAGGCCGTCTCCGAACAGACGGGCGCCACCTCCGACGAGCTCGGGCGCGAGGTTGATGCTCAAACGGTCCACCTCGTTGGCCTCGAGCAGTTGCCGGATGATGGATTGGCTGGCGAGGACATAGATGTCATCTCCGGCCTGTTGGCGAAGACCCTGTACGACCTCAGCCGGGGTCCCTTCGGCGAGGCGCGCGTTATCCCAGTCCAGTCCCGTGAGCGTCGAGGAGAAGACAACCTTCTCGACCTCGTCGAGCCATTGCGCGAAGCGGCGATCGCGCGGCTCGGCGTCGTCGGCGCGAGCGACGGTGGGCCAATAGCCGCCGAATCCCTCATAGTTGGTTCGACCGAGCAGGACGGTGGTGGCGTCGGTGATCCGGATCAGGCCGTTACGGGCCTCGTCGGTGACGGCGTGCGGGACCACCCAACCCATGTCATAGGGGCCTTCGGGGCCGGTGGTTCGGGCGTCGAGCGACATGCTGATGTTGGCGACGACCTTGCGCTGGTGAGGCATTGAGGTCCCTCCTTGTGAGGTGTCTTCTGGGGTTGCCCGGTTGGGTGGTGGATGCGTGAGGATCGTGGTCTGCATGGTGTGACGACGGCGGTGGGCAGATCTCATCGATAGGCTCCGCCATTTTCGCCATCGGCGTGCGCCGGGAGCCCACCGGGCCTAGCCGAACGCCTTGGAAGCCGGGCCTATACTCACACCGAGTCTGGGTCGGACCTTGTCCGGCGACGACCGTGGGCCGTGGGAGACGTCATGAGCACCGAACTGAAGATCGAGATCCTCGATCCCGAAGCCGACGACAAGGAGCTCAATGAGCTCACCGAGTCGTTGCGACAAGACCTGTTAGCGCTCGATGTCGACTCGGTGTCACGTCCCAGGCTCGCGCCGGCGCCAGAGGGCAGCAAGGGCCTCGACGTGGCTGCGGTCGGGGCGATCCTCGTCGCCCTCAAGAGCTCGGTCGACGTAGCGACGCAGGTCGTATCCGCGGTGCGGTCGTGGATGCACCGTACAAAGGGGTCGACACAGACCCTCAAGCTCACGATGAACGGGCAGACGCTCGAGCTCTCCTCGGCCACTGTCGACCAGCAGCAGCAGCTGCTCGACGCGTTCGTAGCCGCCGCGGCAACGTCGAAGCAGGTCTGACGGCTATCGCCTTCCCCAGGCAAGCGAGTTGATCCGTGTGGACACTCCGGTGATTTCTCGTGAGTCGCTTCCGTCGCGGTGGGCTACCACCAGCGCGCCATCGCTGCTCCGGGCGTAGACCATCTGGGTGCCGGATGGCGACCACGCCGCTAATGACGAGGAGGTGCCCGCCGGCAGCGGCACCGGTTCCGCGGCGTTCGCCGCGTCGAGCGAGGGGCTCAGGAACGTCGTCCCGCGAGCGGCTGTCCTCTTGTCGGAATGCTGAAAGAGCAGGCCGCCTGCGTCGGACCAGTCGGGGTCGAAGTCGGCGCCCGAGCTGGAGGTGATCTGACTGAGAGCGGAGGAGTCCGGAAGCACCTTCCACAGATTGATCGCGCCACCCTCGGACGGTCGCTGAGCGAAGACGATCACGTCGTCCTCGCCGTCCTTGGCCCAGGTGGGTGACACCGCCAAATAGCTCGTGACGTTGCGGATCTGTTCGTCGAGTGCACCGTCTGCGTCGGCGATCCACAGCTGCGCCGGACGCGATCCGGTACAGATCACCGCGAGCTTCGTCCCGTCAGCGTTCCACGCTGGGCGGGTGGAGTGCGAACACGGGCCGTCGGCGTCAAACAAGGGGCGGTCGTTACTCCCGTCTACCCCGATGATGTGAGCGATCCGTTCCGGGCCGCCAGCCGGGTCGGAGGACAAATAGATCAGGGACTTCCGGTCGGGGGACATGGTCGGCTTCGTCGCGTTACCCGGTGTCGAGATCGTGACTGTCGAGTCGCTCCCGGCGGCGTCGATGACAGTGAGTTGCTCGCTTCCGGTCTCCCCGGTCGCGAGGACGATCTGTCGCTGGGTCAGTGGAGTCGGCGAGGCCGGCGTGTTCGTCGGCGTACCCCGTGTCAGGGCGTAGATGAGCACCGCGGCGGCTACCAGTGCAAGACCGGCGATACCCGTGACCGCGAGCTTGACGACGCGAGGGTACTCGGCGGGGGTGCGGCGCCTCGGCGATGCCGGGTTCATCCGGCGCTCCGCACGGTCGGCCCCGGTGGTTGGCGGCGCATCAGACGACGGCTCGGCCTCCCTCGTCGGGCCCGTCGGCGTCGTGGTCGTGGTCGATTCGGTCGGCAGGTCTTCCAAGGGTGGAGATTCGGGGGCCGCTTGTGGTGCTTTCGAGTCTGAGGATGGGACGCCGACATCTACCGGAGCGGGGGAGGGAGTCGACTCTTGCGCGGTCTCACCAGCTGCCGCGGTGATGTCTGTCATCAGGTCGGGTGTGCGCTGGGTGGGGAACGTCGCCAACGTCGCGGAAGCGGAGGCAGACACAGACCTGCTGTCGTCACCGCTGAGCTGCTCGAGTCCGTGGCGGGCGGCTAGCGCGAGACCGGCGTGCCGTCCGCGCAGCAACCGCCCGAGCTCACGAACCGCGCCGGAGCGGATGGATGGGAACGAGCTGTCCATCGCCTCCTTGAGGTCGTCGGGCAGCACGGATGGCACAGACACCGGACGGACTCGCCGGGCCAGGTACAGCTCACCTTGGATGCCGAGGGACCACTTGCTCGGCGTCTGGTTAGGCGTCGACCTCCGGACAGCGTCGTAGACGTAGTCGTAGAGCTCGTCCAACCCGATCAGGCCGTCCTGGTCCTGGTCGGCGTCGCCGGTGGACAGACCTTCGACGAGGGCGCTGGTGAACACCGACGGCTCTGGCTGCTGGGAGTCCGACAGCTGTTTGCCCTCGAACGCGTACTCCATGGCGGTCGACGCAGTGATGACGGCCCGTCCCCGTCCACCGAGCCGCTCCTCCAGGTGGAGGCTGGAGTCACCGCGCGCGGTCAGCCCGCGCTCGAACGCTCCGGCATAGCAGCAGTCCAGCAGCAGTACGACGCGACGGGCCCGGGTCCGGTTCATCAGCCGGCTGACGAAGTCCGCCGAGATCGCCGTTGCCGCGAGATAGTCCAGCTCGGTGTTGGCCGCGACGAAATAGAGGTCACCGCTCTCGTCCTTGACGCCGTGGCCTGAGTAGTGCACGAGAAGCAGGTCGTCGAGGTCGCGGTCGGCGAAGAAGTGCTCCATCGTGCGGGTGACCAGGTGTGCCGCTTGGTTGAGCACCGTCTGGACCTCGAAGCCGCCGATCTTCGTGTCGGAGAGGACCGCGGCCAGCGTCTCGGCGTCCTGCACCGGAGCACGCAACTGCTGGAGCCCCGGGTCGTCGTACTGGTAGCTGGCGACGATCAGCGCACTACGGACGCCCGACATCCCCGCCACCGGCCTCGAACCTCCGGTGAGCGGACCGGGGGGCGCGGGGTGCTGTCGGGATCACGGCGGCTCACTTCGGTACGAGGGGGCCGAACTCGACCCCCTCGTCACCCAAGGTGCTCGCCCCGAAACGTTCTGTCAACGTTTTGGGCGACGTCCGATCCAGTAGCAAGACCATGCGTCGCGACCCACGACGATGCGCCGGCCCTAGCTCGAGGTCTGGTCGAGCAATTGCAGCAGGTCGTGGGCTGCTAGCTCGACGTCTTTGTGGCGCCACTGGGCAGCGCGATACACGCAGGCGATCAACCCACTGCGGTGGACACGTCGGAAGTCGCCGCAGACGAAGGCGTAGCGTGCTTTTGTCTCGTCGCCAGGGCCTTCGCTCAGCCCCAGGTGCCAACCGGAGTACTCCTGCCACGAATGTGACTCGAGGTAGTCGTTCTCGTCGTCGGCGTCGGGTTGACGGTCCCCCCAGTCGCTGTCGAGCACATAACGTCGCGACTCGATCAGGCTTCGGCAGAACTCCACCCCGGCCGGGTTGACCTGATAGGTGCGATGAGACTTCGGCATGGTTCAGGGTAAGGCGACGTCGCGCCACCCCGGTGGCGGGTTTCAGGTTGCAGCGATCAATGCTTCGATTCCGGCTGCGCTGGGTATCAGGGTGGTGTCAAGAACGCGGAGCAGCGGCATCCGTACGACCCTGCGGAACGACGAAAGCGCGTACGCCTTCTCTGTGACCATCAGGGCGGCCGCAGCGGCGGGTAGGCCGATCAGAGAAGGGATGGTCGACATGAACGATGGGCTGCTCATCGTCGGAGGTGGTCCTGCGGGGCATGCGACTGCCTTGGCGTACCGCAATGCCGGAGGCGAGGGTCCTGTCCGACTGCTGACCGCCGATGCGAGACCCCCGTACAACCGCCCCCCGCTGTCCAAGGACTTCTTGCGCGGGGAGTCCGAGTCCAGCGACCTACCCCTCGCAACGGATGACCTCTACCGCAGCCAGGCCATCGATGTTCTTGCCTCCACCGAGGTCGCCACTCTCGATCTCGCCGACAGGGCCGCTGTGACGGGCGACGGGATCCGCTACCGGTACAACGTCTGCGTGCTCGCCACCGGCGCGAGCGCAGCCACACTTCCATGCCCGGGTACAGACCATCCGGACGTCTTGAGCCTGCGCTCATTCCACGACGCCTCGCGCCTGCGCGACCGTTGCCGCGGCACCGCCTCAGCGGTCGTCATCGGCTCCGGGTTCGTCGGCTGCGAGGCTGCTGCGTCGCTGGCACTCAGCGGCACCGCCGTCACCATGATCAGCATGGAGGCGGCCCCGCAGTGCGATCGCCTGGGAGCGTACGCCGCCGAGCGTATCCGCGGTTGGCTCGGTGACCGGGGTGTACGCCTGGTCTTCAACGCCGGCGTGGACAGCGTGACCGACGGCCACGTCGTGCACCTTGATGACGGATCCACAGTGGAGGCGGACCTGCTGCTCAGCGCGGCAGGAGCCGTCCCGAATTGTGAGGTTGCTCTTGCGGCAGGGCTCGCGATCGAGGATGGCCGTGTCCTGGCGAATTCGTCGTTGCGGACCTCTGATCGATCGGTGTGGTGTGCCGGCGATGTCGTCCTGGGCCAGCACGAGACGGCCGGCCGGCGGCTCGCCGTCGAGCACTGGGGGGACGCGCTGGCCATGGGTGAGATCGCCGGACACAATGCAGCCGGCGGTCATCCCGAGCAGGGCTGGACGGCGGTGCCGGGCTTCTGGTCAGAGATCGGCGACCGTGTGCTCAAGTACGCAACATGGGGCGACGGGTTCGACGAAGCCATCCCCGTCGAACACCGTGATGGTGCCTTCACCGTCTGGTTCGCCCAAGAGGGAACCTGCGTCGGAGTGCTGACCCACCGAGCCGACGACGACTACGACAAGGGCATCGGGCTCATCGCGGCAGGCTCCCCCGCCTTCGAGTGAATAGACGTGTGCTGCCGATCGAGGCGGACCTCGTCTGCTGCGACGCGTTGCGGTCCAGTACCCGCCCGGAGGTGGCAGCCTGCGCCGTATCGGACTTGCCACCTCCGGGCTCAACTCGGCCGGTTCGAGGGAGAGCCGGTGACGGCTCTAACGGTCATCGGCCTCCACGCCCTCGGTCTCGATCTGCTCCTTGCGCAGTTCGTCGGAGACTTGCTCTTCACCGGTGACGGTTTCCGTCTCCATCCGGACCCGCTCGACCGGGACCGTCTCCTTGCTCGTCACGGGCCGTTCTTCGTGGAGAATCACCTCGTGTTCCTCGTCGGAGATCTCACCGCCGGCCATGGCCTGGTCGCGGTTGGCGTCCGTGATCGGCTCACGCTCGACCCGAACCTCCTCGTGGCTGACCGGGACGGTCTGGGTGACATTCTCGGTGACGACGTACTTGCGCAACCGGACACGTCCTGACTCACGGCGCTCTGTGCCAACCTTGAGCTGTTCCTCAGACCTGGTCATCGCGTTGTCGGTGTCGGGACCCGATGTGTCGTGGCCAGCGTCGTCGCTGCCGGCGTCAGGGACCTCAGCGGTCTCGGAGAGGCCGGAGTCCGACTGGTCGTCGTGGTAGGTGTAGCCATAGTAGGTGTAGAGCTCGGCCTCCTCCTGCGGGCTCAAGGCGCCGTCCGCCTGGATGCGCGGCGCGTCCTTGATCATGCTCTTGTCATGGGGCACTCGAACCTCACCAGCGCGTGCGTCAGCCTGAGCCAATGGCACGAACGACTCCGAGGTGCCGAAGAGCCCGGTCTTGACCGTGACCCATTCTGGCTGTCCGGTCTGGTCATCGAGATAGATCTGACCGATACTTCCGATCTTCTCGCTGTCCGGCCCGACAACGATGCCACCGTCGAGCAGGTCTTGTGCTTGGTCAGTAGTGATCATCCGGATCCTTTGTTGGAGGGGTGTAGACGCGGGTAGGCGTCGGCGAACGGAGTCGTCGTGTCATCGACATCGAGGCCCGGCTGCTTGAGCACCCACAGACGGTGAAATCGCCAAGGGCAGTTCAGACGTCGTTGCTACTTCGACGTTGCGAGCAGCCCGATCGTCACGCAATTGCACCCGGTTGTTTGTCAAGCTCGATGACGAGTACGCCGGTTCGCACGTCGCCCCGGTCGCGCCCGGGTCACCTCAGTTTCGGGTTGTCCTTGGTCACGTCACCAAAGTGGACGTGCATCGCCTCGACGGTCACGTGTGGGACCGGTGTGCCGAGAATCTTCCGTAGCCGGTCCTGCGCGATATCCCGGATGCGATCTGCCATGGGGATGAGCGGGTGGGGGATCTGCGCCGTTGCGACGATGGTGATGCCGGTGTAGGAGCCGCGCTCGCTGTGGATGTGGATGTCGGTGATCTCGCAGCGGGCTATCGGATCGAGAGCGTGGCGCAGGGCGGTAATCAGGACCAGTTCGCTGACGTGGAATTCCCCGCCGGGCGTCTCGGCTCGGACGGGATGCGACGGCCGGCTTCGGCGCAGGATGTTCACCAGCATGTCATCGGCGATCTCGACCCAACGTTCGTCGGTATGGTCTCGCAGCTCGGAAACTGCGGCGAGCAGCCGTGCTTCACCGGCCACAGAGGGAGCCTGCTGTGGTACGTCGTGGACCGGGTTCATCGCCATTGCGCCATCCTGACCGCAAGGGTAGACCTAGCCCGATGGAGCTGACCACGCACAACCGTGACGTTGGTGCGCAGGACCTCGGCGATCTCGGCATAGCTGAGGTCTTCGATTTCGCTCAGTAGCCAGGCTGCCCGCTGACGGAACGGCAGCTCTGACAGGGCCAGGTCAAGGGCCTCTCTGAGGTGTTGGTCGACGGCGCTTACATGAGGGTCAGCCTCCTGGTCGTGGGTCAGGAGTTCGAGCATCTGGTCGTCGACAACCAGCGGACGCCTGCGGCGACGCACGTTGAGGCATTCGTTGATCAGGAGTCGGAAGAGCCAGGTCCGGAGTTGGGACTCACCGTGGAAGGTGTCGATCTTCAGCCACGCTTTGGTGAGGGCCTCTTGGACGGCGTCCTCGGCGGCGTGATGATCCCCGTCAAGCATGCGGAGGGCGTGCCGGTACAGGCCAGCCCCGTGGCGTCGGAACAGTTCGGCGAACGCGTAGCGATCCCCGAGACTGGCCCGCCGGGCCAGCACGACGTCGGAGCGCTCGCTCACCGGGGCGAGGCGGGCCGTTTCGGGGTCGCTCGGCACCGGGCTGCTCCCGTCGTTGCTCACGCGCCACTGGCTTGAGCGCGTCACGGAGTCTAGCCTCGCGGATCAGGTGATGCTTGTGATGCTCAGCTGCCGGCAAGAAAGTTGGCTGGTCTGCGTGACGATTCCCTCGCTGGGGTGTCTAACTATCGAACGTTGACACCTATCCAACGGAGGATCCCGGTGACCGACACGCCCAGGAAGCCCACCAGCAGCGATGCCCCGGCGAGCAGCCAGTCGAACGACGCAGCAGCCCCCGAGACCGCTTTGGTGACCCAGCAGGGCAGGACCTCGATCGCTGACTCGGTGGTGGCCAAGATCGCTGGGGTGGCCAGCCGCGATGTCTCCGGCGTCTTTGATCTCGGGGGCGGGACCGCCCGGGCGGTCGGGGCGATCCGCGAGCGGATCCCCGGTAGCCGTACCAACCACGCGCAAGGTGTAGCTGTTGAGGTGGGCGAGCGTCAGGCCGCGATCGACCTGGAACTGGTCGCCGAGTACGGGGTGTCGATCACCGACTTGGCCGCCGCGATCCGACGCAACGTGATCGCCTCGGTCGAGAGGATGACGGGCCTGGAGGTGACCGAGGTGAACATCTCCGTTTCCGACGTCCACCTCGACACCGAGGACGCGACCGAGGACGAAGGGGAGGCCCGCGTCCAGTGACGCACCCGACCTCCGCGCAGCCGACCCGCTCTCCCGGCCGTCTGGAGGGAGTGGCTGTCGAGTCGAGTGTGGGTGAGCCTGAGCTCGCTGACCTCGTCTCGGCAACGGTTCGGGCGGTGCCTGGTGTCGTGGACCTGCATCCCGGCATGTTTGGCGAGGTCGCCACGTATCTTCCAGGTCGGCGAGTGACCGGGATCCAGGTCCGCGAACACGAGAGTCACGTGCATGTGGTGCTCGACTTCGCCGCAGATATCCCGCACACCGCCGACGCCATCCGGGAAGCAGTTGAGCCCATCGTGGGCACCCCGGTGCACGTCACCATCCAGGACCTTGCCGAGTCCGATCTCACCGGCACCGAGGCTGGGCGTGACGACCCCAGCTAGGGACTCGGAGCAGTACCGACGTTGGCAGCGTGCTCGCTGGCAGGTCGCCCGAGCGCATCACCCGGACGTGGGCGGCGATGCCGAGCTGTACCAGCGGCGCATGGACGACGTTGATCGCGACTTCTCAACCACTGGTCGGGCGAGCCAAGCCAGCTCTGTCGCGGAGCCGGCCCTCGCCACCAGGCCTGCGCGGGCCTGGCGAGCAGTCCGCATGCGGGGGATGCGGCGGCGTAAGCGGCATGTCCTGCGGCGAGTTCGGGCCAGGCTGCCACGACGGTTCCCCGGTGCCCGCCGGTACTTCGACCTGTAGCTCCAACGACCCAGACGGAGACATCGTGACAACTTCGACCATCGGACTGCTAGCCGGACTTCTGCTCGGCGTGGCGGCCGCCGCCGGCGGTTTCGTCGGTTTCCTCATCGCACTCGTCCTCGGCGTGGTGGGCTACACCATCGGCGGCCACTACGACGGCGAGCTGGATCTGAGTGCGCTCTTCGGGCGTCGGCGTGACTGACGGTATCGAGATCGAGCCGGCAGACCGCGGGACACTGACAGTCACCGACCGGGTGCTCGACAAACTCGCCGCCCACGCGGCAACGTTCGTCGACGGTGTCGTACCGGCCGGTTCCCCGTTGGACAAGCTGGCCGGACGTCAGTTGCCACGGGCTTCCAGTCAAGTCCGTGGCCGACAGGCACGGGTGGACCTCCAGATCGCCGTGGCCTGGCCGAAACCCTTGGCGCAGACCGCTGACCAGGTACGGGTCACCGTGACACGAGAGCTCACCCGGTTGTCGGGGCTCCACGTGGTGGCCGTCGATGTCAGAGTCGCCCGCGTCGAGCACCAGGCCGCATCCTCGGGCAGGCGAGTGGAATGACAACGGCTGATTCGCCGGGGCGATCCCTCCAGCGGGCCAAGAGCCCGGTAGGGCCTGGCATCCAACCATTCCTGGGCGTCCTGTGGGCAGTCGCGTTGGTCGCCCTTGGCGTCGTCGCCATCAGAGACGCACTGGTGCGCGCTGGGTTGCTCGGTGGGAAGGAGTGGGCCGAAGAAGCCGCCAAGGCATGCGACAACCTGACGCCGCAAGTCTGGATCGTTCCCGCCGGCGCCGTGGCGGTCATCGTCGGTGTCGTGCTGATCGTCACTGCACTGAGGCCGAGGCCCAAACGCGGCATCAGGCTGGCAGCAACCACAGGTATCTACCTGACCAGAAGTAGCGTTCAACGTCTGGCCAAGACCGCAGCAGCCGCAGTCGACGGAGTAGACACGACCGCCATAGCCGGTGGCCGCCGAAAGCTGGAGGTGGACGCGACCACACTCGCAGCACAGCCAGAGGTGACTCGCGAGCGGATCGAGCACGCCATCCGCGATCGCCTGTCCGCACTCGAGACACCACCGACCGTCAAGGTGCGGATCCAGCGTTCGGAGGACGCTTCATGACGCGCTTGTCACGGGGGGTCGACAGAACCGTCACCATCGCCGTAGGGCTGCTCCTGGTCATCATCGGCGTCGTGGCCATCCTCTGGCGACTCGACGCCGTCGTCGACCTGTCTCGCACCACCGACACCGGCGCGGTACAGAACGTGATCCAGCACGGCTGGTGGCCCTGGGTGTCAGGAGCAGCAGGGGTCCTCATGATCATCGCCGGACTTCGCTGGCTGGCCGCACATCTGCCCAGCGCTCGTGTCACAGAACTCAACCTCCCCGGAACCGGTGAGGCAGGGCGGCTCCGATTCAACGCGTCATCTGCCGCCGCCGCAGCCGCTCGACAGTTCGCCGAGCTGCCATCCGTCAGGTCCGCGCAGGGCAAGGTCCGACGTGACCGCGGACAACTCGTCGTCTGCATCGATGCCACAATCGACCCGGCGACTGACTTGCACCAGGTGGCCGAGGACGCCGACCGGGTGGTCGCCGACCTCGCTGATGTGATGGGACGCGCCGACCTGTACGGGCGTGTCCGACTCAAGGTGAGCACCGCTCACCGTTCCCGACTGGCTCGCGTCACCTGAGGCAGCTCGACTTCAGAAAGAGACTCTGCCGGTCCGATCAAGCAGTTGCAGCAGGTCGTGGGCTGCTAGCTCGACGTCCTTGTGGCGCCACTGGGCAGCGAGGCCTCGTGGTCAGGGTCCCGGTACCGGAGGCGGCAGTTCGCCGGGGTCACCGTCCCCCGGATGCTCGTCCCCAAGCTTCGCGTCGGTCTGGTCGCGCTCGTCGATCGGGTCGTCGTGATCGGGAGCCGTCGCCTCATCGTCCTCGTCGAGGGGTTCGAGCGGAGTGGGTTCGTCGGCTGGGGTCGTCATGATCTGGCAGTACCCGTCAAGCGTCCGATCAAGCACCGTGCCGGCAGAGGTGATGTATGCCGTTTGTGCAGTCCCCTCATTGACGCCACGGCACAACCCCAGTGGGCCCGGAGAGGGTGCGCAACCCTTCCGGGCCTAAGAGGCAGCCACAGCTGCTGATGAACCACCATCAAGGGCTGGGCGCCGACCCTGAGCAGCCTTGGGGGACGGTCTCGAGCTCGGCAACAGCCGGAGGGCTCTTGTCAGCCGGTGATCTGTTGGCGGGTGCTGCTGCCGGTGACCTCGATCTTGCGAGGCTTGGCTTGTTCGGCGACCGGGATCGAGATGGTCAGCACGCCGCTGTCGTAGTCGGCCGAGAGCTGCTCTACGTCCAGGGTGTCGCCTAGGAAGAGCTGGCGGCTGAACACGCCGTAGCTGCGTTCCCCGACCACCCGCTCGGAGGTGTCGCCGAAGGCGGGCTTGCGTTCCGCGTGCACGGTGAGCACGTTCTGCTCCACGGTCAGGTCGATCGACTCGGTGTCCACTCCGGGCAGATCGAACTGGACCACGAAGGTCGCGTTGTGGCGGTAAGCATCCATCGGCATCACTGCCGGCCGGTGGGCGGTGCCGAAGACGGCGTCGGTCAGCCGGTCCAGGTCCCGGGCTGTCATAGGACCTATCGCCCAGGGCGAATGTCTAAGATGATCACCACAGATTTTATCTCCATGACGTCAGCAGTCAAGTTGTTGTCACAGGTAAGATATCCTGGAGAAGAGAAGGTGACGGACGTCGTCGACACCACCTACGCGTGCGGCCCTGCTGGCGGTGCTTCCGTGGTTGCGCACCGCATTGGCGGGCCGCCGTCCCGAGATCGTGGCCGGTCCGGTTCGGATCACCGCGCCGGGGCAGGCATTGTCGTGGCGTCAGCCGTGAACCCGCCCCAGCTTGGTCCCGACAAAGCCCTGTATGGCATCTCCGTCGCCGCCGAGCTCACCGGAGTCAACCCACAGATGCTCCGCAGCTACGAAGCCAAGGGTCTCCTGCTGCCCTACCGCACCCAGGGCGGCACCCGGCGCTACAGCGGTCACGACCTCGACCGGATCCACCAGATCAGCACGCTGCTGTCAGCGGGGCTGAACCTGACCGGGATTGCCCGGGTACTTCAGCTCGAAGCCGAAACCAGCAGGCTCCAAAACGAGATCGACACACTCCGCGGCGACCAAGACGACTCCTAAGCGCGACACTCGACCGACCGCGATCCCTGATGAAGTGGGTGCAAGACTTCGCTCATGCAGATGAGCGACGTGGCCGACCTGGCCGCCCGGCTCGAGGGCGTTCGACGAACAGCGTCAGGCGGCCGCGCGCAATGGCGATACCACGGCCGGTTGGTGGCCCGACAGCTCGACGACACCCACATCGTGATTCGCGCAGACTTCGACTACCGCGACGCGGCGCTGCGGCAGTTCCCCGCCACATTCAGCGTCCCGGACCGCTTCGCCAAGCACATGATGGTTGTCGCGGACATCGCAGCCGCCGATGCAGGTGCCGTCGAGGACGCTCTCGTCGCGGCCTGGGGACTCCAGCGGGCCGCCGACTGAACCAGACCTCGCGCCAAAGGAGCAAGCACATGGAATCGTTCAGAGCCATCACCAGCGTCGAGGAGCTCGAGGCGTTCGGGATACCCGAACCGATGAATCGCGACAAGGTCCGCGATGCCCTCGAGGAAGTGCACTGCGAATGGATCGCGGCCACGTCTCTGGTTCTGGTCGCCTCCTCCTCCGCTGACGGACGATTCGACGTCTCGCCCAAGGGTGACCCGCCCGGTTTCGTTCACATCCTCGGGCCTGATCGGCTCGTCATCCCCGATCGTCCCGGCAATCGGCGCATGGACGGGTTCCACAACATCCTCGAGAACCCCCACGTGGGGCTGCTCCTCATCATTCCCGGACGCGGCGATACGTTGCGCATCAACGGTCGAGCACAGTTGATCACCAACCTGCCTGACTTCGATGGCATGGTCGTCAAGGGACACCGACCCTCGTTGGCGCTACTGGTTGACATCGACGAGGTGTTCTTCCACTGCCCCAAGGCATTTAGGCGCTCACGGACCTGGGACCCCGAAACCTGGCGACCCACGGCTGCTCGCCCGTACGCCGATATCGCAATTTCTCTTTGGCGAAAGGGTCAACCGGAGGACCAGGTCCGCCGTCACTACGCCGACCAGGTCTACAACGAGAGTCTCTACGAGACCCAGGATCGGTAAGGCTCTACACGCGCCGATCCGGGGGCCAACTCGCACGCCTCAAGCGTGACCGCGCGGGTGCCGACGATCGCGGCCCCACTCACAGGACGGAGAAGTCTTCCGGGAGGCCGAGCCGGCCCGTGGTGGCAAGCAGAACACGTGTCGCGAGGCCACCAGCAACAGCAAGGTCAGCGATGATCTGCAGTGCCTGCGCGGCAGCCGTTGCAGGCACGTCGCCCGGCTCGTCCAGAGAGATGGCGAGGTCTGCTGTATGGACGGCAAGCTCGAATGTCCGCGTCGGCAGGTAGTCCATGAGCGCCATGCCTCCTGCGATGGTCGTCACCAGCTCGTTGCCGTCCTTGGCGTCGATCAGCGGCAGCACACGTGCTGCAATCTCGGCGACCGCTGCCGTGGGGGATGGCCCCAAGGCTTCCCCGGCGTCACGCGCGCGTGCTGAGACAGACGGACCCGCGGCCATGGCGCTGGTCGCCCGGAAGTAGTCCGCAGCAGAGACAACTTCGATGGCAGCGGCAGGTTTGGCGATGTAGGCCTCGACTGTCAGGAGAGACCGACTCGTATGGCCTACCAGGGTGCGGACGTCCCACTCGCCGAGGCCGTGGACGCTCCATCGATCACCCACGAGGTCGGTGGTGGCCACGAACCAGCTGGCCGCGTCGGCAAACGCCTGACGCGAGTCCTCCCACAAAAAGGTCATGTAATGAAACTAGTGGTCCGGCACCGACCCAACTGGCTCAGGCCGTCGTAGAGCGCGAGATCGCCTGGTGCCGCTTCTGAGGTCGACTCTTCCCAATCTGAGGTGCACGCCCGATGTCGGCGGCGGCCACCCTGGATGAGCCTGGAGTGGTACCACCGCGGCAAGGTCGGTGGGCATCGAACTAGGAGAATCACGATGAGCAAGAACCTCATGCAGACCACGCGCCGCCCACGGATCGTCGCCGCTACCGCACTCGCCGCCACGGCCCTGCTCGGCGGTTCGGCATACGCCAGCGGCCTCGCGACCGACGGGCCGGCGAACGTGTCCGGCGCTGTGTCGTCGGCTCCGGAGAAGGTGCACCTGAAGCTGAAGCCGTCAACGCCGGAGCTCGCCGACTGCCTCCCTTACGCGCAGGCGAACGTCACCGTCGCGCTGACGACGGAGCAGCGGGGCAAGGACACGTTCCGGATCGCGGCGAGCGGGCTCAAGCCGAAGACCGCCTTCACGGTGTTCTTGCTCGAGAAGGCGGGGGCGCCGTTCGGTTCCGCTGAGTACATCGGCGACTTCGACACCAACCGCCCGCCTTATCGCGCCGTCTCGCCCGAGAGATCAGTACCCGTGCCACCAGTCGCCGCTTCAAGCCGCGTCGACGAAGCCTGACGTACGCCGGTCTCGGCCGGAACTTCACCGAGAGGGACAGACGTCAGCGTGGAAGCAGCCCCTGCACCAACTGCCGCTTGGCCAACGGCACTGCGGGTGCGTTGGTGAAAGTCCTCCGGTCGACGTTGGTAAAGTTCAATACAACTGGTTTGAACAGCTGCACGCTGGCATCGGGAGAGATGCAGAGCGCTCCGGGGTTCTCCGAGGCCCGGATCCGAACGGTGGAAGCGCCCGACATCGCAGCGGGTAGCTGATCGGGGATCTGCACCGTCGAGTCGGCCAGGTAGACCCGCGTGTTCGGTGTATTGAAGGTGTCCAGGTCGATGACTCCGCAGATCACCGACACCGCTGTGGCGTTGGGGTCGTTGGGGGTGGCTGTCAGGATGGCTCGCATCGACACGGTGTAGACGCCTGGGTCGACGTTGAGCGCCCACAAGCCGCCGGTGTCGAGGACGTCGCCACTGCGCCCGGCTCGGAACACGCTGGCGCGGGTGAGCAACGTGCGCGCGTCCCTACCGTCGACCCGGTCGGCATTGAGATGCCTGACCCGGCCCGTCGCGTTGACCGTCAGCGGCGCCGACGCTGCGTTGTGCGTCTGCAACCGCAGGGCGGGTCCGGTGTTGTCCCGGACCAGGGTTGTCACGTTCCGCTCATGGTTGCGAGCCCCAGCGAGGACGGGGCGGCCGTTAGAAGCCGTGGTGCTGACGGCGAGAGCGGTCACCAAGCCGATGGCAACAGTGAGGGCGAAGGCACCGAACAGGGTGACAGATTTGGCGCGTTGTGTGGTCAGTCGCATGATGCCTCCGGTTTCGGGTTTCCCGGGCCCGACGGTACTGCGCTCTGCGCCACTTTCCCGGGAACTCGTTGACGCCGTGTTGACCTGTTTTGTCCTGACAACGCCATGGTACGAGTGGAGACTGGCGTACATGCCCGTTCGGATTCACCACATCGTCATCGACAGCCACGACCTGCCCGCGCTCTCCGACTTCTGGGCGGCCGCGCTCGACTGGTTGGTTCTTTCGACACGCGAGCAGGAGATCATCGTCGGGTCGAGTCCGGACGCACCGATCGGCCTGTGCTTCATGCCCGCCGGAGGGAGGCACAAGACGGTCAAGAACCGGGTCCATCTTGACCTCACCACGACCGCGGACGATCGCGACGCCGAGATCGAGCGCCTCCTCACCCTCGGCGCGAGCCGGGTCGACGTTGGACAGACCGGCAAGGAGTCGTGGGACGTGCTCGCCGACCCCGAAGGCAACGAGTTCTGTGTCGTGCGACCCAAGGAGACGCTGGTCGGCTGACCGCCGCGGGCCGAGAATCTGCCTGAGTTCGGGGTGGTTTCCGATGCGCCGGCCCGCGCACCTTTTCCCCAAGTCGCCGTACGCCAGTGGTCTGTTCGACCGTCGATCGCGCCCAGCCTTCAGGAAACCGGGTAGCGCGCGGTCCGGCGCCGTGTCAGCCTCGGCGCATGACAAACGCAACTCGGGTGGACCCGCCCGTACAGGCTGGAGAGCGCGAGGCTTTGGAAGCTTTCCTCGACTTCCACCGCGCCACGCTCGTGCTGAAGGTCGAAGGTCTCGCGAAGGACCAGCTCGGTCTGGCCGCCGTGTCCACCAGCACCTTGACTCTCGCTGGTCTGATCAAGCACCTGACGCTGGTCGAGGACTCGTGGTTCCAGAAAGTGTTCCTTGGCCAGGCCCTGCCCGAACCGTGGGCGAGTGCGCCGTGGGACGACGATCCCGACTGGGAGTTTCACACTGCGCTCGCCGACGAGCCGGCTGAGCTCGTCGAGCGGTACCTGGCCGCGGTCGGTCGCAGCCGCGCCGTCGTCGCCGCCACCGAGTCAGTGGACGAGCTGTCGGTCGAGCCGGGACGGCGCCAGGGCAAGCCGTTCTCGTTGCGGTGGATCCTGCTGCACATGATCGAGGAGACAGCACGCCACGCTGGCCACGCCGATCTGCTCCGTGAGGCGATCGACGGCCAGACCGGCGAGTAGCTCGCTTCCTCAGGGCGGCGTCAGCCTGGGATCCGGACGGGAACCGTCCACGAACTGTCTTACCCTGTGGCCATGAC
This sequence comes from Propionibacteriales bacterium, assembly GCA_038259225.1. Taxonomy (GTDB): domain Bacteria; phylum Actinomycetota; class Actinomycetes; order Propionibacteriales; family Nocardioidaceae; genus JANLYC01. The sequence continues at coordinate 30,545 of JBBSPA010000034.1, forward strand.
CAAGACCGACGCGCCAAACGGCGAGCTCACGATCCGCCCACCCACGCCCGAGACCGGGGACGCCTTCGCGGATCTCGCGGAGCGGCACAACGGGGTGTTTGGGGCCGCTGGTGCACCTGGTTCCACACTTTCGTACCCGACAAGACGTGGGTCGTCGAGGGCTACCCGCAGGACCCAGCGGGCAAGAAGATCACCGCCTCTCTTCCTCTACAACGGCACCCGCGGCCTCTTCGAGCGGGCCGGGTAGCAGTCGCGATACCCACTGATTGAGGAGACTGACCGCGCATGACCGATGACAACATCCGCCTCGCCGTCCTGATCGATGCCGACAACACGTCCGCCAAGCTGATCAAGGAGATGTTCGAGGAGCTGGCCAGCTACGGGACCATCACCGTCAAGCGGGCGTACGGCGACTGGACCAACCCGCACCTCACCGGCTGGCGCGACGTCCTCCTCGGCAACGCCATCTCCCCGCAGCAGCAGTTCGCCTACACCTACGGCAAGAACGCCACCGACTCGGCGCTGATCATCGATGCCATGGACTTGCTGTACTCCAGCAACGTCGAAGGTTTCGCCATCGTCTCCAGCGACAGCGACTTCACCCCGCTGGCCACTCGACTCCGCGAGTCGGGGAAGCGAGTGATCGGCGTCGGGCGGCGTACGACGCCGAAAGCCTTCGTCGAAGCATGCGAGAGGTTCGTGTTTCTCGAGGTCCTTGCCGGCGACGGCGACAACGAGGCGACCGGACAGCCAACGGAGCCGGCGAAGGACGAGCTGCCCCGCCCGATCCAGAGCGTGCTGACGAAGGCCCTGAACCGGGTGGACACCGACGACGAAGACTGGGCCTCGCTCAGCGCACTGGGGAACCACCTCAACCGCACCGACCCCTCGTTCGACTCGCGCAACTATGGGTTCGGCAAGCTCAGCGACCTGGTCAAGGCACAGCCCTTCGTCGAGACGAGGACGGTCACTGCGCCGGGTGGTCGCGAGCACCTGTGGGTCCGGCTCAAAGGTCGACGGGTCGTCGAGGAATCGAGCGGGAAGTCCACGAAGAAGGCCACCCCGAAGGCCGCGGCCAAGAAGTCGACCAGGAAGACCGCGCGGAAGGCCGCGGCGAAGACCTAACAGACCGGGGGCGACGGGTAGCCCCCGAGTCTTGAACCGAACGTCTCTTCATGCCGTCGGCCAAACATTGCGTCGTGCCGTGCGCCACGGCCTGACGCGGCGGTGTGACGCGCCCGTCGGCGGCATGCGTGGCGTTTCTCAGCGGTTGTCACCAGAGCCGCCGAGGACAGCCCGGCGCTGTCGGTCGGCGAGCTTGTCAACATTGCGGTGTGCGACGTCGTTCAGGGAGAGACCCAGGAAGTTCGCCAGGACCGCCGCATACCAAAGTACATCGCCAAGTTCGGCGGCCATGTCGTCACGATCAAGCTGTGCGAGGTCACTGTTCTTGTCGCGGACTAGCTTCTTGACCTTCTCGGCGATTTCCCCCGTCTCACCAACCAAACCGAGGACCAGGTGCATGAACTCGTCCGGGGCATCGGTGTCGCGCGCTGTGCGCAACGCGGCGCGCTGGTAGTCGTCACATTCCATGGCGCCACCGTAACGATCACCCAATCTCGACGTTCGGAGCCCACCCTTCTTTCCGGGCTCTTCGCCTAGGGTTCCGGTGTTCGAGACGTGTCTCGTGGAAGGCGCGATTCACGTGGGCCTCGCCTCGGTCGAGCACTGGTTAGGCTCCCTGATCCAACCGAGGCAGCGTTGGCCACCGGTTACTGGCCCAGTGAAGCCAGTTCTCGAAACCTGTGGGGGGTTCGGGGATGGCTGCGTAGGTCAACTCTGCCCGGGACGGCGGCTGACACAGTGCCAGAAACCGATCGTGGTCCGCTTCGCTCATCGGGAAGGTTGACTCGGGAGCCGTCTGCAATCGCATGTCTGCCCGTGCACGGCGTTCTGGTTCGTCAATCCTGACGTATTGCAGGTCGAAGCCGGCACTCACGGATTCAGCGACGGACCGGATCGCGAACCGCTCCTCAGCCGACCAGCACCCGAAGTCGAGGATGACGGAGGAACCGCTGACGAGGACTTGGTGGGCGACCCAGATCATCCGCCCCTCGAGAATGTCTCTACGACCTTCGGCGTCGCTGTGACCGAATAGCGGGGCCATCCACTCATCCGGTGTAAGTCGAAGGATGCCGAGCTCTTCCGCGATCCGACGTGCCAGCGTCGTCTTGCCCGCGCCCGGCAGTCCAACAGTCAGGTACAAGACGGGGGTCGTGTCCACCCGACGAACTCTCACAGCACTTTCGATCCCAACGCAAACCACGTCGTCCGACTCAAGCGCGTCTGGCGGAAACGAATGATTGTCGGCGGCCCGCTCGAGCTCAAATCGACCGCCCCGGCGCCGGGTTGTTGGGAGTCGGCTGCCTGAGTAGGGCAGGCTGCGGGCATGCACTTCGTGGGAGTCGACCTTGCGTGGGGTGACCGCAAGCCCACCGGCCTGGCCGTCCTGGACGGGGAGGGTTTGCTGCTGCACGTGTCGGCGGCGAGCACCGACGACGCGATCGTGGCGGCCTTGGCGCCGTACGTCGAGGACGACTGCCTGGTCGCGATCGATGCACCACTGATCGTCGCCAACGCGACCGGGAACCGGCCCGCCGAGGCCGCGCTGAACAAGGACTTCGCCCGCTTCGACGCCGGTGCGCACCCGTCCAACACTGGAAAGCCGGAGTTCCGAGAGCAGCCGCGTGGCGCTCGGATCGCGGCTCGGCTCGGGCTCGACATCAACCCACGGTCGCGGCGCGCCCGCCGCGCGATCGAGGTCTACCCGCACCCGGCGACGGTTGCCCTGTTCCGGCTTGGCCGGACACTGAAGTACAAGAACAAGCCCGGGCGTGACCTCGACCAGCTCCGCTCGGAGTTGATCGTGCTGTTCGGACTGCTCGAGGGCCTCGCCGGCGCCGACCCCCCGCTCCTGATGAACGGCGACCAGGCCGATCGCCGCGCGGTGACGGACTGGCAGGCGCTGCGCAATGCCGTGGAGAAGGCGGAACGCAAGAGCGAGCTGCGGATCGTCGAGGACCAGGTCGACGCGGTCATCTGCGCATACGTCGCCCTGTTCGGGGTCCGCGAGCCAGAGCGCACGACGACGTACGGCGATTTCGAGACCGGCTACATCGTCACCCCGACACTGCCCGACGACTTGATGCCGACACCGCGCGGGCCGCGGATTGCCCCGGAGGTCCGCGGCTCCGGCGGCTCCGCGGTCCGCGAGTACGCCGAGCTACACCCGCAGCTGCGGCAGGCAGCCGACCAGTTCGTGCAGCTGGTCACCTCGATCCTCGACGACGCGGGCATCAACTACCTGAGCGTGACCGGCCGCGCGAAGTCCGTGGCTTCGTTCGCGGCCAAGGCAGCCCGCACCGTCGACGGCCGGCCCTCGTTCACGCGCCCGCTCCAGGAGATCACCGACCAGATCGGGGTCCGTGTGATCACGTACGTGCACAGCGACGTACATGCCGTGGCTGACCTTCTCGATGACCAGGTCGTCATCCACGACGACCGTGACATGGGCCGGGAGACGGCGAGCGAGGGCCGTTTCGGCTACGCCAGCCGGCACCTTCTCGTCGGCCTCGACGCTGCCCGGGCGAACCAACCCGCATACCTGCTGCTGCGGGGTCGCCAGGCGCAAGTCCAGATCCGCACCGTTCTGCAGCACGCGTGGGCTGAGTTCGAGCACGACATCCGCTACAAGGGCACCATCCCCGACGAGCACGTGCCCGACTTCGACCGCCGGTTCACGCTGGCGGCGGGGCTCCTGGAGCTCGCCGACCGCGAGTTCTCCACCATTCGAGAGCGGCTCCGGACCGGGATGACCGGTCCCAGTCCTGAGCCCCAAGACGACGACCCACGGATCAGCCCGCGCGAGCTGGCGGCATTCCTCGCCGGGCAGTACGCCGATGCCGGGTGGTCGCGGACCGACCACTACGCGTGGATGTCCGGGCTGCTCCTCGAGCTGGGCATCACGTCCTTGGCCGAGCTCGGGGATACGTTGCGCCCGGTGGACGCGGAGGCGCTCACCCAACGGATGAACTACCGATACCCGCCGGGTGCGGTGCGGCGGGTCGACGACGCATTGCTCTGGGCGTACGGCGACACGTACGTGGAGCTGCATGGCAACGCCGACCGGGCACCCGCATTGGGGGCGAGACTGGAAAAGATGGGGGACGTCGGCTGAGCGGCTCCCGGCGGAGGAACGCACCCTGCCATCAGGGCGGTTTCCGGTCGCGTCGACCTCGGCGCCGAACGTTTCCGGAACGATAACGTCCGGAATACTGTTTAGTGTGTCCGACATGGATGACAACGCGTTGCACACGTCGATCGAAACCTCGGATGTGGCGCCGGCTCCGTTGCTGGAGTGGTTGCTCGACTCGGACCCGGCGATCCGCTGGCAGGTGATGCGCGATCTGACGGACACACCGGCTGAGGAAGTAGTGACCGAACGCGGTCGGGTGGCGCATGAAGGGTGGGGCGCGAGATTGCTGTCGGCTCGTGACCCGGACGGTCAGTGGATGGGCGGTGCGTGCTTCCCGGGCCGCGGCGACCGGCCCGAAGATGACAGCCAACCGTGGACGGCAACGCTGCCGGTCATGCTCGAGCTCCACGATCTCGGGCTCGACCCAGCATCCGAGACCGCTCGGGAGATGACGTCGCTGGTGGCTGCGAACTGCCGTTGGGAGTACAACGGTGCGCCGTTCTTCGACGGTGAGGTCGAGCCGTGCATCAACGGCCATACCGTGACCCTGGGCAGCTATTTCGGTGCTGACGTCGACGGCATCGTCGATCGCCTGCTCGCCGATCAGCTCGATGACGGCGGATGGAACTGCGAGGCCGAGCGCGGCGCAACCGTGTCGTCGTTCGCATCGACGATCTGCGTGCTCGAGGGTTTGCTCGCGTACGAGCGCGCAGGGGGCGGGTCAGGCGAGACGCTTGCTGCTGCCCGCCGGGGCGCTAAGGAGTACCTGCTCGAGCGCTCGTTGTCGCGGCGCAGAAGCACCGGCCAGGTGCCGGTCGAGGGCTGGCTGGAGTTCTCCTTCCCGACCAGGTGGCACTACGACGTCCTGCGTGGGCTGGAATACTTCCGTAGGGCCGATCTCAGCGATCCGAGGCTCGGCGAAGCGATCGAACTGGTGCGCTCCAAGCGCCAGGGCGACGGGACCTGGCTGCTCGAGAACACCCATCCCGGCGCAGTCCACGTCGGCTTCGAGGAAGGGGACGGCCGCCCGAGCCGCTGGAACACGCTACGGGCGTACAGGGTGCTCGACTGGTGGGACACACGCGGCCACCAGACCCAGGACGTACACCCGCAGTCCCGGTAGCCGCACCATCCGGAGTTCCCGTGGTCCTAGGCTCTCTCGCCGAGTGACACGATGTGATCTGGAAGCCGTTCGTTGTCGCCGTACATGAAGTGGTTCCGCATCCTCTCTGAGAACCTGCTGGCCTCGGTGGTGAGCCCCACCGCCTCCGCCACCTGGCGGATCAGCATCGGCGACGAACCACAGCACACACCTAGGTAGTTGACGCCGAGACCTGCTGCTTCAGTCGCGAACGCCCCCACTTCGTAGCGGTTCATGTAGAGCGGGTCGAGAGCGGTCGGGAAAGTGCGACCATGCGGCGACGGGACGGTCGCACGATCGTCGCTCAGGTTGAAGAACGTCGGCTCACGGTCGGTCGTCCGATACGGGATCGGCAAGGCGCCGACATGGCAGGAGACCGCCGCCCGGATCTCCCGCAGCCACGGCACCATGGTCTGGGGACCGCGAAAACAGTTCATGCCCACCACTTCTGCACCACCTTGTTCCAGCCGTTGGCAGGTCTCCACGATCCCCATGCCGTCGGCCATCTCGTTCAGCGCCATCGGTGCAATGGTCAGAACAACCGGCAGCCCAGTTGACGTGGCCACCTCGAGCGCTGCGAGGGCCTCACCGGCGTAGTAGAACGTTTCGCCGATGATCAGGTCGGCGCCACCGTCGACGGCCCAACCCACCATCTCCTCGAACATCACCCGAACGTCCGCCTGCCGCGCCAGATCGGCCGGATCCCAGATGTTCGTGTTGGAGATGTTGCCCGCCATCAGGTCACCGGGTCGTGCATCGGCGACCTCGCGGGCGATCTGCAGCGCTGCTTGGTTGAGCGGCTCCAGCAGGTCCTCCTTGCCGATGACCCGCATCTTCTCGCGGTGCCCGTTGTAGGTGAACGCCTCGACGATGTCGGAGCCGGCCCGCTGGAAGTCGACATGGAGCGACTTGAGGGCTTCGGGGTACTCCAGCGCAACCTCGGGAACGAACTCTCCGGCGCTCAGGTATCCCCGTCGTTCGAGTTCGAACAAGAATCCCTCTGCGCAGATCACGGGACCTGCATCGAGCCGTTCAGAAAGTCGACTGCTGCCGCTCATGGCGTCCTCCATCTCTCGTGGATCGGCACTACATGGCGACGCAGGCGGTCTCCTGACTTCCAGGTCGACGCTCGTCCTCGGCCTTCCCGAACCTGGTGGTTCAGTGGCGACGTTGAGGTCGGGCTTCCCAGTTACAGTGGCGAGGACCGTGTCGGCCTTGCACCGACTTCCCGGTTCTGCATCGCTGCCGCGAGTCTAGGCCCCTGGTTGGGTGGATGGCTCAACCAATCTCGCAGGGCGGCGAAAAGCTTCCCTCGGCATCGATCCGTCCTGACGAATTCGGCTACCGCAACGCGGTCGAATCAGGCGCCGTGTTCGACGCTGCGCGGCGAAGGTGGTCGCTCAGCACGCTCGCTACGGTCGCCGTATCGGTGGGAGGCGTTGCGTCACACATTCCGTTGAATGTCTCGCGCCACACATGGGCGCGTATGCGGACAGCGTCTTGGACACGGTCCTCGATGTACCAGTCCGGTACCGGGTGGAACCTGGGGTACCACGTCAAGGACTCCCTGACCCACAGCAAGCCAGGCTCGATGTCGATGTTGCTAGGCAGTGCCGCTGAGGCGCCGAAGTATCGTGCCCAGCAAGGTCGCGAGACTCAGACCGGCTGCCGAGCCAATCGCAAGCAAGACGGCGCCGACCGGCCAAAGACTCGCGTCTTCACTCGCCTGAGTTGCTGCGTCAACAGACCAGACCACAACCAACACGAGTGTCATCGCAATGGCTGTCGGCTTGGCTTGTCGGAGCCACCCGCCCACGAATGCGAGGGCAGCGAGCGTCACGGCGAGTCCCAGAACCTGCCACGTCTCGTAGGGCCCATGGGCGATCCCTCGCGCATCGTAGACCTGCTTCTCGTGCCAGCCCAGCCATGCGAAATAGGCCAGAGTCGTGGACACGCCCGCGCTTACGGCCGCTGCAACCTCCAAGACACGTCCGCGCCTGCCGCACTCAGGGCCTGCGGTCATAGTGACGGGAGGTTGCTCAGGATTAGCGCAGCGTCGTCGTTCTCGGGGTCGATGTCGAGAGCGCGTCGCAGGAGGATCTTCGCCAGGTCGAGCCGCCCGTCGACCTGATGTGCCCAGCCGGTCATCGTCCAGGCAGCGGAGGAGTTCGGACGCAACGCGGTCCACACGCGCAGGAGCGGCCAGGCCAGGCTCGTGCGGTGCAGCTCGATCGCTCCCCATACGGCCTTTTCGAACTCGTCGTCGTCGAGGTCGTACTCGGCCGGCTCGGCCGCGGCCAGTCGGTGGAAGACCGCAGCTGCGGCGTCCGGACCCGACCTGGCCAAGGTCTCGGCGACGGGGCCGACGACCGGAGGCAGCAATGCGCGCAGGGCTGCCACCCCCTCGCCCAATTTCTCGGGTGTCACACCGGAGATCACCGAGGGGGCGGGATCGGCGAGGGCAACGTCGAGCGCTGCCGCGACGATGGCCCAGGTGGGCATGGTGTTGGAGTTGGCCAGGACGACGACCCCGGTCCGCCGCTCGGGCACCAGCACGAGCCGCGAACCGAACCCGGGGTCCGCACCGCTGTGGCTCAGCGTTCGGTGCCCGCGGTAGCTACCCACGGCCCAGCCGAGCCCCATCGCTTCGTCCCATGGGGGGTCACCGACTGGCATCACCGGCTGCCACATCAGCTCGAGCAGCCCGGCGTCGAGCCGCGCCCACTGCCCGTCGGAACCCCCAGCGGTCACCTCGGCGGGTTCGAAGTGGGCGACCATCCAGCGACACATCTCGACCAGGTTGGAGTGCAGGCTCGAGCTGGGAGCGTGGCGCCTGGTGTAGGGATAGACGCCCTCGGGCACCGACAGCGGCATCCCTACGTGTGGTGAGGCAGCCAGGTGCGCGGGCACCTCGCTGCGCAGGAAGGTGCTGTCCCGCATCCCGAGCGGGGCCAGAACCTGCTGCCGGACGGCGTCTTCGAACGTCGTGCCGGTGACCCTCGACAGCAGCAGCCCGAGCAGCTCGAACCCGGCATTGGAGTAGGAGAACGCCGAGCCGGGCTCCGACTTCAGCCGCCAGCCCGACAGGCTGCGAGCGAACTCACTGAGCGCGTCGTCGTCCAGCTGCGGGTCGTGCCAGCGGTACTCCGAGACGTCCGGGAGACCACTGGAATGGCTCAACAGACCCCGGGCCGTCACCTCCTCTGCCCGACCGTCGGCCAGCGTGAACTCAGGCACCCATGCCACGATCGGAGCATCTAGATCGAGCACCCGCTCGTCGACGTCCCGAGCGGTCGCCAGGGACACGATCGCGGTTGCGACGAACGGCTTCGACACCGACGCCAGGTGGAACATCGTCTCGGATGTGACCGACGCACCGGTGCCGACGTCACGAACGCCGAAACCACGCGAGACGACCCCTTCCTCGCGCACCACCGCAACGGCCAGGCCCGCCACGTCGTGCGAACCGAGCAAGGTCTCGACCAGAGGCCACAGGCATTCCTCCACCCTCGCCCGAAGCCCCACCGGATCCTCATTCACGTCGCGACCCTACGCCGACCACGCGTCGTCCCTCAGCGGCGCAGCAGACGGCCGTATGACCGCGCATGGCGGGGATGCAACATCTGCTGTCAGCCGAGGAGTTGACGGGCGGCCTCCAGGGCGGTGCGGGCTTCGGCTGCTACTCGATGGACGATCTTGGCTGCGGGAAGGTCGGACGCGAGGGCGTATGCCTGTCCCGCCCACAGGTTGACGAGGTCGGCATCACCGATGCTGCGTCCATGGGCTCGCAGGGGGGCTGTCAGGTGGTGGACCTGTGGGTAGGCCGTGGGAGCTGCGTCGGTGTGCTCGTCCAGGAAGCGGTTCCTGATGCCGCGGGCGAGGCGCCCTGTGAACGCGCGGGTGAGTGCTGTAAGTCGATCGTCCCGGGCGAGCGCCTCCTGGTGTGCCGATGACGTCCCTGCCTCGGGACAGCGCAGAAACGCGGTGCCCAAGGCGCCGGCGCGAGCGCCAGCCGCCAAGACTGCGGCGAGGCCAGCCCCCGTCATGATTCCTCCGGTGGCGATCAACGGAGCCGACGTGGACGACCGAACAAGCTGGACAAGTGCCAACAGTCCGACGCCGTCGTGGTCATCGGTGAAACCGCCGCGATGTCCGCCAGCTTCCGAACCTTGCACGACCACACAGTCGGCGCCGGCGTCCTCGGCTTGACGTGCCTCGTCGACAGTGGTGACGGTCACCCACACCTCACCGGTCGAACGCTTCAACCGGGCCACGTCCTCAGGCGATGGACAGCCGAAAGTAAAGGACACCAGCGCTACCGGGGAATCGGCCAGCAGGTCCAGCTTGGCCGCCCAGTCGTCGTCGTCCGAGCGTGGGTCACCGAGCCGCACTCCGGCCCGTTCGGCCTCGTCTGCGAGCCGTTGCGCATAAGTCTCCACCGGTGAACTCTCGCCGTGGGTTCCCGGGACGAAGAGGTTGACGCCGAAGGGCCGGCTGGTCAGACGTCGGGTCCGGTCGATGCGCGTCGCGAGCTCAGACGCTGAAAGGTATCCGGCGGCAAGGAATCCTAGGCCGCCCGCGTCGCTGACGGCGGCACACAGCTCAGGCGTCGAGGGGCCTCCTGCGAGTGGGGCAAGGACGACAGGGAACCGGCACTGATCCAGCAGCATCATGACCTCCTAGGGGATCCCCCGATGATCTCTCGCTCTACCTCTTCATCATCTCTCGGCCTCGGTCCCCGGACGGGCCCGCTCCGCGGCGGACTAGGAGCGGCCTCGCAACGGCTGACGCGACGGTGATCGAATGGGCAGGGCGGGACGGCAACCTGCGAGGTGGAATGCTTTTGTTCCGGCCTTCGCCTTTGACAGGCTGCTCATGTGACTGCGTTTGTTCCCGGGCTTGACTTGAGCCGGCAGTTCTACGAAGGACTCGTCCGGCCGATCCTGGATGCCAGGTTTCCCGGCCTTCCCCACAGTGCGGCAATGCTCGGTCGGGGGTCCGAGGTGTTGGGGTTCGACGACGAGATGTCCACCGACCACGATTGGAAGCCGCGGGTCCTGCTCTTCCTGCGGGAACAGGACCAGGCCCGCCACGGCGACGACATCAACGACCTACTGCGGCGAGAGCTGCCGCCGACCTTCCGGGATCATCCGGTCGATCACGCGATCCACACCGTTCGCGGTTACTTTCTCGAGCAGCTGGCCGTGGACGTCGAGGGCGAGATCGAGGCGCGCGACTGGCTCACCCTCCCCGAGCACGGTCTCCGGATGTTCACGGCGGGCGAGGTCTACCACGATGAGGTCGGCCTGCAAGCTGCCCGTGAGCGCCTTGCCTACTACCCGCGCGATGTCTGGCTCTATCTGCTGATGGCTGGCTGGTGGCGCGTCCATCCGGAGACCAACCTGGTAGGTAGGGCGGGTGTCGTGGGAGATGAGCTGGGTTCGGCGCTGATCGCGTCGCGGCTCGTCTCGGACCTGATGCGCCTCTGCTTCCTGATGGAACGGCAGTACGCCCCGTCCTCGAAGTGGTTCGGCACGGCGTTCTCCCGGTTGCCGAGCGGCCCTGTCCTGACGCCCACACTGTGGAGGGTTGTCCAAGCCGAGACCTGGCCGAGTCGCGAAGAAGCACTGCTGGCGGCGTACGAGAAGCTGGCGGCGATGCACAACGCGTTGCAGCTCACCGATCCGGTCTCCACGGAGGTTGAGCAGATGTGGAACCGACCCTTCAAGGTCGCCTGGGCAGACTTTCCAGGGCTCCTGCGCGCCAAGATCCAGGATCCAGAGGTCCTGAGTATTGCGGAGAGGTGGCCGGTCGGACCGGTGGACCAGTTCCGCGACCTGATCTGGCCGGCCAGCAACCGCCGCGTCCTGCTGCGGGTCTTTGACCATGACGAATGATGAAAGGAATGCGTCAGCATGCGGACCCGTTCAGCCGAGAGTCCGACGGATCCAGGTGGCGGGCTCGGGTCCATCGAGCTCCCCGTCGGCGCCTTCCAACATCGGGGGAGAGGGTCGCCTCGTGAGCGAACGGGTGCAGCGCGGCTCGTGCCGATGGCGCTTTACTGCGCCTGGGGCGGCCACGCAGGATGGCGGCAAGCTTGAAAAGACTTCCGTCGTCGATGTCGAAGAGCGTCGCAGCCGTTCGACGTACGTGCGAGAAGCAACTTCCCGCCTACCAGTAGGAGTGATCAAGATGCCGCGTTTCATGGGATTCGTGAGGATGGAAGAGGGCGTCGGCACACCGCCACAGGCGCTGTTCGACGCGATGGACGCCCACATCGGCGAACGGGCCGCCAAGGGTGTGTTCCTCGACGGCGGCGGTCTGTACGGGACTGAGGACGCCGTGAACTTCGTGGTCCGCCAGGGCGAGGTCAGCCGGGTCGACGGACCGTATGCCGAGGCCAAGGAGGTCGTCGGCGGCTGGGCCATCATGCAGTACGACACCCTCGAGGAGGCCGTGGCCGATCAGCAGGAGTTCGCCGAGCTGCACGCGAAGCACTGGCCCGAGGTCACCGTGGTCTCGACGCTGCGGCAGATCTCCGACGGCCCGCAGGCCCCCGGCGACTGAGCACCACTCACTACGCTGGCAGCGTGCCGGCACAGACCCGTACGGATGACTCGAACGAGGCCATCGTCGCGGCGTGGCGGGCCGAGTCGGCCCGCCTCGTCGGCGCTCTGACCCGGATGACCCGCGACCTGGAGCTCGCTGAGGACCTGGCGCAGGACGCACTCGTGGCCGCGCTGGAGCAGTGGCCCACGACCGGCGTCCCGGAGAACCCGATCGCGTGGCTGATGACCATCGCGAAACGGCGGGGCATCGACCACTTCCGGCGCGCCGACACCCTTCGCCGCAAGACCGCGGAGCTTCAACACGCCCGCGTCGGAGAGGAGGGGGCGATGCCCGACCTCGACGGCCAGGTCGACTACATCGAGGACGACGTCCTGCGGCTCATCTTCTTGTCCTGCCACCCCTGCCTGAGTGCCGAGTCCCGAGCCGCGCTGACGCTGCGTCTGGTCGGAGGACTCACCACCGCCGAGATCGCTCGCGGGTTCCTGGCCACCGAGTCCTCCATGGGTCAGCGCATCTCGCGAGCCAAGAAGACACTGTCCTCGGCTCACGCGCAGTTCGAGCTGCCAACAGGGCCCGAGCGGACCAGACGTATGGACGACGTGATGG
>JBBSPA010000035.1:0-41869 GCA_038259225.1 Propionibacteriales bacterium
CCCCCCCCTGCGCCCCTCCCGCACCCCCCCGCCCCGCCCCGCCACTTCCGCGTTGTGTCTATCGGCCCGGTCCGACCTGCGGGGCCGGTGCTGATCGAGACGACGGCGCGTACCCGGAAGGTGGATGACGGCGATGATGGCCCAGGCTCGACTGGAGACGCTGGCGGAGGGGATCCGTCCGCACCTGCGGACCGGAGAGGTCTCGAGCTACCTGCCTCAGCTGGCCGAGTCCAAGGTGGACGACTTCGCCGTCGCCTTGGACATGGGGTCGGACGAACCAGTCTCCACCGGCGACGTGGGCGTTGTGTTCACGATGCAAAGCGTGGTCAAGGTCTTCACCCTGCTGCTCGCCCTTCGCGACCGGGGCGAGGACTACGTGTTCGAGAGAGTGGGACGTGAGCAGACCGTGGGAGCGTTCAACTCCTTCGAGACGTTCGGACGGTCCACCGGCTATCCCGCCAACCCGTTCGTCAACAGCGGCGCGTTGGCCGTCGTCGACATGCTGGACGGCGGGGACGCCGAGACCCGGGTCTCACGGGTCCTGGAACTGATCCGGACGCTCAGCAACAATCCCGCGATCGACGTGAATCTCGACGTCGCGGCGGCGGAGTACGCCAGCGCCGACCGGAACCGGGCCATCTGCTTCTTCCTGCGCAGCTGCGGGCTGGTCGCGGCCGAGGTAGAGGACCTGTTGTGGGCATACTGCCAGATGTGTGCGATCCAGGTCGATGTCAACGACTTGGCGAGAGCCGGTGGCCTACTGGCTCACGACTCGCGGATCGCCTCGGTCTCCGACCTGCCACCGCTGCGTGACGTCCACGGTGTGAGGCGGCTGATGCTCACGACCGGAATGTACGTGAGCTCGGGCTGGTACTCGTACGCGGTCGGGATCCCCGCCAAGTGCGGCGTCTCGGGAGCCATGCTCGGCATCGTGCCAGGGCTCGGTGGGATCGGCGTCTACGGGCCGGCGCTGGACGACGCATCCAACAGCATCGGCGGGATCCGCATAATGGAATCCCTGTCACGTGCCGGTTCTGTGGAGCACTGGAGCCTGTAGTCGACCAGCACCGCGGTACTCACTTCAGCCTGCGGTCTCGTTCCGCTGCGGCGGAACCGCTGACGTGGTCTTCGGGACTTCGTTCGCTCGCCGCAGCTCCTTGACGTCGACACGCTGCCGACGAGCCCCGTCTTCCCATCTGCTCCTCTTGTGTCAGGCAGCACAACCAGGCTTCCGCCCCGGGCAATCCGGCAGGCCCCCCGCCCGCGACCCGGCTCCGGTTACTGAGCGCTGGCTGACTCTCCCAAGTACAAAAGGGTGACTCCGACGACGACGGTGCACAGCCCGATCAACCGCAACGGGCTGGCGGTTTCGTCACGCAGAAGAATGCCGATGGCCGCGGTGCCAAGCGCCCCCATGCCGGTGAACACCACGTAGACGGTGCCGGTGGGTAGGTGCCGCATCGCCACCGCGAGTGTGTAGACCACGGCGACCGTCAAACCGGTTGCCAACGCGCTGGGCCACAGTCTGGTGAACCCATCGGAAGCCTTGATGCTCTGGGCCCAAGCAATCTCAATCACGCCGGCCACGACGACGACGAACCAAAACACCTACCACCGACTCCTCGTTGCCAAAAGGATTCTTCACGTCCGCAGCAACAGTATGTGCGCACTCGCTCTGAACGCCAGTCCTCGCCCGCTACGCGAACAGCAGCCAACTGGAGACCTGACGAGGGACTGACGGACGCTGCACGATCCCCGCCTGCGACGGGTCGCTGATGCTGACATCAGGTGGTGCCGCCGACAGGCTCCGGATCGCCACGTCGCTGAACCGCTACGTCATGGCGGGCGCCTCCAGGCCTTCTTCGGTCGGGTGTGATCCGATGGGGAGTGGAGGCGCCGGAGCCGCGCCTAGTCCAGGCCCTCGATCAGCGGGTTGTAGGGGATCCGCTGGTCCCAGGGGACCCAGGTCCGAGCGCGTTCGGGTGTGATCATCTTTCCGATGGGACTGGCGATGCTCTCTCCGTCCCATTCCTCACCCTGGATCAGGTGGCGAACCACGAGGTCACCGACTGTCCGCCCGATCCCAGGGATGTCGAGGTCCCATGTGCCTGCGTGGACACCCTGCCGGACCAGTTCGACCGCCTTGGGCGTCCCGTTGCGTGAAACCATCGTCACCTGTCCCGCCAGGCCGGCATCCTCGAGCGCCGCGACCGCACCCAACATCGTCTCGTCGTTGTAGGGGATCAGGGCTTCAATGTCAGGAAAGTCGGCCAGGATGTTCGCAGTCTTCTCCTTGCCGCCCTCGGCGACGTCGCTGACGTTCTTGTATCGCGGGTCGTCCGGGTCGTTCACCAACTGCAGGCCGGCTGTGTCCAGCCCGTGTCTTAGACCAAGCATGAGCTCGATGTCGTCAACCACGTCAGGCCCCCCCACGACGGCCACCGATGCTCCCTCAGGAACGAGCGTGGCGAGGTGCTCAACCATGTAGACGCCATGGTTGAAGTTGGGATAGACAACGGAGGCGTCCACGGCATAGCGGGGGCGTTCAAGTGCCACTACCGGGACACCCCTGGATCGGGCGTACTCCACTGCATCCGCCGGTTGGTCGACATCGATGACCCACACTACGATGGCGTCGACACCTGCATCGGCTCCGGCTCGTACTGCCTCGCCGGAGCTCCCTGGCCACCCCTCGTCCCGGAAGTCGGCGTAGATGACTCGCATCTCCACGCCGGCCTCTGCCAGCCGGCTCTCCAGCCCGTGACCCAGGGCGTCCACTCCTGCGTTCGACCCGTACGCCATCGGTCCTACGTAAAGCACTCTCATCTTGACTCCTCCGGGAGATCGATAACGGTTGGCACCGGCGAGGTTTCGGCGGGGGACGGTGGATCCGGGGGGCGACGGGCGCGGAGCTTGTCTCGCCATGTGCTCGGCTCGAGCTCCGCGCCGGCGGTGAGGCCCTCGGGACGTGTCAGAAGGACCACCAGGAGCACCAGCGCCAGACCGACTTCGGCCAGTCCCGATCGAGAGGGCACCTCCCAGCCGCCGATGTAGACGCCGCGCTCCACCGTCCGCAAGAGCTCGATGGCGACACTGATCACCAAGGTCCCCAGGACGGCACCTGACACGCTCGTCAACCCGCCGACGACGAGCATTGCGATGGTCGTGAAGGTGAGGGTGATGTAGAACGATTGAGGGTTGATCGACCCGAAGTACTGCGCGTAGAGCGACCCAGCGACGCCGACAACAAAGGCGCTCAGCGCGAACGCCGCGCCGCGCTCGGCCCAGACCCTCACGCCCAGCGCCTTCGCCGCGACCTCGTCCTCGCGCGATGAGGCCAGTCGGAGGCCAGTGCGCGAATGGCGGAACAGTAGGGCGACCACGATGGAAAGGCAGGCCCACAGCAACAGCGTCACCACGGAAGGGGTCGCGGCATCGAGGATGAGCCCCGAGCTGCCGCGGGTGAACATCTCTGCGTTCTGGAAGACCGACTGGAAGACGATGAGGATCGCCACCGTAGCCAAGCTCGCCGTGAGACCCGAGAGACGCAACATCGGCGCAACCACAACGGTGGCAACCAGAGCCGCGACGGCCCCCGAGAGCACGGCCGCCTCGAGCCCGGACATCTCGATGGTCGCCAGTGGTCCAGGGAGGTCCGGCAACTGGAAGGACCGTTGCCCAGGTGACATCGTCACGACGGCTGTCGTGTATGCCCCCACACCCATGAATGCGATGTGGCCGAACGAGAACACCCCCGAGTCGCCGATGAAGATCTTGAGTCCGACCACGACCAGAAGCAGGATCAAGGCCGTACCCGTCGCCCGGTCCGTGCGCGGGCCGCCCAAGGTGCCAACGAACGTAGCGATCACCACGACGCCGCACAGCACGGCTGCGATGGATGCGAGCCGCACGCCTCGCTTCGTGTTCGGCATCTGTGTCACACCCTCGGAGACAGGGCCGCGACGCGGAAGAGGCCGCCGGGCCTGAACGCCATGAGGGCAAAGACCCCCGCGAAGAGGAAGGCGTCGCGGTAACCCGCGGCGCCGTCTGGCAGGAACTGCTGGAGGAGCGCGCTGCCGAACCCGAGCACATACCCTCCGACCACGGCTCCGGGCAGACTTCCTAACCCGCCGATAGCCGCCGCAGTGAAACCGAACAGCACGGGGGTCAGCCCCATGCCTATGGAGATGCTCCCGGTCTGTCCCACGAGCAGCACGGCTCCCACACCCGCGAGAAGACCCCCGAGCCCGAATGCCGTGGCGATCACTCGGTTGCTCCGAACCCCGCACAGCTCGGCCATCTCGAAGTCCTCCGCCGCCGCACGCATCTGCACGCCGGTCTCAGTCCGTCCCATGAAAACGGCGAGCAGGCACAGCAGCAGTGCCGTCGTGCCGATGGTGACGATGCTCAGCCAGCCAATGGTCAGCCCTCCGACATCGACGGACCGGGTGAACAGCGGCACGACGTCGGTCGATTTGGGCAGGGTGGTGAAGATCATCTGACCAACGTTCTGCAGGAGGAAGCTGAGCGCGAATGAGCTGATGAGCAGGGTGGCCGGATTGGCCCCGCGGATCGGACGGAACGCCAACCGCTCCATGAGCAGTGCGCTGAGGACGACGACGGCCACGGCGACGGCGATGGTGAGGGGCCACGGCATGTCGGAGAAGACGTACACCGCGTATCCGCCGATCATGATCAGTTCTCCGTGCGCGAAGTTGACCAGTTGCATGATGCCGAAGATCAGCGCGATGCCGAGCGCGAAGAGCGCGTAGTAGCTCCCTGCGGTCAACGCGTCGATGACGAACTGGATGATTGTGGTCACGAGTGGTTCCGACCTCCGAGATAGATGTCAGCGAGGTCTTCGGCACGGATCTCGCCCTGCGACGCGCTCACGACCAGCTCGCCGCTGCGCATGACGTAGCACCGGTCGGCAACGTCGAGCGCACGGCTGGCGTTCTGTTCGACGAGCAGGATGGTCAGGCCATCGGCGCGGAGCTGTTCAATGGTGTCGAAGACGAGGTCCACCAGCACCGGCGCCAGCCCAAGCGACGGCTCGTCGAGAAGCAGGAGCCGCGGACGACTCACCAGGGCACGGGAGATGGCGAGCTGCTGCTGTTCACCGCCGGACATCTTGCCAGCCTCGGAGTGAAGGTAGGTCCGCAGGACGGGGAACCGCTCGAGCTCGCGCTCGATGTCCGCCTCGACCGAGGCGCGGTCCCTGCGTGCCGATGCGCCGATGCGGAGGTTCTCCCCGACCGTGAGCGTCGTGAAGATCCGACGCCCCTCAGGCACCAGCGAGATCCCCCTGCGTGCGATCGGCTGCGGCCCCAGGCCGAGGATGCCTTCGCCCTCCAGCTCGACGACACCCCCCGCTTTGCGGTGCTGACCGGCGATCGCGGTCAAGGTCGTCGTCTTGCCCGCGCCGTTCGGTCCGAGCAGGGCGACGACCTCCCCGGCTCGCACCTCGAGGCAGAGCGAGCGGACCGCCTGCACCCGCCCGTAGCGGACGTCAAGGCTCTCAACTCTGAGCACGATTGTCGCCTCCACGCGGAGTTCCGAGGTAGGCCGCTAGTACTTGCGGGTCGCGCGCCACCTCGTTGGGGAGACCCGACGCCAAGGTGCTTCCATGATCGAGGACATGCAGGCGGTCGCAGAGTCGCATGATCAGGCGCATGTCGTGCTCGATGACCAACAGTCCGCAGCCGAGCCGGCTGCGAATCCCCTCGAGGCTCTCGAGCAGCTCGTCGCTTTCCTGCTCGTTGAGCCCGGCAGCCGGCTCATCCAGCAGGAGCAGACCCGGCCGACCGGCAAGAGCCCGGGCGATGCCCAGGCGACGTTCCTGCCCGTAGGAAAGGGAGTCAGCCCGCATCGCCGATGACTCCAGGAGTCCCACCAGGCCGAGCATCTCGTCGCAGACACGAGCCGCCGCACGCCGAGAGCCACCGGTTGCGAAGACCGCCGCCTCGAGGTTCTCCTGGACAGTGAGCCCGCCGAAGGCGCGCACCGCCTGAAAAGTACGTGCTATCCCATGGCGGGCACGACGGTGCGTCGGCCACCGGGTGATGTCCTTCCCGTCCAGGACGATTCGCCCCTCCGCGGGTCGCTGGAACCCACTGATGGTGTTGACCATCGTCGTCTTGCCAGCGCCGTTGGGCCCGATCAGGCCCACGATCTCGCCACGCTCCAAGGTCAGGTCCACCGCAGCCAGAGCGTGGACTCCGGCAAACCGCACGTGGATCCCGTTGACTTCTAGTCTGTGCGGCCCTACGGCTGTGGTCGACACCTGTCGCACCCCACGATCTTCCACGCGCGCCCTCTGATGACCGAACCGTCTGCTCGTTCCCGACTGCCGATCCAGGCCGTCAATCCATCGGCCGCCGCAGAGTCAGCACGCCGTGCGCGGCACATCGTCAACCTCGACGTACTGCGCCAGCTTGGCGACGCCCTGCTCGATGTTCATGATGGCCATCGGCCGATCGATCGGAGCGTGGCAGTCCATGGCGTAGCTGGTCTTACCGACGAGGAGGTCGGCATCCTGCAGTGACGCGATGGCCTCGGCCAGCTTGTCCCCATCCATGGTGCCGGACTTCTCGAGCCCCGCCGCGATGGTCTGGATGTCCAAGTAGCCGAACAGGGCGTAGCTCGCGGACCCTTCGTACTCGACGCTGTCCAGGAAGGTGTTGAGGTCAGCCTTCGGGTCATCGCCGGCCGAAGAGGCCATGGCGGCATGGAAGAAGTTGCTCAGGTCCGGGATCGCCTCGGTCCAGAACGTCCCGTCGAAGGCCGACCCCCCGTAGATCGGCAGGTCCACACCCGCCGTCCGAAGCTGCCGGATGGCGCTCGCGCCGCCCGGCGGGTAGGAGCAGAGCACGACGAAGTCCGTTTCGGTCTCGGCCTTGATCTGGCTGACCTGGTTGGCGATCGATGGGTCGCCGTTGGCGAAGCTGTCCTTTCCTGCGAGCTGGTCACTGCCGGTGACCTTCTCCCACGCCGTCTCGAACTCGGCGCACAGGGACTTCGAGTACTGGATGCTCGTGTCCTCAAGCAGGTACGGCTTGCGCAATCCCTGGGTGGTGTAGGCAAACTCCGCAAGAGCCGCCGACTCGCTGGGCGTGCCCTGGTAGACGTTGAAGTGGAGCGGGCCGAGGCCTTGGAAACCGAACTCGGGCGCACCGGCGCCACTGATCGAGATCTTCCCGGCCTTGCTGGCCGCGATCGCGGCCGGCGCACCGAAGTCGTAGTCGACGGTCGTCACGATGGCGTCGGCGCCCTTGTCGAGAAGCTCCTGGGTGACGGCCTGAACCTGAGCTGGGTCGGTCTTGTGATCCGCTGTGATCAACTCGAACTTCCGACCGTTGATGCCGCCCGCCGCGTTGATCTCGTCGATGGCGTACTGCATCCCTGAGGTCTGCGCGTTGTCGTAGAGCTCAAATCCCCCCGACTCGGCGACTGCCGCCCCGATGATGATCGCCCCGTCGTCCGAATCGTCTGTCGATGCCTCGTCGCTCGTACTGCAAGCCGGCGCACCAGCGAGGACGAGCGCTGCCAGGACAACGAGGGGGCTTCTCTTCATGACATCTCCTGTTTCCGCGGGACACAACGGCCGGAGTCTGGCGCTGCGCGTTGCGCCGACGTTAGAGTGTAGATCGAATTTCCGCAAGGGTCGTCACCCGCGCATCGGATATCGACTCAACTCGGGCGTCGCGTAGGGACATTTCGGCTAAGTCGACCAGATCCTTCTGGCGGGCCTGGTGGCCAGCGGTCACCGCACGGAACCCAACTGGCCCACCATGTCGAGGTCCGCCAAGCCAGATGCGACAACGAGCAGCCCGTTCTTGCGCCCTGCCAGCACCTCGTGCCGGTCTTCGCGGCAGAACCATCTCGGTGCAAAGCCGTAGGTCGATGGAAGGACTAGCGTGCAGGCAGTGTCGTGCTCGGCGCTCCGGCAGCCTCGAAACACTCGTCTGTGGGTTCTCGTTCCTTGGCAGGCCGCAGGTCCTGCGGCGCTGCGCCTTTGCGGATCTGGACCCGACTCCTCGCCTCGGACGCGGCGTGAGACCCCGGGTCTGGTTTCACCGTCCAGCGCCCGCTGAACAACTCGGTACCGCTACGGCTCGAACTGCCACTCGTAGGAGAACTTCTCAATCTTGAGGATGAGGGCCGTTTCCATGTCCACGATCCCCGGCATGGCGCCCAAGACGTTCGTGGTGAACGTCAAGACATGCTCGTTGTCGACGAAGAAGGCTTCGATCATGATGTCGTAGCGTCCGGTGGAGAATCCGCAGTAGCGAACCTCGGGCCTCGCGACAAGATCCTCGGCGACCTGTTGGAGATGCGTCAGCTGCACCGAGATCCCGATGATGGCCGACACTGTCGCTCCCGCCAACTTCGGGGTGGGCACGGCGACGATCTCGACCAACTCGTCGGCAAGTAGTGCCGCGATCCGCTTTCGTACCGTCGTCTCCGTTACGCCGATCCGGCGGGCGATTTCGACGTTACTCGTTCGCCCGTCGGTCCGGAGGATCCTCAAGATGTCTCGGTCCATCTGATCCACAGTGACGCCCGTCCGCCTGTGCTCGACCCGGTGAGCAGTACCCGAAGAATCCTCGCCGTTCTTGCGTTTCGTCATGCTGGGAGCCTAGGGCTCCATTGGTGAGAGCCGGAAGCCGCGCATCCCCGTCAGTGGGCCGCCACTCTCGGGCCCACGTCTCGACATGCCTGACGCTACGTTCGCGCGCCCCGGCCCGGCAACGGTCTGCCGCCTTGAGGAGCGTACTGGTCGTCAGCGGGCAACTTCTCGAGCCGGATCGGGGTGCTCGCGTGTCGGGTCCTCGATCCCGATCAGTGGTGCCGTCGCCGTGGCTGCGAGTGCGTTCTCCGCGACACCTTCCAGCAGCGGCCGGGCCACCACCGTGGGGCTGGTGCCCGATCACGCTGAACATCACCCACCGAAGCCAGAGGAGCGCCCGCTGCCCAGACGTGCGGCGCCGACACAGCAGCCGCGCATCCCAGGCCGAGCGCCGCGTTCTCATCGACGACACCACCGGTGCGACAGCGAACGGCTCCTCGGCGAGATGAGCATGTGTGGCGTCACAGGCGGCGCAGGGACAGGTACGTCAACGTCTTCGACCTCACCGGGATCTGTGACAGCGCCGGTCCAGCCAGGTTGTTCCTGGTCGAGCGCCGCTCCAAGCAGGCGCTCAAGACCAGCTCGCTGAGCGCCTACAGGCACGGCGCGACCAGATCGAGGCTGTCGTGATGGACGGCTCCACCGGCTTCAAGCCAAGGCGCACGCAGGGCGCTGCACACCATGAACACTGCCTCCCGGCCCCCGACCGGGCTTTGGGACGCGACCTCAAGGCCGATCTCGACGAGACCCCTCCGTCCGGTGCGAACAGCGGCCGCACTCATAGAAAGCGGGCGTTCTCTTCAAAGAACGTCAAGATTGAGGCGCAAAACTCCTCCGGCTTGTCTTGCTGAACCCAATGCGAGGCATGCTCGATGATTTGAAACCTGGCACCAGGAATCTCGAGAGCCAACTGACGTCCGTCTTGGGCCTTCTGCCAAGGATCGTCAGCCCCCCAAAGCACAAGCGTCGGAGATTGGATCTCACAGTGTCTGTCGACCAGAGCCATGGTCTGATTCGCGTTCAAGGCCGACGCATTGCGGAGAAGGCTGAGCTTTCCCTCCTCGTTCGCATAGGGCGCAATAATTCCCTCCCGGAAATCGCGCGTGAGGCGGTCCCCCTGCGACAAACCGTCAGCGAGGCTCGCCTCTAGTGCCTCAACAAGTTCCGCTACTGATCGGGACTTCCATCGCAGGGGGTGCCCGAAATCAAGCATGTCGTCGTCGAATCGGTCAAAGCACACGGTGTTGGTCAAGACGAGCCGCCTGACACAGACGGCGTGCTCGATCGCGAGGATCAGCGCTGCCGCGCCACCAGTGTCGTGGCCTACCAGATCGACGCGATCGAGGGAGAGCACCTCCAACAGGCCGCGGATCATGCGAGCTTGATCTTGAAATGAGCGATCGAAGCAGTCACGGCGATCGGACCATCCGTGACCGAGAAGATCAGGCACGATCACGCGGTAACCCGCGTCTACGAAAGTGGCCAAGACCGGTGCGTAGAGATACCCCCACGTCGGTATTCCGTGCAGAAGAACAACGGTGCCGTTATTATCGGCACCAACGTCGACGTAACGAACTGACAGGGACGTGTGGGCTACCGTTCCTGCAGGCAGAACGGCGCTCTTTTGAGCCCTTCTGTACTGATCGCCAGTGACTAGGCGCATCTCGTCCACCTGAGACCTGGCGCAACAGACGGCACTCTTACCTGACTACGTCTCGCAATTAAATTGCTCGAACCTGGCCGACATCGTGCCATCAGACTGTCCAAGATCGTGATCATGAGCACCATACTCCAAATTCGCGCAAGAGGCGCTGGGCGTGAATCTGAGTTCGCCAGAGATTCTCAGGATGCCATTGCACTCCCACGATCAACTCGTTATCGAAACTACCTTCAATACCTTCGACCAGTCCATCCGAGGCCGTTGCAACTGTCCTCAGATGGTCACCAACTCGTGCGATACCTTGGTGATGGCCACTATTCACCTCAATTGACCCGCTCACGCCGAGCAGTGAAGCCAGTCGCGTGCCCTCTTCGACCGACACGGAGTGCACTGCTTCATCCAGCCTCTCCTCCGGTCCCACATGTTCTGCGCCCTCACCATAGTCGCGTCTGACATCGACGTACAGCGTGCCCCCTCGGGCAACATTGATGAGTTGGGCTCCGCGGCATATCCCAAGAATCGGAATACCCTTGTCTACTGCAAGATTGAACAGATCGATCTCGTTCGTATCGCGTTGCGTATCGACTCCATAGAGCGTCGGGTCACCCGAATCACCGCCATATAGGTGGGGGTCAAGGTCGCCCCCACCGCTTATGACAAGGCCACATGCCTTCTCAACAAGCTCTGCCAACGGCAAGGAACCCACCGATGTATCAATCGAGACCGCAATGATTCCCCCGCGATGCAACCCAATATACATGTCCCGCCACAACACATACTGGGAGAAATCTCGACTCGACATGGTCACTATGACCAAGGGCTCGCGTGGCACCTGCGAAATCTCCTCTGCAACGTGGAGTGGTCGCTGAAACTTCGGCGTCCATGTCCCGACGAAAAGTCAGTACACCTGCGTCTGTGTCAACTTGCGGTATTCGTCGGGAGAGTGCCGACCCATGAAGAGCGTCCGTCCAAGGCCCAGCGCAAAAGCAACGGGAACGATGGAGAGCAACGCCCAGTTCATGAATCCTGTTCGACCAGAGAAGTACTCGAAGTTTGACGCGATCAGCCATGTAGCCACCGACAACGCCACGAAACTGATGGCAGGGGCAACGGTCGTGCTCCAGGTGGACAATCCGTGCCCGTTTTCACCTTGGTTGAAGAAGCAGACGATGGCGACCGAACAAAGTGCTTGCAACACGATAACCGCGAGCACACCCGGCGCGACCAAGAGCAAGAAGACCTCGAGATAGGGGTCTGCATCAAGGGCCGCGAGGAAGAGGATCACGACCAGGGCAAAGATGGCCAATGACCGGCTGGCGACGAACGGAGACCCGTGTACGGGGTGAACCTGAGCGAGGCGCCTCGGGAGAAGACCCTCCCGCCCCAAGGTGAAGATGTATCTGGTCGCCGTGTTGTGGAAGGCCAGAACAGAGGCGAAGGCGCTGGTGATCAGGAGCGTTTCGGCAACGACCGCCGCCGGGTGACCGACGTACTGCTCCATGGCCACGAATACTAGTCCGACCGGGTCCGCAGTGGCCGCCTCTTGGATGTTCGACCTACCGAAGGCAACGACCAGGACCCACGCCATGAAGGTGTAGAACACGGCCAGAAATCCCACAGCCAAGTACACCGCCCGGGGCAACGTCCGCGCAGGATCCTTCGCTTCCTCCGAGTAGATCGCGGTGGACTCAAACCCGATGAACGCCCCGAAGACGATGGCGAACATGGCACCTGCACCAGCGCCAGCGAAGATCGAGTCCGCCTCGAAGCCACTGAGGTCGATGCCTTCGGCCCCACCTTGCACCAGGACCGGAACCGCGAGAACCAGCAGTACACCGGCCTCGGTCACCAGGGCTACCCCTAGCACCTTCGCGCTTAGCGAGATCTGTCGGTGCCCGAGTGCCGCAACGACCGCGAGTGCCACGAGAGAACACAGAAGCCACGGCACGTCGGTGCCAGTGAAGTCCTTGATAGGCCCGACAGCGAAAGCCCCCACAGCGCCGATCTGTCCAACGGTGATCAGGGAGTACGCGGTGAGAGCCAAGAAGGCGGCCCCTCCACCGATCGGACGGCCCATGCCGCGGCCGATGTAGGCGTAGAAGGCGCCGGAGTTTCGTATTCTCAGGGCCATTCGGGTCAGGCCCACCGCGAACACGAGCAACACGATGCCCGCCACCATCTGAGCACCAACTGTCCCAATCCCACCGATCATGAATGACAACGGAAGAAAACCGGCAACAACCAGCAACGGGCCCGCAGCTGCGATCGTGAAGAATGCTATCTCCAACGCTCCCATTGTTCGCCGCATATTCTCATTTCCATCCGTGGTCACTTTCGTCTTGGAACCTCGCGTCATGACTTCTCCCTTTCGATTCTGGACCCGAGAGGGGCGAATTACTGGTCTATACCTAGGGCGCATGCTCGCTATGAGGAGGAGTCAGTGCCGTATCGTTCGCCGTACGCCTGCGCCGCCGACTGAAACACGTCCAAGTGCGGTCGCAGTACGCCGGCGCCAATCTGACCACCATCTTTGCCAGCCAGTCCCCCGTCGATGACTGGAGTGATCCCTGACCGAAGGACCGAGAAGATGTCAATTCCGACCGGTGCTCCTCTGAAGTTCAGCACCGGGATTCGGAAGTCGGGATGCTCGCCTATCGTTATTTCGTACATCGACTCGTTGGTGAGGCGCATCGCGTCGAACGTGCCACCTTGGTAGGCCTGAAGGGTTGGCGCACAGGCCTGGGTCATGCCGCCGAGTCCCACCACTTCGGTGACGCAGCTTTCTCCCCCGATCCACTCGGCGTCATCCTCTCCGAAGCCACTGAAGAACTTGCCCTCAAGTTCGGGGTGCGATCCCCTGAACCAGGTGTCACCGAGCCCACTCACCCTTATGGCGAAGTCACGGCAGTTGATCGCCATCGCTGTCACTACTGAGCTTGCCTCGACGCCATGTGCCGAGTCGGCTGTGACCTTCGCGGCAGCCATCGCGACCCGAAGGAAGGAGTAGTCATTGCGTTTCAGGAAGTCGACAACCTCCAGTATCTGCCCTTGGTGCGAACCTGAGGACATCATCTGCAGCAATGAGGGCATCAACTCGGCGGTCAAGAGCATAGTTGCTGCAGTATTCCTACTGTGAAGCTCGTCTCCCATCCGCAGCGCCCGAGCCATGATCGATTTAAGCGGGATGGGACCGTGAAGTTTGAGCGCCGCAGAAAGCACAGGGGCCATCACATCGCGCAACCAGTCGAGGCGAGACGCGACCTCATCATTGTATGAGCCGTAGCAGAGCCGATGAGGGCTCTCTCCCTCATACAGATTGCAGAATGCGGATCGGCCAGAGACCTTGTCACGCACGACGAATACCGGCATCGAAGCGGTCATAATTCCCGCGACGGAGCCGATGCAACTCAGCTCTTGGGTGCTCTGCACCAGTATCTGACCGCGACGGATCTTCTTCTCGGCGTCGTCTGTATCGGTGGCGATCCCCTCGTACACGGCCCCAAAGAGCACGGCCCGTCGCTGGCCGTCCTGGTACGACTCCCAGTCGAGAGGGGCCCCAGAGGTCAAGACCGTCAGGCTGGTCATCTCGGGCACGACGTCGATCGCACGGCCGACACCAACCAGCTCGGGCTCCGACTGGGTCAAGTGGCGGTATGCCGTCAGGTTGGCAAGATCTCTGACCTGTGAGCCCATCTTAGATCCTCTGCAAGTAGGTTGCCGACTCCCAATCGGTGACGACTGATCGGAATTCGTGGCTCTCGGCACGCTTGTGGGCGAGATAGGTAGCATGGAAGTCCGGAGTAAACGCCCGCTTGGCTAGGACATCTGTCTCGAACTCGTCGAGAGCGGCGTCCAGGGTCATGGGGAGAGGTAAGAGGCCATGGGCCTCACGCTCACTTTCGTCAAGCAGATAGGTATCCACGTTGACAGGGGCGCCGGGGTCCAGCTCTTGCTCGATCCCGTCGAGTCCGGCGGCAAGGACGATGGCAATGCCTAGGTAGTAGTTCACCGAGGCGTCGGCGGTCCGGACCTCCAAGCAATGGCGGTTGACCGGCATACGGCACATCAAGGTCCGGTTGTTGTTGCCCCACGCCCGGAAGACCGGAGCCCAAGAAATCTCGTCCATGAATCCCTTGCTGGTGAAACGCTTATACGAGTTCACAGTGGGCGAGACCACGGCGCTGATCGCGTCGGCATGTTGCAGGACCCCCGCGGTGAAGTGTCCGGCGAGGGGACTGTATGCGGCGCTGCCGTCACTATGGGCAAAGAGGTTTTCGCCGGTGTCGGCGGACGCGATGCTCATGTTGATGTGAGCAGCCGAGCCGAAGTCGTCCTGGAAAGGCTTCGCCATGAAGGTCGCGACGCAGCCAACCTCGCGCGCCACATGCTTGGCCATAAGACGAAAAAGTGTCATTCGATCAGCCATTGACATAGCGTCCGTGTAGTCGAAATTGAACTCGTACTGACCGTCTCCTCCTTCGTGGTCGAAGGAGTACAGGCCCCAGTTCATGTCGTTCATGTATCGCGCCATCGGGCCGACGAACGGCTCAGAGAGGATCGTCGACTCGAGGTCGTATCCGCGGGTGGGTGAGTTGAGGGCATCGGAAGCTACGAACGGCTCCCAGCCGGTTGCCGTTGCGCGGACCACGTAGAACTCCGGCTCAATGCCGACGTTCACTGTGAAGCCCAAGGCCTTCGCACGGTCCACCTGCCGCTGAAGCATGTTGCGGGAATCCTGCTCATACGGAACGCCATTCAGCTGAAGCTGCGAGGGCACCAGCGCGAACCTCGGGTCCCACGGAAGCACTACGAGCTTGTCAAGGTCCGGCATGCCCGCACATTCGTCCTCGTGCGGACCGAGGTCGCCCATACCTTCAAGCGCACCGACGGTGTAGAGCTCCGATCCTCGGGCCATGGACGGCAGAGAGGCGATGGGGACGCACTTGCTCTTGGGGACTCCGTGGATGTCTACGTAGTACCCGAAGACGAACTCCACTCCTTGCGCCTGGAGGGTCGCAGTCAACTCGGCGACATCAACCATGTTCGGTTCCTAACTTCTCGTAGACAGTTCCACGAGACTCGCACCCTCAAGTTCGATTGTCAACGTTAGCAACGGCTTTTCGTTCGATCTTCGAGCCTCGGGTGGCTGTTGCTGTGGGATTCAGACAGTGGGGCCTTGGCTTAGGGTGGATTAGATGGATGGACGTCACGCATACAGAGGTGAGGCTCGTGGCCGATGTGAATCGTGACTGCCCGGCGTGCGGCGAGCACCTCAAGGCACCCGGGCGAGCTCGATGGGTCGCCGAGGGTCGGGGGCTGTCATGTCGACATGCCGCACGACCCCGTCGGTGACGACGCCGGCCGCGACCTGCCTGCTGAAGACATCGAAGCCATTGCAAAAGGCGGTGACCTCGACGCAACCGAGACCTCGAGAAGGACCTGAGGTGCTTGATGCATCGGGGGAACCCTCGTCCACCGAGCCGGTTCACGGCGGGCGAGGACCATTTGTGCTCGGCGTCGCCCCAGCGCGGCCGGCAGTGCTTCTTGCCTCGTGCCGGCAGCGACATCGTCGGGAGTCACGTCGCCGTTCGTCCTCGGATGCTGATCGGCAGACAGCAGCACATGGCTGTCGACGCGGTCGGTCTCCGACGGCAGCTTGCCAGCGCAGAACGGGCAACCACACCGGCCGGAGGCCAGCCTGTGGTCGCCCGGGACGAGCGGTGGGGTCACGAGCTGACCGCGGGCGATGGGTACACGTATCCGACCCCGCAGAAGACCACTGCGTCACTTCGCCCGCTGAGGAATGTCAAGCAACTGCTTGCCGCTGCGCCGGATGGTCGTTCTTCTTGATGGGCATCCGGCCAGCAGACGCGCTACCGCAACTTCCGTCCGCTGGACCGTGTGCTCCCCAGCTGCCTCAGCATCGAGGACGCCGCCGAGGCGATGTCTCTCAGCACAAAGAGGACCCGTCGTCGCATCGGTGACGGGTCCATCCCTGCCTACCGATGTGGCCGACGGAACATCGGCATCCGCCTGGACAAGCTCGAAGCCGCCTTCCGGGCACGGTTCACTGTCGGCCATTGATGGACCGCTGGAGGATACCTGGACCACAACGGAATAGCCCCTACCCTGCGTTTCAGCAGTTCAGGGGCTATTTCCTACTCGGGTGGGCGATACTGGGTTCGAACCAGTGACCTCTTCGGTGTGAACGAAGCGCGCTACCACTGCGCCAATCGCCCGCGACGCCGGAACGATATCCCATCCGCGGCACAGCCCGACAACCCGGGGTCAGTCCTGGTGGAGGGCGTCGATCTGCTGGTCGAGCTCGTCGATCTCGGCCTGGTTGTCGTGGAAGCGTCGATAGCTGTAGACGATCAGGCCGAGGGCGAAGATCGCTGAGCCGACCTGGGTCAGACCGGTCCACATCCCGCCGGGGAGCCACAACAGCTCGGGCAGCAGCCACCATCCGGGAACGGGTGGACTGAGGATCCAGAGCACGCCGGCGCCGGCCAGCACCAGCGCGGCGAGGCAGGAGAGCACCACGCGCGGCACGGTCTCCACCCCTTCGGCAGCGCTCCGCAGGGCCCGCAACCGGATGGGCTCGACGCGGCGGTCGGCCCACTCGTACTGCTGGGAGAGGAGCGCGAGCCCGGCGAACACCCCGAGCAGGCCCGGTCCCGGCAGCGGAATCGCCACGATGCCGACCAGGAGGAGCGCCCAGCCCGCGGTTTCGAGAGCGATGCGCTTGGCAGTCCTCGTCATGCGCCGACCCTAACCGGCGACCCCAGCAGCGCACCTGAACGAGCATCCGAGGCGGTCAACACATCGAAGATCCCACCGGCGAGCCGACCCGTTCGCAGTGTCAGATCAGGATTGAGTCAAGATCGTCATGAGTCAACGTCAAGAAGCGGTCTGGACCGCTTCGGGTCATATTTGGCCATTCCGCATCATGAGGGGCCTCCGATGGCGTCTCATGAGCAACCAAGCCGCCCGGAACCCAAGGAGTCTCGATGAACATGTCCGGTGGACACACGTTGTCCGACGTCACGTTGGACATCACCGTCGAGTGCATGGACGACCGTGGCATCCGCCACGAGATCGACACGGTCCTGGGCTACCGACGCTCCGACCCGTTCGCCGTGGCGATGACGTTCGTCACCTCCGAGGGCCACCTCGTCTGGACCTTCGGGCGCGACCTGCTCACCCGGGGCACCGAGTCCCCCGTGGGCGAGGGTGACGTGCACGTGTCCCCGGCGATCAGCATCAGCGGCCGCGCGATGGTGAGCATCGAGCTCAGCTCCCCCGACGGCCACCTCGTGCTGCTGGCCCGCGCCAGCGACATCAACGACTTCCTCACCCGCTCCGTGGCCGTCGTCCCGCAGGGCACCGAGTCCGACCACTTCGACGTCGACATGCTGATCACCCAGGTCCTAGCCTCCTGACCCACTGACCCGGACCTCGGGCGGCCCCGCTCCCCTGCTTGCTCGCGGGTCTGCGGCCTACCGGCCTATCGGGGAGAGTGCTGCGCGGTCCAGCTCGCGTGGAGCCCCGAGTAGACGCTGCCGGCCTGGGTCACGAGCTCGGCGTGCGGCCCACGCTGCACGACCCGCCCCTTGTCGACCACGATCACCTCGTCGGCGTTCTCCGCCGTCGAGAGCCGGTGGGCGATCGTCACCGAGGTGCGTGACTGCATGAGGCGCTCGAGCGCCCGCCCGATCTGCATCTCCAGTGCTGGATCGACCGCGCTGGTGGCCTCGTCGAGGACCAGCAGGTCGGGGTCGGCGAGGTGTGCGCGCACCAGCGCGACCAGCTGCCGCTCCCCCGCGGAGAGCGACTCACCGCGCTGCCCCACCTGGGTGTGCAGGCCTCGGGGCAGGCCGGCCAGCCAGTCGTCCACCCCGAGCTCGACGGCAGACTCACGGATCTCGTCCTCGGTGGCGTCGAGCTTGCCGTAGCGCACGTTGGCTGCGACGGTGTCGTCGAACAGGAACCCCTCCTGGGGCACCAGCACCACGCTGCGCCGCAGGGACCGCGCGTCGATGCGGCGTACGTCGACGCCGTCGAGCAGCACCGCCCCGTCGACGGGGTCCATCAGCCTGGTCAGCAGCTTGGCGAAGGTCGACTTGCCGGAGCCGGTCTCGCCGACGATCGCGACCCGCGTGCCGGCATCGATGGTGAGGTCGATCTCGCGCAGCACCGGCGGGCCACCGGGATAGGCGAAGGTGACGTCGGCGAAGCGGACGTCGATCGGCCCGCGGGGCAGGTGCTCGCCGTCGGGTCCGGGATCGATCAGGTCGGCCGGGGTCTCCAGGATGCCCAGCACGCGGCGCCAGCTGGAGATGGCGTTCTGGGCGTCGGTCAGGATCTGCGTGCCCATCTGGACCGGCCCCACGAACAACGTCACCAGGAAGGCGAACGCGAGCACGCGCCCCGGTGTCATGTCGCCGGAGAAGCCGAGCAGCACGCCGATCACGATCACGCCCGCGTTGGCGAGGCCGGCGGAGAGGCCGCCGAGGGAGAACGAGGTGACGGTGTAGGTCTGGGCGTGTGTGTAGGCGTCCTGCCAGTCCTGGATCGCGGTGTCGATGCGGGCCTGCGTGCGGTCCTCGACACCGTAGGAGCGGACCGTGGCGGCGCCCACCACGGGCTCGGAGATCGCGCCGAGCAGCACCCCCACCTGGTGGCGCACGACGGTGTAGGCGGCCGAGAGCTTCTTCTGGAACCATCGGATCGAGAGGAACAGCGGGGCGAAGCAGAGCCACACCACGGCGGCCAGCTGCCAGCTGTAGACCAGCATCAGCACGGTCGCGGCGAGCATCTGCCCGATGCTGACGACGAAGATCAGACCACCGAAGACGAGGAACTGGCTCACCTGGTCGACGTCGGTGGTGACCCGCGAGACGAGCGCGCCCCGGCGTTCGGTGTTCTGGGTGAGCAGCGGCAGGTCGTGGACGTGGCGGAACGCCTTGGTGCGCAGCGTGGCGAGGCCGTGCTCGGAGGTGGTGAAGAGCCGGCTCGTCATGCCGTAGGACGCCAGGCTGGTGACCACGATCGCGAGCGCGGCCAGCACTCCCATCCACGCCACGAAGTCGATGCGCGGGCCGCCGGGGCCGTTGAGGCCGCGGTCGAGGGTCTGCTGGACCGCGATCGGGACCACGATCTGGCCACCCGAGGCGATGACCGCGAGCAGCAGCGTGACGCCGAGGCCCTCGCGCAGCTCGGGTGAGTACTTCATGCCGAGGCGGATCGTCGCGATGGCGCCGATCTCCTCGCCGGAGTCCATCCGGGTGCCGGAGGTGGGCGCAGTGGTGGCCGCAGTGGTGGGCGTGGTGCTCATCGGACGGTCCCCTTCACGTCGACGTCTGCGTCGGCCTCGACCTCGTAGGCGTTGACGAGGTGGGCGTAGGCAGGGCTGGAGGCGAGCAGCTCGGCGTGGGTGCCCCGCCCCACGATGCGACCCCCGTCGAGGTGCACGACCTCGTCGGCCAGCGAGATGGTGGCCTTGCGGTAGGCCACGACCACCAGGGACGCCTCGGAACCGCCGCCCTCCCCGTCGTCGCGGAGGGAGGCGAGGATGCGGGCCTCGACCTCCGGGTCGACCGCGGACGTGGCGTCGTCGAGGATCAGCAGTCGCGGCCGACGGACCAGGGCACGGGCCAGCGACAGCCGCTGGCGCTGGCCGCCGGACAGCGAGGTGCCGCGCTCGCCAAGCTGGGTGTCCAGGCCCTCGGACAGCGCAGCCACGAATCCGTCCGCCTGGGAGGTGCGCAGCGCGCTCCACACGTCTTCGTCGGGGACGTCGGCGCCGAGGGTGACGTTGCCGCGAACGGTGTCGTCGAACATGAAGGCGGTCTGCGCCACCAGAGCGACGTCGCGGGGCAGCTCGCCCCTGCGCAGGCCCTTGAGGTCGTGGCCGTCGACCAGGACCTGGCCGGCGTCCGGGTCCATGAGCCGGGTCAGCAGGCTGGTCAGGGTGCTCTTGCCGGACGCGGTGGCACCCACGAGCGCCACGGTCCGTCCGGGTCGGACCTCGAAGTCCACACCGCGCAACAGCGGGACGGCAGGGTCGTAGGCGTAGTGCAGGTCCGCGACCTGCAGGAGGGCGCCTCCCGCGGCGGCGGGCAGCACGTCGTCGCCGTAGGCCATGTTGCCCTGGGCGTCGAGGACGGCCTGGGTGCGGCGGTAGCCGACGACCGAGCGCGGGAACTCTCCGAGCAGCCAACCGATGGCGCGGATCGGGAAGGAGACGATGGTGAGCAGGTAGGCGATGGTCACCACGTCGCCGGCGGTGGTCGCTCCGCTCGAGACGCGTGAGACGCCGACGGCCAGGACCACCAGGACGCCGAGGCCGGGAAGGCTGGCGAGCGCGGGGTCGAAGACCGCGCGGATCCGGCCGGCCCGGATGTTGACGTCGCGCAGCTCGTGGGTCCTGGCCCGGAACCGGTCGGTCTCCTCGACCTCGCGGCCCAGGGTCTTGACCACCATGGCGCCGTCGAAGGACTCGTGGGCGATCTCGCTGACCTCGGCGCGCAGCCCCTGCGCGCGCGTCATCAGGGGCGAGGCGTAGCGCTGGTAGAGGAGGTTGGCCATCACGACCGCCGGGAAGACCAGCAGGCCCACCACGGCCATCACGACGTCGGCGACGAACATCTGGATGACGGCGACGACCATCATCACCACGGTCCCGAGCGCCATCGGCAGCGGCATGATCGGCGACCACGCCGCCTCGACGTCGGAGTAGGCGTTGGAGAGCAGCTGCCCCGTCGGGTGGCGCTGGTGCCACTCCATCGGCAGGGAGAGGTATTGGCGGGTGACGCCGCGGCGGGTGTGCGACTGCATCCGGTAGTACATGATGCCGCCGCCGAGGCGTCGGGCCACGATGCCGATCGCGCGCAGGATCGCCACGGCCATGAACAGCGCGACCACCCACACGAGCAGGCCGGTGCCGATCTCACCGTTGTCGAACGCGGGGATGAGGACGTGCTGGGTGGACCAGCCGAGCACCCATGCGTCGGCGACCGTGAGGACACCGAAGAGCACCGCGCCGAGCGTGGCGACGGTGAACACGCGCGGCTCGCGCTTGACCCCGACCCAGAGGACGCGGAAACCGTCGCGTGTGGTGGTGCCCCTCAGCTCCGCATCATCCGTCACTCTCGTGAGGTTATGCCTTGCCCCTGACAGCCACCCAATCAGGCGCGGATGCGGGAGAGGAAGGCCCGGGTCCGCTCCTGCTGGGGGTCGCCGATGACCTGGTCGGGACTCCCGTGCTCGTGGATCCGGCCGTCGTGCAGGAAACAGACCTGGTCCGCGACGTCGCGCGCGAAGTCCATCTCGTGGGTGTTGAGCAGCATGGTCACCCCCTCGCCCTTGAGCTCGGTGAGCAGGTCGAGCACCTCGCCCACCAGCTCGGGGTCGAGTGCGCTGGTGACCTCGTCGAGCAGCATCAGGCGCGGGTTGGCCACCAGCGCCCGCGCGATGGCGACCCGCTGCTGCTGGCCGCCCGACAGGTCGTCGGGGCGGGCACCGGCCTTCTCGGACAGCCCGACCCGGTCCAGCATCGCGAGGCCGCGGGAGCGGGCCTCCTCGGACCCGACGCCGTGCACCAGGCGCAGCGCCAGGGTGACGTTGCCGATGACGTCGAGGTGCGGGAAGAGGTTGTAGGCCTGGAAGACCATCCCCATCCGCGAACGCACCTCGTCACCGTCCACCTGCGGGGCGGTGATGTCGCGGCCCTCGAAGGTGATCACGCCGTCGTCGACGACCTCGAGGAGGTTGACGCAGCGCAGGAGGGTGGACTTGCCCGAGCCCGACGCCCCGATCAGCACGACGCACTGGCCGGGCACGATCGTCAGGTCCACGTCGCGCAGCACGACGTTGTCGCCGAACGACTTGCGCACTCCCCTGAGAGCCAGAAGCTCGGAGGACTCGGGGTCCCCGCGGCGGTGTTCGGGGGAGCGCAGCGGAGGAGAAGAACGTCGTGGGGTGAGCTTCACAGGAGCCCTCCCGCCCCGTGGTAACCCTTCCAGCGGGCATAGCGGTCGGTGAGCCTGGCCATCGGGATGGTGAGGCAGCAGAAGAGCGCGCCGGCGACGACGTACGGCGTGTAGTTGAAGTCGAGTGCCGTCTCGATCTGCGCCTTGCGGATCGCGTCGCTCACGCCGAGGACGGCGATGAGGCCGGAGTCCTTCTGCAGCGAGACCAGGTCGTTCATCAGTGGCGGGATCACCCGCCGCCAGGCCTGTGGCAGCACGACGTGACGCAGCGTCTGTCCGTAGGACAGCCCCAGCGAGCGACCCGCGAGCCGCTGGCTCGGGTGCACCGACTCGATGCCGGCGCGCAGCACCTCGGCGACGTAGGCGGAGTAGGACAGCACCAGGGCCGTGCCGCCCCAGAAGAGCGGCGAGGTCGGCATGCCGCTGAGCCCGAGCGCCGGGCCGCCGAAGCCCAGCAGGAAGATCACCAGCAGCAGCGGCAGGCCGCGGAACACGTCGACGTACGCCGTCCCGAGCAGGCGCAGCGGGAAGGCCACCGGCCCGCGCAGGGTGCGCACGACCGCGATGGTGAGGCTCAGCGCCAGGATCAGCACCCAGCAGATCAGCATCACCCGGATGTTGAGCCACAGGCCGTCGAGGACGGCAGGGAACGACGAGACCGCCTTGTCCCAGTCGAAATAGGTCTCCTGCACCCGCTGCCAGCCCGGTGAGCTGACGACCCCGCCGCCGAGTGCGCCGAGCAGGAGCAGGGTGCTGCCCCCCGCGATGGCCGCGCTGCGCAGCGTGCGGCGCCGCCGCCACTCGTCACGCTCGCGCTGGACCGCGGAGGGCTGCCAGTCCTCGGTGGCCGGGGCTTCGGCCACGCGGTTGGCCATCAGGACAGCTCGGGAGCGCCCTGCTGGGCGAGCCACTCCTGGCCGATCTGGTCGAGGATGCCGTCCTCGCGCAGGGTGTCGACGGCACCGGAGACGCAGCCGGTGAGGGAGCTCCCCTTGCCCAGGACGGCCCCGAACTGCTCGGGCTCCCCGTCCGGAAGGGGCAGCTGCCCGACGATGAGGCCGTCGTCGAGCTGGACGGCCGTCATGAAGTAGGCGGTGGGGAGGTCGACCACGATGCCGTCGATCTGACCGTTCTTGAGCGCCTGGACGGCCTGGTCGTTGGTGTCGAAGACGGCCGGCTCCTGCGACGGCTGGATCTGGTCGGTGATCGCCGTGTAGCTCGTGGTGCCGACCTGGGCACCCAGCTTGGCGTCGGCCAGGTCCGCGACGCTGGTCACGCCGTCGATCGCGCTGTCCGCGTTGGTGATGACGGCCTGCACCACGTCGAAGTAGCCGGAGGAGAAGTCCACGGCCTTGCGGCGGGCCTCGGTGATCGAGACCTGGTTGACATCGAGGTCGAAGTCCTTGGGGCCGGGCTGGACGACCTTGTTGAACGGCACCGTGACCCAGGCGACCTGCTCGGCGGTGTAGCCGAGCTGCTCGGCGATGGCGTAGGCCACCGCGGACTCGTAGCCCTCGCCGTTGGCGGGTTCGTTGTCGACGAACCACGGCTGGTAGGCGGGATCGTCGGTGGCGATCGTGAGGGTGCCCGCGGTGACGGTCTCCATCGCGTCCGGCGTGCACTCGTCGGCGGCCGGCGACTCCGAGGGGGCGTCGGTCGACGGGTCGGCGCCGGAGTCGGCCTCGTCGGTCGGGGCACAGGCGGAGAGCACCAGCGCGGCGGTCGCGAGAGCGGCGAGGGCGAGGTGGCGCTTCGCGGCGCGCCCGGAGGTCTTCAGCATGTGCGAATCCTACGACTCCCCCCGGGCTCAGCGGACGGCGTGACCGGCCGTGGACAGCCCGGCCTTGACCTCGCCGATGCTCAGGGTGCCGAAGTGGAAGACGGTGGCTGCCAGCACGGCGTCGGCGCCGGCGTCCACGGCCGGGGCAAAGTGCTCCACCGCGCCCGCTCCCCCGCTCGCGATGACCGGGATGCTCACCTCACGGCGTACGGCGCGGATCAGCTCGAGGTCGAAGCCGTCGGTCGTGCCGTCGGCATCCATCGCGTTGAGCAGGATCTCACCCGCGCCGAGCTCGGCGGCACGGACGGCCCACTCGATCGCGTCGAGCCCGGCTCTCTTGCGGCCGCCGTGGGTGGTGACCTCGAAGCCGCTCGGCGTGCCCTCGGCCCTGCGGGCGTCGACGCTCAGGACCAGCACCTGGTTGCCGAACCGGTCCGCGATCTCGGCGACCAGGTCGGGACGGTGGATGGCGGCCGTGTTGACCGCGACCTTGTCCGCGCCGGCGCGCAGCAGCCGGTCGACGTCGTCGACACTGCTCACGCCGCCACCGACGGTGAGCGGGATGAAGACCTCCTCGGCGCACCGGCTGACGACCTCCATCGTGGTCGCCCGGCCCTCGAGCGAGGCGGAGATGTCGAGGAAGGTCAGCTCGTCGGCCCCCTCCGCGTCGTAGAGGCGGGCGAGCTCGACCGGGTCACCGGCATCGCGCAGCTCGGTGAAGTTGACGCCCTTGACCACGCGGCCGCCGTCGACGTCGAGGCACGCGATGACGCGGATCGCCAGGCTCACCGGTCTCGACTCCGCTCGAGCGGCGCGAGCGTGAGGGCGAGGGCGTCCTCGAGCGTGAAACGCCCCTCGTAGAGCGCGGTGCCCGCGATGGCGCCCTCGACACCTTCGTCGACGAGGGTCATCAGGGCGCGGATGTCGTCGAGCGTGGTCACACCGCCGCTGGCCACGACGGGCTTGTCGGTGGCGGCGCAGACGTCGCGGAGCAGCTGGAGGTTGGGCCCCTGGAGCATGCCGTCCTTGTTGACGTCGGTGACGACGTAGCGGGCGCACCCCTCGGAGTCGAGACGCGCCAGCGTCTCGTAGAGGTCACCGCCGTCGCGGGTCCAGCCGCGCGCCGCCAGCGTCGTGCCGCGCACGTCGAGGCCGACGGCCACCCGGTCGCCGTACGTCGTGATCGCCCGGGCGCACCACTCGGGCTGCTCGAGGGCGGCGGTGCCGATGTTGACGCGGCGGCAGCCGGCGGCCATCGCGGCCGCGAGCGACTCGTCGTCGCGGATTCCGCCGCTCATCTCGACGTGGATGTCGAGGGTGCCGACGATCTTCGCCTGGAGCTCGCGGTTGTGCCCGTGCCCGAAGGCGGCGTCGAGGTCGACGAGGTGGATCCACTCGGCTCCCGCCTCCTGCCAGCGCAGCGCGGCCTCGATCGGATCGCCGAAGCGCTTCTCGGACCCGTCCACGCCCTGCACCAGCTGGACGGCCTGGCCGCCCTTGATGTCCACGGCGGGAAGGAGCTCGAGGTAGGGCTGCTCGGGGGTGGTGGGCATGGGTGAATCCTAGGAGCGTGGCCGGCGGTCGTCTCGACCCGGTGGCCAGACGAGACGATCGGCGACAGTGGAGCGCGACGACCCGGGTGCGTCGGCGCGCGGCACCGTCCGCTCCCGGGTAGGTGTGCGCACGTAGCGTGACGGCATGATCGGCGATCGGTGGGGCGTCACGGAGGCGGAGACACAGCGCCCCTACAGGTGCGACGACTTCGTGAAGGACCCGTCGATGGAGGCCTGGCGGGGCGTCACGGTCCACGCCGACGCCGCGACCGTCTGGGCGCGGCTCATCCAGGTCCGCCTCGCCCCCTACTCCTACGACCTGGTCGACAACCTCGGCCGTCGCTCCCCGCGCGAGCTGCGCGACGTACCGGAGCCGCGCGTCGGTGCACGCTTCACCCGGGCCTTCGGGCTGGACCAGGGCCGCGTGCTGGCCGTCGACCCCGGCCGCGAGCTCACGGCGCTGATCATGTCGGCCTACCTGTCGTACGCCGTCGTGCCGCAGGCCGACGGCACCCGCCTGCTCCTCAAGGTGGCGGCTCGGACGCACCGGCTGCTGTCACCGCTCATCTCCCTCGGCGACCTCGTGATGGCCCGCAAGCAGCTCCTCACCCTCGCGGCACTCGCGGAGGGCGATGCCGGAGAAGCGGGCTAGAGGCCCAGGCTCCGGGCCACTCCCGACACCGCGTCGGCCGAGGCCGTCAGCGCGGCCATCTCCCCGGCGCTGAGCGGGGTGGCGAGGACGCCCTCGATCCCCGAGCGACCGACGACCGACGGCATCGAGAGGCAGACGTCGGAGATGCCGTGCACGTCGTCGAGCCGGGACGTCACGGGCAGGACCCGGTGCTCGTCGTTGAGGACCGCCTCGAGGATGCGGGAGACGGCGAGGCCGATCGCCAGGCTGGTGGCGCCCTTGCCGGCGATGATCTCGTAGGCCGAGGAGACCACCTGGTGGTGGATCTGCGCGCGGACCTCCTCGTCGAGCGCGCGCACGCCGTTGCCCGTCCAGTCCTTGACGGGCACGCCACCGATGGTGGCCGTGGACCACAGCGGCACCTCGGAGTCGCCGTGCTCCCCCGCGATGTAGGCGTGGACGTTCTGCACGGCGACGCGGGTGTGCTCGGCGATGAGGAAACGCAGCCGCGAGGAGTCCAGGACGGTGCCGGACCCGAAGACCCGGTTCGCCGGCAGGCCGGAGAACTCCAGTGCGGCGTAGGTGACCACGTCGACCGGGTTGGTCACCACGAGCAGGATGGCGTCGGGGGCCAGCGAGACGAGAGCGGGGACGAGGTCGCGACACATCGCCACGTTGGCGGCAGCGAGGTCGAGCCGTGTCTGTCCGGGGTCCTGCTTGGCTCCCGCGGTGATCACGACGACATCGGCGCCGGCGCACACCGCGAGGTCGTCGCTGCCGGTGATGCGAGCCATGGGGGTGAACTGCAGGCCGTGGTTGAGGTCGAGCACCTCGGCGCGCACCTTGCGGGCGTTGAGGTCGAACAGCGCCAGCTCACGGCACACGCCGCGGATCTGGGCGGCGTACGCGATAGCGGTGCCGACGGCTCCCGCTCCGACCACTGCGACCTTGGACACGGACGCCACTCTGGCACGTCCCGGGCACCGCGAACACCGTCCGACGTCAGTTCAGACGTCCGACCGGGCGCTACCGCAGCACTCACCTACCCACGGGTTGGCGACGTGGGGGCACTCGGAGGCCCCCCCGACGTACCCAACCCGCCAACTCATCGGTTGGCGAACCAACTCACGAGTTGGCGGCCGGCCCGGAGACCCGGAGGGACGCCACCCAGTTCCGCAGCAGCAGCGCGCCCGCATCGCCGGACTTCTCCGGGTGGAACTGGGTCGCGGAGAGCGGCCCGTTCTCCACGGCCGCCACGAAGCGGTCGCCGCCGTGCTCGGCCCACGTCACGAGCGGAGCCGAGGTGCGGTCGTTGGTGGCGAGGTCCCAGCTGCGGGCGGCGTAGGAGTGCACGAAGTAGAAACGCTCCTGCTCCACACCCGCGAACAGACGCGACTCGCCGGGCACCTCGACCGTGTTCCAGCCCATGTGCGGCACCACGTCCGCGCGGAGCCTGCTCACCAGCCCCGGCCACTCGTCGCAGCCGGCTGTCTCCACGCCGTGCTCGACACCACCCGCGAACAGCACCTGCATGCCGACGCAGATCCCGAGCACCGGCCTGCCGCCCGAGAGTCGGCGGCCGATGATCCGCTCGCCCTTGATGGCGCGCAGGCCCGCCATGCAGGCGGCGTACGCCCCGACGCCGGGCACCACGAGCCCGTCGGCCGCCAGCGCGGTGTCGAAGTCACCGCTCAGCGTGACGGACGCGCCGGCCCGTTCGACCGCGCGCACCACGGATCGCAGGTTGCCCGAGCCGTAGTCGAGGACGACGACGTGGGGTTGCTCGCTCACGGGTCCTGACGGTGAGCTCGCAAGCTCGCTCACAGGTCCTGACGGTGAGCTCGCAAGCTCGCTCACAGGCTGCCCTTGGTCGACGGCACACCCGTCTCGCGCGGGTCGAACGACGCGGCGTCACGGAAGGCGCGAGCGAAGGCCTTGAACTGGGTCTCCACGATGTGGTGCGGGTCGCGCCCGGCGAGCACGCGGACGTGGAGGCCGAGGTGCGCGTGGTGGGCGATCGACTCGAAGACGTGTCGGGTGAGCGACCCCTGGTAGGGGACGCCGTGGGCGCCGCCACCGCCGATGGCGACGTAGGCCTGGCCCTCGGGCTCCCCGGTGTGCACGCAGAACGGACGGCCGGAGACGTCGACGACCGCCTGGACGAGAGCCTCGTCGAGCGGGACGGTGGCGTCGCCGAACCGGCGGATGCCGGACTTGTCGCCCAGCGCCTCCCGCAGCGCCTGGCCCAGCACGATCGCGGTGTCCTCCACGCAGTGGTGGGCGTCGATGTGGGTGTCGCCGTTGGTGTGCACCACGAGGTCGACGAGCGAGTGCCGCGCGAACGCGTCGAGCATGTGGTCGAAGAAGCCGACGCCTGTGCTGACCTGGGCGCGCCCGGTCCCGTCGAGGTCGACCTCGACCTTGACCTGGGACTCCTTGGTGATGCGCTCGATGCCGGCCGTGCGGCTCATGCGGGGCCCCGTGGGGTGGTGATCATGCCTGCTCCTTCGTCACGTCCGTGAGTGCCTTCCTGAATGCTGCCATCTCGTCCCCTGTGCCGATGGAGACCCGCAGCCAGCCGTCCGGCCCGGTCTCGCGGATCAGCACGCCACGGTCGAGGAGACCCTGCCAGACCGCGTGCCGGTCCGCGAGCCGACC
Source organism: Propionibacteriales bacterium (assembly GCA_038259225.1). GTDB lineage: Bacteria > Actinomycetota > Actinomycetes > Propionibacteriales > Nocardioidaceae > JANLYC01. The sequence goes on from JBBSPA010000035.1 coordinate 28,905, forward strand.
GAACAGCACGAAGTTGGCGTCGGAGTCGGCGACCTCGAAGCCCTGCTCGCGCAGCCAGGCCACGGTCGCGTCGCGCTCCACCCGCAGGTCGTCGACCCGGCCGAGCAGCTCGGGCGCATGCCGCAGGGCAGCCAGCGCGGTCGCCTGGGTGACGGCCGAGAGGTGATAGGGCAGGCGTACGACCCGGATCGCGTCACAGATCGCCGGATCGGCCGCGAGGTAGCCCAGGCGCGCACCCGCCAGGGCGAAGGCCTTGCTCATCGTCCGGGTCACGACGAGGTTGCGGTGCTTCCCGAGCAGCTCGAGCGCGCTCGGCGTGCCGGCCCGGCGGAACTCGCCGTAGGCCTCGTCCACGACGACGATGCCGCCCGGTTCGTAGGACTCCGCGGCCTCGCACAGCATCGCGACGGCCTCCGGCGGGAGGGCCGTCCCGGTGGGGTTGTTGGGGCTCGGCAGCAGCACGACGGAGGGCCGGCGCTCACCGACCAGCCGGCGAGCGCCGTCGAGGTCGAGGGAGAAGTCCTCGGCCCGGTGGCCGGCCACCCACTCGGTCAGGGTGTCGCGGGCGTACTCGGGGTACATCGAGTACGTCGGGGCGAACGACAGCGCCACCCGGCCCGGACCACCGAAGGCCTGCAGCAGCTGGAGCATCACCTCGTTGGAGCCGTTGGCCGCCCACACCATGTCGGCGGTGATGGCAGTGCCACCCGAGCCGTTGAGGTAGGCCGTCAGCGCGTCACGGAGCTCGATGAACTCGCGGTCGGGATAGCGGTTGAGCGAGACCGCGGCCGCGCCGACGGCGCGCGCGATGTCGGCCGCGGCCTCCGGGGAGGGTCCGTAGGGGTTCTCGTTGACGTTGAGCTGCACCGGCGCCCGCTCGTGGGACACCTGGGGCGCGCCGTAGGGCTCGATCCCCCGCAGCGCCTCGCGCAGGGGTGGGAACGTGCTCACCGCTCTGGCCGGGTCGCGTCGAACCGCACCGAGACGGCCTGACCGTGCCCCGGGAGGTCCTCCGCCTCGGCGAGAATGACGACGTGGCCGGCGACCTCTGCCAGCGCGGCCTGCGAATAGTCGATGACGTGCACCGAGCGGGTGAATGCGCGCACCGACAGCCCACTGGAGTGGCAGGCGCACCCGGCGGTGGGCAGCACGTGGTTGGAGCCGGCGCAGTAGTCCCCGAGGGACACCGGCGCCCAGGGGCCGACGAAGATCGCCCCCGCGTTGCGGACGCGGGCCGCGTGGGCACTCGCGTCGCGGGTGTGGATCTCGAGGTGCTCGGCGGCGTAGGCGTCGACCACTGCGACACCCTGGTCCATGTCGTCGACCAGCACGATGCCCGACTGCCGCCCGGTCAACGCGGTGCGGATCCGCTCGGTGTGCCGGGTCGCGAAGACCTGCTTGTCCAGCTCGGCATCGACAGCGTCGGCCAGCTCGAGCGAGTCGGTGACCAGGACCGAGGCGGCCATCGGGTCGTGCTCGGCCTGGCTGATCAGGTCGGCGGCGACGAAGGCGGCCTCGGCGCTGTCGTCGGCGAGGATCGCGATCTCGGTCGGGCCCGCCTCGGAGTCGATGCCGACCACGCCGCGCAGCAACCTCTTGGCGGCCGCCACGTAGAGGTTGCCGGGACCGGTGACCAGGTCGACGCGGCCACACGGGCCGGCGCCGTGGGCGAACATCGCGATCGCCTGGGCGCCGCCGACGGCGTAGACCTCGTCGACGCCGAGCAGGGCGCAGGCCGCCATGATCGTCGGTTCGGGGAGGCCTGCGCGGTGCTTCTGCGGTGGGCTGGCGAGGGCGATCGACCGGACGCCGGCGACCTGGGCGGGCACGACGTTCATCACGACGCTGCTCACCAGCGGGGCCAGCCCGCCGGGGACGTAGAGCCCGACCCGGTCGATCGGCACCTTGCGGTGCGTCACCGTGGCGCCGGGGGCGACCTGGCTGGTCACGTCGTGCTCGAGCTCGGCCTCGCTCGTCGCCCGCAGCCTGCGGATCGACTCCTCCAGCGCGGCGCGCACCGCCGGGTCGAGCTCTGCCAGGGCCGTGCTGAGGGCCTCGGGGGGAACCCGGATGTCGTCGCTCTCGACGCCGTCGAACTGCGCGGAGTACTCGAGGATGGCCTCGACGCCGCGGGCCCGCACCGCGTCGATGATCGGCTGGACCTGGTGCGTCGCGGCCTCGACGTCGAACTCGGCGCGGGGAACGCTGGCGCGGTAGTCGACGGACGCCGGATCGGCGCCCCTCAGGTCGATGCGACGGATCATGGACATGGACCGAGTCTAGGTTCCCCGGCGGGTCGGCCCCCGGTCGCGGGTGCACCGTGGACACGGGTGGTTAGGTAGATCACGTGAGCGATCCACTCCCGATGTTCCCGCTGAGCACCGTCGTGTTCCCCGGGATGAGCGTGCCGCTGCACGTCTTCGAGGACCGCTACCGGATGCTCGTCAACCACCTGCTGACGGTCGACGACCCGGCCGCCCGGGTGTTCGGCACCGTCGCCATCCGTGAGGGCTACGAGGTCGGTGACCACGGCGCCCAGTCGGTCTACCGGATGGGCTGCGTCCTGCAGCTCACCGAGGTCGAGCGTCGCGACGACGGCACCTTCGACATCGTGGCCGTCGCGCGTGAACGCCTCAAGCTGGAGGAGATGGAGCGCGGCGTCGACTTCCCGCAGGGGATCGTCGAGCGGGTGCCCGAGCCGGAGGTGGAGGTTCCCACGGAGCTGCTCGACCGGGCTCGCGCCACGTTCACCGCCTTCCGTGTCGCGATGACCGAGCTGCAGGGCGACCCGTTCAGCGGCACGCTGCCGCGCGATCCGGACTACCTGGCCTGGACGCTGTCCGCGCTCACCCCGCTGCCGCTGGCGGAGCGTCAGTCACTCCTGGAGGCCAACGACGCCACCGAGCGCCTGGTGCTGGTGACCCGGCTGCTGACCGAGGAGCTGCGCGCGATCAACGTCATCCCCTCACTCCCCGCCACGCAGGTCGCCCGGACCGCCTGGTCCCCCAACTGAGGCGACCGCTCGCGATGGCGAAGAAGTCCCGTCCGGTCGGAGGCACGCCGGCCACGGTCGCGCTGGGCGCTGCCGGCATCGCCTTCGAGGTCCGGGCCTACGAGCACGATCCGCGGGCAGCGTCATACGGCATGGAGGCCGCGGAGGCCCTCCAGGTGGAGCCGGCGAGGGTGTTCAAGACGTTGCTCGCCTCGCTCGACGGACGGCTCGCCGTGGGCGTCGTGCCGGTCTCCGGTCAGCTCGACCTGAAGGCCCTGGCCCGGGCGCTGGGCGGAAGCAAGGCCGTGATGGCCGAGGTGGCCGCTGCCGAGCGGGCGACCGGCTACGTCGCCGGCGGGATCTCCCCGATCGGGCAGAAGCGGTCGCACCCGACCGCGCTCGACGCCTCAGCCCTCGACCACGCGACCATCCTGGTCTCCGGAGGCAGGCGCGGCTTCGACCTCGAGCTCGCGCCCAGCGACCTGGTGGCGATCACCGGTGCGGTGATCGCCACCATCGGTCGCTGACCCCGGGGCACCTGCTCGGATCCGAGCTGACCGGGTCCGGACTCCTCTCAGTCCGTGGTGACCTTGACCAGCCCGTGGACGACGTCGCCGTCGACCCAGCCACTGATGCCGAAGGCCGACAGGGGCGCGAGGTTCTCGCTGACCTCGGGGGAGTCCTTCGAGACCCGCACGAGCCAGTCGTCGTCGGCGTCGAAGTTCACGAACATCACCATCTGGGCGTCGTCCTGCTCGATGACCTTGGCGTAGTCGTCACTGGCGCCGAGGTCGCCGCCTCCCTCGAGCTTGCCGCGGTAGTCGTCCTGCAGGGCGAGCACGGCGGTGCCCTCACCCTTGGTGACCTCGAGGTAGTCGGCCGCTTCGGGGCCGACGTAGGCGCTGATCTTGTCGAGCACCGCCTGGATCTCGTCGGCGTCGCCCTTGATGGTGATGCCGGCCGGGATCTCGCCCGGTCCGCCGTTGGTGATGGCGTCGGGGTCGATGCCGCTGCCGACCGACATGGTCATGCCCTCGCCGAGCAGCGTCTCCAGGTCCTCGGGGAACGACAGCCCGGTCTCGGACTCGAACTGGGCGAGCTGCTCGTCGATGGTGCCGCTCTCGTCGGGCACGGTGGTCTTGAGGTAGTCGAGCACCGCGCCGGCCCACCCCTTCTCCAGGGAGAAGCCCATCGCCGCGACGGTGTCGGCGGGCAGGTCGGCGACCATGTCGGCGCCGTCCTGGCCGTCGACGAACTTCGTCATCTCGGGCTGGTAGTTGGAGACGGCGTACTCGACCTCGACCGCGCCGTCGTCGAAGCGGACGGTGGCGGCCATGCCGTCGAAGTCGTCGATGATCTGCTGGAGCTCCGGCGGCACCTCCTCGGAGCCGGTGTCCGACGACGTGTCGGAGGCCGCGAAGCAGGCGTCGATCTCCTCGCTCGTGGTGGCGGCATCGATGCAGTCCTGGTCGAACATCGGCGCGCCCGCGGCGGACAGCGGCCCGCCGAACATCGAGCCCAGGCCAGCCGCGTCGTCGAGATACTTCGCGGCGGACTTGGCGACGTAGACCGACATGAAGCCGTCGTCGCCCGCCTCGCCGGTCCACTTGTCGTAGGACGCGTCGTCGGCCAGCGAGGCGCCGTCGGCTGCGTCGACGACCTGCTGGGCGATCTCCTCGGTCTCGGCCATGACCATCCAGTCACCGTCCACGACCCAACCGGTCGAGTCACCTGCAGAGCCAGCACCGGAGTCGCCGTCGGCCGTGCCGCCGCACTTCTCGGCGAGCGTCGCGATGCCCTCCTCGGCCTTGCCCGCGTCGGTCAGCTGGAACACGCCCACCGGCGCGGGCTGGTCCTCTCCGAGGTCGACCGCGGCGACCGCGGCCCGCGACCCCAGCCACGGCTTGACGTCCGTGGCGTAGTCGAGGCCCTCGCAGCCGCCGGAGGCGGTGATCTCCTCGAAGATCCGCTCCTGGAGGTCGTCGTCGGTCTGAAGGTTGATCTTGTCGGTGAACGCCGGGAACTTGCGCAGTGTCTTGATGGCCTCGATCTTCTGGCCACCGCTCGGGTCGAGGTCGACGCTGACGTAGGCGATGGTGGAGTCCGGCAGCGCCTCCGCCGGCTGGGCGCCGGTGGCGAAGAAGCCGGTGGCCGCCCATGCGCCGCCGGCGACGACAGCGCCGCCCGCGACGAGCGCGCCGAGGGCAATGAGTCGCTTGCGATTGTCGTTGTCGGGCTCGGTGTCGACCGGGCCGGATGCGTCCAGGTATTCCGGGCCGCCGGGTGTCATGCTCATCTGGGTCCTGCTCCCCCGTTGCAGTGCCCCCGACGCGGGTCGGGGACCGAAAATGTCGGTCTCATCCTAGCCGCGAGAACGCGCGGCCCGCCCCCGACTTCCCAAGAGATACATCCCGACCAGACCAGTCATCGCACCGGCGGGCAGCGCCACGAGGGCGGTGGAGTGCCAGCGCACGCGATCGCGGTCCGGGGCGGTGAGGCCGATCTCCCCGGAAATGGGCGTGTAGTCGGGCTGGCCCACGGCCAGGGCCTGCGGGTCGGACGGACCGAGGCTGCTGCCGACGGCATACATCACGATGCCGGCGAGGCTGGCAGCCACCAGCACGGTCAGCACGGTCGCCACCTCGTGACCGCGCAGGATGCCGGCCAGCACCGCCAGCACCAGGCCGAGCGGAAAGGCGATCACCACGAACAACGCGATGCCCTCGAAGGCGAGGTCCGGGCCGGCAGGCTGGAGGAACCACTCGCCCTGGAAGCTCAGACCGGCCGGGGCGTCCCACAACCGCTCCCACAGTGCTCCGGCGGCGGCGCCCGCCACGAGGAACACGACCAGCACCACCGCGAGGTGGACCACGGTCGCGCGCACGCCGAGCACCGGGTGGTCGGCGGAACCGGCATCGACGCCCGCCTCGCCGCCGGTCTCGCCCACGAGGCTCATCCGGTCAGGCACCCGGGACCCAGCAGCTGCTTGAGGTCGGCGAAGAGCGCGGGGCTCGGGCTCACCCGAAGATTGTCGTCGAGCCGCAGCAGCTTGGTCGAGCTCCGGGTGAGCAGACGCAGCTGCACCTCGGTCATCCCGGGGTGGGTGCCGAGCACGTCGCGGAGCTGGGCGACGACCGGTGGGGTGCAGCGGGTCGACGGCAGGCTGATCACGACGGGGCCGGCCGGTCCGGTGGTCAGGTCGGGCGCCGTGACCTCCTGCGCCCGCAGCTCGGGCTGGTCCTTGTCGCGGGAGAGCTGGCCCTTGATCCGCACGACCTGGTCCTCGACCAGCAAGGTGGAGGCGAGGGTGTAGGCGCTCGGAAAGAGCAGCACCTCGATGGCCCCGTCGAGGTCCTCCAGCGTGATCGTGGCCCACGGGTCGCCGCGCTTGGTGATCTTGCGCGCGACGGCGGTGATCAGTCCGCTGACGGTGATCGTCGAGCCGTGGGCGCGCTCCTCGTCGAGCATGAGCTGGCCGATCGTGCAGTCGGTGCCCTGGGAGAGCACGTGCTCGAGCCCCAGCAGGGGGTGGTCGGAGACATAGAGCCCGAGCATCTCCCGCTCGTGGCCGAGCAGGGTGAGCTTGTCCCAGTCGTCGATGTCGGGGATCGTCACGCTCACGCCGAAGCCGGCGTCATCGTCGCCGAGCCCGCCGAACAGCGAGTCCTGACCGATCGCCTCATTCTTCTTGAGATCGACGAACTGGTCGACCGCGGTCTCGTGGACGGCCACCAGGGCCCGGCGCCGGTGCTTCATATCGTCGAAGGCGCCCGCCTTGATCAGCGACTCGACGACCCGCTTGTTGCAGACCAGCGCCGGGACCTTCTCCATGAAGTCGTTGAAGTCGGCGTAGCGGCCCTTCTCCTCACGGCCCGAGACGATCCCCGCGACGACGTTGCTGCCGACGTTGCGCACCGCGGTGAGACCGAAGCGGATGTCGTGGCCCACCGGGGTGAAGTTGGCGTGCGACTCGTTGACGTCCGGCGGCAGGACCTGGATCTTCATCCGTCGGCACTCGTTGAGGTAGATGGCCATCTTGTCCTTGTCGTCCTTCACCGACGTCAGGAGGGCGGCCATGTATTCGGTCGGGTAGTTGGCCTTGAGGTAGGCCGTCCAGTAGGTGATGACGCCGTAGGCGGCCGAGTGCGACTTGTTGAAGGCGTAGTCGGAGAACGGGAGCAGGATCTCCCAGAGCTTGTCGATCGCGGCCTGCGGGAAGCTGCGCTCGAGCATGCCGGCCTGGAACCCGGCGTACTGCTTGTCGAGCTCCTCCTTCTTCTTCTTGCCCATCGCGCGACGCAGGTTGTCGGCCGCGCCCAGGGTGAAGCCGGCCAGCACCTGCGCGATGGCCATCACCTGCTCCTGATAGACGATGAGGCCGAAGGTCTCCCCCAGCACCGGCTCGAGGGCCTCGGCGAGCGCCGGGTGGATCGGCTCGATCGGCTCGCGGCCGTTCTTGCGACGGGCATATTTGTTGTGGGAGTCGGCGCCCATCGGGCCGGGGCGGTAGAGGGCGCTCACCGCCGTGATGTCGGCGAACTGGTCGGGCTGCATCGAGCGCAGCAGCGCCCGCATGCCCGAACCATCGAGCTGGAAGACGCCGAGCGTGTCGCCGCGTCCCATCAGCTCATAGGTCGCCCGGTCGTCGAAGGGCAGCTCCTCGAGCACCACCTGCTCGTCACGGTTGACGCCGATGTTGATCAGCGCGTCCTCGAGGGTGCGGAGGTTGGACAGGCCGAGGAAGTCCATCTTGACCAGCCCGAGCGACTCGCACATCGGGTAGTCGAACTGCGTGATGACCGCGCCGTCCTGCGGGCGGGCCATGATCGGGACGATGTCGATGAGCGGCTCGCTCGACATGATCACGCCGGCGGCGTGCACGCCCCAGTTGCGGATCTGCCCCTCGAGACCCACCGCGGTCTCGTAGATCGTGCGGACGTCGGCGTCCTGGTCGTAGAGGGTGCGGAACTCGCCACCGTCGCGGTAGCGCTTGTGGTCGGGGTTGAAGATCTCCTTGAGCGGGACACCCTTGCCCATCACGTCGGCCGGCAGCGCCTTGGTGATCCGGTCGGAGATCGCGAAGCCGTGGTCGAGGACGCGCGCGGCGTCCTTGATGGCGGCCTTGGACTTGAGCCGCCCGAAGGTCGCGATCTGGGCGACCCGCTCGGCGCCGTACTTGTCGCTGACGTAGGTGATGACCTCGCCGCGTCGGGCGTCGTCGAAGTCGATGTCGAAGTCGGGCATCGAGGGGCGCTCGGGGTTGAGGAAGCGCTCGAAGAACAGGCCGTGCTCCAGCGGGCACAGGTCGGTGATGCGCAGCGAGTAGGCCGCGATGGAGCCCGCACCCGATCCTCGCCCCGGGCCGACGCGGATGCCGTTGTCCTTGGCCCAGTTGATGAAGTCGGCGACCACGAGGTAGTAGCCGCAGTAGCCCTTCTGGGAGATGATCGCCAGCTCCATGTCGACGCGGTCGCGCACCGACTGGTCGAGGCGGTCGCCGGGGTAGCGGGCCTCGATGCCGCGCCAGACCTCCTTGCGGAACCAGCTGTCCTCGGTCTCGCCGGCCGGCACGTCGGCGCGGGCCATGTAGCCGCCGGTCGACTCGGTGAACTCGACCTCGCAGCGCTCGGCGATCGCGAGCGTGTTGTCGCAGGCCTCGGGCATGCCGAACTGGTCGGCCCACAGCGCGCGCATCTCGGCCGGAGACTTGATGTAGTAGCCGCCGCCGTCGAACTTGAGGCGGTTGGTGTCGGAGAGCCGCTTGCCGGACGCGACACAGATGAGGGCGTCGTGGGCGGCGGCGTCCTCGGGGTTGTTGTAGTGGGAGTCGTTGGTGGCGATCGGCGGGAGGCCGAGCTCCTTGCCGAGCCGGAGCAGATCGTCGCGGACCCGCTTCTCGATGGAGATGCCGTGGTCCATCAGCTCGAGGAAGACGTTGTCCCGACCGAAGATCTCCCGGAGCTCGCCGGCCTCGCGCACGGCCTCGTCGTACTGGCCCAGGCGCAGCCGGGTCTGGATCGCCCCGCTGGGACAGCCGGTGCTGACGATCAGCCCCTTGCTGTGCTCGGCGAGGATCTCCTTGTCCATGCGGGGCTTGAAGTAGTAGCCCTCGAGGCTCGAGCGCGAGGAGAGACGGAAGAGGTTGTGCATGCCCTCGGTGCTCTCGGCCCACATGGTCATGTGGGTGTAGGCGCCGCCGCCGGCGACGTCGTTGCCGCCCTCCTCTGCCAGGTCGCCCTGGCCCCAGCGCACCCGGCGGCGCTCGCCGCGCATGGTGCCGGGGGTGATGTAGGCCTCGATGCCGATGATCGGCTTCACGCCGTGCTGCTTGGCCTTGCGGTAGAAGTCGTAGGCGCCGTGGAGGTTGCCGTGGTCGGTCATCGCGATGGCCGGCATGCCGAGGTCGCTGGTGCGGGAGAACAGCCCGTCGAGCAGCGATGCCCCGTCGAGCATGGAGTATTCGGTGTGCACGTGCAGGTGCACGAAGTTGCCCACGGAGCTAGTGGAGGAGCCGGCCGACATGGAGGAGACTTCCGCCCCTTTCAGGGTCGCTGACGGTGTCACGTGGGTGGGGCGTCGCTGACGAGTCAGCAGTGCCGCAGCGGGCACTCGGAGGGGAAGGAACCTCAGCCTACGTCAGTGTGCCGGACCCCTCCGACACGACTCGCCACGGCTCAGGCGAGCCACTCGATCGCGTGGCCGTGGCCGTGGCTGGTGGCCACCGCGACGCCGTCGAGGGCGGTCACGAAGCGCCCCGCCGGCACGTCGTGGGCGGTGAGCAGGTCGGGGAGCACCCGTGGCCCCTCGTTGCTGATCCACCGGCAGCGTCCCGCCTCCACCAGGCCCGTCATCAGGGTGTGGAACCGGTGCCGGTCGGGCTCCTCGAGATAGGCGATCACCGCGGAGTGGAAGACCACGGGCGTGCCGTGCGGCGCGGCCTCCCCGAGCAGGTCACCGAGGTGGTCGAACAGATCACCGGCGCGCAACGCCGGCGGGTCCAACCGGGCGACGTCGATGGCCGTGCGCAGCCGCGCGCGCCGATCGTCCTGCTCGGGCCAGACCAGGTTCTCCAGCCACGCCATGGCATCGGGGTCGGCCACGTCGAGCGGGTTGAGGTCGACACCGCCCCGCCAGGTGACCCGCGGGTGCGCCGCCGGGATCGGCAGCGGGCCGGTGGCGGCGGCGGTCAGGACCGGGCCGCCGCTCCCCTGCAGGCCTCCGACGGGCGGCCAGGCGTAGTCGTAGCGGTCCGGGAACAGGCACAACCCGGCGCTGGCACCCACCTCGATGAGCGCCAGGGGTCCCTCGAGCAGCCCCAGGACCGGCACGAGGGTCGCCAACCGACCGACCTCGTTGGTCTGCGTGGCCCGCGACCTGATGGTGGCGCCGACCTCCGCCTCGCGCTCGAGCAGCACCCGGCGCAGGCCGGCGTACGGTCCGGGCGCGGGAGCGCCGTGCCAGCGCGCGGCCGCGAAGACGAGGTTGGGCTGGCGCTTGATCGCGGGCAGGGTGCCCAGCCAGGCCAGCAGGTCCGGGTCCTCGGTGACGCCGCGGGCCCACTCCTCGAAGCACGGCGAGTCCCCCGCGGCATAGGCCGCGAAGTCGAGGTACTCCTCGATCACGTCGTCGTAGAGCAGCACCCCGCCATCCTCCCCCACCTGCGCAACGCTCCGTGTCGGATCGCGAGCGGCGGCCGGCATCCCCCGGATGCGTCAGCGGGGCTTGTCGAGGGACGCGTCGAGGGACTGGGTGATGATCACGTCGACGATCCGTGCCACGCGCTGCTGCCCGAGCTCCGGCACCACGGCAGCCACACGGTGGGCGATCTCGGCCTCGCGGCTGGGGTCACGCTCGGCCGTCGGCTTCACCTGCTGCACCGCCCGGGTCAGTGCCGTACGACGCGCCAGCACGTCGCCGAGCACCAGGTCGGCCTCGTCGATCAGGTCGCGCAGGAAGGTCAGGGGATCCGGCCCCGGCCAGGCCAACCGGATGTCGGGAGCGCGCTCCTCGTTGCCCGAGCCGTCCGTGCGCTCGAGCTCGAGGCAGCCCTGGGAGCGGTAGAACGCTCGAGCCGGCTCGTTGGACTCGAAGACCCACAGGCAGAAGCCCTCGGGCCGGTGCGCCGCGACCGTCTCGAAGAGTGCCGTGCCGACGCGGCGGCCCTGGCGGTCGGGGTGGACGTAGAGGTCGTCGAGCCAGGTCGGCGTCCAGCGGGCGTATCCGGCCACCTCGGAGTCGAGCGTTGCCAGCCACACGTCGTAGGTCCTCAGGTCCCAGCCCGACACCCAGGCGCGGACGTCGTCGTCGCCGTGGACACCGGGCGGGAACGCATCGCCGGCGGAGCCACGCGCGGCCAGGTGGATCTCGGCGATGGCCGGCAGGTCCGCGGCCGTGGCCGGGCGCAGGGCCAGCTCAGTGCTCATCACGTCAGTGTGAATCCCTCACGACCTCGAGCGCGTGCGCGAGGTCGTCGGGGTAGGTGGACTCGTAGATGACGTGCTCGCCGGTCTCGGGGTGCTCGAAGCCGAGCCGCATCGCATGCAGCCACTGACGTTCGAGGCCCAGGCGTTGGGCGAGCGTGGGATCGGCGCCATAGGTGAGGTCACCGACGCACGGGTGCTTGAGCGCGCTCATGTGGACCCGGATCTGGTGGGTGCGGCCGGTCTCGAGGTGCACCTCGAGCAGGCTCGCGAACCGGTGGGCCTCGAGGGTCTCGTAGTGGGTGATGCTGTGGCGGCCGTCGCCCATCACCGCGAACTTGTAGTCGTGGTGGGGGTGACGACCGATCGGGGCGTCGACCGTGCCGGTCAGCGGGTCGGGATGGCCCTGGACCAGCGCGTGATAGGTCTTGTCGACCGTGCGGTGGCGGAACGCGTTCTTGAGCACGGAGTAGGCGCGCTCGGACTTGCAGATGACCATGACGCCGCTCGTGCCGACGTCGAGGCGCTGCACGATGCCCTGGCGTTCGCTCGCCCCGCTGGTGGAGATCCGGAAACCGGCGCCGGCGAGGTGGCCCACGACAGTCGGCCCGTTCCAGCCCGGCGAGGGGTGCACCGCGACGCCGACGGGCTTGTCGATCACCACGATGGCATCGTCGTCGTGGATGATCCGGATGCCCTCGACGATCTCCGGCTTGACCTCCAGCGGGTCGCTCTCGGCGGGGATCGTGACGTCGAGCATCGAACCGGCGTGGACGCGGTCGCTCTTGCCGACGCCGCTCCCGTCGACCTGGACCAGACCCTGCGAGATCAGGTCGGCGGCCCTGGTGCGGGAGAAGCCGAACATCCGCGCCATGGCGGCGTCGACGCGCTCACCGGCCAGGCCGTCAGGCACGAGGACGGTGCGCTGATCCGTGTGGGTGGTCATCGGCTGCTCACGACTCGGACTTCGACTCACGGGTGCCGTCGAGGGCGACGCCTCGGAAGGTCTGCAGCACGATGAGCGCCGCGGCGATGTTGATGCAGATGTCGGCGACGTTGAAGACCGGCCAGTGCGGGAGCATCAAGAAGTCGACCACGTGGCCGTGGAAGGGCTCCGGCGGACGGACGATGCGGTCGGTGAGGTTGCCGGCGACACCGCCGAGCAGGAGCCCCAGGGACCACGCCCAGGCCGTGCTGCCGAGCCGGCGGCTCAGCCACAGCACGACGACGACGGCCACCATCGCGAGAGCGGTGAAGACGATGGTGAAGCCCGTCCCGGTGCTGAACGCCGCCCCGGGGTTGAACGTCAGGTGGAAGGTGAACCAGTCACCCAGCACCGCGATGTCACCGTCGGCGAGCGCCGCGATGGCCCACTGCTTGGACCCGAGGTCGACAGCGTAGGCCACGAGCGCGATGCCGGCGAAGACCAGCCGTGGGGGGGCGGGGCGGGGGGGCGGGGCCGGCGCGGCCGGGGGGCGGGGGTGGGGGGGCGGGCCGCGCGCGCGGGGGGTGTCAGGGCCCGTGGGGCGGGGGGCGCCGCCCGCCACCGCGAC
>JBBSPA010000036.1:0-40810 GCA_038259225.1 Propionibacteriales bacterium
ATCCGTCAAGTATCCCTGACAACGGGTCGAACGTCAAGGCTTCTTGACAGGTCGCTCGCACCCCTCGTCGTTGCAGATCGACTTGCCTGGCTAAGGATCACCCGACCGAGCGGAGGGCCAGCTCAGCAAGCTCGCGGTTGAAGCGCGCCGGCTCCTGGATGTGGGGCAGGTGGCCGACTCCGTCGTACCAGGACGCAGTGGCTGTCGGGCAGGTGGCGAGGATGTGCTCGGCCATCGCCGGCAGCACCACCGTGTCAGCACGGTCCTGGGTGACCAGCACCGGCACCTCCAGCAGGCGCAGCACGTCGTCGTCATCGACTTCTCTCGCCCCGAGATTGGCGCGCACTCGTGGCGAGACGGCCATGTTCCAGCAGAGGGCGGTCTCGAGCGCGTCGGCGGACATCGGCCCACCAGCGCAGGCGCGCAGGAAGGCACGCAAACCCTTGATGTTCGTCGGCAGGTCGTAGTCGGTGAGGTCGGCGAAGGGTTCGAGCAATCCTGGTCCGATCAGCGTTCCAAACGCGGCGGGGCCGAGCTTGACGGCGCCGCCGACGAGGTTGATCGCCGCGATCTGGTTCTGGCCGTGGGCTCGCACGTAGTCGCAGATGACAATGGCACCGTAGGACCAGCCGACGAGCACGGCCTGATGGAGGCTCAGCGCATCGATGATCGCTGCTACGTCGTTGGCCCAGAGACCACTGTCGGTGTAGTTCTCGGGCTCGAGTGGCGCCTCCGACATCCCGTGTCCTCGTAAGTCGAAGGCGACGAGTCGAAACTGCTCGGCGAGTGGGCTCTCGTACTGGCTCGCCCAGCACAGGTGGTTCTGCGACCAGCCGTGGATGAACAAGATCGGTGGTCCGGACGGATTGCCCCACTCCCGCACATGGAGGCGCACGCGTCCGCCGCCTGCAACGGTATGGATCTTGACACTTTCTGCGGTGGTTGGCATGACAACTCCTCTGTTGTCGGCTCGGCCACGGTTGTCGCCGGTCTGACGACGGTAGGAGCCCACCGGACTCCCCTCATCCGCGCCAGCACCCATTCGCCGCCCGCAGGATGTCGGCGTACACGTAACGAAAGGCCGCTACCGCTCGCGACCTCGGTCCTCACCCAGCCGCGCGAAGTGGGCGGCTGCCGCCGCGCGGGCCGCCTTCCCGGAGACGCCGAGCTTGAGGTAGACGTTCGACAGGTGGCGCTCGACGGTGCGCACGCTGATGACCAGACGCGCCGCGATGTCCTCGTTGGGGAGCCCAGCCGCCACCAGCTCCAGGACCTCCATCTCCCGGTCGCTGAAGGCGCCGCGTCCGAGTGGCGGTGGGATCCCGGCCTCGCCGATGAAGGCCCGCGCCTGAACGAGGAACTCGGTCCAGGCCGGCTCATCCGGCAGCAGGATGTGATTGACCGACGGCAACGGCACCAACGTGGCAGAGGGCAGCAACGAAGCCAGCAGCCGTCCCTCGTCGAAGGGAACCACGCGGTCGCCCACAGCGTGTGCGACGAGACACTCCGCGCTCACGCGGGGCGCGAGGTCGCGAACGTCGATCTCGGCGCGGGCGCTATACAACCGGACCGCGTTCTCAGCCGAGGTCGACAGGCGCTGAGGCTCGTCATACCAGGCCATCTGCTCCCGGGTCCCCTCCGGCAGGAACAGCATCGTGAACAGATGACGAAACGCCGGATCGGGGTCCGTCCAGCCTGTGCGAATGGCCGTGATCAGTGCCTCATGACGCTGGCGCTGCGCCCCGTCCCGATGACTGCGGCCTCGAACGTAGCCGCCATAGAGCACCATCTTGTCGACCCGGTCGGGGTGACGGGCCGCATAGGCGATCGCGGTGGCTGCTCCCTGGGAGATTCCAACCAGCACGAAACGATCCAGGCCGGCGGCGTCCACGATCGTCTCCAGGTCCGCCACCCAGCGATCAAGCGACAGCGCCGTCACGTCTCGATCGGAGAGCCCGCACCCGCGTTCGTCGTGCCGGATGAGGGTATGATCTTGACCCAGACCCTCTAGCCAGTGTCGCCAGACAGGACTCTCCCAGTCGAACTCCAGGTGTGTCAGCCAGTTCGCTGCCTTCACGATCGGGGAGCCACTACCGTGCCGCGCCCACGCCAGCCGCACCCCATCGGGTGCGACGCAGAATCGAATCTGCTGATCGACCACCATCGATCGTACGACGCATCCGCTGAAGGGCGCCAGCATCGAGTACGCCGGCGCGTGCGACAACGGCCCTAGACTGCAGGCCATGCGCGTCGAGGTCGGCGGGCTCTCGATCGCCTACGAGCGAGCCGGGAGCGGTCCGCTGGTGGTACTGACTCACGGGTTCGTGGGTGACGGCCCAGCGACATGGCGAAGCCAGATCGACGCCCTCGCCGACGAGTTCACCGTGGTCGCGTGGGACGCACCAGGAGCAGGACGTTCGTCTGACCCGCCGGAGGGTTTCGGTATGAACGACTATGCCGACTGTCTCGCGGCCTTCCTTCGGGAGTTGCACGTCGGGTCAGCTCACTTGGTTGGTTTGTCTTTCGGTGGGACCTTGGTGCTTGCCACATTCCACCGTCATCGCAACCTCGCGCTGTCGCTCGCACTCGTCAGCGGGTACGCCGGCTGGCGCGGCTCGTTGGGAGCCACGGCCGCGCAGCAGCGGCTGACCCGGTCGCTGGAGGTGTCGGAGCTCGAGCCCAACGAGTTCGCCAGCGCCATGGTGCCGTCGATGTTTTCGCCGGCTGCCGGCCACGAGGTCGTCGCGAGCTTCGTCGACAGCGTCAGGGCGTTCCGCCCTGGCGGTTTCCGAACGATGGCACGCGCCAGCTGTCAGGACCAAAGCCATGTGCTGTCCGACATCGACGTGCCGACGCTTCTGCTCTACGCCGATCACGATGTCCGAGCTCCGGTTGCGATTGGCCAGGCCTTGCACGCCGCGATACGCGGCTCTGAGCTCGTGGTCTTGCGTGGACCGGGTCATGTGAGCAGCGTGGAGGCACCGGACGAAGTGACCCGTGAGCTTCGTCGCTTCATTCGCTCGGCCACATAGTCAGCGCTGGGCGCGGGTTGAACGTGTCAGCTACCTGGAGCGGGTGACGAGAATCGAACTCGCACTGTCAGCTTGGGAAGCTGATGTTCTACCATTGAACTACACCCGCGTGACGTCGAATCCGGCCGCTGACGGCAGCCCGCGACGAGCGGAGACGATACTACCCGGCACGTTCTTCGTTGGTGACGCGCGGCTTACGTGCCACGGCTCGACACCAGGTGAAGGCGGCGTACGACGCCGGCGACTCGCCCCACGCCGACCAGGCCCGCGCCATCGTGGCCATCTCGTCGGCGGTGGCCAGGCCGGCCCGGATCGCCTCGTCGACGTACTCCTCGTCCCAGCACTCCGCAGCTCGTCCCTCGGCGAACTCCCGTACCCGCGGCGGCGTGCCGTAGCTGAACGCCTTCGTGGTCGCCTCGACCTCTTCGAACCCCGCCTCGGTGACCAGCCGCCGCAGCTCACGCCCGAGGAAGGGATCGGCTCCGGACAGGATCCACAGCTGCTCCCGGATGGTGTTCGAGCGTCGCAACAGGTCGACGGCAGGACCGGCGAGGATCAGACCGTCGTACTCCGTCGAGGCCACCCCGACGTACCCCCCGGGTCGCAGCACCCGCCACACCTCCGCCAGCACCAGGGCCGGGTCCGGCCCTGCCTCGAGCAGCGAGTGACACAGACATGCATCGAACGTCCGGTCCTCGAAGGCCAGCCGGGTGGCGTCTCCCTCGACGAAGCTCAGGTGATCGAGTCCGTGGATCGCCGCATAGACCTCGGCGGCGGCGAAGTCGTCGGGCGAGGTGTCGACCGCAGTCACCTGCCCGGCCGTCGAGGCGAGGCCGATCGACAAGGCGCCGTCGCCGCACCCGAGGTCGAGCACGTGCGTCAAGGCGTCGAGGTAGGGCAGGAAGAAGTCGGCGTACACACTCGCGTCCCGTGTCCCGAGCAGGTCCTCGAAGGCCATGGCCGCCTCTCCATACTTTCCGGGTTGCCTCGATGTTTCGCGCGATACTCCCCAGTGTCCACTGATGGGGAGGTCTACCGGCCAGACAGGACAACGGCCCGCCCGGGAGACTGTACGCATGGCCATCTTCCTCGCGCTCATGTCGAGCGTGATGTGGGGGACGGGCGACTTCTTCGGAGGGCTGCGTAGCCGCAGCCGCCCGGCCGTCGCGGTGGTGGCGGGATCGATGCTGGCCGGGCTGATCGCGATCGCGATTGCGGCTGCGGTGTTCGGGGCGTACGACGACCCGACGGGGTGGATCCCGTGGTCGATGATGGCGGGCGTGGCCGGCGCCAGCGGTCTGGTCGCCTTCTACGCCGCCCTGGCGAGCGGGACGATGGGTGTCGTCTCGCCGATCGCCGCGCTCGGGGTGGCGGTGCCTGTGCTGGTCGGGTTCCTCGGCGGGGAGACGCCGTCGTCGTTGCAGGCCATGGGACTCGCCGTGGCTCTGGTCGGTGCCATCGCGACCAGCGGGCCCGAGCTGATGGGACGGGCCAGTGCGCGGTCGGTCGCCTTCGCCGCCTTCGCCGGGGTCTGCTTCGGCACGGTGTTCGTCGCCGTCGACAAGGGCGCCAAGGACTCCGCGATCATGACGCTGGTCGGCATGCGAGTGACCAGCCTGGTGCTGTTCGCCGTCGCCGCATTGACGCTGCGCAGCATAGGAGGTCTGGATCGTAGCGACCTGTGGCCGCTGGCGGTGATCGGCCTGTTCGACGTCGGCGCGAACCTGATGTTCGCGTTGGCCAGCAACCGGGGTTACGTGTCCATCGTCAGCGTCCTCGGCTCGCTCTACCCGGTGATGACGGTGCTGCTGGCCCGCGCCGTCCTGCACGAGCGGATGCGCTCGATCCAGCTGGCCGGGGTCGCGGTCACTCTGGTGGGCGTTGCCTTCATCTCTGCGGGGTAGGGTCGGGCCGTGCTGCTCAGTGACCGCGACATCCGGGTCGAGATCGGGGACAAGCGTGTCGTCCTCGAGCCGTACGACGAGGCGATGATTCAGCCTTCGAGCGTAGACGTCCGGCTCGACCGCTTCTTCCGGGTTTTCGAGAACCACCGCTACCCGCACATCGACCCGGCCGAGGACCAGCCCGACCTCACTCGCGAGGTGGAGCCGTCCGACGGCGAGCCGTTCATCCTGCACCCCGGCGAGTTCGTGCTCGGGTCGACGTACGAGGTCATCACGCTCCCCGACGACATCGCCGCCCGGCTCGAGGGCAAGTCGTCGCTGGGCCGGCTCGGCCTGCTCACGCACTCCACGGCCGGCTTCATCGATCCGGGGTTCTCCGGACACGTGACGCTGGAGCTGTCCAACGTCGCCACCTTGCCGATCAAGCTGTGGTCGGGGATGAAGATCGGCCAGCTGTGCTTCTTCCGGCTCAGCTCACCGGCCGAGAACCCGTACGGCAGCGCGAAGTACGGGTCGCGCTACCAGGGCCAGCGTGGTCCGACCCCGTCGCGGTCCTTCCAGAACTTCCACCGCACCGAGATCTGATCAGGGACCTGCCTTTCGCACACACGCCAATCCCGCGAAATGCGGGAAAGTGCAGGTCTCGATCGGCGTGTCGGCCTGCACTTCCCCGCACTTCGCGGGATTGGGGCGGAAGGGGGGTCTCGCGTCAGCGGCCTTCGGCGCGGTCAGCGAGACGGCGGAGCATGCGTGCGGTCCGTGGGTGGGTCGGGCGCGCAGTCGCGAAACGCCGCTGCGAGCGCTCGCGGATGATCTCGCGGGCAACCTGGTCGTTGAGGTTCATGAGCCTTGCTCCTCTCGGTCTTTGGGGGTGGTCGTGGGGGCGGGAATGCTGCTGTTGTTCGAGTCTTGCCTGCGGCGTGCTGGGCGTGCTTGATGCGGTTTGCTGTGGTGGACGACGCGCTCTGTTCCGTCGTACGACGCAGTGCTGGTGTCGGAGGGCTCGGGCGGCGCCGGCCGGCGCTCACGCGCGCTGTAGGACCACATCGCCACTCCCGGTGCGGATGATGAGCTCGACTGTTTCCTCGCTGTCGGAGGGACCATCGCTGGCGTCCAGCGACGAGGACGTCTCACCGGAGCCAGTGACGATGTCGAGGTACGCCGCGGTGCCGTTGGCCACGCCGACAGTCACGTCGCCGGAGCCGGACTTGGCCGCGACTCGGCCGCGTTCGACCCGGCCGATCTCGAGATCACCGGAGCCGACGAGGATGTCGACGGCATCACCCGCACGCCCGAGTCGGATGTCGGCCGAACCGGCCTTGCCGCGAACCGCTCCGTTGACGTCCTCGACGGCGATGTCGCCGGAGCCGCTGAGGAAGTCCAGACCGCCCCCGATCCGCCCGATCTCGGTCTCAGCGGAGCCGCTCTTGGTCGATACCGACCCCGCCGCGGTGCCGATCCGAATGTCGCCGGAGCCAGTCTTCAGGACCGCGTCCGTGACGTCCTCCAGGTCGACCTCGCCGGAGCCCGCGGAGACCTTCGAGCGGCCCAGTGCTCCACGCGCCTGTAGGTCGGCCGACCCGAGTCGGATGTCGACGTTGCTCGTCGAGGGGAGGACGATCGTGGCTGTCACCTCTCCCTTGCGCCCGAACAGACTGCCTTTCGGCTTGGGCACGACGACGACGACCTGGTCGCCGCGCTGCTCGACCACGGCTCGGTCGACCAGCTCCTGGGCGTGGCTGTCGCCGTGGGTGGCGACGAGCTCGACCGTCGTGGTGTCGGTTTGTTCGGCCCGGACTTGGCACTCTCCGGCTCCGAGCTCGACGTGCAGGGTGATCGGCTCAGGGGTTGCGAACGTGTGCATGGTGGCCTCCTGGTTCATCGCACCCATCCCTGGATGCGGCGGTTGGACGTGCGGTTCCGCCCCGGAGCGCCTGGGCCCAAGCCCATGCTGATCCCGGCGGAGGAGATGTTGAGGTTGAAGTCGGGGGAGGTGGCCATTCGCGCGGCGTTGACCAGCCAGGTGTTGAGGGACTGACCGCGGCTTGCTGCCAGTTCCTCTGCTCGGGCCTTCAACGACTCCGGTAGTCGAAGAGTGATCCTCGCGACCGCGTCCTCACCGTCGAAGTCGTCGCCGGCCTCGGGGCCGCGTGGCGGCTCGGGCGGAAGCGGCGGTTCGGGCGCCGGCGACGGCCCATGGCGCGTTACGACGAAGATCGGCTCACGGCCCTTCAGCCGGACCTCGACTTCAGTGCCGTCTAGCTCGTTGGTGATCTCTGACGCTGCCTCTGACAGCGCGTCCATCAGCGTGAGCCGGACTGCTGGGTCGAGGGCCAGGACGAGGCGCTCGGCGGCATCGCGGATCTCGCTCGAGCCGGCCTCTGCGGCGTGCGAGAGGTCTCGGCGGAGCGCTTCCACGAACTGGGTGATGTCCATGCGTTGAACTATGACACCACTACGGTGTCACGTCAACACCATAGTGAAAGTCTGGGTGAAAGCCCTGCTCAGAGGCCTCGAATTTTGTCATGAGGTCTCGATTGCTGACGCGTGGACGCTCGTAAGGAGGGCGTGGTGATGCGTAGTGACACCGTAGCAACACACTCTGACACCGTGATGTGTTCCTATGGCGTCAAGCCGGCATACCGCGGGTCTCTGGCGTTGGTGAGCAAGGCAAACCCTCACTGAGCCAGGCGGGTTTGCCTAGTTCACAAGCCACCTGCATAGATGACTAGGCAAACCCCTACCGGCGTACCGGTGAGCAACCCGGGAGCCGAGCGGTGAGAGCGCTCCGGTCAGGGGCCGGTGACGCCGTCGCGTGGGTCGGTCTCGTCGGAGGATGCGGGGGTCTCGGCCGCGACGTCAGGATCTCCCGGCGGCGTCGTGCCGTTCGTGCGTTGGACCGAGGCGAGCAGCATCTGCGCGACATCGAGCACCTCGACCTCGTCGCGCGCCCGGCCGTCGGCTTGCAACGACGTAAGCCCGTCGGACAGCATCACCCGGCAGAACGGGCATCCGACCGCGATCTGATCCGCGCCCGTCGCCACGGCCTCGCGGGTTCGGTTCAGGTTGATCCGCTCACCGAGCTTCTCCTCCATCCACATCCGGGCACCACCGGCGCCACAGCAGAACGACCGCTCGTTGTTGCGCGGCATCTCGGTGAAGCGGGCGCCGGGGATGATCGAGAGCAGTTCTCGTGGAGGCTCGTAGACCTGGTTGTGGCGACCCAGGAAGCACGGGTCGTGGTAGGTGATGGTCCGCTGGTCGACACCGCCTGTCACCGGCGCGACCGGTGTGAGTCGGCCATCGCGGACCAGCCGATTGAGCAGCTGGGTGTGGTGGACTACCTCGAGCTCGAGCCCGAACTGGCGGTACTCGTTCTTCAACGTGTTGAAGCAATGAGCGCACGTCGCGACGACCTTGGTGGCCTTCGCCTCCTTGAGCAC
The DNA here is from genome assembly GCA_038259225.1 of Propionibacteriales bacterium. Lineage (GTDB taxonomy): Bacteria > Actinomycetota > Actinomycetes > Propionibacteriales > Nocardioidaceae > JANLYC01. Next base: position 8,380 of record JBBSPA010000036.1, read on the forward strand.
CTCGGCGTTCTGCATCGCGAGCTGTTGGAAGACGAACTCGTTGCCTGACCGCCGGGCAGGATCACCGCTACAGGTCTCGCCGTCACCGAGTACGGCGAACGACACCTCGGCCTCGTACAGCAGCTCGGCCACCGCTCGCGTGGTCTTCTTGGCCCGGTCCTCGTAGGCGCCGGCGCAGCCGACCCAGAACAGCCATTCGACCTCGCCCAGGTCGTCCAGGTCGGCGCCGATCTGCCTGACCTCGAAGGGCAGGCCCTTGGCCCAGTCCATCCGGGCGTTGGGCGCCATGTTCCATGGGTTGCCCTTGCTCTCAAGGCCTTTGTAGAGCTGGTTGAGCTCACTCGGGAAGTTCGACTCCACCAGCACCTGGTAGCGGCGCATGTCCATGATGTGGTCGACGTGCTCGATGTCCACCGGGCACTGCTGCACGCAGGCGCCGCACGACGTGCACGACCACAGCACGTCGGGATCGATGACGCCGTACGCCTCGGAGTTCCCGATCAGTGGCCGCTCGGCTTCCTTGACGACCGTGTCACCCACCGCGTCACCGATGGGCTCGCGGGCCGATCCGTCAGCCAGCACGTACGGCGCCTTGGCATACGCGTGATCACGCAGCCCCATCACCAGCAGCTTCGGGGACAGTGGCTTTTCGGTGTTCCACGCCGGGCATTGCGATTGGCAGCGGCCACACTCGGTGCAGGAGGTGAAGTCGAGCATGCCCTTCCAGGTGAAGTCCTCGACCTTGCCGACGCCGAAGGCGGTGTCCTCGTCGAGCTCGTCGATGTTCTCGAAGTCGATCGGCTTGCCGCCGGCCATCATCGGTTGCAGAGCGCCCAGCGCGGGCCGGCCGGAGGACTCGCGCTTGAACCAGATGTTCGGCCACGCCGTGAACCGGTGCCAGGCCACACCCATCGTGGTGTTCAGCGAGAGCACGATCATCCACGTGAACGAGATGACGATCTTGAGCATCGCCACCAGGTAGACGAGGTTCTCCAGGGCTCCGACGCTCATGCCGCTGAACGCCTCACCGATGAAGAACGTCAACGGGTACTGCACCCGCGAGGCGCCGCCGTCCAGATCGTCCAGGGCGTACTCCGCGCCCCGCAAGGTCAGGATGCACAGCCCGATCCCGAGGATGACCGCCTCGACGAAGTACGCCTGCCACATCGTCGAGCCCGAGAACCGGCTGTAGCGGCCGAGCTTGCCGCTCGGGAGATGCGTGAGCCGGATCGTGATCAGCCCGAGGATCGACACGAGCATCAGCCAGGTGATCACGTCGGTAGCCCAGGTGAAGACAACCCAGTGGCCGATCAGTGGCAACGCGAACTCCGCGTCGAAGAGCTGGCCGAACGCCGTCACGAGGGTGAAGAACAAGAAGCCGAAGCCGACGAAGACGAACCAATGCATGATCCCGACGTGGCTCCACTGGAGCATCCGGGTGTGGCCGAGCGTCTCCTTGAGCATGGTGGCCCATCGGGCGCCCTTACGGTTGCTGCGCCCGACTGTTGGTTGGCCGGTACGGACAACGGCAACGATCGTGGAGATGGCCTTGGCGAACAGCGCGATCGCGACGAGGGTGATGACCAGCGACACCACGACGGCTAGCACCTGCATGAAGTCTCCTCGCTGTCTGCGCTCCGACCTGAGGTGAGACTAGTAGCAGCCTGGCCGTGACGTGGGCGCGCCTGGACGTGGCGCCGATCCTAGCCGCGGGTCCGGACAGCGCAGGACGGCACATCACGTGCTCACTCAACCTGTACCTGGTGCTCACTGAACCTGTACCTGGTGCTCACTCAACAAGGGCGAGGGTCAGTCGTCGGAGAGGAAGAGCAGGCGTTCGAGACGTTCGCTCTCGTTGTCGGCCAGCCAGTCGTCGTCGGAGAGCAGCTCATGGGCCCGAGAGAAGTACGTCGCCGCCTCCTCACCGCGACCCAGCGCCAACAGGTTCTCACCGATCTCTTCGTACACGTAGCCGTCCTCGGACCCGCTGGCCGACTCTGCCAGCGTCTCCTGGATCTCCAGCGCCTCGCTGTAGCGCTCCAACGAGCGCAGGCACCGCCCTACGCACCACCGGGCGATCTCGATCTCGCGCCGCGAGCCTTCCTCGAGCCGAGCCTCCAGCGCGCGGCGGAAGATCTCCAGCGCCTCCGCGAAGGCTCCCGCGTCGTGACGGTCCCACCCGAGGTTGTGCAGCAAGGCGCCGAGCCAACGCCGCGCGGCCGGGTCGATGGATTGCTCGGCAACCGCGATGGCCCGGGCGTCGAGTGCCGCCGCCGCGGACGGGCCCTCGATCGTGCCGGCGGCGATGGCGCTCATGTGCAGTGCGTCGACGGCGAGCCCCTCGAGCCCGGCCAGGTTCGCCGCGTCGTAGGCGGCCTCGAAGTGCGGGCGCGCGTCAACGGCACGACCACCGGAGTTGAGCACTCGCCCTCGCTCGATCTCGAGTCGCGCTCGGACGTGGTGAGTCTCGCCCTCTGAGAGTTCGCTGCTGGCTGCCTCCAGGTCGGTGGCCACGGCGTCCAGGAGGCCGTCGGCCTGCTCGGTACGCCGTTGGAGTCCGAGCGCCCGCGCTTGCTGGGTCCGCAGCACAAGACTCTCGGCCGGAGTCACGTCGGTCGATTCCACGGCGGAGGCGAAGGCGTCGTACGAGGCGGCAGGGTCCTCGAAGTCCCAGGTCTTGACGATCCGCTGCTCGTACTCTTGAGGTCCCATCGGCCCACCCTCTCGTCGCTGCGCATGACCGCGCAACCGGATCTGCGAACCTGTCAACCCAGCGAGGTTGGCGACGAGGGGACCTGCAGGGGACATGCGGGGGACATGCGGGGGACATGCAGGGGACCTACAAAGGTGGGCTGTCCCGCGTGACACGGGACAGCCCACCTTTGTTGCTCCTGATCCGCTCAGGACGGCATTGCCGATCGACTCTACGGGGTTCCGAACACCTCGATCTCCGTGAAGTCGGTGAACGTGCACCCGCCGAACGGTCCGTTGGGGCAGTTCGTCGCGAAGTCCGGCACCTGCGGGCTGCGCAGCGTGAGCCGCACGTACTGCACGCCTGGCACCGCCTGGCTGGAGGGCAGGTTGGTGTACTCGAAGCGCGGCAGCCAGTTGCTCTGACCGTTGATGTCGACGACCGTGACGTAGGAGCCCGTTGCCCCGGTCGGCGACACCTCGACGGTGAAGTCACCGGTCGAGGAGCTGCCCGGGTCACCGCAACCAGACGTCGGGTCGATCTTGAACGCCGAGTTCGCGGCAGCGCCGGTACCGATGTCGATCGGCTGCGGCAGCTTCACGACCAGCGACTTCGGGATGAACGTGCCGGTCGGGTCACCGTTGTCGTTGCCGGTCGTGCTGCCCCAGACAGTGCCCTGGCTCAGGTCGATCGCGCCACCGGGACCACAGCCGAACGCGGAGTAGTCCGGACCGTCGAAGGAGACGACCTGGCCACCGACCTGCTGGCTGGCCCAGTCACGCCGGGTCTTGAAGTCTTGGCGAGTGAAGTTGCCACCTCCGGCGACCCGCACCTTCTTGACCACGACCTCGTAGCCGTTGCCCTTGACGACGACTTTCTGGTAGCGGCCGGGCTTGATGTTGTCGATCTGGTAGATGCCGCTGGCATTCGTGACGTCGGTGTAGCCGGGGTGTCCGGTGATCGTGACCCGGGCACCCGCGACGCGAGCACCGGTGTTCCGGTCGAGGACCAGGCCGAACATTGATCCAACTCCACGCTCCGGTGCCGGCGGGATGTGGAAGTCCTCGGCCGGCGTCACGTCGCCGCCCTCGGTGGTCCCGGCGTACCAGCCCATGCCGCGGTTGGCGAAGACCCTCCACAGGCCGTTGGTGTGGGCGCTGTTGTAGCCGACCTTGTCGGCCTGGATGATCGCGTTGCGCATGTCGAGCATGGTCGGGTCGTTCGCCGAGAGCTCCATCCCACGGGTGGTCAGCGCGACTGCCACGGAGTGGCCGAACTTCTCGCGGATGTCCCACAGCGTCTGGGCCCAGACCTCACCGCTGGAGTGCACCTCGGGCGATCCACCGATGGTGGGGAAGTCGCCGTAGGTGTAGCCACCCTTGGTGCCGTCGATCCGCGTGCAGTACTTCGCGCGCGACCTCCGGTCGCAGTCCATCGCCATCGTGCGGAAGGGCTCCTTGTCCGCCAGGGTGTACTTGCCCTCACGGATCTGGCCGTCCTTGCGCACGCTGTCGCGCTGGAAGCCCTTGGCGACCAGGTAGTCCATGGCGTAGAAGTCGCTCCACGCCTCGCCCATCGAGCCGGCCTGGATCGAGTTGAGCGTGGAGTTGCCCTGGGCATCCACGACGAGCCGGTTGGACAGGCCGTGGGTGTACTCGTGGTAGAGGATGCTGCCGTCGAACGCGCCGCTCATCGGAAGGAACGGGTCAGCGGAGTTCGGCGTGTGCGGGGCGTGCCACAGGTACATCTGCATCGTGGGCGGCGTGCCGTCGGGCGGCGTCGACATGTTGGCGTTGTCGATGTGGTTGCCGTCGGGCAGGCCGTTGGCCGTGTCAGCGCCGTCCAGCGCGTTCAGCAGCACCGGGTCGCCGTCAGCCCGTTCGAAGTTGCCGGCCCTCGGGGTGAAGCCGATCGGCTTCTTGGCCAGGTAGTCGTGGAACGTGTTGGCGAGGTAGAAGGCGTTGGTGACGTCGGCCCGCTTGTTCACCTTCCAGGAACGCTTCTTGTTCGGGTTCCACGTGCACACGAACGCCTTGCTGCACAGCGAGTTGCTGTGGAAGGGACGCAGAGTGAACTGCGCGCCCTTGCGGTTGCCGGGCAGCGGGGTCCGCTCACGCGGCTGGACGAGGTTGTCGTCGTTGAGGTCGGCCCATGCGGACACGCTGCGTCCGTGCAGCCAGGTGGCGTTCCTGGTGAGCCAGTTCCGCTTGACGAAGTTGACGGTCTTGGCCTTGCCGCCACGCGAAGCGCCGGGGTAGTAGTCGTACACCTTGGCGTCGCCGCGTTCGCTGTTGACCAGGTCGCGTCGGTAGAGCACCCGGCCGGTGCGAGCGTCGACCACGTGGGCGTAGTCGAGGCCGTCGCCGGAGCGGGTGTACGTCGACCAGCCGAGTCGGGCGCCGGCCGCGTCGACGAACCACACCGGCGCCGCGCGGTCACCATTGGACCAAAGCGTGGCCGTGCCGGAGCGGTTGGAGCGCTCCGCACCGGGCGCCACCGAGGTGCCGACGTCCTTGGCAGACGCGGTGCGTGCGCTATCCGCCGACAGGGTCGGGCTGGTGGAGATGCCGGAGGTCAGGGCGGCCAAGCCGGAGACGGGGGACCCCTGAACGGCAATCAGCTGGCCGCGCTTGGTCACGTGTGCCTTGAGCCCGTTGCCGTAGAGCGTGATGCCGCGGGCCGACTGGGTCCAGGACATGTGGGTGGTCCCGAACGGGTCGACGTAAGACGTGCGCAGGTGGAAGCTGCTCAGGTCGCTGCTGCGCAGACCGAGGTCCGCGAGGTGCTGGCGCAGGTAGTTCATGACCACGTTGCGAGGCGCGGCAGCACTGGGCCGGGACAGGTAGCGGTCGAGCGCCGAAAGGTTGGCCGGCGTCCCGGTCAGCGGGTCGATGTCGATGATGGCCGACGAACCGAGGGACTTGCGCAGGTCTGACACCCGCGCGGCGGGTGCGCCCTTCAGTGCCTTGGTCGCGACGGCCACGGATCCGGGAGGGGACACGTTGCGCGCGTCGTAGAAGCCCTTGCGTTCGCGGTCGACCGCGGCGGCAACTGCGGGCGAGGCGTCCTTGCTCCGCGCCGAGGGCGAGGTGGTCGTGGCTTGGCCGTTGGGTACGCCGCTGAGCGTGAGCCCGGCCACGGCGACGGCCGCCAAGGTCGAGACGGCAAGCCGTCGTCGACCGGTGATGTGAGATGACACGTGAAGTCCTCCATAAGTGGGTGACGAAGGCAATGTCCCGAACCGGAGGCTACGTCCTCCTGTGACGAAAGTCATCCCCCAAGAGGAACATTGGTCACACGACGTCATGATTTCTTAGCCGGTAGGCACGCCTCCCAACCGGCGGGACAGCCGGGCCGCGGTGGCCTTGGTCCGTCGCACGGTCTCGGTCAGGTCAGGCGGATCGTCGGACGTGAATGTCACCGCGACCGCCGCGATCGGGTGCCCGCTGTGGTCGACGACCGGAACAGCGATGGAGGAGAACCCGGGAGTGACGTCGTCTCGTTCGGTGGCGTAGCCACGCTGCCTGGTCTGCGCCAGCAGCGACGTCAGAGCGGTCGGGCTGGTCGGTCCCGTTCCGTGCCGGGACACGAATGCGTCCTTGTCCGGGAACAGCGCCCGGATCTGCGACGCGGGCAGCCCGGCCAAGATGGCTCGGCCGCTGGCGGTGATCTGGGCCGGCAGCCGGACCCCGACGTCGCTGACCAGTACCGGACGCCGAGCAGCCCGCTCCTCGAGCACGTAGAAGACGTCGCGTCCGTGCAGCACCGCCAGGTGGCCGGACTGTCCCAGCGCGTCGACGAGCTCGGCGAGTGGGCGCTGTGCGATCCGCTGCAACGGGGCCTGACGGGTGTAGCCGCTTCCGACCTCGAAGGCCGCCACTCCGAGGGCGTAACGGTGTTCGTCCTCGACGTGGGTGACGAACCCTTCGTGGATCATCGCGTTGATCAGGTGGTACGCCGAGGACCGCGGCACACCGACGGCGCGCGCCACCTGCTCCAGAGGGACTGGTTGGGACTGCGTCGCCAGAAACCTCAGCACGCGAAGCGCTCGGGTGGCGGCGGGTACCTGGGCGGGCGACACCTTGCGCAGTCTAGGCGCCGAGTCTCGGATCTCAGATTGAATGCCGACCTCGGCTCTGGCGGAGGCGGCGTCGCGCGAGTGGAATGGCGTCATGACCTCCCCTGACGGCTTGATTCGCGTCGGTGTCGGGCCGTTGGCGCCCGACGCCGTCGTGGCTGTGGCCCGCGACGGCGCCCGTGTCGAGCTCGCCGACGAGGCTCGGAAGGCGCTGGTGGCGGCCCGCTCCGCCGTCGAGGAGCTCGCCGCAGCGCCCACCCCGGCGTACGGCATCTCCACGGGTTTCGGAGCGCTGGCCACGCGCCACATCCCGCCGGCGATGCGCACCCAGCTCCAGAAGTCCTTGATCCGGTCGCACGCCGCCGGGTCCGGCCCGATGGTGGAGACCGAGGTCGTGCGAGCCCTGATGCTGCTGCGGCTGTCGACGTTGGCGACAGGTCGCACGGGGGTACGACCGGAGACGGCCGAGACGTTGGCCGCGCTGCTCAACGCGGGGATCACGCCGGTGGTCCACGAGTTCGGAAGCCTGGGTTGCTCCGGCGACCTGGCGCCACTGTCCCACTGCGCGCTGGCGCTGATGGGAGAAGGCGACGTGGTGGATGCCGACGGTGTACGCCGCCCGGCCGCCGACGCGCTGGCCGCCGCAGGCATCACGTCCGTCGAGCTTGCCGCCAAGGAGGGCCTGGCGCTGATCAACGGCACCGACGGCATGCTCGGCATGCTGGTGCTGGCGATCCACGACCTGCGCAGGCTGCTCCAGGTAGCTGACATCGGCGCGGCGATGTCCGTGGAAGGACTGCTGGCGACGGACCGGGTCTTCGCCGCCGATCTGCAAGAGCTCCGCCCGCACCCGGGACAGGCGGTCTCCGCCGCCAACCTCCGCGCCCTGCTGGCCGACTCCGGGGTCGTGGCGAGCCACCGAGGCCCTGACTGCAACCGCGTACAGGACGCCTACTCGCTGCGTTGCTCCCCGCAGGTCCTGGGTGCGGCACGGGACACCGTGGAGTACGCGGCCACCGTCGCCGAGCGCGAGCTGGCGTCCGCGATCGACAACCCGGTCGTGCTCGAGGACGGTCGGGTGGAGAGCAACGGCAACTTCCATGGGGCCCCGGTCGCCTACGTGCTGGACTTCCTGGCCATTCCGCTAGCCGACGTTGCGAGCATGGCCGAACGGCGTACGGACCGCTTCCTCGACACAGCACGTAATGCCGGGCTGCCACCCTTCCTCGCCGACGACCCCGGGGTCGACAGCGGCCACATGATCGCGCAGTACACGCAGGCCGCGATCGTTTCGGAGCTCAAGCGGCTGGCGAGTCCGGCCAGCGTCGACTCGATTCCGTCCTCGGCAATGCAGGAGGACCACGTCTCGATGGGGTGGTCGTCGGCGCGGAAGCTGCGGCGTGCCGTCGACGGATTGACCCGGGTGCTGGCGATCGAGATCCTGACAGCTGCCCGCGGGCTCGACCTGCGTGCGCCGCTGGAGCCGTCGCCCGCGACCGCGGCCGTGATCGCCGCGCTGCGCGGCGTAGTCCCCGGTCCGGGTCCCGACCGGCACCTGGCCCCCGACATCGAGGCGACGGTGGCGCTGGTCGCCTCCGGCGCGCTGATCGCGGCCGCCGACTCCGCCCTCTCTTCACCCTTGTTGTGATGGACGGTCCGGAGCGGCGATGGACGGTCCGGAGCGGCGTAGCCGCTCGGACCGGCTCAATAAACCACTCGACCGCAGACCACTCGACCGCAGACCACTCGACCGCCGAATGACTCCTCCAGATGACCCTAGGAAGGACACCACTGATGAGTGAGACCCGCGGCATCCGCGCCGCGCGCGGCACCGACCTGACGGCCCGATCGTGGCAGACCGAGGCACCGATGCGGATGCTGATGAACAACCTCGACCCCGAGGTCGCCGAGCACCCCGAGGAGCTCGTCGTCTACGGCGGCTCCGGCAAGGCCGCGCGCGACTGGCCGTCGTACGACGCGATCATCGGCTCGCTCACCGACCTGCGCGTGGACGAGACGCTGTTGGTGCAGAGCGGGCGACCGGTCGGCATCATGCAGACGCACGAGTGGGCACCGCGTGTCCTGATCGCCAACTCCAACCTGGTGGGCGACTGGGCGAACTGGGAGGAGTTCCGACGGCTCGAGCATCTCGGGCTGACGATGTACGGCCAGATGACCGCGGGGTCGTGGATCTACATCGGCACACAGGGGATCCTGCAGGGCACCTACGAGACGTTCGCCGCGGTCGCCGCAAAGAAGTACGCCGGGACACTGGCCGGGACGATCACGCTGACCGCCGGCCTGGGCGGCATGGGTGGGGCCCAGCCTCTCGCCGTGACGATGAACGACGGCGTCTGCATCTGCATCGAGTGCGACGACTCGCGGATCAAGCGCCGGATCGACCACGGCTACCTCGATGTGCAGGCATCGTCGCTCGAACATGCGCTTGAGCTGGCCGCCGAGGCCCGCGACGCCCGTAAGCCACTGTCCGTGGGAGTCCTCGGCAACGCGGCCGAGCTGGTCCCCACGCTGCTGGCGATGGGTGCTCCGCTCGACATCGTGACCGACCAGACGTCGGCCCACGACCCGTTGATGTATCTGCCCGTCGGCGTCGACTTCGAGAACTGGGTGTCCTTCCGCGACAAGGACCCGGTCGACTTCACGCTGCGTGCTCAGGAGTCGATGGCTCGGCACTGCGAGGCGATGGTCGGTTTCCAGGACGCCGGCGCCGAGGTGTTCGACTACGGCAACTCGCTACGCGCCGAGGCCAGGTTGGGTGGTTTCGACCGAGCGTTCGACTATCCGGGCTTTGTTCCGGCGTACATCCGGCCGCTGTTCTGCGAGGGGAAGGGCCCGTTCCGCTGGGCAGCCCTGTCAGGCGATCCGAAGGACATCGCAGCGACCGACAAGGCGATCCTCGAGCTGTTTCCCGACAACGAGAACCTGCACCGATGGATCAAGAAGGCCGGTGAGCAGGTGCGCTTCCAAGGGCTGCCTGCGCGGATCTGCTGGTTGGGTTACGGAGAGCGGGACAAGGCCGGGCTGCGGTTCAACGAGATGGTGGCGTCAGGCGAGCTGGCCGCTCCGTTGGCGATCGGGCGGGACCACCTGGACTGCGGTTCGGTGGCCTCGCCCTACCGCGAGACCGAGTCGATGCTCGACGGGTCCGACGCGATCGCCGACTGGCCGCTGCTGAACGCGATGGTCAACGTGGCGTCCGGGGCGACGTGGGTATCGATCCACCACGGTGGCGGTGTCGGGATCGGACGGTCGATCCATGCCGGTCAGGTGGTCGTCGTCGACGGCACCGACCTAGCGGCGCAGAAGGCGGCGCGGGTCCTGACGAACGACCCAGGGATGGGCGTGATCAGGCACGTCGATGCCGGCTACCAGCGCGCCGACGAGGTCGCTCGCGAACGCGACGTCCCCATCCCGATGCACTGAGCGCGCTCGGGGACGGGGGCCGTTAGCGTGGCGGGATGAGCATCGACGGTGCACGCCCGACGACCGCGCTCGGCTGGGCAGCCGCGTTCCGGGAAGGGACGGCGCGGCCCATCGACGCCGTCGAGCACTACCTGACGCGCATCGACGCCCTCGACCAGACGGTCGGTGCGTTCGTACGACTGACCACCGACCGAGCACGCGAGCAGGCCGAGCTGTCCGGTCGACGGATCGCGGAAGGCAACCCCACCTCGCTGCTGGACGGTGTTCCTACCGCGATCAAGGACCTGTCCGCGACCCAGGGGATCGAGACGACGTTCGGATCGGCTGCGATGCGCGGCCATGTGCCGGGTTTCTCCGACGAGGTCGTACGCCGGATCGAGGCGGCCGGGATGATCAGCCTCGGCAAGACGAACGCGCCCGAGTTCGGCGCTCCCTGCTACACCGAGCCCGATGTCGCGCCGCCGGCCAGGACGCCGTACGACCTCAGCCGCAGCGCGGGTGGCTCGTCGGGTGGGGCGGCAGCGGCCGTGTCGAGTGGCCTGCTGCCCGTGGCGCACGGCTCGGACGGCGGCGGCTCGATCAGGATCCCGGCCAGCGTCACCGGCCTCGTCGGCTTCAAGCCGAGTCGGGGTCGGATCAGTCCGGCGCCGCTGTACGCCGATGTCACCGGGCTCTCGACCTCGGGACCGCTGGCCACGACGGTGCGTGACAGCGCGGCGTTCCTCGACGTGATGGCGGGACCTTCGGTCACGGATTCGACCTGGGCGGCGGGTCCGTGGGACGGGGCGAGCTATCTGGGGTGGTGTGAGCGCGGCCCCGGGCGGCTGATGGTCGCGCGGTTCAGCAGTCCGATGATTGCCGGCGTCCAGGTCCACCCGGACGTCCTGGCGGCCTACGAGGCGATGGCTGAACGGCTTGCCGGGTTGGGACATCAGCTGATCGAGGTGCCGATGCCGTTCAGCCCGGACATCGTGCCGGTCTTCGAAGTGGTGTGGTCGGTGATGACCGCGTCGTGGCCGCTGCCGGACCATCAGGAGGGCTTGCTGCGCCCGTTGACCCGGTGGCTGCGCGAGCGTGGCGCCAGGGTCAGTGGGCCGGAGTTCTCCGGCGCTCTGGTCCGGATGCGTCAGGCGGCCGCCGGGGTGCTGGGAGCGTTGGCCCCCTACGACGTCGTGCTCACCCCGACGCTCGGTCAGCTCCCGGCGCCGGTGGGGTCGATTCGCGATGATGACGATCCGGCGCAGGACTTCGAGAACCAGAAGGCCTTCACGCCGTTTACCGCGGCCTGGAACGTGACGGGAATGCCCGCGGTGTCATTGCCGACCGGCTGGTCGGACGCCGGCCTCCCGATCGGGACGATGCTGGCGGGCAAGCCCGGTCAGGACCACGTGCTCTACGCCCTGGCGGCGCAGGTGGAGTCCTCGATCGAGCCAGGCCCCCGTGGCTGGTCACGTCCTCCTCTCGCGCTGTCGGCAACGACCTGACGTGACCGCCGGCTACCAGGCGCCGCGATGAACCACGTCGGCGACCGGTTTGCGGCCTCTCCTCAACGACGGCGACTTCGTGTCCGGAGCACGGTGGCCGATGGTCAGGGCGCCGATCGGGGTGTACTCCGGCGGGACGCCGAAGCCGGAGCGGAACGACTCCCAGTACTCACCGGGCACCCCGAAGAAGCAGCCGCCGAGTCCTTCGTCGGTCACGGTCTGGAGCATGAGCAAGGTGGCCATCCCGGTGTCGATGTCCCAGTAGGGCACGGACCACCGCGACTCGTCTCGGTCGGTCCACCCTTTGTCCGCGGCGGCGTAGCGGTCGAGGTAGACGTCCTTGCACGACAGTGCCACCACGATCACTGGCGCCCGGCGCATCCCGGCCAGCCAGCTGTCGGGGGGCTCGTCCGGGGCGGTCGTGCACGCCCAGAACCGCTCGATGTCGGCACGCGCGTCGAGCAGCAGAAAGCCCCAGCCCTGGCTGAAGCCCGCACTCGGCGCATGCAGCGCGTTCTGCAGGATTCGCTCGACCACGGCAGGATCCACCGGCTCGTCGGAGTAGTTGCGCACCATCCGGCGCCGGTCGACCACGTCCTGGAACTCCACATCTGCTCCCTTCGTCTCCGGCAGGATTCCATACCCCTGGCGGCGGTCTGCCATGTCAGACAGGATCACCAGCCGGGCCTGACCGTGCACCGCAGCCGGCTGAGATAGTGCAACGGTGACCTTCGAGCAGATGTGGCGCGACCTGGAGCCGATCGGCCGCGACGCCCGCACCGGCGGCTACGTCCGCTCGCCGTTCGCGTCCGCCGAGCGCGAGTGCGCCGACTGGTTCGCCGAACAGTGCGGGCAGCGGGGTCTCGAGGTGCAGTACGACGGTCAGGGCAACGCCGTCGCCTGGTGGCGGCCCGCCCCGGACGTCGTGACCCGATCAGACGCAGGCAAGGGGATCCTGGTCGGCTCGCATCTGGACTCCGTCGATCTCGGCGGCGCCTTCGACGGCCCGCTCGGTGTCGTCTCCTCCCTCGCGGCCATCGACCGGCTGCGCGACGCCGGGGTGCAGCCCTCTCGCCCGATCGGCGTCGCGATGTTCGTGGAGGAGGAGGGTTCGCGCTTCGGGGTCGCCTGCCTGGGGTCGCGGCTCGCGACCGGTGCGATGACGGCTGACCAGGCGGGGGCGTTGCGTGACGCCGACGGGATCACGTTGCTGGATGCGATGTCGGCGGCCGGGGTCGAACCCGAGCTCGGCAGGTCGTCCTGGCTGGACGACGTGGACCTGTTCGTCGAGCTGCACGTCGAACAGGGTCGCGACCTGGTTCACCGCGAGGCCGCGGTCGCCGTGGCGTCGGAGAGCTGGGCACACGGACGTTGGCGCTTCGACTTCGGCGGCGAGCCCAACCATGCCGGCGCCACCGCGATGGCAGATCGGCGTGATCCGATGCTGACCTACGCGATGACCGTGCTGGCGGCCAACAAGCAGGCTCGGCTCGCCGACGCGCGCGCGACCTTTGCCCGGCTCATCGTCGAGCCCAACGTGACCAACGCGATCCCGTCGCACGTCTCGGCCTGGCTGGATGCCCGCGGGGCCGACGCCGAGGCTGTCGACGCACTCGTGTCGGCCATCGCGCGGCAGGCATCCGAGCGCGCCGAGCGCGACGGCACCACCGTCGAGGTCACGGCGGAATCGGCGGTCCCAACGGTGAACTTCGACACGGACTGGGCGGGTCGGCTGTCCGCGCTGCTCGGCGGTGTCCCGGTCATCCCTACCGGCGCAGGGCATGACGCCGGGATCCTCCAGCTCGCGGGGATCCCCTCGGCGATGCTGTTCGTGCGCAACCCCACCGGCATCTCGCACTCACCGGAGGAGCATGCCGAGACAGCGGACTGCCTGGCCGGCGTCGACGCTCTCGTCACCGTGCTGACCGAGCTGACCGCATGACGGCGTACTGGTGTGAGCATGCCTGGCTCGGCCCGCGGCGGATCGTCGAGGGAGTGCTCGTCGACGTCACAGGCACCAAGATCGCCAGAGTGACGGAGGGCGTCCCGGCCCCGGCTGAGGCGTTTCGCCTTGCAGGGTTGACGATTCCCGGCCTCGCGAACTGCCACAGCCACGCCTTCCACCGCGCACTTCGCGGTCGAACGCAACTCGAGCGCGGGTCGTTCTGGACCTGGCGCGACACGATGTACGGGATCGCGGAGCGGCTCGACCCGGATCATGCCTACGAGCTGGCGCGGGCGGCGTACGAGGAGATGGTGTCGACCGGGATCACGGCGGTCGGTGAGTTCCACTACCTGCACCACGCGGCCGGCGGCGCGCCGTACGAGGAGCCGAACGCAATGGGTCTGGCGATGGTCGCTGCGGCCCGCGACGCCGGGCTGCGGATCACCCTGCTGGATGCCTGCTACCTCTCGTCCGGATTCGGTGCTCCTCCCGACGGAGTGCAGCGACGCTTCTCCGACGGTACCGCCGAGGCCTGGGCGCAGCGGGTCGGTGACCTCGCCTCGCATCCCGACACGAAGCCGGACGACGTGACCGTCGGGACGGCGATCCACTCGGTGCGTGCCGTCCCGCGTGACGACCTGTCGACGGTGGTCCGGACGCTTCCGGACGCTCCGCTGCACGTTCACCTGTCCGAGCAGGTCGCCGAGAACCAGGGCTGCGTCGCGGCGTACGGCCTCACTCCGGCGATGTTGCTCGCCGAGCACGGTGCCGTGACCGCCCGGCTGTCCGCAGTGCACGCCACACACCTTTCCGCTGACGATCTGGCCGTGCTCGCAGCCGCGCGCAGCTTTGCATGCCTGTGTCCGACGACCGAGCGGGATCTCGCGGATGGGATCGGACCGGCTCCGGACCTGGCACAGGCTGGAGCGCGGCTGACACTGGGCTCGGACAGCCACGCCGTCATCGACCTGTTCGAGGAGATGCGTGCGGTCGAGCTCGACGCCAGGCTGGCCACCCAGCAGCGCGGTCACCTGACCGCCGCCGAGCTGCTGGGCGCAGCCACGCAGGCCGGTCACGCTTCTCTCGGCCTCGACGATGCCGGGCAGATCACGGCCGGGAACTGGGCTGATCTCGTCACGCTCGACCTGCGGAGCCCGCGAACCGCAGGTGCCGGGACAACGGAGGAGACGGCGGTCTTCGCGGCGTCCGCAGCCGACGTCCTGCATGTCGTCGCCAGTGGGCGGCGGATCGAACTGGATCCCGGCGACGTCGGTGCCCGGCTGGACCGTGTGATCACCTCCCTGCTGGAGCAGCCATGACGACCAGCCTGGCGCTATCCCGGATCGGCGAGCTCGTCACGAACGACCCCGCACATGGCGGTGTGCTGGGTCTGCTGCACGACGCGACCGTGGTGGTCGAGGGCGACCGTGTGGTCTGGGTCGGAGCGTCAGGGCAGGCGCCGGCTGCTGACGACCGGATCGATCTCGATGCGGCGGCCGTGCTGCCAGGATTCGTCGACAGCCACTCCCACCTGGTCTTCGCCGGGGACCGCTCGGCGGAGTTCGCGGCGCGGATGGAGGGTCGCCCGTACTCTGCCGGCGGAATCGCGACCACCGTGCAGGCCACTCGGGCCGCCACTGACGAGGCGTTGGCCGCGAACCTCGCCCGCTTGGTCGCGGAGATGGCTCGTCAGGGCACCACCACCGTCGAGATCAAGTCCGGCTACGGACTGACGCCCCACGACGAGGCCCGCAGCCTCACGATCGCGCGGCAGCTCACCGCGGAGACGACGTTCCTCGGGGCGCACGTGGTCCCGCGCGAGTACGCCGACGATGTTGCGGCGTACGTCGACCTGGTCACCGGACCGATGCTCGAGGCGGCGGCACCACACGCCCGGTGGATCGACGTGTTCTGTGAGCGAGGTGCCTTCGACGGCGACCAGGCCCGGACGATCCTGCGCGCCGGCGCGACTGCCGGGCTGCTGCCGCGCATCCACGCCAACCAGCTCGGCCCGGGTCCGGGGATCGAGGTGGCCTGCGAGGTCGGTGCCGCCTCAGCCGACCACTGCACCTTCGCCTCTTCTGCCGACCGCGCCAACCTCGCCGCGGCCGGTGTCGTGGCGACGCTGCTGCCGGGCGTGGAGTTCTCCACCCGGTCGCCCTACCCGGATGCGCGGGCCCTGATCGATGCCGGTGTCACCGTGGCACTTGCCACCGACTGCAACCCCGGTTCGTGCTTCACCTCGTCGATGCCGTTGTGCCTCGCCCTGGCCGTCCGCGAGATGCGGATGAGTCCGGCCGAGGCGGTATGGGCGGGCACCGCGGGCGGTGCGAAGGCGCTGCGGCGCGACGACGTGGGCGTGCTGAGGCCCGGCGCGAAGGCCGACCTGACCGTGCTGGCCGCTCCGTCGTACGTGCACCTGGCCTACCGACCCGGCGTCCCCCTCGTCCAGGCGACGTACAAGGACGGCCGCCGGATCGCCTAGATCCCTGCCTCGGCGGGGTCAGTCGACCAGGACCCGGTCGGGCGTGGACGTCGGCGGCTGGTCAGAGCCCTTGGGCGCCAGCGGAGAAGGTTCGACGAGGAGGACCTTGGCCATCCAGCCCGGCAGCCACCAGTTCCAGCGGCCGAGCACGCTGACCAGCGCCGGCACGAGCAGAGCGCGCACGATCGTCGCGTCGATCAGGATGCCGACCCCCAGCGCGGTGCCGAGCACCTTGATGTCGGTACCGGGTGCCGAGGCCAACGCCGCGAACGCGAAGAACAAGATCAGCGCCGCCGACGTCACCAGCCGCCCGGTCCGACCAAGGCCCGTGGTCACGGCCGCCGCCGTGCTCCCGGTGTCGTCGAACTCCTCGCGCATCCGGGCCAGGATGAAGACCTCATAGTCCATCGACAGCCCGAACAAGAACGCGAAGATGATCACCGGCAGCCAGAACGTGATCGCTCCGGTCGATGAGACGTTGAAGAGTGCCTCCGAACCGTGCCCCATCTGCCAGAAGAACACGACCGAGCCGAACACCGCGGCCATCGAGATCAGGTTGAGCAGCACCGCCTTGATCGGGAGCAGCACCGATCGGAAGGTCCGGACCAGCAGCACGAACGTGATCAGCGCAATCAGCGCGAGTACGTACGGGAAGCGGTCATAGACGGCACTGAAGTAGTCCTGCACGGTCGCTCCGGCGCCGGTCACCCCGACCTCCCCGCTCGTCGCACCCTCGGCCGCCGAGCGGATCCCGTCAACCACAGCGTTGGCCGAGCTGTCCACCGTCTCATCGGTGGGGAGGACGTCGACGATCGCCTGGTTGCCCTTCGTGCCGCCGACCACAGCGGCCTGGACACCGTCGACCTGCGCGGTGGCCTTCGCCACAGCCGGCGCGTCAGCCGTCGGCACGAGGACCTCGACCGGTGTCAGCACGCCGTTACCGATCCCGCTGTCGGTCAGTTTCGCCAAGGTGTTGTACGCCGGCCCGCTTCGGGCCAGTGACGCAATGTTGGACTGGCCGATCTTGAGGCTGAAGACCGGCGCGACCAGCAGAGCCAGCAGCGCGAGCGCGACCGCGGCCGCGATGAACCGGTGCCGCACGATCCCCCGTGCCCACGCCGTCCAGGCTCGCGAGGCCTTGCCCTCGTGGCGGATCTTCGGCCAGTCGACCCGAGGGCCGAAGCTGGAGAGCAGAGCCGGCAACAGCGTCAGCACGACCGCGACGCTGACCAGCGGGATCAGCATCCCGCCGACACCCATGCTGCGCAGGAACGGCACCGGCACCACGATCAGGGCGACCAGACTGATCGCCACGGTGACGCCGGAGGCGAACACGGCATGACCGGCCGTCTTCATGGCGACGATGACAGCCTCTTCGTTGCTTCGGCCGTGCTCGCGTTCCTCACGCCATCGGGACACGAGCAGCAGCGAGTAGTCGATCGCCACACCGAGGCCGATCAACGAGATCAGGAACTGGACCACGAAGCTCACGTCACTGAACGTCGTGAGTCCGAGGACCAGCAGGAACGTCGTCAGGATGGACACCGCCGCGATCAGCAGCGGTAGCAAGGCGAGGAACGAGGCGAAGACGAACAGCAGCACCAGCAAGGCGCCCGCCGCCCCCAGCAGGGTCTCGACCAGCACGCTCGGTCCCGCACTGTCGCCACCCGCGGACAGCAGTCCGTAGGACGTCAGGCCGCTCTCGAACCCGGCCGCCTTCGCCGCCTTCTCCAGCGCCGGCTCCAGCTTGATCTCGATGCCCCCACCGAACGAGTCGGGGAAGGGTCCCTGGATCATCGCGAACGTGGTCCGGCCGTCGTCGGAGATGAAGCCCGCGTCGCCGGTGCTCGCGTAGTCGACCAGTCGGGTCGGATCAGACGCACCAGCCGTGGCCTTGAACACCCCGCTGATCGCGTCCGCGTTGTCCTGGACGGTCTGGCCCTCGGGCACCGTGACAACCGCGACGAAGGTATCGAAAGAGCTGGTGCCGTAGGTGTCGATCATCTCGTTCTCGGCGGTGTCGCCCGGCTGGCCGGGCAGCGAGAAGTCCACCGTCAGCCGGTCGCTCAGCTGCCCCGCGGCGACGACGCCGGCGGCGAAGAGCACCACCCAGATTGCACTCACGATGCGCCGGTGATGCATCACCAGGCGGGCCAAACGCTCCACGATGTTCTCCTGCTCTGAGGCGGCTGGCTCGTCACCGGCCGGTCGGTCTTTCGAGTATGACCGCGGGGGCGGACAGAACTCGTCGGTCAGGTTCCGGGCGGCCGGACCCAGCTGCTCTGGTTCCGGCCGCCCCGGCCTGTCTCACTGGGAAACCAGCACCTGGTCTCCCTCCGCCATCGCCGAGGACTCGTCATCGGGCTTCTTCGCCAGGCCACTGGGCCACCAGACGTACCTGCCGATGTCGAGGTTCAGTGCGGTGACCAGGATCGAGCGCACGATCAGCGTGTCGAGCAACACGCCGAATGCCACGGCGAAGCCGAGCTCGGCCAGGAACACCATCGGGATCGTGCCGAGGGCTGCGAACGTCCCGGCCAGCACCAAGCCCGCCGAGGTGATGACGCCACCGGTCGACGACAGTCCGATCAGGGCTCCGCGTCGAGTGCCGTACTTCAGCGCCTCCTCGCGGACCCGGGTCATCAAGAAGATGTTGTAGTCGATGCCCAGCGCCACAAGGAAGACGAACACGAAGAGCGGGAATCCCGCGTCGGCGCCTCCGAACCCGAACACCTGCTTGAAGACGACTGCGCTCACGCCCAGCGCCGCCAGGTAGCTCAGCACCACGGTCGCAAGCAGGATCAGCGGTGCAACCAGCGCGCGCAGCAGCAGGGCCAGGATGAGCAGCACCACGCCGAGCACGATCGGGATTATCAGCCGGTTGTCGGCATCCGCCGCGTCGAGCGTGTCGGTCAGGATCGCGCTGTCTCCGCCGACCCGGGCATCAGCACCGGGTACGCCGTGGACCGTGTCGCGCACCTGCCCGACGATATCCTGCGCCGCCTCGCTGTCTGCGCCTACCGACAACGTGCCGTCGATCAGGGCAAGACCGCCCTTGACGACCGGGTCGCTGACCTCGGCGATCCCGTCGACCGAGGCCATTGCGTCGGCGACCGGACCGGCGGCGTCGGCCGTGCTGATCACGACGACCGGCTGCCCTCCACCGGCGTCGAAGTGCCGCGCGTAGGTCTCCTGGCCGGTGATCGACTCCGGCTTGTTGACGAAGCTGTCCTCGTAGCTCAGGCCCTTGGCGTCGAGCTGGACCAGGCCGAGGGCCAGAGCGCCGAGCACGACACAGGTCCCCAGCCACACGGTCCGCGGCCGGGCCGCGATCCGTGTGCCCAGACGTGCCCAGATTCCGTCGGCAGTGTGGTCAGCGGACCCGAAGTGCGGGGTCATCGGCCAGAACACCTTGCGACCGGCGATCACGAGCAGCGCCGGCAGCAGGGTCAGCATCGCGAGCATTCCGACCCCGATGCCGATCGCGAGCACCGGCCCCATGCCCGCGGTGGAGTTGAGCTCGGCGAAGACGAGGCACAGCATGCCGATCACGACGGTCGCCGCACTGGCGAGGATCGCTGGTCCGGCCCGGTGCAACGCCAGGGCCATCGCTTCGTGGCGGTCCTCGTGGCGACGCAGCTCTTCCCGGTAGCGAGCCACCAGCAGCAGCGCGTAGTCCGTGCCGGCACCGAAGACGAGCACCGCCAAGATGCCTGTGCTCTGGGCGTTCACCGTGATGACGTCGCCCTTGGCGAACAGATAGATGATGCCTTGCGCGGCGGTGAGAGCCACGCCGGCGGAGACAAGGGGGAAGATCCACAGCACCGGGCTGCGGTAGGTGAGCAGCAGCAGCACGATCACGACGAGTCCAGCAGCGATCAACAGGCGTCCGTCGATCCCGGCGAACGCGGTGGCGAAGTCTCCGTTGACGCCGGCAGGACCGGTCACGGCGATGCTCAGGCCGCCCTGGCCCGTCCCGACCTCGTCACGCATTTCGGGGATCACGTCGGCCAGGGCGTCCCAGCCGGCCACGCCGATCGTGACCGGCACGATGGTCGACAGCGCCTGGCCGTCCTGGGACTTGATCGGCCCCACGACCTGGTTGCTCACGACGTACTGGATGTCCTGGACCCGGGCTGCCTGCTCGGCGGCCAAGGCTTGATCGGCGGCCGTCACGCCACCGGGACGCTCGTAGACGATGATCGCAGGGAGGACGTCGGTGTCCTGGAACCGTTCCTGGAGCTTCAGGGCCTGGGTCGACTCCGCGCTCGCCGGGAGCCACGAGGAGGTCTCGTTGTCCTCGATTCCGGTGAGCTTTCCGGCCAACGGTCCGGTGATCGCGATCACCGCCACCCAGAAGACGACGGTGACCCATTTCGTGATCCGCCCGGTGAACACTCCAGCAACCTTCATGTGCATGACAGTCCCCTTCCCCTTGGTTCATCGCCGAGGTTAGGAACCTCGTGCTGAATCGTCAACCTGATTAACCATCAACTTGGTAAAGTCCTTGTAAAGATCAGGGGAAACCCTGAGCCGTTCGGGGTATAGACGCTGTCAGGGACCAGAACTGAGCGGAGGTGGACCGATGAGCTCGCGTTCGCCGCGCTCCGGCCTCCCGCAGCTGACCGGCTTCCTGCTACGACGCGCGTACGCCAAGGCAGCGCTGGATGCCCAGACCTGCATCGGTCGGGAGACCCCGGTACGCGATGTCGCGCTGCTGGCCGTCCTGGACGAGCGCGGCCCCCTGTCACAGCGGCAGCTGGCAGATCTCACTCACGTCAACCCGACGATCATGGTCAAGCTCGTCGACAGCCTCGAGCAGCGCGGCTGGGTGGTCCGAGAGCGCAACCCCGAGGATCGACGGTCCTACGCCCTGCGCCTGACTGTTGACGGTCACACGGCGCTGACCGGGCTCCGTCACGACCTCGATCGCGGTGAGCGGCTCTTCACCGACGCGCTGACCGGGGCCGAGCGAGACGAGCTCAAGGCTGCGTTGCTGACCCTGCTCGGCGACGAGGGCTGGCTCAGCGTGGACGTGCTCGCACGGTACGCCGGCTTCCTGGTCGCGCAGGCGCACCGGCTGGTGCGGGGCTGGGCGGTAGAGGCGCTGGCGCCATTGGAACTCGACCCGCGTGACTTCGGCGTGCTGGCCACCATCGCACGTGACCAGCCGTGCACCCAGAACCATCTCGCGCTGTCCTTGGGCGTCAGCCCGCCCGCGGCGCTGCTGTTCGTCGAGGAGCTCGAACGGGTCGGCCTGGTCCGGCGCGAGCGCAGCACCACGGATCGCCGCTCCTACGCGCTGCGCCTCACCCCCGAGGGCGAGCAGCGGTGGTCCCAGGCCCGGTTCGCCGCCGCGGGCGTCCAGGCCCGGGTCGTGGACCGGCTCGGCGAGGCCGCCGACGAGGTTCTGCGTGACTTGCTGTCCCGGGTGATCAGCACCAAGGGCGAGTCGGCCGGCGGCGTGGCTGACTAGTCCGAGGCACGAGGCGGCCGGTCGAAGTAGGGAGCAAAATTCCTCGCCGGTGCGGGAAGAAATCGCCAGGTCAGGCGTTGTAACCGGTAGTGACTTGCGTGCGCTCGACTCAACTTTTGGAGATCGGGCCGCAGTCCGGTAAAACTTGAGTCCGGAAGACTCAAGCACCCCTACAGCTCAGTGAAAGGTAAGACCACCATGGCTCGTGCGGTCGGAATCGACCTGGGTACGACGAACTCCGTCGTAGCCGTCCTGGAGGGTGGGGATCCCACCGTCATCGCGAACGCCGAGGGTGCTCGCACCACCCCCTCCGTCGTCGCCTTCGCCAAGAACGGCGAGGTGCTGGTCGGTGAGGTCGCCAAGCGGCAGGCCGTCACCAACGTGGACCGCACCATCCGTTCCGTCAAGCGGCAGATGGGCACCGACTGGAACCAGAAGATCGACGACAAGTCGTTCACGGCGCAGCAGATCTCCGCGTTCATCCTGCAGAAGCTCAAGCGCGACGCCGAGTCCTACCTCGGCGAGTCCGTGACCGACGCGGTGATCACCGTGCCGGCGTACTTCAGCGATGCCCAGCGCCAGGCCACCAAGGAGGCCGGGGAGATCGCCGGTCTCAACGTCCAGCGCATCGTCAACGAGCCGACCGCGGCAGCGCTGGCGTACGGGCTCGACAAGGAGTCCGACCAGACCATCTTGGTGTTCGACCTCGGGGGTGGCACGTTCGACGTGTCGCTGCTCGAGATCGGCGACGGTGTCGTCGAGGTCAAGGCCACCAGCGGCGACAACCACCTCGGTGGTGACGACTGGGACGCCAAGATCGTCGACTGGATGATCGCGAAGTTCAAGAACGCCCACGGGACCGACCTCGGCGCGGACAAGATCGCCCGCCAGCGCCTCCAGGAAGCGGCGGAGAAGGCGAAGATCGAGCTCTCGTCGTCGTCGGAGACGACCGTGCACCTGCCGTACATCACGCTGAGTGAGACCGGTCCGCTGCACTTCGAGGAGAAGCTCACCCGTAGCGAGTTCCAGAAGCTCACCGCCGACCTGCTCGACCGCACCAAGCGGCCGTTCCAGTCGGTCATCAAGGACGCCGGTGTCGAGGTCGACCAGATCGACCACGTCATCATGGTGGGCGGCTCGACCCGGATGCCGGCCGTCACGGACCTGGTCAAGGAGATGACGAAGGGCAAGGAGCCCAACAAGGGCGTCAACCCTGACGAGGTCGTCGCCGTTGGTGCCGCGCTCCAGTCCGGTGTTCTCAAGGGCGAGGTCAAGGACGTGCTGCTGCTCGACGTCACGCCGCTGAGCCTGGGCATCGAGACCAAGGGCGGGGTGATGACCAACCTGATCGAGCGCAACACGACCATCCCGACCAAGCGCTCGGAGGTATTCAGCACCGCCGACGACAACCAGCCCTCGGTGATGATCCAGGTCTACCAGGGCGAGCGTCAGATGGCCTCGGCGAACCAGCTGCTCGGCAACTTCGAGCTGACCGGTCTGCCGCCCGCACCGCGCGGTGTCCCGCAGATCGAGGTCACCTTCGACATCGACGCCAACGGCATCGTGCACGTGTCCGCCAAGGACCGCGGCACCGGCCGTGAGCAGTCCATGACGATCACCGGTGGCTCGGCACTGTCGAAGGAGGACATCGACAAGATGGTCCACGACGCCGAGCAGTACGCCGACGAGGACCGCAAGCGCAAGGAGGCCGTCGAGCTGCGCAATCAGGCCGACTCCGCGGTCTACTCGACGGAGAAGTTCCTCAGCGAGAACGCCGAGAAGGTGCCTGACGACATCAAGACCGAGGTCGAGGCGGACATTACCGAGGTCAAGAAGGCCTTGGAGGGTGAGGACAACGACGCCATCTCGGCCGCTGCTGCCAAGCTCGCTGCGTCGAGCCAGAAGATGGGATCGGCGATGTACGAGAGTGCTGCGGCCGAGAGTGCCACTCCCGGCCCGGACGCTGCCTCGGGCGGCCCGGCCGACTCCGACGACGACGTGGTGGACGCTGAGATCGTCGACGAAGGAGACGACTCGCAGGCCTCCGACGCCGGTGCGTCCGAGGGTGAGACCAAGTGACCGCTGGCAGCAGCGAGTACGGCCAGCCGGTGTTCCGCGACAAGCGGCGCATCGACCCCGAGACCGGTCAGGTGAGGGAGCCGCAGCACGCGGTTCCCTCCACCCCGGAGCCGGCAGACACTGGCGGTGGTCCCGGCTCTGAGCAGACCTCCTCGGCCGGTCCCGGCGCACCGGCTCCGGCTGAGGAGCCGAACGAGCTCGAGGCGGAGTTGGCCGAACGCACGGCTGACCTACAGCGCCTGCAGGCGGAGTACGTCAACTACAAGCGCCGCGTCGACCGCGACCGCCAGGTCGTCAAGGACACCGCGGTGGCGTCGGTGCTGACCGCGTTGCTGCCGGTCCTTGACGACATCGGGCGGGCCCGCGACCATGACGAGCTCACCGGGGGATTCAAGGCTGTCGCTGAGTCACTCGAGCGCACCGTCGGCGGGCTCGGCTTGGAGGCGTTCGGGGCGGCCGGCGATCCGTTCGACCCGCGCGTGCACGAAGCCCTGATGCACCACTACTCCGACGAGGTGTCCGAACCGGTGGCGCAAACGGTGCTCCAGGTCGGTTATCGGCTCGGCGAGCGGATCATCCGGCCTGCCCGGGTGGCCGTGGTCGAGCCGGAGACCCCGTCCATGCCTGCCGAGGCAGAAGCCGTGGGACCGTCCAGTCAGGACGCCGCGGCTTCGAGTCAGGACGCGGCGACCGGCGAAGCTGCCCGGCTGCACGAGGCTGGAGCCGACGAAGCCGCGACAGGGCAACCAGCCCAGACGGCGTACGAAGGCAACGGCAACGGTCACCCGGAAGGCGACGCGCGCTGACAGCTGACATCAGGCACCGCGGGAACGGGTTGAGGGAGGAGGAAAGTGAGCCCTGCAGATTGGGTGGAGAAGGACTTCTACGACACGCTCGGGATCGCCAAGGACGCGTCCCAGGCGGAGATCAAGAAGGCCTACCGCAAGCTCGCACGCGCCCACCATCCTGACTCCA
This sequence comes from Propionibacteriales bacterium, assembly GCA_038259225.1. Taxonomy (GTDB): domain Bacteria; phylum Actinomycetota; class Actinomycetes; order Propionibacteriales; family Nocardioidaceae; genus JANLYC01. The sequence goes on from JBBSPA010000036.1 coordinate 33,038, forward strand.
ACGCCGGCGACACGAAGGCGGAGGAGCGCTTCAAGACGATCTCCGAGGCCTACTCCGTACTGGGTGACGCCGAACGGCGGCGGGAGTACGACGAGCAGCGCGCACTCTTCGCCTCCGGCGGTGGCTTCCGTGGCCATCCGGGGCAGGGCGGGACGTTCAACGTCGATGACCTGTTCGGCGGGGGTACGGGTGCCGGTAGTGGGCCGATCAGCGACTTGTTCGGCGGCATGTTCGGTGGCGGTGGTGGCCGCAGTCGGAGCCAGCCGCGTCGCGGCCAGGACGTCGAGACCGATGCCACGTTGTCGTTCGAGGACGCGTTGGAAGGCACCACGGTCTCGTTGCGGCTGAGCAGCGACGCCGCGTGCTCAGCATGTTCGGGCACCGGCGCCAAGGCCGGCACGATGCCGCGCGTCTGTCCGACCTGTCAGGGCTCGGGCATGCAGACCACGCGCCAGTCCGGCGGCTTCGCGATGACCGAACCGTGTCGTGACTGCCTCGGCCGAGGTCTCAAGGTCGACGATCCGTGTCCGGTCTGCCACGGGTCAGGCCGCGGTGTTTCCACGCGGACGATCTCGGCGCGGATCCCTGCTGGCGTCAGGAACGGGCAACGCATCCGACTGCGCGGCAAGGGTGCGCCCGGGGAGCGTGGCGGCCCCAACGGTGACCTCTACATCTCGGTCTCGGTGGCGCCGCACCCGCTGTTCGGGCGCAAGGACGACAACCTGACCCTCACTGTCCCCGTACGGTTCGACGAGGCTGCGCTCGGCGCCGACATCGGCATACCCACGATGAACGGCTCGACCGTCACGCTGAAGATTCCTGCGGGCACTCCCAACGGCCGGACTTTCCGGGTCAAGGGCAAGGGTGCGACCCGCCGTGACGGCACGAGGGCCGACCTGCTGGTGACCGTCGATGTCGAGCTGCCGCGCGTCCTCGACGACGCCGGGCGGGCTGCCGTCGAGGCCTATCGCGACGCGTTCGCCGACCACGACCCGCGCGCCGGGCTGATCGCTCGCGCCCGGACCGGAGGGGGCCGCCATGGCTGACAAGCCCACCAGACGGACTCGACTCACGTTCGACATCGGCGACCCCGAGGCCCCGGTCTTCGTCATCAGCGTCGCCGCCGAGCTGAGCGGTATGCATCCCCAGACGCTGCGCGGCTACGACCGGATGGGCATCGTGAGTCCGGGCCGGACGACCGGCGGGGGACGCCGCTACTCCCAGCGAGACGTCGAGCTGTTGCGTGCCGTGGCCGAGCTCACCGCGGCCGGGATCGGCATCGAGGGCGTACGCCGGATCCTCGAGCTCGAGCACCAGGTGGCTGCGTTGCGGGCCCGGGTGGCCGAGCTCGAGGCCGATCTTGTCCAGGCCGCTCGCGCTGCCCTGCCGAATCTGCCTGCGGTTCGCTCCGTGACCGCGATGACCCGCTGGAAACCCGGCCCCTTCGACTCCCCCTGACCGAACGCCCACCCCCCATTTCCGCGAATTGCGGGAAGGTGCAGGTGCCGATCGGCGTGTCGCCCTGCACTTTCCCGCATTTCGCGGAGGGGAAGCTAAACCACTGAGAAGGAAAGCATGGACGCATCGAAGTTCACCCGACGTAGCCAGGAGGCGATCGGCGCCGCTATCGAGACGGCGACCGGCGCCGGCAACCCGGCCGTGGAGCCCGCTCATCTGCTCGCCGCCTTGCTGGCCCAGCCCGAGGGCATCGCCGGCGCGTTGCTGACCGCAGCCGGAGTCGACGTCGCCGCCCTGACGGCCGCGAACGCCGACGCCCTGCGCCGCCTCCCGGCCGCTACCGGGTCCTCGGTGGGGTCGCCGGCGTATGCGCGAACCACGATCGCGGCCTTGGAGGCGGCCGGGACACTGGCCACCTCCCTGGGCGACGAGTTCGTGTCCACCGAGCACCTCTTGGTCGCACTGGCGTCCGGGAGCGGCCCGACCCATGACCTGCTCGAGTCACACGGTGCCACTCCCGAAGCGCTCCAGGGCGCTTTCGCCAGCGTCCGGGGATCCGCCCGGGTGACCACGCCTGACCCGGAGGCCACCTACCAGGCCTTGGACAAGTACGCCGTCGACCTGACGGCACAGGCACGCGACGGCAAGCTCGACCCGGTGATCGGCCGCGACGGCGAGATCCGCCGCGTTGTCCAGGTGCTCAGCCGGCGTACCAAGAACAACCCCGTCCTGATCGGCGACCCGGGTGTTGGGAAGACGGCCGTGGTCGAAGGCTTGGCGCAGCGCATCATCGCCGGCGACGTGCCCGAGTCGCTGCGTGGCCGAAAGCTGCTCTCGCTCGACCTCGGCGCGATGGTCGCCGGGGCGAAGTACCGCGGCGAGTTCGAGGAGCGGCTCAAGGCCGTGCTCGAGGAGATCAAGGACTCCGGCGGGCAGATCATCACGTTCATCGACGAGCTGCACACCGTCGTCGGCGCAGGGGCGACCGGCGAGTCCGCGATGGACGCCGGCAACATGCTCAAGCCGATGCTGGCGCGCGGCGAGCTCAGGCTGATCGGCGCCACCACCCTTGATGAGTACCGCAACCACATCGAGAAAGATGCCGCGCTCGAGCGCCGCTTCCAGCAGGTCTTCGTCGGCGAACCGTCGGTCGAGGACACCATCGCGATCCTGCGCGGGCTCAAAGAGCGTTACGAGGCGCATCACAAGGTTTCGATCGCCGACTCGGCGCTGGTCGCGGCCGCGTCGCTGTCCGACCGCTACATCACCGGCCGCCAGCTGCCCGACAAGGCCATCGACCTGGTCGACGAGGCTTCGTCGCGGCTACGGATGGAGATCGACTCCAGCCCGGTCGAGATCGACGAGCTGCGGCGCGCGGTCGACCGGCTCAAGATGGAGGAGTTCCACCTCGAGTCGGAGGCCGACGACGCGAGCAAGGAGCGGCTGGTCGCGCTGCAATTGGAGCTCGCCGACAAGTCAGAGGAGTTGCGCGCCCTCGAGGCACGCTGGGAGCGCGAGAAGATCGGCCTCAACCGCGTGGGCGAGATCAAGCAGCGCATCGACGAGCTCCGAACCGAGGCCGAGCGGCTGACGCGCGAAGGCGGGGAGGACAACTTCCGCCGGGCCGCCCAGATCGAGTTCGAGGAGATGCGCGACCTCGAGCGCGAGCTGGCCGCCGCGCAGGCCGCCGAGGCCGAGGAACTCGAGCCGATGGTCCGCGAGGAGGTCGGCTCAGATGAGATCGCCGAGGTCGTTGCGGCGTGGACGGGCATCCCGACCGGTCGCCTGCTCGAAGGTGAGACCGGAAAGCTGCTCCGGATGGAGGACGAGCTCGGTCAGCGCGTGATTGGCCAGCGGGCCGCCGTGGTGTCGGTGTCGGACGCGGTCCGGCGTGCGCGGGCCGGCATCTCCGACCCCGATCGGCCCACCGGGTCGTTCCTGTTCCTGGGTCCGACCGGTGTCGGCAAGACCGAGCTGGCCAAGGCCTTGGCGGACTTCCTGTTCGACGACGAGCGCGCCATGGTCCGGATCGATATGAGTGAGTACGCCGAGAAGCACTCGGTGGCGCGGCTGCTCGGCGCGCCTCCTGGTTACGTCGGCTACGACGAAGGCGGCCAGCTGACCGAGGCCGTACGCCGTAGGCCCTACTCCGTGATCCTGCTGGACGAGGTCGAGAAAGCCCATCCCGAGGTGTTCGACGTCTTGCTCCAGGTCCTCGACGACGGGCGGCTGACCGATGGCCAGGGCCGCACCGTGGACTTCCGCAACACGATCCTGATCCTGACCAGCAACCTCGGCTCGCACTATCTCGTGGACCCGCTCCTGGACGATGAGCAGAAGCGGTCATCGGTGATGAGCGCGGTGCGCGCCGCCTTCAAGCCGGAGTTCCTCAACCGGCTCGACGAGGTCGTGCTGTTCGACGCGTTGGGCATGGAGGAGCTGAGTCATATCGTGGACCTACAGATCCAGGCGATGGAACGGCGCCTGGCAGGCCGTCGGATCACGCTGGAGGTCACGGCCGCGGCGCGCGAGTGGCTGGCCCTGACCGGCTTCGACCCGGCGTACGGGGCGCGACCGTTGCGTAGGCTGGTCCAGAGCTCGATCGGGGACGCGCTCGCCCGGGCCCTGCTGGCCGGTGACGTGAGCGACGGTGAGGTCGTACGCGTGGACCGCGACAGCTCTGAGGACGGGCTGACCGTCCGAGCCGACCGGATGAGGGAAACGGGATGACCCAGGAGTGAGCCCGCTGCTGAACCAGACGTCCGGGGGAGCAGGCCGCGGGCGGCCCCGCGAGGTGACCCTGGGTGGTCTGCAGGCGGTCGCCGGGAGCGGGTTGGCGCTGGTGCTGCTGATCAGCACTGCGCAGCAGCTCAACGGCAGCGAGATGACCGGCACGTTGTCCGACCTGGTCAAGAACGATCAGGCTGCGGCGCTCAACCTGACCGTGGAGAACGCCCGGAGACTGCTGCGCTACGCGATCATGGGGATGTCGGTGCTCAGCGCGGCGTCCCTCGTGCTGGGCGTCTACGTCTTACGGCGGCACCGTGCCGCCCGGATCGTGCTGACCGCGATTGGGGGCGTGGTCGCGACCGTCGGGCTGCTCGCCTGGCCGGTCGGCTGGATCGTCACCGTCTACATCGGTGTCTCGATCTTCCTGATCTGGAGCCGACCGGCGCGCGCGTGGTTCTCCCAGGGCTCGGCACCCGGCCGTGCCAGCGGTCCGGGTGACTCCGATGGGTGGGACAAGCCTGGCGGCTCAGTCGGGTCCGGAGCCCACGACGACGGCTCCGGCTCGGGTGGACGCAGCGGGTCGAGCGGCTACGGTCCGCCCGCAGGTCCGCGCCGTGACGTCGACGGCGTACTCCCGCCTCCGCCTGGCCGCGAGGCCGGGTCGTCAGGCGATGATGCGACTGCTCCTCCCGCGCCTGGGCCGGCGCCTGGGGACGGAGCGTCCGACGGGCAACCCCCGCCGCCGCCCCCGCCCCCTCGACGTCGCTGATCGCGTCGCCGCCGCAGTACGCCAGCCAGGGCGCAGCACCACGACGATCCAGGAGCACACGATGTCGAACCCCACCCCACCGCCGAGCCGGCCAGACGCCGCCGCCGAGTCGACTCCCTACGCCCCGCCGGACCGTCCGGGTACGGTCCTGGCCGGCTGCATCATGAGCTGGGTGGGCGCAGCGTTCGGTGGGGTGATCGCGATCGCGCTGATCTTCGCGAGCGGCGACCCGGACTTCCAGGACCAGCTCAATATCACCTCCGAGGGTGCGGCGAGCCTTCGACTGATCGCGATCTTCATCGTGCTCTGGTGCCTGCTCGTGGCCGGGTTGGCGGTCCAGGTTTTCCGGCGCAAGCGCTGGGCCGCGATCGCGCTTGCTGTGATGGCCGGCATCTTCACGATCTTCACGGTGGTGAACATGGTGTCGTCGGGGACGCCGAGCGGTCTGGTCGGCGTGGCCTACGCGGTGGCTGCCGTCGTGCTGCTCTTCAACGGCTCCCGGACCTGGTACGCCGCGCGATGAGTCAGGCGCTCAAGGCGCCGAGTCGCTGGACGGCCGCGTCGAGGACGTCGTCGCGCTTGCAGAAAGCCCAACGTACCAAGGGCTTTCCGGCCTCTTTGTCGTCGTAGAAGACCTGGGTCGGAATCGCGACGACGCCGACCTTCTCGGGCAGTGCTAGGCAGAAGTCCACCCCGTCGTCGTACCCCAGCGATCTGATGTCGGTGGTCACGAAGTACGTCCCTTGGGGTACGAAGACCTCGAAACCGACGCCTTGCAACCCCTCACAGAGTCGATCGCGCTTGGCCTGAAGCGTCGTCCTGAGTCGCTCGTAGTAGCCGTCGTCGAACCCGAGTGCCATCGCGATCGCCGGCTGCAACGGAGCACCGGACGTGAACGTCAGGAACTGCTTGGCCATCATCACCGCCCGGACCAGGTCCGGCGGGCCGATCGCCCACCCGACTTTCCAGCCGGTGAACGAGAACGTCTTGCCACCACTGGACACCGTCAGGGTGCGCTCGCGCATGCCGTCGTACGCCGCGAGCGGACGATGCGGGCGACCATCGAAGGTGAGGTGTTCGTAGACCTCATCGGTCACGACGATCAGGTCGTGCTCGCAGGCCACCTCGACGACGACGCGCAACTCGTCGTCGCTCAACACCGTGCCGGTCGGGTTGTGCGGTGAGTTGATGAGCAGCACCTTCGTACGTGGCGAGACTGCGCTTCTGAGCGCGGCCCCGTCGAGTCGGAAATCAGGGGCGCGCAGTGTGACCGGGACACGACGACCGCCTGCCATGGCGATGCACGCGGTGTACGAGTCGTAGTAGGGCTCCAGCGCGATGACCTCGTCGCCCGGTTCGACGAGGGCCAGCAGCGTGGCGGCGATGGCCTCCGTGGCCCCTGTGGTGACGAGCACCTCCGAGTCCGGGTCGACATCGAGGTCGTAGAACCGCTTCTGGTGTCGGGCGATCGCGGTGCGCAGCTCGAGTACGCCCCAACCCGGCGCGTACTGGTTGCGTCCCGCGCGCATCGCGTCGGCCGCGGCGTCGATGATCTCGCTCGGACCATCGACGTCGGGAAACCCTTGACCGAGGTTGATCGCTCCGGTGCGTAGGGCAAGGGCCGACATCTCCGCGAAGATCGTCGTACCGAGTCCGTCGAGGCGACTGGCCAGCAGTGAGTCCCGCATACCGCCACCTTAGGGCGGCGCGCGTCCGTACGAGGTCGGCCCCGGCCTCGAGTCGGCCGGACTTGAACCGGCAGAGCGGTCACCGGCGCTGATCCGGCCGTGTACAGAAGCCTCGGAGCCCGTCTAACAGCGCGGATACAGTGACGGGACCATGACCGAATCTGGCGACGTCGAACCGGCGCCTTCGGGCTCCGGCGGGGGCGACGAGTCCGAGGCCACGTACACCGCCGGGCCGGGAGCGGGTCGAGGGCGCCGCGGGCGCGGACGGTTGGTCGGGCTGTGCGTGGCGTTGGCCCTGGTGCTGACCGGCGTCGGGGTGCTGAGCTGGGTCGGATGGCAGTACTGGGGAACCGACTACATCGCCAAACGCAAACACGAAGAGATCAGGGCGGACCTGCGTGCTCGATGGGACCACCCGACGGTCGTGGATCTGCTCGGGCCGGCGGCGGCCGGGCCAGCCCTGGGCTCGCCTCAGGCGCTGATCCGTATCCCGCGTTTCGGTACGGGCTACGAAGTTCCGCTGATCGAGGGCGTCCGGGACGGAGACCTGGCGCGGGGGATCGGTCACTTCCCTGGGACCGGACCGGGCCAGGTCGGCAACGTCGCATTGGCGGCGCACCGGGTCACCCACGGAGAGCCCTTCCGCTCGCTGCCCGACATGCGACCGGGGGACGAGGTGATCATCGAGACCTCGGACGCCACGTACACCTACGTCCTCGACACGAACCCCAACGACCTCGTCGTCGGGTTCGATGAAGGCTGGGTGCTCGACCCGGTGCCGGTGGCGCCCGACGGGGAGGCACCGCCGGGCATGCCGACGTTCGACTCCCCGCGTCCACAACAGGCGTTGATCACCCTGACAACCTCCTCGGAGCTGTTCCACACCGACAGCCGCCTGATCGCGTTCGGTCATCTCGTCGCCACCACCCCCAAATCCCCCTAACCTCCACACCCCTTTCCCTACCCCCTCCCCGCTCCCCCTTTCCCTCCCGCCAACCCCCGCTGCGGTTTTCCTAGGTAACAAGCCAGAAGGCGTGATAACTAGGCAAAACCCGCTTGCGAACAGGCCATCTGCCGTACTGACTTGCCCGACCAAAACTGGCTGACCGGGAAACCCGGCTGGCCCGG
>JBBSPA010000037.1:0-39397 GCA_038259225.1 Propionibacteriales bacterium
CTCGGCGAGAGCTTCGCCAAGCAGGCCAGCAGGGTCAACAATGTGGGGTGCGGTCATCGTGATGACTCCATTCGAGAGATCTGTGGAAGGTGAACTCGAAGGATCACGCGGTGGCCGCACCTACGTCCACGACCGGGACGACCTCGGCGACCGCGCTACACCACTATCGGGGACTCAACTCGGGAGTGCCTGAAGACCCCAAGCGATCGGCACGACACCTTCGCCTGGCGGCAGATCACCGTGACCCTCGGGCGCCTCAGAGACCTGCGGTGCGGCCGGCGGCGCGTGAGGCTCGGAATAGCCGCCACTCGCGGAGCGAACGATCATGCCCGTCTCGCGTCCGCGGATGCGGACTTCGCGATCCCTTTCCTGCAACCCCCAGCAGACCCACCGGGTCGCCACGAACGCGAGACCGGGCCCAAGGACCAGGCTCACCCGAAGGAGGTACACCTCGAGCTCGAATGCGACGAAGAGCTGGGTGGCGACGATGTCCGTCGCTCCCGCCGCGCAGAGCGAGCCGAAGAAGGTCAGCCCTGCGACTCCGAGCGCCGTCCGGTTCGGTGCGTCTCGTGGTCGCTCAAGCAGGTGGTGGTGGCGCCGGTCCTTGGACGTCCACTCCGCAAGGAACGGGAAGGCGACGATCAGGACGAGGAACATGGCGACCAGCACCTGTGGGAGGAGCACCGCCAGCGGCCACGTGCCTCCTGCGGTGACCTCCCACCCCGGCGGCGCGAGCCGAAGCGCTCCATCCAGGAAGCTGGTGTACCAATCGGGCTGGCTTCCCGCCGACGCCGAGGTAGGGGCGGACGGGCCGTAGAGCCACAGCGGCGCAATCGCCACGGCCCCACCCACGCCGAAGAGGAGGCCCATCGCCATGAGGAACACGCCCGCCGAACGGGCAATCGCAACCTTCAAGGGCAAGCCGACGACGTTGCCTTCAGTGCGTCCTGGCCCGGCGAACTGGGCGGGGCGGCTTCGGAGGGCAACAACAGCCCGCAAGAGGAACGCCACCAACAGTGCCGCAGGGATGACGACGACGTGCACCCAGTAGAGCCGGGTGAGCGCAACTCCCGGGAACTCGTCGCCGAAGAGCGCAGCGGTCACCCATGAACCGACGTAGGGGAGGCCGATGGTGATGCCCTCGACGATGCGGAGCCCGGTGCCGGCCAGACTGTCGTCAGGAAGACCGTAGCCGCTCCACCCGCCCCCCAGGGTCAGGAGGAAGACCAGGCACAGGAGGACCCACGCAGATCTGCGAGGTCGCCGAAAACCTCCTGTGAAGAAGGCAGCGAGCATCTGAAGCGTCAATGACGCCGGGAGGATCAGTGCCGCCCAGTGGTGTGCCTGGCGTATCACGAGCCCACCTCGGACCTCGAGCGACAGGTGAAGCATCGAGTCGTATGCCCGAGACATCTCTACTCCGCGCAACGGCGCATACGTCCCGTCGTACACAAGTCGATCGGCGGACGGGTGGTAGAAGAACATCAACGCAACGCCAGTGAGGGCGAGGACGGTGAAGCACGCCGCGGATACCGCCCCGAGCAGCACGGTCCAATGCATGGGTACGACGCGATGGCGCAGTTGATCGCTCAGGCGTCCGCGCAGTCGGGAGTTCCAGCTCGGCGCTCCTGCCGACGGCTCCCAGGACGCGGGAGCGGCTACACGAGAATGCTCAGCACCCCCACCCCCGGGCGACCTCGGTGGGGACAACCTCAACCCCATCGGACGCCACGGCCTGCCTGGGCAGCGGCGTGCGACCGGCTGAGGTGGCCCTGACACGCTGATGTGACCTCGCTGGGACCACTTCCCTGACGTTGCGCTGCGTCCATGGCTGCCTCCTGGTTTCTCTGTTGACAAGGTCGGCCACGGAGCCGTGACAGAGGCGGCCGCGAAGACCTCGCCAGAGGACCGGTGGCGGCGGCTGCTGCAGCGCAACCGCGCTCAACGTGCCCGCGGATCTCCGCGGGCACTTTGTCCTGATGGCTCCAGGCGGGGAGCGATCAGATGCGGCGGTCGTAGTCCATGCTGCGTCGTGTGTCGACGCGCGAGGTAGCGGGAACTGTCCACAACGCACACAGGACGACGAGCGCACCCACGCCGTAGGCGTTGCCAGCAGCTCCTGCGAGCTCGGTGTAGCCGAACAACAGGGGTGCCAACGCGAAGAGCACACCGACGACGACCTGAGTCCACGGCGCCGCCTTGCTCTCTGGCTGTGCGAGCGCCCAGAACGCCACCAAGACGATGAGGAGCCCGAAGATCTCAGCGCTCCACACGGTGTAGCTGTTGCTCGAATCGAGCGTGAAGAAGGGCACGCACATCGCGTACACCCCCAGGACAGCGTTCGCCCAGTCCTGCCAGCGGTTCCGAATCATGACGGTCTCCCTCTTCCCGGCCCCGTGGCCGATTTCGCGTCGTCGACCGAACCCATCGGGGGGCTCGATCTCCCTTGTCGGGTCAGACCGGAGCAACAGGGACGCTGTGACAACCCGTGTGCGATCCACAGCACGACGACACCCACTCGCCGACTCTGCTGGGACCCCGCCTGGGCGAGGTCGCCGACCTCGTCACCAATGCGAGCTCTGCGTGGTCGAGTGGGCATGAAGATCGTTGTTGCGGGCGGCGCTGGCCGCGTCGGTAGCCGAGTCGTCCATGCACTTGTCGATCATGGTTTTGAGGTCGTCGTGGCAGCGCCCAGTCACGGTGTCGACGCCATGACGGGCGAAGGACTGGCCGAGGCTTTCGAGGGTGCCGACGTAGTCGTCGACACCGTCAACGTGCCGTCATCGGTGTCGTACGGCCGGTCCTTCGACTTTCTCGAAACGACGACTCGCAACTTGCTTCAGGCCGGACGCAGGGCGGGGGTGGAGCATCACGTCCTGCTGTCGATCGTCGGCTCGGACCGAGTCAACAGTCAGTACTTCCGCGGCAAGGAGATGCAAGAGCAGCTGGTACGCGCCCACGGCGTTCCCTACACCGTCGTGCGGTCGACCACCTTCTTCGAGGCGCTCACCGGACAAGCTGGAGGGCAACCGCTCTCTTCCTCCGTACATGTCCCCTTCGTGGAGATCCAGCCAGTCGCCGCCGCGGACCTCGCGCGCACCCTGGCTCACGTGATCGCGTCTGACCCGAAAGGGGGCCACGTAGAAGTGGCCGGTCCCGAGCGAATGTTCTTCGACCGGTTCGTGACTGCCTTCCTGCATGCCACAGGCGACATGCGTCGAGTGATCCGCGACGTGGACGCTGAATACCTGGGGGCTCGTTTCGAAGCTGGCGACACCGCCCTCCTCCCCGACCTGCACGTCGGAGAGACACGTCTCGACTCGTGGCTCGCCACCGCTCACTGACGCACTCGGAACCCACGAGCAAAGGACACGCCCGTGCCCACCTCCCCCAACCGGCGGCAAGGTGGCACATGCGCGCCGTCGCCACGCCTCTCGAAGTCAACGCGTGCGCTTGCCTCCACGATCGGCCTCAAGCTCTGGATGGCGTTGAGCGGCCTCCTCTTCATCGCCTTCGTGCTCAGCCATATGTACGGAAACCTGAAAGCCTTCAGCGGGCACCACGCCTACAACGAGTACGCCGAACACCTCCGCACCTTGGGACAGCCGATCCTCCCCAGGTCGGGACTTCTGTGGGCCATGCGCGTCGGACTGATCGTTGCGCTGGGCGCCCACGTGACGTGTGCGACAGTGCTCTGGAGGCGCGCGCGTCGAGCCCGCCCGGTCCGCTACGTCGTGCGGCCTGTTGCACACTCATCGCTGGCGTCGCGAACGATGCGTCCAGGCGGAGCAACACTCCTGCTGTTCTTGGTCTGGCACCTCGCCAACTTCACGATTGGCAAGGTGAACCTCAGTGGTGGACCCACCAACGACCCGTACATCCTGGTGGTCGACACCTTCAGTGTCTGGTGGTCCACCGCCATCTACCTCGTAACGATGGGGGCCCTCGGGCTACACCTCTGGCACGGTGCCTCGAGCGCGGCGCAGACGCTGGGGTGGACGTCTACGGTCGGCCGGCGCCGGGTCGCGCGAGTCGCGGCCGGCGCGACTGCCGTTGTCATCGCCGGAGGCTTCTCGGCGTCGCCCATCTTCATCCTCTGCGGGGTCATCCGCTGACGGCTGCTTGAGGTCTACGCGGTTGCACCCGCCTGGTGCGGTCCAGCACGACGGCTGCAGGCGACTCTCACACCTCGTCCATCAGCGCGGCGGCGACGTAGTCCACTCCCGCCAGCTGCTCGTGCCATTCCAGCAGCTCATCGCGGCTGATCGGCACGTGGCAGGGAGCGACGTCGTCGGGGTCCAGACGCGGTTCGCTGATCGTCAGCGGCCGGACCCCGACGAAGAGAAGCAATGTCAGCAGCTCTCCGACGATGGGTCGCACGGTGTGGACGTCGCATGAGGGACACGCGAACAGAAGCTCAGCGGCCGGGCGGGGCTCGACGTCCATCCGCAGCACTGCGGAGGCCATGTCGACTGCAATCTCGTCGCAGCACGTGCGGCAGGTCATGAGGACTTCGATCATGAGGACTCCTCGGGTGCTCGGGCCGCTGGCGTCAGGACGCGACCAACGCGGCCTCGTTGTGGGAGGTGCACCCGTTCGACGAACGGGAAGGGGCACGGAGTGTGCGAATCAGTCGTCCGAGTCCGGTGCGACCGGCCACTTGCTGGTCAGCGCCACCCGGTTCCAGGCGTTGATGCTGATGGCAGCCCACGCGAGCGCGCTGTACTGATCCTCGGTCAGCACGGCGGTGACAGCGCCGTACTGCTCGTCCGACAGGGGGCCGTCACTGATCTTGGTCACTGACTCCGCCACGGTGAACGCCGCCTGCTCGACCTGACTGAAGTACTGGCATTCGCGCCAGGTGGCAACAAGCGCCAGTCTCACTGCGGACTCGCCCAGCTTGATGGCCTCGCGAGTGTGAAGGCGGAGGCACGACGCACACCCGTTGATCTGCGAGACCCGGACCTTGAGCAGTTCGAGCGTCAGAAGGCCGAGACCGGCAGCAGATGCTGCGGCGTCGATCTTCGCGTTGAGGTCGCCAAGCGCTTCGAAAGAGGCGGGGTCCTGGGAGGCAAGGTTCGTGCGAGTCATGATTTCTCTCCTTTGAACGGTGTCGGATCGACCCGACGCGGTTTCGTCACGAGGTCCGCGCCACAGGGTCACGACCGCGCTCCATGCACGTTCGACCTGAGGGTGGTCCTGCTTTGTGACACCCGAATCGCCGGCCGACGGGCGTCTGCTCCGGCTCCGGCTCCGGCTCCGGCTCCGTCACAGTTTCGTGAGCAACGTGGTCGGTGTGTGCACGTGGCGAAGGTCGAGTCGCTGGTAAGAACGAGGATCACCGGGTTTCACCGGGGCGGCGACAGCCGCTATGCCGGAAGCAGAGAGCGACTGGACCCACTCGTTGCCTTCGCCACGTCCACCAGGGGATGGCGATGCTGGCTGCACTCCTCGGGGGCGGCGCAGCCGCCCCGCTTCGCGTGAGGCCTGTTCGCGCTGGTCGGCCGGCATGGAGCTCGACCGGGCCCACTGTCCGCCCCGGTCAGGCAGATCCTTCGTGCGAGGCCGCCTCGGCTGAGGCAACCGCTGTCGCGGCACGTCGAGGTGCTGGCTGCCACGGTTGTCCGCCGTGGCGGAACTCGAAGCGAGGATTCTGCACGGACTCGAGCGACGCGATGTCACGGCCAAGGTAGAAGGAGCTCACCCAGCCCCCCATGACGCGTAGCTTCCGATCCCAGGTGGGAATGGCCAGCACGTGATAGCCGCGATGCATGAGCCAGGCAGGGAACCCCTTCACGACGACCGGTCCGGACTGGAAGACCCCAGATCCAAGTCCCAACGTCGCGACGACCCCCAGATTGCTGTGTCTGTAGGGCCGCGGCTCTCTTCCCCGCAGCACGGCCACGACGTTCCGCGCGGCTCGTTTGCCCTGCCGGACCGCGTGCTGGGCGTTGGGCACCGTGTAGGCGCCAGAGCCGACAGCGAGGTCAGGAACCGCTGCGTCGTCGCCCGCTGCCCACGCATGAGGTACGGGTGATGCTGTCGTGCCGACGCGGAGGTCCGGTCTCACGACGATGAGTCCTCGATGGTCGACGGGAAGGTCGGTGTGACTGGAGATGACGGGATTGGCAGCGACTCCCGCGGTCCACACGATCAGACCGGAGTCGATCTCGCTTCCGGTGGAGAGACGCACGACACCGTCGACGGCCGAGAGGACGTGGGCACGAAGGTGAACCTGGGCGCCGCGCCGCTTCAGGAAGGCGACCACCCACTCACTGGTCTTGCGAGACACCTCGGGCAGGATTCGATCGCTGGCATCCACCAGGTGGAAGTGGAGCTCGCTGCGTGAAATTCCATGTCGCTCAGTCAGCGCGCGAGCAAGGCTGAGAAGCTCTGCGAATCCTTCGACTCCGGCGAAACCTGCTCCTACGAAGGTGACTGTGAGCAGTCGATCACGCTCGGCACCCGGCGCCAGGGCGGAGGCTCGGTCGAGGGAGCCGAGCATGGTGTCGCGGATGGCAACCGCCTCTTCGATCCGTTTGAGGCCGATGGCCTCGTCGGGGATACCTGGAATGGCGAAGATGCGGGTGACTGCGCCGGCTGTCACGACAACCTCGTCGTAGGCCAGCTGGATCACTGAGTGATCGGGCAGACGCACATGAACGGCCCGGGCGGCGTGGTCGATGGCCGTCACGTGACCGCTGACGATCTGTGTCCGCTTGAGGTTCCGTCGCAGTGACACAACGGCGTGGCGGGGCTCGATCGAACCGGCGGCCACTTCTGGCAGGAACGGCTGATACGTCATGTAGGGCGTGTGGTCCACCACAAGGACGTTCGCCTCCCCCCGCCGGAGGCGCTTCTCCAGCTGCCATGCGGTGTAGAACCCCGCATAGCCACCCCCGACGACGACGATCTGCTTCATCGTCCTCGCCCCGCGGCCGTCATGGCGACGAGCTCCATCACCGTGTGAGGGGCCGCTCTCGTGGTCGGCGATGTCGAGCACTTCGGTCCGGGCGTGCTTGAGCGGTTCCGTGCGTGCCGGCAGGGGCGAGGGAGTAGTCATGTGGCTGGCTCTTCCTGGTCAGGCTGCGGCCGTCTTCGAGACCTCGGCGTGAGCGATGGCAATGAGGTCCGCGACAACGTCCGGTCGCGAGACGCTGATCGCGTGTGATGCGCCGCCGACCTCGTTCACGGTTCGCGCGTTGGCTCGCTCGGCCTGGAAGCGCAGCGCGGCTGCGGGGATGTTGCGATCCTGGTCCCCGAAGACGAACCAGGACGGGAGCGTCTTCCACGCGGGTGACGCGCTCGGCAGGCCCTCGGCGAGAGCGGCCTCGGTCACCGGCCGCTGCGTGGCACCCATCAGGCCTGCCACGGGCGCCGGAACATCGCCAGCGAACTGCTCGCCGAACACATCTCGGCGAATGGCGAACTCGGTGCCGCCATCGGCCAGGGGATAGGCGTCGAGGGCGTCTCCCAGGGTGCTGCCCGGGAAGCTGGAGGAGAGCTGCAGTGCGCTCTCGTCGGTGTCCGGAGCGAAGGCAGAGACGTAGACGAGTCCGGTGACAGCCGGGTTGTCCGCGGCAGCCTGGGTGATGACCATGCCGCCATAGGAGTGCCCCACGAGCAGAACCGGCCCACCGATGCTCGTGACTACGTCACGGACGTACTCAGCGTCGCCGCTCAGGCTGCGCAGCGGGTTGGCGACCGCTGTCGACGTGATGCCGCGGGTGTGAAGATCCTTGATGACCTCGTTCCAGCTGGCCGATTCAGCGAACGCTCCGTGCACGAGGACGACGGTGGGCGTGGGGTTGGACATGATGGTTCTCCTTCGACGGGCGTAGGTGCCCGGTGGTGGGTCCTTCGAGACCGGATGGGTGTGCACCGCGGAGCTGCCGCGGCATGTGTGCTGCCGCGACGTGTCAGTTGGTGCCGAGCGCCTTGCGCAGGACTGAGATGGCCTGTTCGACGGCAGCGGTGGCTGCGGCGGACGGCCGGACGGGGTTGAGCATCATGAAGTCGTGCAGCGTGCCGTTGTAGCGGACGCTGGTCGTGCGCACCCCCGCCTCGGTCAGCTTGCGGCCGTAGGCTTCTCCCTCGTCCCGAAGCACGTCGTTCTCATCCACCAACAGGAAGGTCTCGGGTAGACCGGCCAAGTCGTCGAGCGAGGCACGCAGCGGCGAGGCGGTGATCTCGAAGCGTCTTGTGGCGTCAGGAAGATAGGCATCCCAGAACCAGGCCATCGACTTGGCACGAAGGTGCGGACCCTCCGCGAACTCGTGGTAGCTGCTGGTGTCCTGGGCGGCGTCCGTGACGGGGTAGTACAGCGATTGGTGGCAGAAGGACACGTCACCACGTTGCTTGGCGAGGATGGCGGCTACTGCGGCGATGTTGCCGCCGACCGAGTCACCAGCGATGGCCATACGGCTTGCGTCCAGGCCGGCGGTCATCCCATCCGTTGCGATCCACCTCGCGGTCGCGTAGACCTGCTCGATGGCAACAGGGTGCCTGGCCTCCGGGGATCGGTCGTACTCGACGAAGACGACGGCCGCGTCGACGCCAACGGCGAGCTCCCGCGTCAGGCGGTCGTGCGTGCCAGCGTTGCCCAGGACCCAGCCGCCGCCATGGACGTAGAGAATGACGGGGAGGGGGCCGGTCGAGCCAACCGGCTTGATGATCCGCACGCGGACGTCACCGACGTCCGCCTTGACGGTGATCCACTCATCGTGGACGTCAAGCGTCGGCGTCGGCATCGCCTGGAGGTCGTCGAGGACCTTGCGTGCAGCTTCGGGGGTGAGGTCGTAGAAGTATGGCGGCTTGGCAGTTGCATCGGCGATCTGCTGTGCCTCGTTCTCGAGGTAGTGCTCTGGCATGGGTGTCCTTCGCTCGGGGTTGCCACCCACGCCGAGCCGGTGCGGGCACCTGGCTGCGCGGAGGTGGAGCTGAGGAGAGATGCGCTCTCTCTCCTACAAGCGACAGGACAGGGCCGCCGGGCGTGACAACGGGTGGAGCTGCCACAGATGCGGGATCAGTCGTCGGCCAGCGCCTTGCCAAGCGACCTTCGTGATCTGACGCCGAGCTTCACGAAAACCTTGCGCAGATGCCATTCCACCGTGTGTGCACTGATGAAGAGCTGGGCGCCGATCTCTCGGTTCGTGAGCCCGTCACGCGCCAGACGAGCGATGTTGAGCTCCTGGTCGGTGAGCGCGACATCCTTGTCGGCCGTGCGCAGCGTTTCGCCGGTGGCTCTCAGTTCGCGGCCGGCACGCTCAGCGAAGCCGTTCATGCCGCATGACTGCAGCCCCACGTATGCCGCTCGGAGCTGGACTCGGGCGTCGATCCTGCGGTTCTGGCGGCGCAGCATCTCGCCGTACAGCAGTTGACTCCGGGCTTTGAGCATCGGCACCCGGATGCGGTCGAAGCGTTCGATCGCATCGACGAATCGCTCTTCGCTCTCGCTCCCCGCTCGCACCTGGGCCTCTGCGAGGGACAAGAAAGCAAGCGCCCAGTCCGTGTCACCGACCGGTCGGGTGACGTCGGCAAGCCGACCGACCGCTTCGTCCGCCACGGCATGGTCGCCGGTCCGCGTCGCCGCCTCGACGACCTCGATCAGGGTGCGCATCGCATGCCCCAGCTCATGTGAGTACGGCATCTCGGCTCGTGCCGCTGTCAGCGCCTCGTGGTGCCTCGCCGCGCCGTTGTAGGCCACGGCTTCCGCGAAGTTCACGACGGTCAGCGCGTAGCCCTCGCCCCGAGCCTGGGCATCCGCTCTGAGCCGCTTCGCGCCACGCTCGACCTCTTCCACGTGCCCGCGGTACGCGGCGACCGACAACCTTCCGTAGAGGGGCAGGGGATGACCCGTGATCGACAGGATCCCATCGATCTCGTCGCAGATCTCGTCGGCCGCATCCAGGTTCCCGTCCAGTCCTCGCGCGGCGATCAGCAGGTTGAGCGCCATCGGCAGGACGGCGAGAACGCCGCTGGCCCTGGCCAGCTGCACCTGCCGCTCGGCGAGCGTGCGGAGTGCTTCGATGTCCCACACGTCCTGAGCAGCACGGCTGCAGAACCACATCCACTGTGGAGCGATCGCTTGGGAGGGCTGCTCGAGGAACGCGTTGATCGCCCGGCGAACGGTGGGCAACGCCGCTTCCTGACCACGTGCGCAGAGCAGCGCCTGACCTCGCAGGAGCAGGTCATGGGCTCGCTCGGACCCATCGTCGACAGTCGCCGCCAAGATCGCCTCCGCGATCTCGGTCACCGCACCGGGCTCGCCGAGTCGGCCGGCGTAGAGGGCAGCCGACAGCGCTTCCATGTAGGTGTCGCGTGCCAGTGCCGCATCGTGCGGCTCGAGGGCCTGGGCGGCCCGAAGCAGCTGCCGCGGCGCACTCCGGTCGCGCCGCAGCGCGTAGCCGGCTCGCGCCAGCAACCGGCCGATCGATGCTCCCTGGAACGGTGTCAGCGGCAGGTCGCGCACGCTGTCGAGCAGACGCACAGCGGTCTCGGGTGCGCCCGCGTCGTGCTTGGCCGAGGCCGCGGCGATCAGCCGTTCGGTGCGCTGACCCGTCGCGGGTGAGAGCTCAGCAGCACGCTCGAGGAACGCGGCGGCTGCGGCGACGCCACCACGTGTGCGAGCGCGTTCGGCGGACTGTTCGAGATCGGCGGCAACGTCTTCGTCCGGCCACCCCGTCGCGTGGGCCCGATGCCATGAACGCCGGTCCGGATCGCGGTCGGGATAGGTGGCGTCTGCCAAGGCCGCGTGAACCGTGCGAAGGTCCTCGATCGAGGCCGCACGGTAGACCGCGGAGCGGATCAGCGGATGACGGAACGTGACTCGTGTTCCGACGACAAGTGCCTCGGCCTGCCTGGCGGCATCGAGGTCCGCGGGGCCGAGGCCAAGGATGGCGCTGGCGCGCCAGAGAAGTCCGGTGTCGCCGGTCGGATCCGCCGCCGCGAGCAACAGCAGTCGCCGCGTCGACACGGGCAGCGGGTCCAACCGCGCCAGCAGGCTCTCCTCGATACGACGCTCCAGAGGCAAGGAACTCGCCAGAGCGAACCCACCGGCCATCTCGGCGGGGCTGAGCGTGCCAGGCAGCTCACGCAGGGCGAGCGGGTTTCCCTGGGAGTCGGCGATCAGCTGGTCCCGCACTCGCTCGTCCATGACACCGGTCAGCGCAGCGGCCAGGACGTGTCGTGCGTCGTCGTCGGCGAGCCCAGCCACCACGAGCTGAGGCAGGTCGACGACCGGTTCGTCGACCGTGCGCATCGCCATCACCAGGGCGATGCCCTCAGCACCAAGACGGCGAGCGACAGATGCGACCACTCTGGCCGAGACCTCATCGAGCCACTGCGCATCGTCGACGATGCACAAGACGGGACGCCGGCTCGCGATGTCGGTGAGCAGCCCTCGTACCCCCAGCCCGACGAGCAGCGGGTTCGGCGCACCTGCGGCACGCTGGCCGAATGCGGTTTCCAGTGCCTCACGCTGAGGGTCCGGAAGCCGGTCCGCCTCGGTCATCAGGTGGCCGCACAGGAGCTGCAACCCGGCATAGGGCAACCCCATCTCGCTCTCCGCAGCGACTGCTCGCTGGACCTCTACCCCGGGTCCGGCCGCATCGACGACGCCGGACAGCAACGCGGTCTTTCCCACTCCGGCGTCCCCACTCACGACCAGCGCCCCGCTCCGACCGTCTCGAGCGCGATTCACCAGCGCCAACAGGCGGTCCAACTCGCGCTCTCGACCGAGCAATGACGCGACTCCACGCTCGGGGGAGGGCGGGCTGGTGCGTTCGGTCATGGACGCGGTTCGTTTCAGGCTGGTGCTGGGAGGGCTCAGGCCCAACCCTAGTGGCGCGTTGAGCAGCCCGTCTCAGCGCGCTTTGCGCTCTGGGCCCTGCTCACCCGGACGGCGAGCAGAGCCCAGAGCAGCGATTCCAAGAATCAGCGGGTAGCGCGGTCCGCACGCTCGATGATGCGAACCACCGGCTTGGGCTTCGTGATGAGGCCAAGGTGACCTGCCTTGAAGTGGGCCAGCGTCGAACCAGCCCTGCGCGCCAGCTGGCGCTGGGCGCTGGGCGGAATGACGAGGTCCTTCGTGCCGACGAGATACCAGCTGGGGAGTGTCCGCCAGGCAGCAGCAGTCGCCGGCTCGTTCAGCGCACCCAACGTGATCGACTTCTGGGTGGCCCACAGTGCGGTGGCCAGCTTGGGTGCCAGGCCGGTGGCGAAGGAGTCAAGGAACGTCGACTTCTTCAGGTAGACATCACTGTCGCCAGTGGGTGGGATCGAGCCGGGGACGAAGGTGAAGATGGTGGTCGGGTCGGTCACCGCGAGCGCGGAATCCGGACCCGCCAGCGGTCCGACGGCCTCGCCTTCGGCCGGCACCGATCCGTTGATGTAGACGAGGGCCTTCACGTTCGGATCGTGTGCAGCCGCGTTGGAGATCACGGCCGCGCCGTAGGAGTGCCCAACCAGCACGACAGGACCGTCGATGGTGTCGAGGAGGTCCTCGAGGTAGGCGGAGTCGGAAGCCAGCGAACGCAGCGGGTTCGCCGGAGCGATGACGTCGTACCCGTCGGTCTGAAGACCGCGCACGACGCCGGTCCAACTCGAGGAATCCGCCCAGGCGCCATGGACGAGCACCACGGTCGGCTTGTGCCGCGCTCCTTCCGAGCTGGCTTTCGCCGCCCCGGCGGCCTGGGTCGGAACGACGGCCAGTGCGCCCACGAGGAGCGTCGCGCCGAGGCGGCGTCGACGCGTGGTTCGGGCGGCGCGTGCTGTGGGGGTCATGGTGGGTCCTGTTCTGTGCGTTGGTTGGAGTCAGCGACTACGGGCGCTGCGGCAGCGCGAGAGCCGGACTGGAGGCGATTCGCTGCACGGTGGTGAGACCGGTGCGCCTCCTCATCTGTGACAGTGCGCGGGTCCCGTGGACGTTGCCGAGGCGGCCTGCTGAGGCTTCGCGGGCAACGTGGACTGGATCAGATTCCGCCTGCGAGTCGCCAGGAGGAGCCCAAGCAGTCAGTCAGCAGCTTGTCGAGGCCGTCCCAGGCCTCCTCCGCTGACTTCGGTCGATCGGACGGCGACTTGGCCACCAGTCGGTTGATCCAGTCCGCCATCGTGGTGGCCATGCCGGGAAGAAGTTCACCCACACTGGGTACCGGGTCATGGATGTGGCGGTCCATGACGTCCACCGGGTCTCGCGTGTTCGCGAAGGGTGGGTGACCGAGGAGCAACTCAAAGGCCAGGATCCCCACCGCATACAGGTCAGTCCACGCACCCAGCGGCGCACCGATGGCCTGCTCGGGGGCCATGTACTGAGGCGTTCCGCCCATGATCTCGGCGTCCCTCTCGTGCCCTGATCCCAGCTCGCGAGCGACTCCGAAGTCTGCGATCTTGATGCGGCCCCCTGAAGTCACCAAGAGGTTGTCGGGCTTGATGTCTAGATGTGCGAGGCCTTGACTCTCCAGCTGCCTCAGGCCTGACAGGACGTCCTCCATCACGGACCCGACCTGAGCAAGGCCAAGGCCTGAGCGGATGTGCCGGCGGAGGGAACCGCCACCCACGAACTCCATGACAAGAGCCAAGAGGTGCTCATCGTGGATGAGGTCATGCAGCGAGACCACATGGGGATGGGTGATGGATCCCAGGATCCGTGCCTCTGCCAGGAACCGCTGACGGTTGTGTGCCTCCCCGGAACCGGAGCGGAACTCTTTGAACGCGACTGAGTGCGCCGAGTGGACGTGGCGAGCTTCGAAGACACGCGACGCGGCACCCCTTCCGATCTCGTCGCGGATCTCATACGGCCCGACCCGTCTGGGCGCCGACCATTGGGCTCCGCCTGTGCGCTCGGTCACGCTGTGCCGCACAGGACGCGACTCCAGCATCACGTGAGAGCTCGCCGAAGTCACAGTGGTTCTCGCCGTGGGGTCGGCTGGGGTCTCGTCGTGACGACGGGAATCATCGATGGGGTGACTGGTCGAGGCATCAACGCGCGGCTGACCTGGGTCGCCCCGTCGGACGTGTTCGACCCCGTTCCCGCTGGCCCGAGCCCCACGACCGCCGCCTGCAGTGCGCGGAGTGTGGTGATGAACCTGGTGAGCTCGGCTGAATTCATCGAGTCGGGCGGCGCGGAAGTGGTGCCGTCGGTGCGAGCGCTCTTCTCGGCGGCCGCGAGGCCGGACGTGACATCGCGCAAGACGGCGCTTCGATCAACTGAAGGTTCCATGACGCTCCTCGAGGTCTGAACCGACGACATCGGCCCATTCCATGGGAAGACCACGTGACCGTGATCCGTGTGACGAGAAGCAGGATCGTCGCTCGCCAGTCATGCGGGTCCGCGCTGAGAATGCCGCTGGGATGGCGACCGACACCAACCGGGTCCCTGCCCGTGACACGGGGAAAACGGGGTCGGTGTCCGATCTCGTGCATGCGCAGGCACGCTCGAGGAAGCCTTGGGTCACATCGAGACGCCCTGCGAGGTCAGGCACGACACAGCGCTGTCTCCGCACGTTGATGTCGCGGAGACCCAACGAAGGGTCGACCGAAATGAGACTCACCGTCGTTGGAGCAACCGGACCCGTGGGACGAGCGCGCCGCCACCGAGTTCTTCGAGGCGAGTGCCCACAACCTCGCACGGCGCTGCTCTCCATCGTCGGCACTGACCTGATTGAGGGCGCCGAAACCGACCCGGCACAGGACTCCTACGACGGGTATCTACGAACGAGGCCGCACAGGAGCGAGGTGCTGCCCAGCGCGAACGCTGTCGTGGGTGGACCACACGTCAGAGCGTGGCTGCACCAGCAGCCCCGACGCTGAGCGACCCGCAGGGGACGCTGCTGGCGGCACCAGTTTCATGCGAAACCGGCACGAGGTGTGAACGAACTCTGGTGGCTACTCGTGATAGTCGAGGTCACCGTGCCTGATCCTGTAGACCTGATACTTGCCTCGTGCGAGGTGCCCCAGTTCGGTGATCCACTCCATGCCGATCCTCTCGGCTGTGGCCGCCGCTCGCTCGTTGTCCGGCTGAATCACGGCGAACACCTCGATGAGACCGCGCTCGTGGATGGCCCAACGAACAAGTGCTGCGCCTGCTTCGGTGGCGTAGCCCTGGCCCCAGACCGTGGGCGCCAGCTGCCAGGCGATGGAAACGCTCTCCCCTCCGGGCGGGGAGTACTGAAGGGACAGTCCGCCGACCACGGCACTGTTGTTCCGCGAATGGAGAGCCCAATGGCCCACGACACCGTGGTCGTCGACGTCACCCCAGCGTCGCAGGACGGTCTGCATGTCCTCCGGGGTCTGAAGAGAACGAAGGTCGGGTGTCATCCAGCGGGAGACGTCCGGTGAACCATAGATCGACAATGCCTCCGCGGCGTCTCCCTGCACCCACGGCCTCAACACGAGCCGTTCTGTCTCAATGAGTGGGGACACGACGACCTCCGAAAGCTGGGCGACTGCTTGATCGCATGTATGACCGTCCGCCCGAGACCCCTGTGACAGCGACTCGAGGGTGGCGCCCGGCTTGACCTCAGCAGGTGCCGAGCGACCTCCGCGTTGAGCTCCGATCGTGGTGTGTCGGTCGAGTCGCGAGCTGCGCCGTCACAGATCGGGCGCCTGTCGGGTCCTCCCATCGAGGCTTGAAATCGCAAGACGCGCCTGGAGGCAGTGGTGGAACTGACGTCATGCCCTGAATGCGGGGCACCCGCCGAGGTGACATGGCGGTTCTGCGAGGAGGGGACGGACGGGCCCATCGAACACGTGAAGCTCCATTGCCTCGACAGGCACTGGTTCATGGGCACAGCCGCATCGCTTCTGGGGCGAAAGCCGAATCGCGTGCTGGCGACAACGAGAGCCCTCGGTGCCATTGACTAGCCACTCCGGTCCGTCCACCTGGACGCGCAGCAGACGGATGCTTCCAGCGGAACCGGTTGTGAGTGCTGCGCCTTCCATCGCAACGTGGAGATTGAGGCGACACGAGGCAGCCTCGCCGTTTCCCCGGCGTCGGCTCGAACGTCACACCGCCACCCTCCTCGCGGTCCAAGTTGTTGTCCGATCCCATGCAACACGGAGGTGCGAAGTGTCAGCCCTCCCTTCACGGGCGCCACGGCAGCCCAGGTCGGTGACCCTCTCCGCGCTGGATGCACTTCCTCGTCCCGTCGCTGTAGCGGTGGGTGGTGGCGGAGTGTTCGGCGCGACCCATGTCGGGGTCGGGTACGCGCTCGAACAGCGAGGATTCGTGCCGGACCTCATCGTGGGGACATCTGTGGGCGCTCTTACCGGCGCCATCGCAGCCGCCTATCCCCATTGCGCCTCGCGACGACTGAACGACGTCTGGGCACACGTGCGCCGCCACCAGGTCTTTCCGCTTGGGTACCTACCTTCTCGGGTCAGTCTCTTCGCTGATCACGGTCTCCGTCGGCTCATCGCTCAAGCTGAGCTTCCGCAGCGGATCGAGGACATGGCGGTCCCATTCACTGCGGTCGCAATGGATCTCGACACCGGCGGGAGGGCCCTGCTTCGTAGTGGTGACCTCGAGTCTGCGCTCTTGGCCAGCGCTGCGATCCCCGGAATTCTCCCTCCGGTCCATCGCGATGGGCGAACGCTCGTCGACGGCGGCCTGGTGGCCCAGGTCCCGGCCTTGGCGGCCCTGGAAGTAGGGGCAGCGAGCGTGGTGGTGCTCTCCACGGGACCCGAGAGCTCGCCGCTGCGACCACCCATGCCGCGCCATCGGATGGGTTCGGTCGTTGCGAGAGCGGGGCGCGCCCGGTGGCAACATCAGGTTGAGCGTGACCTGCACGAGGTGTCACAGCACATCCCCACCATCGTGCTTCCGACGGGCATTGACGAGTGGCCGGCGCCGTGGGACTTCGGGCACTCGCAACGACTGATCTCCACAGCGTTCGACACGGCGGGATCGTTTCTCGACGGGCTGCGCGTCAACGGTCCTGGCCTGTACCGAGTCAATGACGCACCGCTGACGACCTCGACCGCACTCACGTCGGTGCCGCCCTCGGCACCATGGGAGGTTCGATCGTGAGCACCATCGCGTTCCACAACATCGCCCTGCACGGGCACATCAATCCCACCCTGCCCGTCGTGGCCGAACTCGTGCGGCGAGGTCACTCGGTCACCTACCACACAACCTCGGCTTTCCAGGGGGAGATCGAGGCCGTCGGCGCGAGGGTTCGCATCTACGCGGGCGGCGACCAGCCACCTCCGGATCCACCGACACCGCTCACCTACCTGGCGAACCTCGCCCGCATCGCCGTGCGCGTGCTTCCAGCTGTCATTGCCGAACATCGCGACGACGAACCAGACCTGATAGTCCACGATGCCGCCTGTCCCTGGGGAGCCATCGCCGCCAGTGAGCTAGGTCTTCCGGCAGCGTCATCGTTCACGACGTTCGCATTCAATCGACGCCTGCCGAGTCCGTCTGCTGGCTCGCGAGACCTTCTTCGTGCAGCGCTGACCCATCCGACTCAGTCCGGCTCGTACGTGCAGTCGCGATTCGAGTTGCGCCGTCGCTACGACACGCGTCAGCTTCCGCCACTCGATCTGGGCAACATCTCGCAACCACTCAACCTCGTCTACACCTCCCGTGACTTTCAGCCGGCGTCCGAAACCTTCGACCACTCCTATCGGTTCGTGGGACCCAGTGTCGGCGCCCGCCCGCCCGACTCGTCGTTCCCCCTGAGTTCACTCCAGGACCCGATTCTGTACGTCTCGCTGGGCACGGTCTTCAAGGCTGATCCTGGCCTCTTGCGAACGTTCGCAGAGGCGCTCGCACCCCTTGGCGGGACCGTGGTCGTGTCCACCGGAGAGACGCATCCCGACACACTGGGTCCCGTGCCGGCCAACGTGCTGGTGAGACATGCCGTCCCGCAG
Organism: Propionibacteriales bacterium; assembly: GCA_038259225.1. Lineage (GTDB taxonomy): Bacteria > Actinomycetota > Actinomycetes > Propionibacteriales > Nocardioidaceae > JANLYC01. The sequence goes on from JBBSPA010000037.1 coordinate 17,875, forward strand.
CTGGGCCTGCTGGCCCGCGCCGCCCTGTTCATCACGCACGGCGGAATGAACAGCGTGAACGAAGCCATGGAGGCAGGCGTTCCGATGCTGGTCGTTCCGCAGGGCGCCGACCAACCCATGGTGGCCAGCCGCATCACGGAGCTGGGCAATGGCTTGTCGGTCGGTGCGCAGGACGTCACCGAGGCCACGGTCCGCACACTCGCGAGCCGGCTACTCCACGACCACACCTACCGAGCGGCCGCCGATTCCCTGAAGCTCGCGCAACGCGCAGCAGGCGGCGCGCAACGTGCCGTGGACGAGCTCGAGCGCTACGCAGCCAGCACTGGCCGACCTCAGCCGTCGCCCCACAGCTCACCAACGCGCGGCTGACCATGTCATCGGTCCTTCTGCCCGTCATCCTCCTGGCCGGCCTGTCCGAGGCCGCTGGGCGTCTTCTGCCGGTGGTGTCTCGTCGATCCAGCACGTCGGTGCGGATCGTGGCCGGACTTCTTGTGGCCGGGGCGTTCATCGAGGCCACCGTCATCGCCCTGTGGCCGGTCGTGGCGTCATCGTTGGCCCACTACCTCTTACCCACTGACGCCCCGGAAGCCCGGCCGATCGGGTGGACCGCTGACGTGGCCGCACCACTGGTCATGGCGGCGATCCTGGCGCTTCCCCTGCTCGGACCACCGCTGCATCTCATGCTCCTGTGTGGTGTCGGAGCCACGTTGGCCGGGCCACTCGCCGACGCCTCCGGTCTCAGCTGGGGTGCTGCCGCCGGATGCCTCGCAGTCGCAGGAATCGCGCTCGCTGCGACAGCAGGGATCGTGCGGCGCCTCGTCGCACGCGCCATCGCGGGCAGTGCGCCGGAGCCAGACCCATGAGTCTGTCGCTGCTGTGGGTCGGGATGCTCGGACTTGCACTCATCGCCGAAGGCTTCCTCGCCCGGTATGAACTGCTGGTGTACGGCGTCGGCTGGAGGAGCCCAGTCACCGAACTACCCCACGGCCTGCCCATCGCCCGAGGAGCCGACCCGGACCGTCCTCCCCTCGGATACCTGGTCTACCTCGATGGCATCGGAAAACGCCGTTCTCAAGACAGCCGGGACGGCGGTCAACTGGTCAAGGCCCTCATCCTCGGCGCACCTGAATTTCGTGTCCTGGGCCAGGTGCAACCGTACTCACCACTCGCCGCCCCCTTGGCTGACCGGCCCGTCTGGGCCTGGCTGCGTCGCCGCGCCGGAGTCCTGCTCTTCGTCCACAACGTCGTACAGACCTTCGTCGCCGCTGACCGGAGATACCGCCCGCTCTACAACCGAGCTGTCGGCGCGCAGATCGCGGTGCAGCTCCAACGAGCCGGGTATCGCGCGAGGAGCGGTGTCCCGGTCGTGCTGCTCAGCTACAGCGGCGGCGCCCAGGTGGCGACCGGGTCAGTCGAAGAACTGCACCGGCGGCTGGGCGCACCGATGTCGCTGATCCTGCTGGGCGGCTTCCACAATGGCGCGAACGACCTCACCCACACCCAACATGTGCATCACCTCACCAGCGCCCGTGATCGCATTGAGCGAGTGGGGGTGTGGATGTTTCCCCTTCGTTGGCATGTGTCCTGGTGGAGCGGATGGAACCGGGCTCGTCGCCAGGGAAAGTTGACCGTGGAACGTCTTGACCCAGCCACGCACGTGGGGCGAAGCAGCTACATCAGCCCAGCCGCACAGCTGCCGGATGGCCGAAGCCATCTGGATCGCACCGCGGACCTCGTCATCGCTCTTGCTCGCGCGGACTGCGCCAACCCGCCCGCTGGGATACCGCCCGACGGCCAATCGGGTGAGCAGGCAACCCCACCCGTGGACCCCTCAGGGGTGCGACGTGGTGCTATGCGGCACCCTCGTCACTCTCGACCAGGAAGCGTGGTCGCGAGTTCGGTCCGCGACTTGATGCCTAGCTTGGTGAAGACTTTCCGCAGGTGGTAGTCGGCCGTGTGGGCACTGATGAAGAGGCGCTCCCCGATCTGTCGGTTGGTGAGTCCGTCGCGCGCTAGATCAGCCACCTGGCGCTCTTGTTCGGTGAGGCCTTCGGCGCCGTGAGGATTGCGGGCGCGAACCGTTTCACCGGTCGCTTGCAGTTCGCGATGAGCCCGCTCAGCGAAGCCGACCATCCCGCACCTGGATAGTGCTTGGTGGGCGGCCCGCAGTTGCTCGCGCGCGTCGAGCCGTCGGTTCTCTCGGCGGAGCATCTCTCCGTACAACAGCTGGCTGCGAGCCTTGAGCATCGGAACCCGGATGGCGTCGAAGCCATCGATGGCTCGGCGGTAGAGAGCGGCGGCCTCCTCTCCGTCCCGCAGCTGTGCCTCTGCCAGAGCGGCGACAGCCCTCGCCCAAGGGCTGTCTCCAGCGGGCGCCGTCACTTCCACGAGCCGCTCGAACGCTTCGTGGGCAAGTGCGCGCTCATCCACGCGGCAGGCGGCTTCGATCAACTCGAGCAGCGTCCGCATGGCATGCCCCAGCTCGTGGGCGTAGGGCAGCTCCTCCCGAGCCGAAGCGAGCGCATCGTGGTAGCGACCCGCGCCGTTGTACGCCAATGCCTCTGACAAGTTGGCGACTGTCAGCGCGTATCCCTCGCCTCGTGCATGAGCGTCGGCGCGAAGCTGAATGGCACGTCTTTCGACTTCTTCTATCTGACCTCGATAGGCGGCGACAAAGATTCGTCCGTAGAGCGGAAGCGGATGCCCGGTGACCGACAGGATCACGTCTATGTCGTCGCAGAGAGCTTCGGCCTCGTCGAGATGTCCGTCAAAGGTGCGGGCCACCATGAGCAGGCTGAGAGCCATCGGCAGCACGGTGAGGACGCCCCCCTCGCGTGCCACCTCAACCTGCCGCTCGGCAAGCGTGCGAAGACCTTCGGCATCCCAGATGTCTTGGGCCGCACGTCCGCCGAGCCACATCCACTGCACCTCGTGCGGGTCCTCCGACTGCTGAAGGAATGCCTCGATCGAGCGACGCACAGTCGGCAGGGCTGCGGCTTGGCCCCGCGCGGACAACAGCGCCTGCGCGCGCAAGATCAGGTCGCGGGCGCGATCAGACGAGTCGCCTTCCGTTGTCTTGAGGATCGCCGTAGCGACTTCCTCTACGGCACCGGGCTCACCCAGCCGTCCGGCGTAGACAGCGGCAGTCAGTGCAAGCAGGTAGGTGTCGCGCGCCAGAAACTGATCGTGCGGCTCGAGCGCCTCCGCCGCACGAAGAAGTTGCCGAGGCGCACTTCGGTCGCGCCGAAGGGCATAGGCCGCCCGGGCTCTCAGCCGACCGACCAGTGCCTCTTGCAGCGGCGTCAACAGCTCGTCGCGAGCGCTGTCCAGAAGCCGGAGCGCGGCTTCGGGCGCACCAGCGTCGAGCTTGGCCCCCGCCGCCGCCAGTATCCGCTCCGAGCGCTGCCGCGGGCCCGGGGAAAGCTCGGCTGCGCGCTCGAGGAATGCCGCCGCAGCCGCAACTCCGCCTCGTGTGCGTGCCCGCTCGGCCGAAACGACCAGGTCGCTGGAGACGCTCTCCGATGGTTGCACCGTTGCGCTGGCCCGATGCCATGCCCGTCGATCAGGGTCTCGGTCGGCGTAGGTCGCGTCGGCGAGAGCCGCATGCACGATGCGCCGGTCTGCCGGGGAAGCCGCCCGATACACGGCGGAGCGGATCAGAGGATGTCGGAAGCTCACCCTCTCCGAGACCACGAGGGCGTCCGCCTGCTGCGCGAGGTCAAGATTCTCGGGTCCTAAGCCGAGCTTCGCGCTTGCCCGCCACAACAGTCCGGCGTCTCCGGTCGGGTCGGCGGCAGCCAGCAGAAGCAGCAGCCGAGTCGCGATCGGCAGAGGATCCAATCGAGCCATCAAGCTCTGCTCGATACGACTCTCCAGCGGCATGGAACCAGCGAGGGCGAAACCTCCCGCGAGCTCCGCGGGGCTCAACGCACGCGGCAGTTCGCGTAGCGCAAGGGGATTGCCTCGGGACTCGAGGACCAGCTGGTCTCGCACCCGACGATCGATCCCCCCAGGAAGGGACGAACGCAGAAGCTCGCGGGAGTCTTGGTCATCGAGGCCGGTGACGTGCAGCTGAGGCAGATCCGCGAACCGGTCATCTGGACGACGCATGGCCAGGACCACCGCGACGCGCTCGGTCGAGAGACGTCTCGCCACGGAGGCGATTGCACGGGCGGAGACGTCATCGAGCCACTGGGCATCATCGAAGATGCAGCAGAGCGCGCCCTCGCCCGCGGCGTGAGCGAGGAGTGCCTGTACGGCCAAGCCGAGCACCAGCGGGTTCGGCGCACCCGCGTCGCGAACACCGAACGCTGTCTCCAGCGCTTCGTGCTGGGGATCTGGCAGGTTGTTCGCGGTCGTCATCATGCGCCCGCACAACATCTGGAGGCCGGCGTAGGGCAGTCCCATCTCGGCCTCGGTGGCGACCATCCGCTCGACCTGCACATCGGGCGGTGCCACTGCCACCAGTCGATCGAGCAGGGCCGTCTTCCCGACTCCCGCCTCGCCGCGCAGGACCAGGGCTCCACTTCGACCGGATCGGGCGTGCCCTACAAGTGCACCCAGCTGAGCCACTTCGTGCTCGCGTCCCAGGAGTTGGCTCACGGGCAACCCGGTCCTTGGGCGCGGTCTTGGACCGCGCGGGGTCGACCGGCGTCAACGGTCATCACACACACCTCGTCGAGGCAACTGGTCAGGTGATCGAGAGAAGGCTACTCGGTCCACCACGACCTGCGCGACGTGCGGGCCGAGGGTCCACTCGCGCTCGATCTCTCGCTACCAGGTGGTTCCCGGAATCGGTGGATCCAGGCATACGCAGCCGGGAGCGTCGCAGGGGAGAAGGTGATGCTCGTGGGGCGCGCAGACCGGACACGCCAGCTGGCGAGCCAGAGGAATCCGGGCGGGGTGGATGGGAAGTGGGTCTCGGAGCGCTCTCAGAGCATGGGTGCGTTGACCGGTTCCGTGCCGCTCACGGATGCCTTCGACGGCGTGGACCATGGCTACCTCCTCGACATGCACGCAGGTGCAAATGGTGACCACGCTCCAGCGCCGGATGTGACGGTCCACCCGCACTCGGGGCGCTGTCGCCGCGGTCGCCCGTCGGGTCCCCACTGCGTAGTCGGTGCTCCGACTACGCACTGGACTACGCACCTTCGGGACGCGATGCAGATGGTCGCGACAACAGAGTTGTTGACGCCGCCGGCGACCGCTCGCGGGTCTCAACGAGGAGTGCCACATGTATTCGATTGGTTCGGACGCCGCCCTGCAGGACTGCGACGCAGCAGTCGACGAACTCGATCTCGCTCTTGCTCTTTTTCTGCCGGAGAGGACCCGACTCTTCCGGCTCGCGCTTCGTGTGGTCGGTGACGCGGCAAGTGCGGAGGATGTGGTCCAGGAGGCATGGATGCGCTGGCAGCGCACCGATCGAGCTCAGATCAAGAATCCCGCCGCCTTCTTGACCACCACCACCACCAACCTTGCGATCAACGTCATTCAATCCGCCCGGCACCGCCACGAGACACCGACGAACCAACCCATGCTGGAGAAGGCCGACGCTGGGCACGACCCGTCAGCCAGCGCAGAGCAGATCGGGGCGGTCGAAGAAACCCTCGCTCACCTGATGGCCAGGCTCACGCGCGGTGAGCTTGCCGCCTATCTGTTGCGCAAAGGGTTCGACTACCCGTACTGCGACATCGCTGATCTCCTGCACATGAGCGCGGCCAACTCTCGCCAACTCGTACGCCGAGCCCAGCCGAAGATGAAGGAACCCTCCCGCCGACCGGTAGACAGCGAACTCCACGGCGCACTCGTGGCGGCATTCCTGTGCGGCGCTCGCACCGGCGATCTGCAGGACCTGAAGCGGCTCCTGATCCGCGACCTGGAGCACGCAGCGAGGTCTCGGTCCGGTCGACACGGACAGGGCGCCCGCAGAGATTCGACCCCGGCACCTGCGCACGCGGCCTAGGTCACTGTCCACTCCTCAACTGATCGAGCGGGCGGGAGTCAAATTCGATCCGGTCCACGTGTGCCCGTCATAGGAGACCTGAGGGCCACACGGGCTCCCCACCAGCTACGTCCGTTGCGAGGTCATTGATGTTGAACGACTGGGAGAAGCGACGCCTCGACGAGATCGAGCGCGATCTGGCGGCGGACGCGGGCTTTGTGCACGCCATTGCGGGTTCGCGGCCACGACTACGCCACCTCGTCAGAGTGCGGAATGCCCTCTGCCCATGGGGATTCCTGGCTGCGGCGCTGGCAAGCATGATCCTCGCCATCGGCGACTCCGTGGTGCCGGCGCTCGCTGGCTTTGGCGTCACGTCGATCCTGGCGTGCGTGTGGATGCACGCAGCCCTGTCTGACCGCGACCGGGGACCTCGAAGGCCACCCCGACGAGGACAGTTCTGAGGATGGTCGGCTGAGGTCTCAACGACTCCGGGGAGACACATCCGAACGATCTTGGGTCAGGGTCCGCAACGGACGCCGCCCACGCGGGCACTGCGCTCTGAACCGCCCCGGCATGACTGGAGAGTTTGGTGTGTCCGAGGTTCACCGGGATCACTGGTGCGCATCGGGTTCGCCGTAGCCTGGAGAGCGACTTCTACAGACTCACACTTGGGCCGCATCCCGCGGCCACGGTCGGCACCCACCAACCACCGCAGAGGGGTCCGTCTTCAACCGTCGTCGACAACCTGATGCCGGGCACGTCTAGCGCTGGGACTTCAGCCACTCGGTCTCGACAATCATGGTGGCGATTCCCGTGGGGAACCAGCCAAGCAGTTGGTGGAGATGCTCGGCATCCTCCGGCGACGCCTGGTTCGGAGGCGCAACGACTCCAGCATCGCGGATCGTCCGTGACGCGAAGTCCAGGACGGCCCGTCGAGCACCGTCGAAACCTCCGCGATCGGCTTCCTCCCGGGTGACGGTCCACGTCAGCTCCAGTTGGCTTGCCTGCCGGCCCAGCTCGCGCCAGAAACCCGGAACGGTCCTGTCCCCATGGCATTGACGAACATCGGCATAGACGTCTTCGGATCGAGGGGGTAGCGGCGGCGACATGACCCCCGTCCGCTCCCCGACCCCCGGGCCGAGCAGTCCTAGTGCGAAGAGAAGGTTGAGCGGATTCGCCGAAGAATACTGTTCGATCAGCTGTGAGGTCTCAGGGGTCAGTGACCCGCGCAACCGGACCTCGGACGGATTCGCCAACGATTGCCGTGCGACCCTTCCCACCTCGTGGGCAAAGCCGCCCTCCCTCTGTTCGCTGATGAAGGGTGCGAGTCTGGCCAGCGCCTCCAGGAAGAAGGTCTCGTGAGTGGCGGCCATGCGATAGATGGTCGGAACGAAGCCGACTCCCAGCATCTGGCGAACGCGTCCATAGGCGGAGGAGATTTCGCCGGTCGCCTCTTCTTCGGCGATCTCGTCGATTCCGCCGAGGCGCGTGGGATCTTGGGTAGGCACAGCCACGATGGTAGTGGCGCAGACGGCTGGCCTAAAGCACGAAGTTGAACAGTGGGCCGTCAGGCGGGACAGGCTGCACCCGGGCTGGGGAGCCCTTCATTCGCGCCAGCAGCGGCGTCAGGTCAGTCGGGCTCTGGAGCTCGATCCCCACCAACGCCGGACCGGTCTCGCGGTTGTTGCGCTTCACATACTCGAACAGGGTGATGTCATCATCCGGTCCGAGCACTTCGTCCAGGAACCGGCGCAATGCTCCAGGCTCTTGCGGGAACTCCACCAGGAAGTAGTGCTTGCGCCCCTCGAAGACGAGTGCACGCTCGACCACTTCGGCATACCTGCTGACGTCGTTGTTGCCGCCGGACAGAACGCACACGACCGTGGAACCAGCGGGCAGTCCGAGGTCGAGGTGGAGAGCAGCGCTCGCCAGCGCTCCCGCGGGCTCGGCGACGATGCCATCCGACTGATAGAGCGACAGCATCTCCACGCAGACCCGGCCCTCCGGTACGGCGACGAGATGCGGCCTGCTGCGGAGTACGACACCGAGAGTCCATGCTCCGACGCGACGCACGGCGGCGCCGTCCACGAACGGGTCCAGTGCTTCCAGGTCGACTGGCCTCCCCGCTGCGACCGCGGCCGCCATGCTCGCCGCGCCGCTAGGCTCAGCACCGACGACTCGCACCGACGGCTCGCGCTCGTGCAGCCACGCGAGCGTGCCCGCGATCAAGCCACCGCCCCCCACCGGTAGGACAAGTGCATCAGGGGCTCGACCCAGCTGCGCGAGGACCTCGCGCGCCACGGTGCCCTGACCAGCGATCGTTCGAGGGTCGTCGAAGGCGGGGACAACCGTGGCGCCCGAATCAGCGGCATGCGCGGCAGCCGCAGTGGCTGCCTCATCGTAGGTATCGCCGACGATCATCACCTCGACCAGACCGGCGCCCAGAGCAGAGACTCGTTCACGCTTCTGGCGAGGTGTGGTCCTAGGCAGATAGACGCGCGCCCTCACGCCCGCGCGCGCACAGGCGAAGGCAACCCCCTGGGCGTGGTTGCCCGCGCTGGCACAGGTCACCCCACGGGCACGGGCATCAGCATCGAGCAGCGACACCAGGTTGTAGGCGCCCCGTCCCTTGTAGGACCTGACGGGCTGCAGGTCCTCACGCTTGAGCCAGACGTCGAGGCCGTGGTCGGCGGAGAGCCGAGGGCTGTGCTCCAGGGGTGAGGTGTTGAGTACGCCGATCAGACGTTGGGCGGCGAGGTCGACATCGAGCGCAGTGGGCAGAAGCACGGGCCCTAGGCTCCCAGACCGGCGCCACGCCTGCAGGCGGCGCCCACGAGTCGCCCGTGGTCCGTGCCCCTTCGTGGCCGAGCCCCGTCGCAGGCCAGACTGGAGCCATGCTCCGTGAATGGAATGCCGAGGCCTATGACGCGCTGCCGTTGCCCCACACGCAATGGGGGGTCGGCGTTCTCGACCGACTCGCGGCGCACCGGTTGCCTGAGGCCCGAGTGCTCGACGCTGGGTGCGGCACCGGCCGCGACGCCGGCGAGGCACTGGCACGTTGGCCCGGCCTTCATCTGGTGCTCCTCGACGGATCGGAGCGCATGCTGGATCAAGCGCGGACCAAGCTGGGTGGCGCCGCAGAATACGTGCACGCCGACCTGATCGACCCGATCCCGGTCGAGCCGGTTGAGGCCGTCATGAGTGTCGCTGCTTTCCACTGGGTCCACGACCATGCTCTCCTGTTCGCCAATCTGGCCGCAGCGATGGTGTCCGGCGCACCGCTGGTCTCCGATTGCGGCGGCCTCGGCAACGTGGCCGGGGTCATCCGGGCGGTGCAACGGGTCACCGGGCAGAGCGGTGACCCGTGGCACTTCGCCGACACCCAGCAGACAACACAACGACTGGAGGCGGCGGGCTTCGAGGTGCTGCACGTGCGGCTACGGGCGGATCCGTTCGCGTGCGCGGATCCCGTCGTCCTCGAGGAGTACCTCGCGACGGTGGTGCTCGGCAGCCACCTCGACCGGTTGCCGAGCGCCGAGCACGAGAGCTTCGTGCGCGAAGTTCGGCAGGCACTCCCGGCACCTGAGGTCGACTACGTGCGGCTCGAGATCGACGCCGTACGCCGCTGAGCCAGCGCCTACACGTACGTCGTCTCCCGGGCACGGATGATGTCGGCCATCGTGCGGAGAACGGGCGTCGCGACACCGTGAAGTTCTCCGAGCGCGGCGACCTGTCCGACGATCGCGTCGACCTCGCCACGTCGGTGAAGGGTGAAGTCGAGCAACATCGAGGGGCGAGCCCGTGGGATCTTGGCCCCCAGTGCTCGGATGTGCTCGATCGGATCACCCACATCGAGCATAACGCCGGTGGCGTGGGCCACCGCGACGGCCTCGCGCGCGCAGGCCTCTGCGACCGACCACGCGCTGGAGTCCGCCATCACCTCGCCGATAGTGAGCCCGGTGACACAGGCCGTGCCTGAGAATGCGACGTTCATGATGAGCTTCTCCCACACCATCTGGTCGGTGTCCTCGAAAAGGCGCACGGCAAACCCCGAGGATCGCCAGACCTCCGCAGAGGTGTCGAGGTCCCGGGGCGGCAGGTCGCCGAACGCACCGAACCTGACCATCTCCATCCCGTTGTGATGCGCTTCGCCGGGCTGCGGCACAGAGGCGCCGAATCCGCCCACGACACCCACGACCAGCCGCTCGGGACCCAGCACGGCGGCAACCTTCTCGGGGGAGCCGATTCCGTTCTGGATGGACTGCACCACGGTCGCGGGGCCCATCAGGGGGCGGCTGGCCCGTGCTGCCGCCTCGACGTCGAATGCCTTGGTCGCGAGGACGACCAGGTCGCACTCGCCGATGCCGGTCGGACCCGTCGACATAGAGGCCAGGCGCACCCGCGTATCGCCGCTGGCGCCGTAGACCCTGAGCCCGTGCGCGTTCACGGCCTCGACGTGCTCCTGCCACAGGGACACCCCGTGCACCTGGTGCCCCGACTTCTGCATGAGCCCGGCATACACCGACCCCATGGCGCCGCATCCGACGACTGCAACTTTCGCCATCTGAGTTCCCTTCCGTTTCGTACCCTCTTCGGTGCGCGCAGCCGACTGCTGGTCGCCCTACCGCTAGGGGACAACCTCGAGGACGGCCCGCACGATGCTGTCGGTGTCGAGGCCGTGGTGGGCATAGACGCTGTCCAGGTCACCTGACTGTCCGAAGGTGCTCACGCCCAGATGAGCTGAGGGGCCCCGTGTGACGGCAGTCAGGAAGGCCAGGCTGTGCGGGTGTCCGTCGAGCACGGTGACCAGGGGGGTCGAAACCGCGTCCGGGAACAGGAACGAGAGGATCCAGTTCTCGGCCGGGTCGGCTCCGCGTCGACTCTGGATCGCCCGGAAGAGCGGATCGGCACTGGTCACGCACACCACTTCCACCTCGATCCCGAGATCTGCCAGACGTTCAGCGGCGGCCAATGCCTCGGGCACCACGGCTCCCATGGCTGCGATGGTGGCCACGCTCGGCGCGCATCGACGCAGCTTGTAGCCGCCCGCGACAACCTGCCGTCGGCGCAGCTCCCGCGCAGCGGGGTCTTCGGGGACCGCAGCGAGGAGCTGATCGATCGGCCTGGTCGAGAGTCGCAGGTATGCCGAGCTGCCGTCGGGTCTGCCGAGTCGGCCCATGGCCGCCAACAAGCACCATTCCGTGTCGAGGGTGAACGCGGGCTCCCATGTGGTGCACCCCGGTTGCTCGATGCCGGTGGACGGGGTGGTGATCGATTGATGCGCTCCGCCCTCAGGCGCCAGGGTCACCCCACTGGGAGTTCCCACGAGGATGGACTGCCCACCCGCGTAGATGCCGAACGACCACGGCTCGAGCGCCCGATTGACGAAGGGGTCGTAGACCACGCCGATAGGAAGCAGCGGTTCGCCCCAACGGCTCCAGGTCGCGCCGAGCTCGCTGATCAGGCCGACCAGGTTGGTCTCTGCGATGCCCAGCTCCACATGCTGTCCGGTAGGCCGCTCGCGCCAGTGCAGGATCGTCTCGCCGTCATCAGCGAACCAGTCGCGTTGCTCGGAGGCGGACCAGACCCCCATCTTGTTCACCCAACCGCCCAGATTGGTGCTGGAGCTCACGTCGGGCGTGACAGTGACGATGCGCCGACCGATGTCGGGGTGGGATCGGGAGAGGTCCAGCAGGGTCCGACCCAGCGCCGCCTGGGTGTTGCTGGTTCCCGCCGGGGTTCTGCCGAGATCTCGCGGCAGAGCCAGCTGAACAGGCGCCCTGGCGGGCGGCCGGACCAGCTTCCGCGCCACCTCGTGGGCCAGGCCGAGGGCGGCGTCCATGCCGGTCAGCGGTTGCCACGGAGCATCCAGGCGTGCGCCGACCTGCTCTGCCAGCTCGGCCATCTGGGCATCGCTGAGCAGCGCCGAGTGGTTCTGAGGGTGGCCCTCACTGGGAAGGCCGCGACCCTTCACTGTGTAGGCGATGATCACTGTGGGACGGGTGTCATCGATCGCATCGAATGCTTCATCGAGCCGCTCAAGGTCGTGTCCCCCCAAGCTGCGGACGGCAGCGGAAAGTCGCTCGTCGTCGATCGTGAGGATGAGCGCTTCCAGCGCGGCGGCATCAGCTCCGTCGCCGGGAAGCTGGGCGCGCATCTCCGTGGGAGTGTGGCGGAGCATCCGCTGGTACTCCGTGTTGCTCATCGTGTCGATCCTTCGGCGAAGTGCATCTCCGCCCGGCAGCGCGAACAGCTCGTCGAGGACCCTGCCGTACTTGACGGTGATGACCTGCCAACCTGCGGCGGTGAACATGCGCTCTATCCGCTCCGAGCCCAGTGTCGGCACGATCCGGTCCAGTGACTGGCGATTGAAGTCGACGACCCAGACGACCTCGCCCAGCCCTGCGACCATCGGGTCGAGAATCGCCTCCCAGACCGCGCCCTCGTCCAGTTCGGCATCACCCAGCAGCGAGTACTGGCGGCCACGAGTGTCGTGGTCGGTGAAGTGCGCATTGACGTAGCGGCGTGACAGCGCACCCCATACTGGTGCCGTGGCACCGATACCCACCGAGCCTGTGGAGTAGTCGCTCGCCACCGGGTCCTTGGTGCGCGACGGGTAGCTCTGCAGGCCACCGAACTCCCGAAGGGTGGTCAGCGCGGTCTCGTCGAGAGTGCCCAGCAGGAACTCGATCGAGTGAAGCACCGGTGAGGCGTGCGGCTTCACTGAGACACGGTCGTCCCTGGTGAGGTGCTTGAACCAGAGCACGGTCATCACGCTGACCAGCGAGGCGCTCGACGCCTGGTGTCCTCCCACCTTCATCCCCGATGGGTTGGGTCGCACGCGATTGGCGTGGTGCACGATGGCCGTCGACAGCCACAGGATCTGCCTCTCCAGGTCGCGGAGGAGATCCAGGCCGTGCCTCGGGCTCTCGTCCGCACCAAGCTGGTCGTCCTCGTTCCCAACAATCGTCATGTCCGGTCCTCAGGCGATGCACCGTTCGCGAGGGACGCGCCGATCGCCCCGATCACGGCCGCCGTCACCTGTTGCGTCGTGGCCGTGCCGCCCACCTCGGGGGTCAGGATCCCGCTGGCGGTGGTCGCTTCGACAGCCTCGCGAATCGCTTGCGCCGCGTGGGCGGCGCCGAGGTCGGCATGTCGACCTGCGAGCCAGTCCAGCATCATCGCTCCCGACAGGATCGTCGCCAGCGGGTTCGCACAGTGACGACCAGCCAGGTCGGGGGCGGTGCCGTGACATGGCTGGAAGACGCCATGGTCCCGACTGATGTCGGCCGAGGGTGCCATTCCGAGTCCGCCCGAGATTCCTGCCGCAAGCTCGGAGGCGATATCGCCGAACTGGTTCTCGGTCACGACGACGTCGAAGCGCGCCGGGTCGAGCACCATCAGCATGCAGGCCGCATCGATGTAGAGGTGCTCGGTCTCCACGTCCGGATGGCCTCCGGCGACCTCGTCGAAGATGCTGCGGAAAAACGCGAAGCTCCGCAGCACGTTCGACTTGTCCAGCAGAGTGACCTTCGCTCGGCCGGTCCTCGACCGGCGCCTCTCGGCCTCGGCGAAGGCGACCTCGAAGAGTCGCTCGCTCCCGGTCCGAGTGATGGTCATCCGGTCGGAGACCTGATCCGGGTCGTCAGGGTGCGCGTCGTGGCGGCCCGCGAACAGGCCTTCGGTGGTCTCCCTGATCACCAGCAGGTCGACCTGTCCCTCGCGCAGCACGCCCGCGATACCCTGAAGCAGCCGAGCCGGACGAAGGCTGGCAAAGAGACCGTAGTGCTCACGGATGTCGATCTGTGGGGTGACCTCCGTTCCGTCGGGCTGCCTGATGTGGGGCAGACCCATGGCACCCAACAGGATCGCGTCAGCGTGCCCGATCGCCGCCATGGTCTCGGCGGTGATGCCGACCCCGCTGCGTTGGTAGAGACCGGCACCCGCCTCGTGGCTCGTGTAGTGGAGCTGCAGGCCGCTCGCGTCAGCAGCGGCGTCGAGGACGGCGCGAGCTGCAGCCACCACCTCCGGTCCGATTCCGTCGCCTGGAAGCACGGCGATGTCGTAGGCGGTCTCGCTCATCTGGTCACCTCTCGGAGTCAGTGGAAGTGCTCATGTTACGGCTAGATTGCATACGGTCTAGTGGGTAACCGCTATGTGACCAACTCGGTGAAGATTGCCAATTCAGGGCCATATTCGTTGACCTAGCGGCGGAAACGCGGTTCTATGGGCCCACCCCTGACGGTCAGGGCAGAGAGGTCGTGAACTGCGAATGTATACACACCGACTCCTGAAGGCGGCCATCGGGATCGTCGCAGGCGCCACTTTCCTGGCGGGTTGCTCGACGTCCAGCACGGACAGTCCGGGAGCGTCAGGGGGTGGCTCAGGGGACAGCTCGAAGGTGTCCAGCGAGGTGACGGACGCCGTTGCCGCGGCGAAGGAGCTGCCCGGCTTCGAGGCGCCGGGCGATCCCATCGATCCCACGTCGCTCGGGGGCAAGAAGGTCCTTGAGATCCCCGCTGTGGCCAACCCCTTCGTCCAGAGCATCTCCGACACGATGAAGGGCGTCGCCGAGGAGTACGGCCTCGACTACACGGTCTTCGAGAACCAGTCGCAGGTCAGCCAGTGGGTGCAGGGGATGAACCAGGCGATCAGTGCGAAGGTGGACCTCATCATCCTCAACGGAGCCCCAGACCCTCGAGCTCTGCAACCGCAGCTCGAAGCGGCCGAGAAGGCAGACATTCCGGTGCTCGTCGTTCACTTCCACGACGACGGCTCCGTGGCACCACCCGACTGCGAAGGCTGCAACGGAGGCGTGGCAGGCCTCGTCACCGCACCGTTCTACACCGCCGGTGTGGCCGCGGCTGACTGGATCATCGAGGACTCGGGTGCCTCTGCGAAGGTGCTCATCGTCGGTGGCTCGGACATCCTTCCCAGCCCCGGGACCATCGACGCGATGGAGAAGGAGTTCGCTGACCAGTGTCCCGACTGTGAGACCAAGGTGATCAACATCCCGGTTGCCGACTGGAACACCAAGACCCAGGGCGAGGTGCAGTCAGCGCTGCAGGCCGATCCCTCGATCACCTACGTCTACCTGTTGTACGACGCCATGGTCGCTGGCGCTGTGCCGGCCGTGGAGACGCTGGGCAAGGCGGGTCAGGTG
Organism: Propionibacteriales bacterium; assembly: GCA_038259225.1. GTDB lineage: Bacteria > Actinomycetota > Actinomycetes > Propionibacteriales > Nocardioidaceae > JANLYC01. Next base: position 32,979 of record JBBSPA010000037.1, read on the forward strand.
AAGATCACGAGCTACAACGGATCGCCCTTCGCCCTGGACTTCATCCGCGACGGTGACGTCGTGGCGATGAACGTCGGTGAGGACACGGTCGGCATCGGCTACGCGTCGATGGACCAGGCCTTCCGCATCATGCTGGGTGAGCCCACCGTGCCGACCCGGACGCCGATCCGGATCTGGGACGACACGAACGTCACGGACGCAGGTGAGCCGGCCGAGGCCGGTGTCGGGTATGGCGACGCGTACCCCGCCGGCTACCGCGAGCTGTGGGGCGCCTGATTTGACGACCTAGGCAGCACGGTGGCCGCCCTTTCCCAGGAGAGGGCGGCCACCGGTCCGCCACCGACCATCACGCCCGCTTCCGGCGAACTGCTCCCGAAAGGAGCCCTTCGTGGCTGACATCTCGCCCCTGGTCCGTGTGCAGGGCCTGACCAAGACGTTCGGCGGTGCTCGCGCCCTCGACGGCGTCGACCTCGTGGTGCGCCGCAACGAGGTCCACGGGCTGCTCGGAGAGAATGGCTCCGGCAAGTCGACCCTGATCAAGATCCTCAGTGGCTTCCATGGTGCTGACTCGGGCACGCTCGAGGTCGCGGGACGGCACGTGGCTCTGCCGCTGCGTCCCGGGCAACACAGAGAGCTGGGCTTCGAGTTCGTCCATCAGGACCTCGGCCTGATCCCCAGCCTGAGCGTCACCGAGAATCTCTTCCTGGGAGAGGTGGCTGCCGATCGAGGGGCCTTCTACTCCTGGCGCGCGGCGCGCAGCCGGGCAGCGCGCATCTTCGAACGCCATGGGATCGAGCTCGACCCGAACAGCCTGGTCGAGGAGATCCGGCCCGTCGACCGGGCGATGCTCGCCATCATCCGCGCCATCGAGTCGTTGCGCAGCGAGCGTGGCGCTCGCGAGGACTCGGCAAACATGTTGGTCCTGGACGAACCGACTGTCTTCCTCCCGCAGCACGAGGTTGACGTGCTCTTCGACTTCGTCCGGACCATCGTGCGGGACGGATCGAGCGTGCTGTTCGTCTCCCACGACCTCGACGAGGTCCTCGAGCTGACCGACCAGGTCACGGTGCTGCGCGACGGTCGCACCGCGGGCACGGTGCCGACGGCCGACGTTGACAAGGACGGGCTGATCCGGATGATCATCGGGCACGACCTCTCCCGTGAGGGGATCACGTCGGTCGGGACTGATCTGAGCGACGTCCCCGCAGTGATGACGGTCGAGGGCCTCACCACGGATTCACTGCACGACATCTCCTTCGAGCTGCACGAAGGAGAGGTGCTCGGTTTCGCCGGTCTGGTGGGCTCGGGATACGACGACGTCGTCTACGCCCTGTACGGCGCGCTGCCCCGGGTGAGCGGGCAGATGACGCTGTCCGGCACGCCACCGGCGGACCTGAGCAAGCACACGCCGCGAGCTGGAGTCCGATCCGGGCTTGGCCTCGTACCTGCCGACCGCAAGAACAACGGCAGCATCGCGACGCTGAGCGCTGCAGACAACATCAACGTGACTGTTCTGGACAAGTACTTCCGAGGGGGGCGGCTCCGCACCGGCGACATGCAGCGCAACGCACAGTCGCTCATGGATCAGTTCGATGTCCGTCCGCCACTCCCCGATCTTGAGTACGGCTCGTTCTCCGGCGGGAATCAGCAGAAGGCGATGATGGCGAAGTGGCAGCAGACCCAGCCGCGAGTACTGCTGGTCCATGAACCGACCCAGGGGGTCGACATCGGTGCCCGCGAACAGATCCATCAGCTGATCCGTGGCAACACCGCCACGACAGCAGCCATCTGCGCGAGCTCTGACTACGACCAGCTGGCACACCTGTGCGATCGGGTCGGCGTCATCGTGCGTGGCCGCATCGTCTGCTTCATCTCCGGCCCACACCTGACGAAGGCGAACATCGCCGATCAATGTCATGGCCGCGAATCGAGCGCCAGCGACAGCCCCCAGCCCTAGCCCCCAGTCGAACCCGGACACTTCGGAGAACTCATGACTACCTCGCCTGCAGGCACCTCGAGCACGTCAGAACTCGAGCAGCAACCATCAGCAGACATGACGACGGCCGCCGCGCAATCCAGACGCACTCGTCGCGCCAAGCGCGTCGAGGCGTGGGCGCTTCCGCTCGTCTGGCTCATCGTCGCCACGGTGTTCAGCATCCTGGAACCGCAGGCGTTCTTCTCCTGGACCAACGTCTCGTCCTTGCTCGCCTCGCAGACGGTTCTGGTCGTCGTCACCCTCGCGCTCATCGTGCCTCTCAGCACCGGCGACTTCGACCTCTCCGTGGGCTCCGTGGCAGGTCTGTCTGCCGTCACCATCGCCATCCTGAACGTCAACCACGGCTGGCCGATCCTGGCCGCGATCGCCGCAGCGATCTGCCTAGGCCTGGTCGTGGGCCTGATCAACGGCGCCTTGACCGTGATCCTGGGGATTCAGAGCCTGATCGTCACTCTGGGCATGAGCACCATCGTCTCGGGCATCACCTTGTGGATCAGTGACGCCCGGACCATCACGGGGGTCTCCCAGTCGCTGATCGATGCGGTGATCCGCACTCGACTGCTGGGCATCCCGCTGGAGTTCTACTACGGCCTGGCTCTGGCCTTCGTCCTTTGGTACGTCTTCCAGTTCACTCCGGTGGGGCAGCGGTTGGTCATCGTGGGACGCAACGCAGAGGTCGCTCGGCTCAGTGGTATCCGGGTCGGTGCGATCCGCTGGGGCGCGATGGCGACCTCGGCCACGATCGCAGCCTTCGGTGGTGTGTTGATCGTGGGCACCTCCGGATCCGCCGGTCCGGCCACGGGTCTGGACCTCCTCCTTCCCGCCTTCGCTGCTGCCTTCCTCGGGTCTACGACCATCAAGCCCGGAAGGTTCAACCCCTGGGGCACGATGATCGCGGCCTACTTCTTGGTCACCGGTATCACCGGGCTCCAGCTCCTGGGTGGCCAGTCATTCGTGCAGAACCTCTTCTACGGCGGGGCATTGATCACCGCAGTGGCGTTCTCGCAGATCCTCAGACTTCGTCGCGAACGACGCCGTAGGTGAACGCACGGCCGCCCCGGAGCGGTGAGCTCGGAGAGCTCTCGGGGGTCCCGCTCTCGCTCGCCACCTTGGGGGCCGGGGCGTTTGCGCTCGTCGGTGCGTCGGTGCTGGCGCCATTGTTGCGGGGCGAGCTGGGCCTGGGGGCGACCGGCGTGGGGGCCATCGCGTCGGTCGGCTACTTCGGTGCGCTGCTCACGGCCCGCTTCGCTGGCGGGCTGAGCGACCGGACAGCACCGGAGCTGGTGATCGTGTTCGGCCTGTGCGTGATGGCTGGGGGGACCGGCATCGCTGCTCTCGCGCCCGGGCCGGTGTCCTTCTACGTCGGTATCGGGATCCTTGGATGCGGCTATGGGACCGTCAACCCGGCCACCTCTGTGTTGGCGAACCCCGCCGCGGCGCGCCGTCGTGGGCTGGCGATGAGCCTCAAGCAGAGCGGTGTGCCGCTGGGTGGGATGGCAGCAGGTGCCGTTCTCCCGGGCTTGGGCGACCTGGTCGGGTGGCGCCTGGCGCTGGCCGCTGCGGGGATCGTGTGCCTGCTGGTGTGCGTGTTCGCGGGTGCGTCCGCGCGGAGCTCGCGCGCCCGCGGCACGACCGGAACGGCCTCGGTGGCGCAGGTGATACCTGCCGGCACAGTCCTGCGACTGCCCTTGGGGTACGGCTACGGGTTGATGATGGCTGGCGTCCAGGTGACGATGTTCGCGATGTTGGCGGTCTTCCTCGTCGAGGACAGGGGATTCTCGGCCCAGCGAGCCGGCCTGGGTGCATCGCTCCTTCTCATCGGGGCTGTGCTCGGGAGGCCGGCGTGGGGACTTCTCTCCGACCTGTATCCCGCCAGCCGCGTCACGGTCCTCCAGGTCAATGCGCTGCTGGGCGCCGGGGGGATGATCATGCTGCCGTTCGGACCCGATGCACTCCTTCTCCTCGCGCTCCCACTCATCGGGATCGGTGCTGCTGGCTGGAACGGCGTCTACATCGCAGCCGTTGCCGAGGCTCGCTCAGACAGCGTGGGTGGATCGACCGGCATGGCACTGACCCTGATCAATGTCGGCGCCGTCGTGACTCCCCTGGGCGTGGGAGCGGTCGTCGAGCACCTCGGGGGATGGACCTGGGCGTGGCTCTGCTGTGCGACGGTGTCGCTGCTGGCCGTGCTCACGCTGGCTTTCGCTCGCCGTCACCTGACAGGCCCCGTTCCCGGGGCGCCCACTGCCGCCGTGGAAGGAGTACAACCGTGAACGAAATTCCCTATCGACGGCTTGGCCACACCGGGCTCCAGGTCTCCCGGCTGTGCCTGGGGACCGCGACCTTCGGCGGCCAGTGCGATCACGCCACGTCCGAGCTGATCATGGACCGTGCCGAGGACCTCGGGATCACCTTCATCGACACCGCGGACAAGTATCCGATCGGGAGCGGCGCCGAAGAAGCTGGCGTCACCGAGACGATCGTCGGCCGCTGGCTCGAGAAGAAGCGCGACGGCTTCGTGCTGGCCACGAAGGTGCAGGGTGCCACTGGGCCACGACCGTGGGATGTCGGGCTGAGTCGTCGACACATCATCTCCGCCGCGGAGGCCTCCCTGCGGCGGCTGCGGACCGACTACATCGACCTCTATCAACTCCATCGACCGGATCCGGTGACGCCGATCGACGAGACGCTCGCCGCGATGGACCACCTCGTGCAGTCGGGCAAGGTCCGCTACATCGGGGTCTCAAACTTTCTGGCCTGGCAGCTTGCCCGGGCGATCGGGCGAGCCGAGGTCCGGAGCCTTGCGACCATCGTCTCGGTCCAGGCGCGCTACAACCTGCTGTTCCGCGAGAACGAGCGTGAGCTGTTCCCGCTCTGTCGGGAGGAGCAGGTCGGAGTGCTCACCTACAACCTCCTGGCAGGCGGGTTGTTGTCCGGCAAGCACGTCCTGAGCAGCGGTCCCGCCGCAGGAAGCCGCTTCTCGGCGACTGGAGCCGCCGCTCTCTACCGTGAGCGCTACTGGCACGCTGACGCACTCTCAGCCGTGGGTGAGATCCAGCTGGTGGCCGAGCAGGAGGGCCTCCCCTTGCCCGTCCTGGCGGCTGCGTGGGTGCTTGACGAGCCTGTGGTCACCTCCGCCCTGGTGGGCGTGACGAGGCCTGACCAGCTCGATGTGAGCGTGGCGGCCTGCGATGTGCTGCTCTCGCCCGCCGTTCGTCACCAGCTGGACCAGATCACCGCGCGGTTCCGTCAGGGTGACGCCGCGCAGTAGGCGCCACCCTGACGACTCAGGCGTGCTCGAGCGACAGCGCGTGGAACTCCTCGTAGGTGCCGTATTGGGCAACTCGGGAACGAGAAGGGATTCCGATGAGGTCGGCCACGTCCGCGCTGAGGGCCCGGATCGCGTCGAGGTCGATGCCGGTCTCGACCCCCATCTCACGGAACAGGTGCACGACGTCCTCCGTGGGGACGTTGCCCATGCCCATCACCGAGACGGGCATGGCGATGCCCCCGCCGTATCCGCCGATGCAGGACTCGAAGGACGTGGCGCCGTTCTGGTAGGCCGCGACCACATTGGCTATCGCCATCCCGGTGCGTTCGTGAAGGTGGACGCCGAGGACGAGGTCCGGCCACCGCTTCATGATGGCGGCACAGCGCTCCCCGACCATGCGCGGGTTGGCCATGCCGATGCTGTCGGCGATCGCGATGTCGTGGATGCCGAAGTCGACGAAGGTCTCGATGAGCCCGAGGATGTGCTCCTCGGGCATCGGGCCCTCGTAGGGGCACAGGAAGCAGGTGCCCATGCTGACGTCGATGTCGACGCCGGACTCCGTGGCGAGCTCGGCGATGAGGCGGATCTGCTCGATGTTCTGAGCGAGTGTCATGCGTGCGTTCTTGAGGTTGTAGGTCTCGCTTGCCACGATCAGCGCTGACAGCTTCTGGCAGCCGGCGTCCACGGCGCGCTGGGCGCCCTTGAGGTTGGGCACTAGGGCGCGGTACACCGTCCCGTCGTCGCGCGGCAGTCTGCGGACCACCTCGTCCGCGTCGGCCAGCATGGGGATGACCTTCGGGTGCACGAAGCCGGTGACCTCGAGCTCTGGCACACCGGCCGCCGCCGTCCGGCGGATGATCTCGACCTTCTCGTCGGTGGTCGGCACGTGCCAGTCGTTCTCGTGGACCATCGTCTGCAGCCCGTCGCGGCACAGGACCTCGACGACACGGACTTCGGGTTTGCTCATGTTCTACTCCCTATCCGGCCAGCGGCCGTCATGTTCCGGCCCCGGGGTGGGGCTGGTGAGTCGTTGGAGGAGGGTCTCCGGCCACACCGAAGCCGTGGCGGAGGACCTCGGTGGTGTGTTGGCCGAGAACAGGGCCGGTCCACCGGACCGATCCCGGAGTTCGAGAGAGCCTGGGGAAGACGTTC
>JBBSPA010000038.1:0-39331 GCA_038259225.1 Propionibacteriales bacterium
ACCTCGGGAGGACCGAGGGCTGCGGTGTCATGCAGGCCCTCGAGGGGCGACCACCACGAGCAGTCACCTCGGCCCCCGCCGAGTCCCTTCCACGAACACCATCAAGGCATCCGCAGAAAGGAGCGTGCCCTAGTGACCGCCGCAGTCATTGCGGTCTTCGTCGGCGCCTACATCCTGATCGCCACCGAGCGCATACACCGAGTCGCCGCAGCGCTGGGCGGCGCGGCCCTGATGGTTGTCGTCGGTGCCGTGGACGCCACGGTGGCCTTCTTCAGCGAAGAGACCGGCGTCGACTGGAACGTCATCTTCCTGCTGCTCGGCATGATGATCATCGTCAGCGTCCTGCGCCAGACCGGAATCTTCGACTTCCTCGCCATCTGGTCCGCCAAACGCGTCCGCGGGCGCCCTTACGCGCTGATGGTGATGCTCGTGAGTATCACCGCGGTGGCGTCTGCTCTGCTCGACAACGTGACTACGGTCCTGCTGATCGCGCCGGTCACGCTGCTGGTGTGCGAGCGGATGGCTCTGGCGCCGGTGCCTTTCCTGATGGCCGAGGCGATGGCCTCCAACATCGGCGGGATGGCGACGCTGGTCGGCGATCCGCCGAACATCATCATCGCCAGCCGGGCGGGGCTCAACTTCAACGACTTCATCATCAACCTGGCGCCCCTCGCGCTGATCCTGATGCTGGTGTTCATCGCGATGTGCCGGGTGATGTTCCGCTCGGCGTTCGTCTACGACCGCGAACGCGCCGAGGACGTCATGGAGCTCGACGAACGCGAGGTGATCCGCGATCTTCCTCTCCTCATCAAGTCTTTGGTCGTGCTGCTGGGGGTGATGCTGGGCTTCGTGGCTCACTCGTTCCTGCACATCGAGCCCTCGCTGGTGGCGCTGTTGGGCGCCGGGACGTTGGTCGCCATCAGCAAGCTCGGCCCATCGGAGTACCTGGAAGAGGTCGAGTGGCCGACTCTGATCTTCTTCATGGGCCTGTTCATCATGGTGGGAGCCCTGGTCGAGGTCGGCGTCGTCGAGAACGTCGGCGAAGCCGTGACCGATGCCGTCGGGACCCGGTACGGGCTGGCGGCAACGATCCTGCTCTTCGGCTCGGCGGTACTGTCAGGGATCATCGACAACATCCCGTACGTCGCCACGATGGCTCCGCTCGTGCAGGGACTGGTCTCTAGCGGCGGCGGGGCACCAGAGGCATCGGCCCTGTGGTGGGCCTTGGCTGCAGGGGCGGACCTCGGCGGCAACGCGACCGCGGTGGGTGCCAGCGCGAACGTCGTGATCATCGGGATCGCTGCACGCAACGGACACCCCATCTCGTTCTGGAAGTTCACCAAGTACGGCCTCGTGGTCACCGTCGTGACGATCGCGATCGCCTGGGTCTACGTCTGGCTGCGCTACTACACCGGTTAGCGCACGGCCGTCGGCCCAGCGCGTGGACCGCCCCACGGATCGCGCGCCCGGGTCGGACACCGTAGGGTTTCGGGTACTGGCACCCCCGGGCGCCGGCTGGGCAACGCGGGTCCACGACCGGTCACGCCGGCGCAGCACCATGGTTCAGCAGGACGAGAGGACAGCAGATGACGACCCCTCAGGGCTCCGGCGTCGACGACGACCCGACCATCGGCAAGTTGTTCGCCGACACGAGTCGCGATCTGTCAGCCCTGATCCGGGGTGAGATCGAGCTCGCCAAGACGGAGCTGAAGTTCAGCGTCAAGGCCGGTGGGATGGCGATCGCGTTGTTCGCCGTGGCCGGCTTCCTCATCGTCTTGGCGATCATCATGATCTCGATCGCCTTCGCCCTGTTCCTGCACTGGTTGTTCTTCGGTCTGGGCACGTCGTTCCTCCTGGTCTTCGCCGTGTACGTGCTGATCGCCGGCGTACTGGCCTTCGTCGGTATCCGGAAGATCAAGCAGGTCAAGGCACCCGAGCAGACGATCGCGGCGATGAAGAGCAACAAACAGGTCCTCAAGCGCGGCTGACGTCCAGCGCGTTCGGTTCACCCGTACGCCGGTGATGACGCGAGTCGAGGGTCCGTGGACCCACCGCGATGTCGCTGCCAACGGCGCGCGCTTCCACGTCGCCGAGCTCGGCGACGGGCCGCTGGTACTGCTGCTGCACGGCTTCCCTGAGTTCTGGTGGGCGTGGCGCAGACAGCTCACCGTGCTCGCGGCCGCGGGCTATCGGGCCGCGGCGATGGACCTGCGCGGATACGGCGGCAGCGACAAGACGCCGCGCGGCTACGACCCGATGACGTTGACCGATGACGTGGCCGGTGTCATCCGGACCTTGGGCGTTGCGTCCGGCGTCGTGGTCGGCCAGGGCTGGGGTGGGTACGTCGGCTGGGCCACTGCGGCCCACCACGCCGACTGTGTGGACGCCCTCGCGGCGGTGGCGGCGCCGCACCCGACCGAGCTGTTGCGCACGCCGCTGCGGCTCGCAACGCGCGGACCGCTGAGTCACCTTGCCGCGATGCAGCTTCCGTGGCTACCTGAGCGCCGGATCCGCCGACCGGCGTACATCGCCCGGCATCTGCGTCGCTGGTCATCGCCGGACTCGGCGTTCCCGTCATCGGACGAGGTGGCGCGCTACGCCGAAGCCTTCGCCGGCTGGCCGTCGCCGCACTGCGCGCTGGAGTACCACCGCTGGCTGGTCCGCTCGCGGTTGCGCGCGGACGGTCGCGCGTTCGCCCGGCTGATGCGCCCGGCCCTCTCGCTGCCGGTGCTCCAGATCGTGGGCGCCGACGACCCGGCGATCAGTCACACCGCGGTACGCCGGTCGGCGCGTCACGTAGCTGCCGATGGCACTCACCAGGTGGACATCGTCGACCGGGCCGGGCACTTCCCGCACGAGGAGCAGCCGGAGGTGTTCAACGCCCGCCTGATGGACTGGCTGCTCGAGGCGGCGCCGCCGTCTGCTTGACGTCGGGTCGGCGTTGTCCGCTGCCGCCCCCAGATTCGGGGAAACCCGTCCGACTCTGGACCCACGCGGACTTCCCCAAACCTCGAAGCCGGCGCCCGCCAACCTCCCCCAACCTCGACCCTCGGCGCCACCCGCTGCCGCCCGAGATTCGGGGAAACCCGTCCAACCCCGGACCCACGCGGACTTCCCCAAAACTCGAACCCTCGACGCCAACCGGTTGCCGCCCCGAGATTCGGGGAAACCCGGCAAGCCCGGGACCCATGACAACCTCCCCAAACCTCGAAGCCGGCCGCCCGCCAACGAGTCAGGAGGCGCAGTCGCCGGTATCGACGCGAGAGGAGGCCGACGCGCCCGTCGTGGCGGCTTCGGAGACCTGGTCGGACGTCAAGGCGTAGCCGGTTTCGCCGTCGGTCACCGAGGCCGCGAAGATCACGCCGAGCACGTCGCCGCGCTTGTCGACCAGCGGGCCGCCGGAGTTGCCCTGCCGGACCAGCGACCGGATCGAGTACGTCTCGCGGGACACGGTGCCGTCACCGTAGATGTTCGGGCTGCGCAGCGTCTGCTTGTCCCGGATCCGAGCCGGTTGCGCGTTGTAGGGACCGTTCTCGGGATAGCCGAGCACCGCCGCCGGGTCGCTGGAGCCTGCAGGTGAGGCGGCGAAGTCCAACGGGCCGGCCGGCAGGTCCGGCACCGCGACCACGGCCACGTCGACGTCGGGGTCGTAGTAGACCACCGTGCCGTCGTACTGCGTCTCACCCATCAGCACGCGCGGCTTGTCGACTCCGGCGACGACGTGGGCGTTCGTCATCACCCGCCCGTCCTGGTAGACGAACCCGCTGCCCTCCAGGGTGCGGCCGCAGGAGTTCGCCGCTCCGATGATCTTGACCACGCTGGCCCGGTCACGCTCGACTGCCGGTCGGCTCAGGATGCCCGTAGCCGGCGTTGGCACCTCTTTGATGCGCTCGGGCGCGAACGGCTCCAGGTAGCGCGGGAACAACGACGAGTCCACCAAAGCGTTGAAGGCCGACAGCACCCGGTCCGACCCGCCTGGCAGTGCCCGGTCCACCGTGGAGAGGACCGACGAGGTACGGACCTCCTTGTTCAGCCCCCTCAGATCGGCGCCGCTGGCAGCCACCCCGAGCACCCAGGCGATCACAAGCATGGCCGCCACGCTCAGCGCTGCACCTCCGACGGCATCGAGGACGCGGGCCGGCTGCCAGGTCACGCGGCCACGGAGCTGGCCGCCGGCGTACGCGCCTGTCGCCTGGCCGACGAACGCGCAGGCCAGCACGAGCAGCAGCGCCGCCAGCGAGACCGACAGTCCGGGGTCGAAACCGTCGAGCAGCAGCGGCGTCACCTGTACGCCGATGAAGCCGCCGGCCAGCAGCCCGAACGTCGACGCCGACCCCACGATGAAGCCCTGCTGATAGCCCGACAACGCGTACAGCACCACGAAGAGCAACAGGATCCAGTCGAGCATGTTCAACGGCGGGTACCGCCTGGTTCGGTCGGCACCAGGCCCGACGGAAGGGTGCCCGCGTCCACGGCGCGTTCGATGTCACGCAGTGAGCTCGTCACCAGGTCGGCGGGCAGGTCGACCACCTGCTGGTCGTCCCAGGCGAGCTCCCAGCCGACGATCCCGAACAACCGGGACAACAACCCCGCCGTGAACCCCCACACGACGAGATCGCGGACGAGGAACGCCGGGCCGAGGAAGCCGGAAGGGTGCCGTACGGTCACGCGGTGGGCGGGATCCACGAGCTCGGCCACCGGAACCGTGTGCACCGACGCGGTCTCGGCCGGATCGACCACGGCTACCGCCGAGGGCGCCCGCCACCAGCCGACCACCGGCGTCACGGCGAAGTTGCTCGGTGGCAACCACAGCGTGGGGAGAATCCCGATCACGTCGACGCCAGAGGGGTCGAGACCGGTCTCTTCCTCGGCTTCGCGCAATGCGGCGGCAACGGCATCGGCGTCCTCGGGGTCCTGCGCGCCGCCGGGAAAGGCGACCTGACCGGCGTGCGAACGCATGTCGTGGGCGCGCTCGAGGAGCAGTACGTCGGGCTCACCGGACGCCTCTCCGAACAGGATCAGCACCGACGCAGGGCGCGGGTCGGCGCCGGCCGGTGGAAGGAAGCGCGACAGCTGGCTGCCCCGGATCTGCCCGGCCGCGTCAGCAACGGGTCGCAGCCACTCGGGCAGACCGGCCGGTGCGGAGGCCGTCACGAGCGCGTCACCCCAGTTCCACGTCGACGCCGAGATAGGTCGACACCAGTGTGGCCAGAGCCCCGGCAGACTGCACGGCGCCGTACTCCACATGCTGGACCCTGCCCTCCCCGTCGACGAACATCGTCACCGGCAGACCGGCGACCCGCAACGGCCCGCGGGTAGCGGCCTCGGGATCAGCGATCTGCGGATAGGTCAGGCCGAGCTCGTCGGCGAAGGCGATCGCCCGGGACGGCAGCGGGTCGTAGAAGTCGACGCCGAGCACCCGCACGCCACCGGTCTCGTGGAGCCGCTGGAACAACGGCGACTCCTGGCGGCACGGTCCGCACGTCTGCGCCCAGAAGTTCAACACCGTCGGCCGTCCGGTGAGCCCGGCGAGATCGACATCTCGGCCACCGCCGAGACAGGGCAACGTGATCGGTGGGAGACCGTGGTCGCCCTGCTGTGCACGTTGCGCCGACGTCGGGCAGTCCGCGATCCCCGCGGCGGCCTTCTCCTGACGCAGCGCTGAGGTGTCGACGTCAACGGCGGCCTGGTCAGCGTGGTAGGTGTAGGGATCCGCCTGCGGCGTGCTGCTCGAGCACGCGGTCAGGGCGACCAGCACCCCGGCCACGCATGTTCCCAACCCGCCGCGTCGAGGCCGCGCGATCACGCCCGCCCCTCGGTGCGCACGAGCTTCGCCGCCTTGGCGGGGTCTGTGGGACCCTCGCCGTACGCCGGGCAGAGCCTGGCCAGGGGGCACGCGCCACACGCTGGGTTGCGCGCGTGGCAGCGGCGGCGGCCGTGCCAGATCAAGTGGTGGCTGAGCATGGTCCAGTCCCGCTTGGGGAACAGAGCGCCGACCTCGTGCTCGATCGTGACCGGGTCCGTCTCATCCGACCACGCGAAGCGCCGTACGAGCCGGGCGAAGTGCGTGTCGACGGTGATGCCGGGGACGTCGAACGCGTTGCCGAGGACTACGTTCGCGGTCTTGCGACCGACGCCTGGAAGAGTGACGAGGTCCTTGAGTCGGCCAGGGACCTGGCCGTCATAAGAGTCCAAAAGAGCCGCCGCGAGCTTCATGATCGAGGCCGTCTTGACACGGAAGAAGCCGGTTACGGAGATGATCTGCTCGATGTCCTCCGGATCCGCCTCAGCCAGTTCGGCCGGTCCGGGGTAGCGGTTGAACAGGACCGGGGTGACGGCATTGACCCGCTTGTCCGTCGTCTGGGCCGACAAGACCGTGGCGACCAGCAGCTGCCACGGACTGGTGAAGTCCAGCTCGCAGCGGGCGTCGGGATAGGTCTGTGCCAGCAGACGGTTCATGCGTCGGGCGCGGCGGACGAGCGCGGTACGACCGTCCGACCGCGGCCCAGCAGTCGCAGTGGCTCGGGCGGACATGCGCCCAGCCTACGGTGTCCCGCGGACAGCCCTGGTCGTAGCATCACCTCGGCCGATAGGCCAGACTGTGAGGCAGAACACCGCCGCACGGCGGCGGCGAGGAGGATGACGTGAACACCGAGATGCTTCGGCAGGCACCGCTGTTCGGCGGGCTTGACGACGAGGCGGCCGAGGCGCTCAGTGCCTCGATGGCCGAGACCAAGGTCCGCCGCGGTGATGTGTTGTTCCACGAGGGTGACGAGGGAGATCGGCTCTATGTCGTCACCGACGGCAAGGTCAAGCTCGGCCGGACCTCCGCCGACGGGCGGGAGAACCTGCTCGCGATCCTCGGGCCTGGCCAGATGTTCGGCGAGCTGTCCCTCTTCGACCCCGGTCCCCGCTCGGCGACCGTCACGGCCGTCACCGACTGCACGATGCAGAGCCTCAGCCACGACGAGCTCGGCCGCTGGCTGAACGGTCGGCCGGAGGTCGCGCGCGGACTGCTGCTCCAACTTGCCGGACGGCTGCGCAAAGCCAACGACGTGGCCGCCGACCTGGTGTTCTCCGACGTGCCCGGCCGGGTGGCGAAGGCACTGCTCGACCTGTCCTCGCGTTTTGGCCGGGTGGCCGACGACGGAGTCCACGTACACCACGACCTGACCCAGGAGGAGCTGGCACAGCTCGTCGGCGCCTCCCGCGAGACGGTCAACAAGGCACTGGCCGACTTCGCCTCCCGCGGCTGGCTGCGCCTGGAGGCCCGTTCAGTGGTGCTGATGGACGTCGAACGCCTCAAGCGCCGCGCCCGCTGACGTTCGCCCCCACCTCCCTGCCGCCCCCACCTCCCTGCCGGCCGCCCCCTCCCCGCCGCTGCCCCCTCCCCGCTGGGGTTTGCCTAGTTGTCTATTCCGAAGGCTTGTTAACTAGGCAAACCCGCCTACCGCAGTGAGCATTTGCCTTGCAGAGTTGGCCCGCCGCCGCCGCTGCCTCCCGAACTTGCAGCGCGTACGCCGTTCGACGCCCTGCCCTGCCGCCCTGCCCTGCCGCCCTGCCCTGCCGCCCTGCCCGGCCGCCCTGCCCGGCCGCACCGACCCCGCTAACGTCGGACGTATGCAGATCACCCATCTCGGCCACGCCTGCCTGCTGATCGTGTCCGGCCAGACACGTCTGCTGATCGACCCGGGCACCCTCGCCCAGGGACTCGAACAGCTGCCTAGCCTGGCCGCGATCGCCGTCACTCACCAGCACCCCGATCACCTCGACCCGCAACGCCTCGACGGCCTGCGCGCGGCCAACCCTCAGGCCCGGCTGCTGATCGAGACCGAGACCGTTGCCGCTCTCGAGCTTCCCGAACCCGCGCCGACCGCGATCTCCTCCGGCGACAGCGTCCACGTGGCCGACCTCGCCGTCCGCGCCGTCGGTGGCAGACACGCGGTCAACCACGACCAAGTTCCCACAGTCGGCAACGTCGGCTACCTCGTCGAGTCCGACGGCGTCACGATCTTCCACCCCGGCGACTCCTACGACGAGACACCCGACGGCATCGACGTCCTGGGTCTGCCCCTGAACGCACCGTGGTGTCGGATGAGCGAGACCTTGGCCTTCCTGCATGCCGTCTCACCGCGCGTCGCCATCCCCATCCATACCGGCTTGTTGAGCGACGACGGCTTGGCCGGCTACCTCATGCACGTCCAACGTTTTGGCCCGGACGGCTGCGAGGTCGTCGACCTCCGGCCCGGATCGTCGTACGCCGTCTGAGGTCCGGCCCATCGAACCGGCCGACTCGACAGCCAAGCCCGCCCGCGGCATGGCCGGCCCACGACCACTCCGCCACCCGCCACACTCACGCCGCGTCCGACCGTCGTCCGCGACCCGCAGACTCAAGGGATCAGAGCAGCTCTGCCAGCAACCCGGCCGCACGCGCGGCCCCGTCTGTCTCGACGGGCGCATAGTCGACCGGACGAGCCAGCTCGGCAGCGATAGCCGGCGCGAGCAGGTCGGGGTCCGCCGCCTGCTGATAGCTCAGACAGGTTCCCGCCCGGTACTGGTCGAGTCGCCGCCGGACGTGGAAGTTCTGCTCGAAATGGTGCTGCAACGGCACGTAGATGAACGGCGTCCGTGTGGCCGTCAGCTCCATGCAGGTCGTCAGCCCGCCCTGCACCAGGGCGACGTCGCATGCAGCCAAGTGCTGGTACAGGTCTGGCAGGTAGCCAGTCACCGACAGCCCGGCTCGACTCGGCAACGATCGCGGATCGATGCGCGGTCCCGTCACCACCACGAAGCGCAGCCCTGGCACCAGCCGGCGCGCCTGCGGGATGGCGTCGATGACGCGACGTAGCAACGCAGCCCCGACTCCGGAGCCACCCACGGTGACCAGGCACACCCTCTCGTCGCGGTGATAGCCGAGCCGCTCGCGGAGCTCTGCACGATCGCCGAGACTCGTCGGGTCGAAGCCCGTGACGTACCCGGAGAAGTCGAAGTTCTCGGTCGTCCACTCGCGGATCTCGGGCAGCCCCGGACCGAACGTGTCGTCGACGATGTCACCCGGACTCCCGACGAAGATCGACCGGTCCCGCAACCGGCGGAAACGCGCGCGATGCTCGATCATCTGGGCGTTGTAGTCCGCGGTCAGCGCCTGTTCCCGCTCTCCCCCGTCCGGCATCGGCAGCCAGCCGACGAAGTCGGTGAACCACGCGTACGCCGATCGTTTCAGCTCCGGGTTCTCATGCAGGAAGTAGTCGATGTCCCACGCCTCGTCGCCGATCACCAGGTCGTAGTGCTCGTCCTCGATCAGGTCGGCGAAGACCATGAAGTTGCTGACGAGGATCTCGTCCATCCGACGGATCGCCTGGAACGCATGCAGGTCGTGCTCTCCGGCCTCCTCCTCGATGTGCGCGGACTCGTTGGCCAAGAAGTCCGACGCCGGATGGATGTGCTCCGCACGCCGCTCGAGCACGGTCGTGACGGGGTGCTGCGCAAGCCAGTCGATCTCCAGCGACGGGTGCAGCCGACGAAGCTCGTCGGCGATGGCGACGTCGCGAGCCGCATGCCCGAGGCCGATCGGCGAGGACACATAGAGCGCCCGCTTGGCGCGTCGGTTCGAGCGCACGCGCGTACGCCGTGCCGGCGCCGGCCAGAGACTCTCGACAAAACGCCTGATCTCGTGGTTGACCAGCACCGGATCGCGCGCCAACGGGCCGTGCCCGCCGCCCTCGATCCGTACCACGCTTCCGCCCGTCAGCTCAGCGAGCCGCTCCCCGACGGCGAACGGCGTGACCTGGTCGTCCACACCACCCAGCACGGTCACCGGGCACTTCACCTGCTCGCACAGCGGTTCGAGCGGAACGCACACGGAGCCGTCCAACCCGAGACGGCCGGCGACCGTGTCGACGAGAGTCTGCGGCGCGATGTCCCGACCCCACCCGATCGCGTCCTCGATCTGCTTCGTCGAGTGCGGCTCGTTGAACATCTCCCCGAAGAAGAACCGCAGCCAGTCGTCGAAGTCACCCTCCAGCCAGATGTAGCGGTTGTACTTCGCCCAGCCTCGATTGGTTGCCAGTCGCTGGCTGAACGCGAAGGACTCTCGGTCCGGGAAGGCGATCGGGAATCCACACGAGGGTGCGATCGCGAACAGTCCGAGCACTCGGCCGGGGTGCTCGGCCGCGACGTGCACGGACCAGGCTGCTCCGCACGAAAACGAGACGAGCACCGCCCGGTCGACGCCCGCGGCGTCGAGCACCGCGACCGTGTCCGCGGCGTACTCCTCGTTGGCGTACGCCGCCGCACCCTCAGGCCGGCCGGAGCTGCCACTGCCCCGACCGTCGAACGTCACGACCGTGAAGTGCCTGGCCAGATACGGGATCTGCGCCTTCCAGATCCGCGAGTTCACGATCGACCAGGTCGGCATCAACACCACGGCCGGCCGACCGTCGCCGTAGACGGCGTACGACAGATCGACTCCATCGCGCGCCACGACGCCCTGCCGATCGGGTCGACGGGCGCGGCTCGCTGGGCTCGTCACGTCACCCCACATGGGCTCCACCACCCTCCGCCGCGCCTAGGACCAGTGTCCTGCTCGTGGACGGTCACGTCCACGAGCAGGATCCCCTGTTACCCAGCGCCCCCTACTTCCGGACCTCGAAGACGTTGTTGAACGGCGTCTGCGCGGCGATCCGGAAGCTGCCGAAGCCTGCCGTCGTCGTGACGTCGTTGATGCGTTTCGGCCCAGCCTGGGTTCCGAGGGCCATTCCGACCTCCTGCGCGAGCGAGGACGGCGTGCACAGCAGGGTCGAGAAACCGTAGTACGCGCGCCCGACCGGGTTGAGGTTGTCTTCCACGCGGTCACCGGCGGCGGGCTCGACGATCATCCAGGTCCCGTCGTCGTCGAGCGTGCTGTGGACGTGCTGGGCGACCCCGATCGGGTCGCCCATGTCATGAAGCGCGTCGAACGTCGTGACCAGGTCGTAGCCCTGCCCGCTGTACTGCCCGGCTGGGGCCACCTCGAACGTGATCCGATCCGCCACGCCTGCCTCCTCCGCCCGGAGCCTCGCCGTCTCGATCGACGCCTCGTGGTAGTCCGAGCCGAAGAACGTGGAGCGCGGGAACGCCTGCGCCATCAGCACGGTCGACGCACCGTGGCCGCAGCCGAGGTCAGCGACTCTGCCGCCCCGGTCGAGCTTGTCCGCCACCCCCTCCAGCGCCGGCAACCAACCCGAGACCAGGTTGGCGTTGTAGCCGGGCCGGAAGAAGCGCTCGCACCCGACGTGGACATCGGTGTTGTGCTCGTGCCAGCCACGTCCGTCGCCGGAGCGCGCAGCCTCGATGATGTCCGGCGCGTCCCGGGTCGTGCCGTGCGCGATCTGGAAGAACCCGGGTAGAAAGACCGGGCTGCTCTCGTCTGCAAGCGCGACCGCGTGCTCGGGTGGCAGCGTGTACGTCCCCGTACCCGGGTCGTACTCGACGTAGCCACCCGCGGCCTGGGCGTTGAGCCACTCGCGTGCGTACGGCTCGCTGGTCTGGGTGTGCTCAGCCAGCTGCGTTCCATTCATCGCTCCGTGCTCGGACAGAGCGCGGTAGTAGCCGAGACGATCGCCCATCACCACGAGCGCGGTGTTCAGGGTGGCTCCTACCTCGTCAACGGCCCGGAACACGAAGGCCATCAACTTGTCCTCATCGATCTGCGGCTGCTGGTCGATCATCGTCATGTCGATCTCTCCCGTCGAGAACTGTGTGCGTCCCCCGCTGACACACGGCAGGACCTGGAATGGTCTCCGGACTCCCGGCGGGTGCCGACAGTCGACGAACGGCTGCGATGACCGGGCCAAGGAGACAACGCCAGCCTGGTGCCGCGGAGACCTCGCTCGCATCAGGTGGGGCCCCTAGGAACCGCTGTACCTGCGCTGCGTCCGCCTTGTCACACGTCACGACCCTCAGGGAGCGGCTTCTGTCGCCACCAGCTGCTGCCTTCGGGCGGTCGTATCCCGCACCGTCGCTCCGAGCGAGGCGGTAGGTCGCATCTATACTCCGGGGATGTTGGTGGGCCGTGCGGCCGAGCGGCGAGTGGTGGAGTCGCTCGTCGCGGGGGCGCGGCTGGGACACAGCGGGGTGCTGGTCGTGTCCGGCGAGGCGGGGATCGGCAAGACGGCCTTGTTGGCGCATGCCGAAGGAGTCGCCCAGGACACCATGCTGCTCCGGGCCACCGGGATCGAGGCCGAGCAGGAGCTGCCGTTCGGCGGGCTCGCCCAACTGCTGCGACCGCTGGTCGCAGCCATGGAAAGAATCCCAGCGCCGCAAGCGCAGGCGCTCGGCGTGGCGTTGGCCCTTCGAGAGGGAAAGGGGGTCGACCGCTTCGCCGTGGGCGCGGCAACACTGAGCCTGCTCACCCTGTGCAGCGAGGAACGCCCGCTCGGCCTGATCATCGACGATGCTCACCTGCTCGATCGGCCCTCATCGGAGGCGATCATGTTCGCCGGCCGCCGGTTGCTGGCCGATGCGATCTTCATCCTCACGGCAGTGCGCGATGGAGAGCCGACGCCGTGGACCTCGGGGTTGCCCCAGCTGCATCTGGGAGGCATCGACCTGGCGGACACTCGCGAGCTGGTCCGGCTCGGCGCCGCGGGCGGCGCGGACCGAGCCGACCTGCACGTGTTGCTGCATCGCCTCACGGCCGGCAACCCGCTCGCCATCTTGGCGCTCGCCCAGGAGCCGGAACGGCTGGCCGCCTTGGCTCCCGGCACTCCTGCTCCGGTTCCGGAGGCGGTGGGCAGGCTGTTCACCGGGAACGTCGAGGCGCTCGACCCCGACGCCAAGGCAGCGGTCCTCCTGGCTGCGGCCAGTGGCGGCGACCTGAGCGTCATCGCGCGCGCCTGCTCGGCGATAGGCATCGACGTCGCCTCGTTGTCCGCAGCCGAGGACGCCGGCCTGGTCCGGGTCAGGAACGACCGGGTCGAGTTCACCCACCCGCTGGTGCGTTCCTCCATCTACGCCACGGCAACGCCGTCCGATCGACGTGAGGTCCACCGACACCTCGCAGCGGCAGTACCCGCGCTCGACGTCGACCGTCGAGCCTGGCATCGCTCCCAAGCCGTGCTCGGACCCGACGATGGAGCGGCGACGGATCTCGACGATTCCGGACTGCGAGCCCGCGAGCGCGGTGCTCATGCGGTGGCCTCGACGGCGTACGAGCGAGCAGCACAGCTTTCGGCCCAACCGGCAGCCCGGGCGCGCCGACTACTGCAGGCGGCCGAGGCCGCGTGGGACGGTGGCGACGGCCAGCGCGCCGGGAGCCTGGCGGTCGACGGCCTGGCGCTGGACTCCTCGCCGGCCTACGTCGGTCGTGCCCTGCGACTGCAGGGCATCATGGCCGCGCGCTCGGGATCGCTGCTTGAAGCCAAGACGTCGCTCGTGGCCGCCGCAGATCACCTGACGGACGTCGACGCCGCTTCGGCCCTCGGGACGCTGGCCGAGGCGGTCGAGGCCTGTTTCCATCTCGGTGACGCTCGCACCTCCCTGACGATCGCGGACCGGCTGCGGACCCTTCTCGAAGCCGAACACGACGTCCCGACGACCGCCTTGGGGACGATGGCGGTCGGTATGGCCCGGGTGCTCGCCGGTGAGCCCACGGACGACATCCGCGAGGCAATCGGCTTGTTGACCGACCACACCGTCCCGGCCGGGTCGGTGCCGTCCGCGTGGATGATCCTTGGTCCGCTCTTCGTCCGCGACTCGACCACGGGCCGTGGCTTGGTCCGGCAAGCCGTCGTGGACCAGCGCGCCCGGGCTGCGGTCGGTGCGCTGCCGCACCTGCTGTTCCACATCGCCCGTGACGGCGCAACCAGCGAGCACTGGGCAGGCGCCGCGGCGGACTACTCAGAAGCGATCGATCTGGCCCGTGAGCTCGGCCAGACGACTGAGCTGGCTATCTCGTTGGCCGGGCAGGCCTGGCTGTCGGCACGCCTAGGCCACGTCGCCGCGTGTCGTGACCGGGCCCGCGAGGCGCTCGAGATCGGCGCGGCTCAGCACATTCATCTGGGCACCGCCTGGGCAACCTTCGCTCTCGGCGACCTGGCCCTCGGTCAGGGCGAGGCCGACGTCGCCGCTTCGACCTTCGCGGAGCTGACGGCACTGCTGGACGAGATCGGCTTCCTCGACGTCGATCTGTCGCCAGGGCCCGAGCGGGTCGAGGCGTTGCTTCGCACCGGACGCCGCGACGAGGCCGCCCAGGTCGCGACGGCGTACTGCGACCGGGCGGCTCAGAAGGGCCAGCCCTGGGCACTGGCCCGGGCGGAACGCGTCCGTGGCCTGCTTGCCGGACACGACGAGATCGACCGGCACTTCCTGACGGCGCTCGAGCTGCACACGCAGACTCTGGACGTCTACGAGCAGGCGCGGACCCGACTGGCGTACGGAGCCCGGTTGCGGCGAGCCCGACGCCGCGTCGACGCTCGAACCCAGCTACGTGCCGCCGTCGCGACCTTCGACCGGTTGGGTGCGAGGCCGTGGGCAGACGCCGCGGCCGACGAGCTCAGCTCCACCGGAGAGACTGCCCAGCGCAGCGGCTCGGACACCCTCGACACTCTGACGCCGCGCGAGCTGCAGATCTCCCGGCTGCTCGCAGAGGGCAGTACGACGCGGCAGGCCGCCGCTGCTCTGTTCCTGAGTCCCAAGACGGTCGAGTACCACTTGCGCAACGTCTACACCAAGTTCGGGATCAACTCCCGAGCGGAGCTGTCGGATCGGCTCAGCGACCTGTCGATGTAGGCCGTCCCGACACGATCCTGGCTACCGTTGCTCGGTCCGAAGGAAGTCCAGCTGAGCACGAACGCTGAGCTCGGCGGCCGGCCACAGCCGCTCGTCGACCTCGGCGTAGACGAGCCGGACCACGTCCATCGGGTCGAGCGAGGTCTCGGCGGCCCCCGCGGCCTGCCGCGAAGATCGGGACGCCGACGCGCTGGTCAGCGCGCGGACGGCGTCGCGGACCTGGTCGAGGCGTTCGGCTCGGTGCCGGAGGTAGTGGTCGAGCACGGCCAAGGCATCGCCGAGCACCGGCCCGTGCCCGGGCAGCACAGTCACCAGACCCTGGTCGGCGGCCAGGTCACGGAGCCGGTGCAGCGAGCCGAGGTAGGCACCGAGAGCTCCGTCGGGATGCGCCACGACCGACGTCCCCCGGCCCAGCACGGTGTCCCCGGTGAGCACGGCGTCGTCCTCGGGCAGGACGAAGCTCAGCGAGTCGCTGGTGTGTCCCGGGGTCGCTATGACGCGGACCTCGAGGCCGTCGACGTCGATCACGTCGCCGTCGTGCAGTCCTTCGTCGCCGTACACGAACGCTGGGTCCAGGGCCCGCACCCCACATCCGACCCGCTCGGCGAACCGTCGGGCTCCTTCGCTGTGGTCGAGGTGTCCGTGAGTCAGCAGGACCGCCGACACGTGACCGGCCACCTCGGCGACCGCGTCCAGATGAAGGGCGTCGAGCGGGCCGGGATCGATCACGATCGAGCGCCCTGCTTCCTCGGCGCGCAAGATCCAGGTGTTCGTGCCGTCCAAGGTCATCGGCGAGGCGTTGTCAGCGCGGATGCAGCGGGCGTGCCCGAAGCGGCCTCCGCGCCACGCGGGCTGCGTCATGGGAGCACGGTGGGCTCGACCGTCAGGAATCCCTCGTCGCCGACGACCTCAACGCCCGGGGTCACCGTGGTGATCGTGCGCACGGCCGCGGCAGCCAGCGCGTCTGCCGCGGTGGTGTACGCCGCGATCTCCTTCACCGTGACGTACGTCGGCGGCAGCATGGCCATCTGCTCGGCCTCCACTGCTGAGGCCGCCTGCGCCGGCGACATCCAGATGACCTGATCGGCCTCCCCGGACACGTCGCGGGTGCGCTGGCCCGGCGGCATGATCGCGAGGAAGAATCGCGTGTCGTACCGGCGCGGTTCGAACTCAGGCGTGATCCAGTGCGCCCAGGGGGCCAGCAGGTCGGTCCGCAGCACCAGTCCCCGCCGATCGAGGAACTCCGCGAAACCGAGGCTGCGATCGACCAGTGCAGCCCGGTCCGCCTCCCACTTCTCGCCGACGGTGTCTGCCACGACCGTCGCCGGAGACGGCCCGGCCAGCAGAACGCCCGACTCCTCGAAGGTCTCCCGCATCGCGGCGCAGACCAAGGCTCGCGCCTCGCGTTCGTCGCATCGCAGCACATCCGCCCAGTCGCTCGGTGCCGGTCCGGCCCAGGCGACGGTGGCGTCGGCGTCCCGCGGGTCGACGGTGCCGCCGGGAAAGGCGTACATCCCGGCTGCGAAGGCCATCCGGAGGTGCCGGCGCAGCAAGTAGACCTCCGGACCGTCTGCCGCATCGCGCAGCAGCACGACCGTCGCGGCGCCCCGGGGCTCGACCGGCGTACGGTCGCCGACCAGGAAGGATCGGGCGTGCTCGACGAGCTCAGGCGGCAGCCGCCGGGTCGGATCCACCGGTCTCAGGCGACCTCGACGATCATCTCGACCTCGACCGGGGTGTCGAGCGGCAGGGCAGCCACACCCACGGCCGAGCGCGCGTGCTCGCCGGCGTCACCGAACACCTGACCGACGAGTTCACTGGCGCCGTTGATCACTCCCGGCTGACCGGTGAAGTCCGGCGTGCTCGCCACGAAGCCGACCAGCTTGACCACGCGGACCACGGCGGACAGGTCCCCCGCGAGTGACTTGATGACCGCGATCGCGTTCAGCGCACATTGCTGGGCGCACTCGGCAGCCTGCTCGACGCTGACGCCGGCACCGAGCTTGCCGGTCGCGATCAGCTCACCGTCGCGCCAGGGCAGCTGACCGGAGATGTAGAGGTGGTTGCCGGTACGCACGCCGGGCACGTAAGCGGCCACCGGCTTGGCCACGTCGGGGATGGTCAGCCCGAGATTCGTAAGGCGTTCTTCAGGAGTCGGCATCAGGCGTCCTTGGGCCGCTTGAAGTAGGCCACCAGGCTCTCCGGGTTGAGCCCGGGCACGACCTGGACCAGTTCCCAGCCGTCCTCTCCCATGTTGTCGAGGATCTGCTTCGTCGCGTGCACGAGGACGGGCACGGTGATGTACTCCCACTTGGTCATGCCGCGACTCTAACGCCGAACGGTGGCGCCCGAGGAGCCCGGCGTCGTACCGCCTGAATGTCCGGACCGGAGCCGAGGTGTGCTAGGCAAACCCCCAGTCACCTCGGCAGGTTTGCCTAGTTGTCTATGCGGGTGGATAGATAACTAGGCAAACCGCGGCGGGGGCAGGGCAGCGGGGGCAGGGCAGCGGGGGCAGGGCAGCGGGGGCAGGGCAGCGGGGGCAGGGCAGTGGCGTCTGGGCAGTACGGTCGGGGCGTGGATGCGAGGGACGTGCTCACCAGGCCGGCCGAGCCGCCGGACGCCGTCGTGCGGTACGCCGACCACGCCGACGGACTGATCGACCTGTTTCTCCCCCACCGGGCGGCCGCTACCGGCCGGCCGACCCGACCCTGTCCCTTGGTCGTCGCCGTTCACGGTGGCTTCTGGCAGCAGGAGTGGGACCGGACGCACCTTCGGCCGTTGGCGAACGCCATGGTCGACCGAGGTTTCGCGGTCGCCACCCCGGAGTACCGCCGAGGGCCGGCCGGCTGGCCCCGGACCCAGGCCGACATCACCTCGTCGCTGGAGCACGTTGCCGGCCTGGTCGAGGGCGTTGCACCGGGCCTGGTCGACACCACGACGCCGTACATCCTGACCGGTCACTCCGCCGGTGGGCACCTCGCGCTCTGGGGCGGGCTGCGGGCAGGGGCAACGCGAGTACGCCGGATCGTGGCGCTCGCCCCGGTCGCGGACCTGATCGCCGCCGCGCGAAGCGGGATGGGTGAGGGCGCGGTCGCCACGTTCATGGGCGCCGGCCCGGACGAGATGCCCGACGCGTACGAGCAGGCCGACCCGATGCCGCTGCTCAAGGCGCCGGCGGGTGGGCCTGGGATCGTGATCGTTCAGGGCACCGAGGACAGCGCTGTCCCGGTCGACGCGAACCGCGCGGTGGCGGTAGCGCTTACCGACCAGGTGGCGTACGTCGAGCTCGAGGGCGCGGACCACTTCGCGCTGATCGATCCGCTGAGCAAGGCGTTCACCGAGGCGGTCCTCCCTCGACTTCACTGACGCGGCGACGCCCCTCGCCAACAACTGCGCGGTCAACCATTGCGTACCGCTGGGAGACGACACAGACTGAGGACGTGCGGTCGCTCGGCACAGCGGTGGCCATACGCCACCAACCGGCCGCGACGGTGCCGGAGCCCAGGTGACGACCGGCCCAGGGCTCGCGCTCAGACAGACCCGACGAGGAGCCGTGATGGCGCAGGACCAGTTCAGCCGGACCGAGGCCGCTGCGCTGGACCCCGACGTCCGGGCCCGGCTGGCCCTGGAGATCTACGAACGCGTCCTCAACGGTGGACTCCCCACACACCCGCTGTCGGTCGACGAGTTCGGCCGCGCTGTCGACGACACCGATGACGTCATGTACGAGTCGTGGCGCCGCTCCCAGGAGGCAGGGGTCGATCCGGACACCAACTCGCCCCCGCACCTGCACGAACATCGCGACGTGCTGCAGATGCGACGGGACCACCCGCTCGCGCCGTACGTGCCGGTCCTGCAGGAGCTCCTCGTGGATGAGGACTCCTCCGCCCGACACGTCATGGTGATCACCAACGACATCGGTGACGTGCTCTGGATGAACGGCAACGCATCGGTCGAGCGGGGCGCCGAGCGTCTCGAGCTCGTGGAAGGCGCACGCTGGTCAGAGGCAGGAGCAGGCACCAACGCGATCGGTACGGCGTTGTGGGCGGGTCGCCCGATGCAGGTCTTCTCCGCCGAGCACTTCGTCCGCTCGCTCCACACCTGGACCTGCTCGGCCGCTCCCATCAAGGATCCCGAGACGGGCGCAACGATGGGTGTGATCGACGTCAGCGGCCCTTACCAGACTTTGCACCCGGACACGCTGGCGCTGGTGAAGTCCGCTGCGCGGGTCGTCGAGGAGATGATGCGCAGCCGCCGCCACGGGCTCGACGAGCGGGCCCGGCTCTTGGCGTCCAGCAAGCTGCACGGCTTCACCGGCGACGCCTGGGTGATCTCCCCGGGAGGGCGGATCGTGCACCGCACCGGCGCCCCTCGACCAACGAGAGCGAGGCCCGGAGGCATCGAGCAGTCCACCCCGCGGCTGGCGTCGGACGGCTCGTGGGAGCTCCCCGATGGCCGCCGTGCCGAACCGGAACGACTCGACGACTACACGTTGCTGCGAGTTGCCGGTGACACCCGGCGGCACGCGAGCCGATTGGCGATGCACTTCCTCGGCGCGGACTCACCTCGGCTCGAGCTGGGCGGACGTGCGCTGGCCGTCACCCTGCGGCGCGCCGAGATCCTCGCGCTGCTGGCCGCCAGCCCGGCGGGAATGAGTGCCGACCAGCTCACCGTGCAGCTGTACGGCGACAAGGGGAACACCACGACGACACGGGCCGAGCTGCACCGGGTGCGCCAAGTCCTGGGCGACCGGATCTCCGCGCGGCCCTACCGACTCGCAGGCCCTTTCACTGCCGACTTCCTCCAGGTACGCGAGCACGTGCTGCGCGGCCGGACCGAGGAGGCCCTCGCGCTCTACACCGGACCGTTGTTGCCGGCCTCGAGCTCGCTGGCCGTGCAGATGCTGCGCGAGGAGCTGCACACCATGATGCGTCGCGCGGTGCTCCAGGCCGGTGGCGCGGCGTTGGAGTCCTGGGTGGACTCACCGCATGGAACCGACGACCTCGAAGCCACCCTCACCCTTCTCGACGCGCTGCCGGACACCGACACCCGTCGGCCAGTGCTGCAGGCCCGCGCCGATCGGGTCGCGACGGAGTACGGCCTGCCGCGCTGACCCCGATCACTTCGAGGTCGGCGCAGGCGGGGGCGCGGTCACGACGGAGACGCTCGACTGCCCACTGGAGCTCGATTGCGACTGGATGAGGCTGTCCTTGAAGTTCTGGATCGCCTTGCCGTCGGCGTTGAGTGCTGACGTCGTCGACAGCCCCACCACCGGGTCCACCGCCACCCGCAGCAGGACGCTCATCGGCACCGGCAGGGTCTCGAACGTGTAGTCGGGCCTGGCACCGGTCGAACGCAGTGACTCCGAGACGACGACGAGCTGGTCGTCTCGGCGGACGGCAGCGACCGCGATGTAGTCGGTCCGAGGAGAACCCGACACACCAGGCTCGTCGTACTTCATCAGCACCCGGAATGCCGGCGTGCCGTCATCCAGGGGTGTCTCGTCACACGCGAGCCGCTGTTCGGCCGGCGAGCCCGCGCCAGCACAGTTTCTGGTGTCCTTCCACAGCGTGAGGTCGGCCAAAGCGGCGGCGTCGAGCTCGACCTTCTGGCCGTCCACGACGTACCCCAGGCCTACCTGGAGTGAGTGACCGTTGCCGGTGCCCTCGGTCTGCACCTGTCCTGCGACCGCGATCGGCGTTCCCAGGTCGACGGAGTCCGACACCGCTGCGGCCATCCCTCGAGGGGACGCGGACACGAGCTGCTGGCTCGTCGTCGGCGAGGGGTCGGTAGGCCCCGTCGCCCGGTGCTCGAGCAGGTCTCCGGAAATGTAGAAGGCACCTCCGACCATGGCCGCCACGGCCAACGCGCTCCCACCGGCCTGCCACCGCCGGCGGCGGCGCAGGCCCTCGCCGGAGCGCTGGCCGGCGGTCACCAGCGACACCGTGTCCGGCGTCAGGTCGGCCACTGCCGTGTCGAGGCGTTCGCGAAGCATCGTCTCGTCGAGTTCCATCGGCTCGCTTCCTCCCTTACCAGGCTGCTGAGTGCTCATGACGCCGAAGCCTCCGATGCGGAGAGCTCGACGCGGAGCCGGCCGAGCGCTCGCGACGCGCGGGTCCGGACGGCGGATTCACTGAGGCCGACCTCGATGGCCGTCTCGGCGACGGTGCGGTCGTTCCAGTACCGAAGCACCACGACCGCCCGGTCCAGGGCCGGCAGGGTCCGTAGCGCCTCGAACAGCTCCATCCGGTCAGCCGCCTCGGGGGCAGGTCGGTCGAGTCCGAGGTCTACGCTGGGCAGCTCGGCATTGCGGCGTACGCGCTTGTGCGACAGGAACGTCTTGGTCAACGTGCCACGGGCGTAGGCCTCGGGCGAGTCGGCTCGCTCGACCTTGCGCCACGCCACGAACAGCTTGCCGAGCGTCGTCTGGACGAGATCCTCCGCCAGGTGCCAGTCGCCACACATGAGCAGGGCGGTGCGAAAAAGGCGTGGCGTCAGGACGCTCGCGAACTCTGTGAACGCGGTTGTCGCCTCGTCGTCGAGCCGGAGCATCCCACTCATCGCTTCTCCTCTCCCAGGCCTACCCAGTAGACGCCGCGGGACGCGACCGCGTGACAGCTCGGCGGAAAGTTCCGAGTATCACCTGGCCCGAGCATGGCCAGGCTCGGATCCTCGGGGCTGGAATTAGGCAGAGACCGGCGGCTCGGTCTTCTCCCGCACCTCGTCCTCGGTGACGTCCGGGGCGAGCTCGACCAGCTGCAACCCGTCGTCGTTGATGTCGAGGACGCACAGGTCGGTGATGATCCGCTCCACCACGCCGAGCCCGGTGTAGGGCAACGAGCAGTCGTTGACGATCTTGTACGAACCGTCGCGGGCCACATGCTCCATCAGCACGATCACCCGCCTGGCGCCATGGACGAGATCCATCGCACCGCCCATTCCCTTGACCATCTTCCCGGGGATCATCCAGTTGGCGATGTCGCCCTTCACCGAGACCTGCATGGCCCCGAGGATCGCTGCGTCGATCTTGCCGCCGCGGATCATCCCGAACGACGTGGCGGAGTCGAAGAACGCCGCGCCTGCGCGCAGGGTGACCGTCTCCTTGCCCGCATTGATCAGGTCGGGGTCCTCGTCCCCGTCGAAGGGGTACGCACCGACACCGAGGATGCCGTTCTCCGACTGGAGCACGATCTCGACGTCGTCCGGAACGTAGTTCGGAACCAGGGTCGGCAGGCCGATGCCAAGATTGACGTAGGCGCCGTCCTCGAGCTCGGTGGCGGCCCGCGCCGCCATCTGCTCCCGCGTCCAGGCCATCAGCTCTGCCCTTCCTGTGAGTCGGCTTCCCTGGCCCGCACGGTGCGCTTCTCGATCCGCTTGTCCTTGGCCTGGTCCGCAGTGAGGGGCAGCACGCGCTGGACGTACACACCGGGCAGGTGGACGTCGTTCGCCGTCAGCTCTCCGGGCTCGACGAGCTCTTCGACCTCGGCGATCGTGACCCGGCCTGCCATCGCGCACAGCGGGTTGAAGTTGCGCGCGGAGTCGCGGAACACCAGGTTGCCGTGACGGTCCCCGCGCCAGGCGCGGACCAGCCCGAAGTCGGTGACGATGGCCTGCTCGAGCACGAAGTCCTTCGATCCCTCGGCAGTGTCGAACGAGCGGGTCTCCTTGGCCGGGCTGGCCGTCACAACGTTTCCGGCGTCGTCGTAGCGCCAGGGGAGACCGCCGTCCGCGACCTGGGTCCCTACCCCGGTGGCGGTGTAGAAGGCCGGGATGCCTGCACCGCCGGCACGTAGCCGCTCGGCGAGGGTGCCTTGCGGGGTCAGCTCGACCTCGAGCTCTCCGTGCAGGTACTGACGCTCGAACTCCTTGTTCTCTCCCACGTACGACGAGACCATGCGTCGGATCCGCTTGTCGCGCAGCAGCAGCCCCAGGCCCCAGTCGTCGACGCCACAGTTGTTCGAGACCGCCTCGAGATCGCTCACCCCGGCGTCGAGCAGGGCCCGGATCAGCACGCTCGGGATGCCGCACAGTCCAAATCCCCCCACGGCCAGCGACGCACCGCTTCCGATGTCAGAGACCGCCTCCGCGGCACTCGCGACGACCTTGTCCACGTCCACTTCCTCTCCGCGACACGACCGGTCCGGTCGGGCGCCGGTCATCGCAACCTACTGCATCCCGATGGCGTCTCGGCCAGGAGTCGCCGCCGATCGACACGGCGTGATGGGTGCCGAGCAGACCTTCACCAAGCCACCATCGCGTTCCGCGGGATTTGCAGAGACGGTCGGCGTGCTGGACGCGTTGGTCCCCGAGGTCTCCCGGGTGAGACGACGCCGGATGTTCCGCCCGATCCAGGTCCCGAACGAGCGGGTCGAGCAGCGCGACTCGATCAGCGGATCCATGATGTGCGTCAGTAGGCTCGCTGCATGACCCCTGCTCACCCGCCCGGCGCCGGCGTACGCCTGCACGTCGTCACGGGCAAGGGTGGTACGGGCAAGACCACGGTCGCCGGGGCGCTCGCCATCGCACTGGCCGCTGAAGGCCGCCGGGTGCTGCTGTGCGAGGTCGAGGGGCGCCAGGGCATCGCTTCCCTGTTCGACGTGGCACCGCTGCCGTACGAGGAGCGCCGGATCGCTGTCGGCTCCGACGGCGGCGAGGTCTACGCGTTGGCCATCGACACCGAGGCCGCCCTCCTGGAGTACCTCGACATGTTCTACCGGCTCGGTCGGGCCGGGAAGGCCTTGGACCGGTTCGGCGTCATCGACTTCGCCACCACGGTGGCACCGGGCGTACGCGACGTGCTGTTGACCGGCAAGGTCTACGAAGCCACCCGACGCGGTCAGCCGGGCCGCTCGATGCGCGGGGTCAAGAACGCCCAGCCGTCGTACGACGCCGTCGTGCTGGACGCTCCACCGACAGGACGGATCCCGCGGTTCCTCAACGTCAACACCGAGGTCGCAGGGATCGCCAAGGTCGGTCCGATCCGCAACCAGGCGACCTCGATCATGTCGTTGCTGAAGTCGGAGCAGACCGTCGTGCATCTCGTCACGTCGCTGGAGGAGATGCCTGTGCAGGAGACTCTCGACGGGATCGAGCAGCTGGCCGCGCTGGACCTGCGGGTCGGAGCGCTCTTGGTCAACCTGGTGCGTGACACCGGCCTCACGGCGCGAGACCTGAAGGCTTCCGCCGCGGGCAAGCTCGATCTCGGGGAGATCCAGACGGCACTGAAGGAAGTCGGGATCCCCGCTGACGACTCCGTCGTGCAGGGTTTGGCCGACGAGGCGCGCGACCATGCCGAGCGGGTCATGCTCGAGCGGGCCCAACGCAAACGGCTCGACGCGTCCGGAAAGCCGATCGCGACCTTGCCGTTCGTGCCCGACGGGATCGACCTCGGCGACCTCTACGCGTTCGCCGACATCCTCCGCGCGGCAGGGGTCGTGTGATGTCGCGTCCGTCCAGGACCGGTCGTCGCAGCAAGGACCAGCCGGGTCGAGGCCGCCAGCCGAGGATTGGTCCGATGACCGGCCGGCTCGCCGCCGTACCGGTCCTCGACGGTGACCAGCTGATCGGTGACCCGGACGTGAGGATCATCGTGTGCTGCGGTGCCGGCGGTGTCGGCAAGACCACCACCGCGGCGGCCTTGGGGCTGCGTGCGGCCGAGCAGGGCCGCAAGGCCGTCGTGCTCACCATCGACCCGGCCAGACGGCTGGCCCAGTCGATGGGTCTGACCGAGCTCGACAACACACCTCGCCCGGTGACCGGGGTCGACACCTCGGCGGGCGGCAGCCTGGACGCGATGATGCTGGACATGAAGCGGACCTTCGACGAGGTCGTCGAGTCCCACGCCACCCCGGAGAAGACCGAGCAGATCCTCGCCAACCCGTTCTACCAGGCCTTGTCGAGCTCGTTCGCGGGAACCCAGGAGTACATGGCGATGGAGAAGCTCGGGCAGCTGCACGCC
The DNA here is from genome assembly GCA_038259225.1 of Propionibacteriales bacterium. GTDB lineage: Bacteria > Actinomycetota > Actinomycetes > Propionibacteriales > Nocardioidaceae > JANLYC01. The sequence continues at coordinate 24,728 of JBBSPA010000038.1, forward strand.
GAGGCATTGGACAGCGGCCGGTGGGACCTGATTGTCGTGGACACCCCACCGTCGCGCTCCGCGCTGGACTTCCTCGACGCGCCCGAACGCCTCTCGTCCTTCCTCGACGGGCGGTTGATCAAGATCTTGCTGGCTCCGGCCAAGGGCCCGGCCCGACTGCTCTCGACGGGGATGTCCTTGGTCACCGGCGCGATCACGAAGATCCTCGGCGGCCAGGTGCTCCGCGACGTCCAGACGTTCGTTGCCGCGCTCGACACGCTCTTCGGGGGCTTCCGTGCCCGCGCGGACAAGACGTACCAGGTGCTCAAGGACCCGCAGACCGCGTTCGTGGTGGTCGCGTCACCGGACGCCGACGCGCTGCGGGAGGCCGCGTTCTTCGTCGAGCGGCTCGCCGAGGAGAAGATGCCGCTGGCGGGTCTGGTCCTGAACCGGGTGACGACCCCGGGACCGTCTGGGCTGTCGGCTCAGGCGGCCTGGGCCGGGGCGGATCGGCTGGAGAAGCAGTCCAGGGTGACCGCGGCACTGCTCCGCCTGCATGCCGAGCGGGCCGGGCGGGTCAATCGGGAGCGGGCTCTGCGGCGTCGGTTCGCTGCGGCCCACCCCATGGTGGCGACCAGCACGGTGGCCGCGTTGGCGACCGATGTCCACGACCTGACGTCGCTGCGCACGGTCGGCGATCTGCTGGCCGCCTGACCCGGCGTACGACGTCCTGCTCGGCGGCCACGGGGGCGGCCACGGTGCAGGACGTACCGGAACGACGACGAACCGACGAGACGGCTTACCCCTCCGAAGCCGTCTCGTCCGGCGCGTCGTCGGCTACCGGCGGGTCAGCCGGCAGCACTCGCCCCTGAAGGGGACGAGACTGCGATGTGCTGCTCACGAGCAGCTTCGAGAAGACCGCGCCAGGACGTGATGTTCGGTCGGCGACGCAGCAGCGCACGACGTTCGCGCTCGGTCATGCCGCCCCAGACACCCCACTCGATGTTGTTGTCGAGGGCCTCCGCAAGGCACTCGGTGCGTACCGGGCACTGCCCACACACCTGCTTGGCGCGGTTCTGTGCCGCGCCACGAACGAAGAGCTCGTCGGGTCGCGCGCCCTTGCAGGACGCTACATCTGCCCACTGTTCGTTCCATGTCATATTGTCCAGCCCCTACCGAGAGAAGAAATGCTTCCGGAGCCTGGAGGACGGTTGAATGTCCTAGCTGCCCTGGTTGGATGAACGCTACGGAGCGTGATGGAGATCGGGAAGGTCCGAACTGCTCAACCTTAGTAGTCCGTTCGGGTCATTTCGTACTAGTCATATCGGTCATTCTGTACCAGGGGGACTCCAACTCACGATAAGTGCGCGGTTCAGCCGCTGTCTCCGTCCCGCTCGACGCGCGGAATGCGACTTCACCGGGCGGTTCACGTACTCTGGAGCCCATGTTTCGGCTACGTCCACCCGCGCGGCACGAGGGCGGTCTGGTCCACCAGATCGTCGTGATCATCGGCATCAGCGTCCTCTCCGGGGCGCTGATCGCGGGTTTAGCCCTTCCCTGGGTCGGACTGGTCAGCAAGGGCGCTGAGAACAGCGCCCAGGCGGTGCAGAGCTTTCCGAAGAAGCTGACGTTCAAGCCGCTCAACGAGCGCACCCGGGTCCTGGCCGCCAACGGCAGCGAGCTCGCCTCGTTCTACGACGAGAACCGTAAGTACGTCACGCTGGACCAGATCTCGCCGAACGTCCAGAAGGCGCTGATCGCGATCGAGGACGCCCGCTTCTACGACCACGGCGCGCTCGACGTGCGCGGCACCCTGCGCGCACTGTTCATCAACCAGGCCAGCGACAAGGTCGTCCAGGGCGGTTCCTCGATCACCCAGCAGCTCGTGAAGCTGACGCTCCTGGAGAACGCCACGAGCGAGCAGCAGCGCCAGGCAGCCTCCGCCAAGGACTACGCCCGCAAGTTCGACGAGCTCCGGTACGCCGTCTGGGTGGAGGAGCACCTGACCAAGCCGCAGATCCTCGAGCACTACCTCAACACGGCGTACTTCGGTGACGGCGCCTACGGCATCGAGGCCGCCGCACACCACTACTTCGACACCTCAGCCAAGCGGCTCACTCTGACGCAGGCAGCCCTGCTCGCGGGCATCGTGAAGAACCCCTCGGACTACGACCCGACCAACAACCGCAAGGACGCGCGGGACCGCCGCAACACGGTGATCCAGAAAATGCTCGACCTTCACATCATCGCGACGCACCGGGCCAAGAAGGCCAGGAAGTCGAACCTCAACCTGCATCTGACCTCGACCAGGCAGGGCTGCGTCAGCACCAGGGCACCGTTCTTCTGCGCCTACCTGCTGAAGTACCTCTTGGACGACCCTGCTCTAGGCAAGACCACCGACGAGCGCAAGCACAAGATCTATGGCGGCGGCCTGACGATCCAGAGCACCGTCGACCTGCGGTTCCAGCGGGCCGCCGACAAGGCCGTCAAGGACACCGTCTACCCGCGCGACCGGGCCGTGGGGGCGTTGGCCATGGTCGAGCCGGGCACGGGCTACGTCCGTGCTCTCGCGCAGTCTCGGCCGATGGGAAACAACCACAGGCTCGGCCAGACCTTCCTGAACTTCGCCGTCCCCACCAAGTACGGAGACGCGCCCGGCTTCCAGGCGGGGTCGACGTTCAAGCTGTTCGTGCTCGCCCAAGCCATCAAGCAGGGCATCCCGCTGAACAAGACCATCCTCTCCCCGTCCGAGCTGCCCGTCTATCTCGGCGACTACCGCACCTGCGACGGCAACTACCAGTCCACGCAGACGTTTACTTTCCACAACTCCACCGACAGCGGCAACATGGACATGTACTCCGGCACCCAGCTGTCGGTCAACACGTTCTTCGTCCAGCTGGAGAAGCTGACGGGGCTGTGCGCGCCGTACAAGATCGCCCAGGAGATGGGCATCCAGCTCACCGATCCCGCCGGTGAGATGGTGCCGTCGTTCACGCTCGGGATCGCGAACGTCAGCCCGCTCGAGATGGCCGAGGCGTACGCGACCGCAGCCAACCGTGGTGTGCACTGCGACTCGACGCCGATCCTGGAGATCCGCGACCGCAACGGCGACGTGATCCCGACCGACGGACCCCAGTGCAACCGGGTCCTCAAGCCCGCCTACGCAGATGCGATCAACGACATCCTCAAGGGCGTCATGGAGCCGGGCGGTTTCGGGCAGGACATCGCCCTCAACCAGCCGTCAGCCGGCAAGACCGGCACCGTCGCGCCGGCGAAGTCGGTGTGGTTCGTGGGCTACACGCCGACGTTGTCCGCCGCCGCGATGATCGCGGGCGTCCGGCGCAACGGCAAGCCGCTGAACATCGACTACACCACCATCGGAGGCGTCAACGTCGGCGCGGTGCACGGGTCGACCACGGCCGGTCCGATGTGGGGCGAGGCCATGCGCGCAGTCGAGGGCTGGCTGCCCGACAAGGGATTCGTCTCGCCGGACCCGAGCGTCGTGGACGGCCAGACGGTCTCGATCCCCTCCTTCTACGGCCAAAGCCCACAGGTCGCAGCCCAACAGCTCACCAAGCTCGGCTTCAACCCGCAGATCGTGTCCTACAGCGTCAACTCCAGTGCGCCACAGGGCACCGTCGCCTACACGTCGCCGTCGTACGAAGGCACCACCGGTGAGACCGTGAGCATCTACGTCTCCACCGGCTACGTCCCGCCGCCGCCGACGAACACTCCCAACCCGCCCCAGACCCCCAAGCCCCCGAAGCCGCCCAAGCCCCCGAAGCCGAACCCGCCGGACAGCACGCCCGGCAACCCCGGGCCGGGCAACGGCAACGGCAAGCCGGGCGGCTGAGCGCGCAGGTGCGCGGGTCAGCCCAGCTGCCTGCGCACCTCGGCAGACACCGCGCCACCATCGGCGCGTCCCTTCACCTGCGGCGTGATGGCACCCATCACGCGGCCCATCGCCCGGATGCCGTCATCGGCGACCCCGAGGTCGGCGATGGTGGCCGTGACCAGTGCCGCGATCTCGTCCGCGGTCATCGGCTCCGGCAGGAACTCGCCGATGATCGCGGCTTCGGCCCGCTCCTTGGCGGCGAGCTCGCCGCGACCGGCGTCCGCGAACGCGGTGGAAGCCTCGCGACGTTTCTTGGCCTCGCCGGCGAGCACCGTCGTCACGTCGTCGTTGCTCAGCTCACGGGACTGCTTGCCGGACACCTCGGCGTTCGTGATCGCAGTGAGCACCATCCGCAGTGTCGACGAGCGCAGCTCGTCGCGTGCCTTCATCGACGCGGTCAGCTGCGTGCGAAGGCGGTCCTTGAGCTCGGCCATGTGCGCAAGCCTAGGCGGTGTCCGCAGGGCGGCGATCGTGTCCTTGATGTGAAACCCTGAGCCGGTGCACCCGTTCGCCAAAGCCACGCTCGGCCTCGCGGCCGCCGGAGCCGGCACCCTCGCCTACAGCGCAGGCTACGAAGTGCGTGCTTTCCGGCTTCGCGAGGCGACCGTGCCCTGCCTCCCGGTTGGCTCTGACCCATTGCGGGTGCTGCACCTGTCCGACATCCACCTGACGCCGTCGCAGTGCCGAAAGCAGGAGTGGCTGGCCGGGCTCGCCGCTCTCGAGCCGGATCTGGTGATCAACACCGGGGACAACTTGAGCCACCTGGAGTCGGTCGGTCCCCTGGTGCATGCGTTGGGCGAGCTGCTGGACGTCCCCGGTGTCTTCGTCTTCGGGTCCAACGACTACTGGGGTCCGCTGATGAAGAACCCGCTTCGGTACTTCCTCCCCGACGGCGGCAAGAAGCGGTTCCACGGGCCGCCGTTGCCGTGGCGTGAGCTCCGCGACGAGATCACCAGGGGCGGATGGCTGGACCTGACGAACACGACGGGCTCACTCACCGTCGGCGGGCTTCGCCTGGCCTTCGCCGGAGTCGACGACCCACATCTCGGCTACGACCGGCTCGAGGCCGTGGCCGGGCCGGCGGACTCCTCGGCTGACCTGAGGCTGGGCGTCACCCATGCGCCGTACCGCCGAGTCCTGGACGCCTACACGCGTGACGGGTATGACCTGATCCTGGCCGGCCACACCCACGGTGGACAGCTCCGGCTGCCCGGGTACGGCGCCTTGGTGACCAACTGCGACATCGACGCCCGCAGGTCCCGCGGGCTGCACGAGCACGGCAGCCAGGGTCGACGGGCATGGCTGCACGTGTCGGCAGGCCTGGGGACCTCGCCCTACGCGCCGTACCGTTTCTGCTGCTTCCCCGAAGCCACGCTGCTCACGCTCGTCAGCGCACTAACCGGCCATCGACCACCGATTTAGCGCAGCCATCGGGCTCCGGTAGAGTGACTGCGCTCTCGGGCTGTGGCGCAGTTTGGTAGCGCGCGTCGTTCGGGACGACGAGGCCGCAGGTTCAAATCCTGTCAGCCCGACTCATGGCAACACGCGTGAGCACGACACCCCCGATCTCCTCCGAGGTCGGGGGTGTCCTCGTCCCACCACCCCTATTGGCTGAACCTTCGTGACGCGCGTCCCACGAACTTTCAGCCACTACGGGGGTGAGGCACACTGAGGGACCATGGCCGACGACGAAGGCAACCGCAGCTGGCTTCCCTCGATGCCCAGGCTCCGCCGACTCCCGATGGTGGTCGGCGCGGCGATCGCCGGCCTGACGTGCGGGCTGGTGGCGACCGGACTGGTCTGGGGTGGCGAGCAAGGCTGTGACGCGGTGCGGGGGCGGCCCTCCTGCGGCGGCTACGGCCTGCTGATGCTGCTCGGCATCATCGCGGTCTGCTTCGCCCTGGGCGTCTTCGTGCTGACGATCTTCGGCGTGGCCGACCCCGGGGTCACGACGTTCTTCGGCATCACGCTGCCGTTGCTGGCGATTCTCGGCGTGCTGCTCGACTATGTCTTCGACACCTGGATGGCCTTCGGCTTGCCCTTGCTTGTCGCCGGCTGTTTCGTGCTGTCGGCATACCTCGCGCGGGCCCTCGCCGCCTCGGATCCCCGCCCGTACGCCGATCAGGGCACTACTTCCGGCGAGCACGACCGGGAGGGCCCGCCGCACTACGTGCCGCCGGACGTGGGCTGACAACGGCGCTTTGACCAGGGCACCGACAGACTTACCCGTGGGCAGGTCTGGCGCTGAGTTCCGCGGCGACGAGCTCGGCGATCTGCGCGGTGTTCAGCGCGGCGCCCTTACGAAGGTTGTCGCCGCAGACGAACAGCTCGAGCGTGTTCGGGAAGTCCAGCGCCTGCCGGATCCGCCCGACGAAGGTCGGGTCGGAGCCGACCACATCGACCGGCGTGGGGAACTCGCCGTCGGACGGGTCGTCGATCACGACGACGCTGGGCGCCTCGATCAGGGCCCGGCGTGCCTCGTCGACATCGATCTTGCGCTCGAACACGGCGTGCACGGCCAACGAGTGCGTGGTGACGACGGGCACCCGCACGCAGGTGGCTGACACCTTCAGGTCCGGGATCCCGAGGATCTTGCGCGACTCGTTGCGGACCTTGATCTCCTCGCTGGACCAGCCGCCGTCCTTGAGCGAGCCGGCGAACGGGATCACGTTCATCGCCAGTGGCGCGGGAAACGGTGAGTCGTCACCGAGCTTGTTCGCCACCATCCGGCGTACGTCGCCGGTGACCTGGCCCAGCGTCCGGTCTCCGGCCACGATGTCCAGCTCGTCGTACAGCCGGTCAACGCCGACCTGGCCCGCCCCGGATGCGGCTTGGTAAGAGGCCACGACCAGCTCGCGCAGTCCCCAACCCGCGTGGAGTGCGCCGAGCGCGTCCATCATGGTCAGCGTCGTGCAGTTGGGGTTGGCGATGATGCCGCGGGGCCGGTTGCGCACCTGGGCCGGGTTCACCTCGGGCACCACGAGCGGCACATCGGCTTCCATCCGGAACGCGCCGGAGTTGTCGACGGCGACCGCACCGGCCGAGGCTGCGATCGGCGCCCAGTGCGCCGAGATCTCGTCCGGTACGTCGAACATGGCGACGTCGACGTCGTCGAAGGAGTCGTTGGCCAGCTCCTCGACCACGATGTCCTGGTCGCGGCAGCGCAAGACCCGTCCGGCCGATCGTGCCGAGGCCAGCAGCTTGATGTCGCCCCACACGTCCTCGCGGTGCGACAAGATCTCGAGCATCACCGTGCCTACGGCGCCGGTCGCGCCGACGACCGCCAGTGTTGGCTTGCCTGTGCCCCTCATCGGCCGGTCCCCCCGTAGACGACGGCTTCGACCTCATCGCTGTCGAGGTCGAAGGCCGCGTGCGCGGCTGTGACGGCCGTGTCGATCTGGTCCTCGTCGATGATGACGGAGATCCGGATCTCCGACGTCGAGATCATCTCGATGTTGACGGCGGCCGAGGCCAGCGCGGCGAAGAATCGTGCAGTGACACCGGGGTGGCTGCGCATCCCGGCGCCGACGAGCGACACCTTCCCGATCCGGTCGTCGTACAGGAGCTGCTCGTAGCCGACCTCGTTCTTGAGTCGCGCCAGTGCGGTCATCGCCACCTGGCCGTCCTCCCGGGGCAGCGTGAAGGAGATGTCCGTGCGAGCCGTGGACGCGGCCGAGATGTTCTGCACGATCATGTCGATGTTGATCGCCGCCTCGGCAAGCGCCTCGAAGATCCGGGCCGCCTCACCAACCTTGTCGGGGACCCCGACGACGGTGATCTTGGCCTCGCTCCGGTCGTGTGCGACGCCGGAGATGATGGCTTGCTCCATGGAGACCTCCTGGTCTTCGAGGGAGTTCTTGACCCACGTACCCGTCTTCTGCGAAAAGGATGAGCGGACGTGGATCGGCATGTGGTGCCGACGGGCGTACTCCACGCAGCGCAGGTGCAGGATCTTGGCACCCGAGGCGCACATCTCGAGCATCTCCTCGTAGGTCACCACGGGGATTCGCCTGGCCAGTGGCACGATCCGTGGGTCAGCGGTGAAGATGCCGTCGACATCGGTGTAGATCTCGCAGACCTCGGCCTCGAGCGCGGCGGCAAGCGCGACGGCCGTGGTGTCAGAACCACCCCGGCCGAGCGTGGTGATGTCCTTGGTGTCCATCGAGACGCCCTGGAAACCAGCGACGATCGCGATGTCACCCGCGGACAGCGCCTGCTCGATCCGACCCGGCGTCACGTCGATGATCTTGGCCCGCCCGTGCGAGGAGTCGGTGATCACACCGGCCTGGCTGCCGGTGAACGAGCGTGCACGTTGTCCCAGGTTGGCGATCGCCATCGCCAACAGGGCCATCGAGATCCGCTCACCTGCCGTCAGCAACATGTCGAGCTCGCGCCCGGGTGGGACAGGCGAGACCTGCTCGGCGAGGTCAAGCAGCTCGTCGGTGCTGTCGCCCATCGCGGACACGACGACGCACACGTCGTGCCCGGCCTTGCGCGTAGCGACGATCCGCTGAGCCACCCGTTTGATCCCCTGGGCGTCGGCGACCGATGAGCCGCCGTACTTCTGCACCACGATCCCCACGGCGTCGGCTCCTCGTCGTTGGTCGGTGTCGTTGGTCGGTCTCGTCGATCGCGCGAGCCCCACCACTGCCGGTGCGTCGCCTCCTCATCGGGTACGACGTGCGGCGCGATCGGAAAGTTCGCAGCCCCCAACTCTATCGACCGGCATCTCAGCGCAGACACCCATCTCACCCGTCCGGGCGGACGCGCCGGGCTGCATCTTTCAGGCTGAGACAGATGTCCAGGGAGTGATCGAATCACTGCTGTCGGCGTGCAGAACGACGCGCTCGACCGCGCTCAGAGGTCCTGAGCGGCGGCGACCCGGGCCGCCTCGACCTCACCGACCTCTGCCGCGTCCAACCGATCGTGCGCGATCACGGACTGCAGGGCGCGCAACGAGGCGGAGGCCTCGGCTCCCCAGCTGGAGACATAGGAGAACTGCCACCACCACAGCGCCTCCTGGGTGGAACCCGCCCGGTAGTGCTGGAGGCCGTGCGCAACGTTCGCCGCGATGTCGGCCAGGTCGTCGGACAACCGTGACGACATCAGCTCCGGCGGGTCGATATAGGGGTCGAAGACCTCGGTGAAGTCGTCCACGCCCTCCAGCAGCACGGCCAGCCGCTCACGCATCAGGTCGAGATCCGGGTCTGGCCCGGCGTCCGGCTCGAACTGCTCGCTCGGGACGAAGTCGGTCTGGACCCCCAGACGCCCGCCCGCGAGCAGCAGCTGGGACACCTCCAGCAGCAGGAGCGGAACCGCAGAACCCCGGTCTCCACTGCGCGCGATCTCGCGCAAGGCGAGCAGGAAGCTCTCGATCTGGTCAGCGATGCTCTGGGCGAGATCTTCCATCTCACTCGGCATGGCCCCACCCGTTTCAGTCGTCAACGGTGCGTCTCCCTTCGAAGGCACGCCCCAGCGTGACCTCGTCTGCGTACTCCAAATCTCCCCCGACTGGTAGCCCGCTGGCAAGTCTCGTCACTTTCAGCCCCATCGGCCGCAGCAGCCGGGTCAGGTACGTCGCCGTCGCCTCACCCTCCAGATTCGGGTCCGTGGCGAGGATGACCTCGGTCACGGCGCCGTCGGCCAACCGGGTCATCAGCTCCCGGATCCGGAGCTCGTCGGGGCCGATCCCCTCGATCGGACTGATCGCCCCGCCGAGCACGTGGTACCTCCCGCGGTATTCCCGCGTGCGCTCGATCGCGACGACGTCCTTGGACTCCTCGACCACGCAGAGCACCGTCAGGTCACGCCGTGGATCGCGACAGATCTTGCACTGCTCCTCCTCGGCGACGTTGCCGCAGGTGATGCAGAACCTGACCTTGTCCTTGACCTCCACGAGCACGCTCGCCAGCCGGCGTACGTCGACGGCGTCAGCGTTGAGCAGGTGGAACGCGATCCGTTGGGCGCTCTTCGGGCCCACGCCGGGAAGCCTGCCGAGCTCGTCGATCAGGTCCTGGACGATGCCCTCGTACACGTGCCTCCCACTGCCACCTCTGACACGACCTCAGCGGCCGTCTGCGGCGCCGATGTCGTACGCCGACCAACAGGTCGCCGCGAAGTGAAGCCTAACCGGCCACCGACCGAGTCAGCCGCGAGCGGCCAGACGTGCCTTCAGCGCGTCGCGCTTCTCGGTGAAGCGGCTGGCCGACGAGTCGAGGTCGGTCATGAACGTCGCCAGCTCCTCGCGAGCCTGCTCGCCGTCTCCGGACAAGCCTTCGAGGTCGAAGACGTTCCAGAAGCGCAGCACCGGCATCACGACCTCGTCGTGGTGCAGCCGCTGGTCGTAGATGCCCTCGACCGCCATCGACACCGCCTTGCGCTGGAAGCCCGGGATGTTGGCACCCGGCATCTCGAATCCGGCGACCACGTCGCGGATCGCGGCCATCGCCTGGTCGGGCGCGATCTCGATCGCGGCCTTCAGCAGGTTGCGGTAGAAGATCATGTGCAGGTTCTCGTCCGACGCGATCCGGGCGAGCAGCTTGTCCGCCATCGGGTCGGTGGTGAAGCGGCCGGTGTTGCGGTGCGAGACCCGCGTAGCCAGCTCCTGGAACGATACGTACGCAAGCGAGCGCATGGCGTCGTCGCCGTGCGAGGACTCGTAGCCCTGCGACATGTGCTCCATCCGGAACCGCTCGAGCGCGACCGGGTCGACCATCCGCTTGACCAGCATGTAGTCGCGCATCGCGATCCCGTGGCGGCCCTCCTCGGCCGTCCAGCGGTGTACCCACTCGCCCCAGGCGTTGTCCCGACCGAAGATCACCGCGATCTCGTGGTGGTAGCTGGGCAGGTTGTCCTCGGTCAGCAGGTTGACGATCAGCGCGGAGCGCGCGACGTCGGGAATGTCGGCGTCATCCGGCGACCAGGCATCCCCACCCATCAGCCCGTCGTAGTTACGACCTTCGCTCCACGGGATGAACTCGTGCGGGAACCACTCCTTGGCCACCTTCAGGTGCCGGTTCAGTTCGACCTCGACGACCTGCTCGAGCTCGCGCAGCAGGTCGTTCTGGCTGACCTCTTGGACGGTCATGGACGGCTCCCTCCGGGGGCGTACTGCGGACTTCCTCGAAGGTTACGCCACCGTAGGTTACGAACGCGATTCGAGCCTGCGACCGACGCGTGAAGTCTTAGCCGAGGAAGCCGGCCGGACCACCGGGTCTGGCGTCGTCGTCGCCCGAGGCCCCGAGGCCGGGAAGCCCGCCGCCGAAGCCACCCGTCAGCTGGCCCATCTCCTGGGCGGCCTGCTCCTGAGCGTTGGACGCGGCGTCGCGTACGGCGGCGAGCACCAGGTCGGCCAAGGTCTCGGTGTCGCCCGGGTCGCACACCGCCGGGTCGATCGTGAGACCGACCAGGTCGCCCGAGCCGGTCACGGTCGCCGCCACCAGACCGCCACCGGCGCTGCCGTCGACGCGTCGGTTGGCGAGGTCCTCCTGTGCCGCCATCAGCTGTTGCTGCATCGCGGCCGCCTGTTCGAGCAGGGAGTTCATGTCGGGCGAGCCCTCGGGAAACATGGGGTGTACTCCTGGATTCGGGGGCTCCCAGCCTCTCACGGCCAGGTACGACGACCGCGGCCCGGCGACGCGTTGCCTGCCGGGATCGTGCTATCGGCCGTCGTGCCGGATGTCGTCGATGACCTCGGCACCGAGTTCGCGAGCCAACAGGTCCTGCCCGCTCACGGCGGCATCGTCGATCACGTCGTCGTCGTCGCGGACCTCCGGCGACGGCTCGTCGGCCTGGTCGTCGGTGTCCTCGGGGCCTGACTTGGTCTTCCGGATCGCCTCCTTCGCGGCCTGCACATCCGCACTACGCGTCTCCGGCGTACGTGACGGACCACGTTCTTGCGCCGGTGCGCCGACCAGGTCCTGCCCTGGTGCCCCGCCGGGTCCGGTGGGCGCCGCCGCGGCCCAGTCCGGTGGCGCGGAAGGACTCGCCACTGGGTCGGAAGTTCCCCGCGGTGGAGCCTGGGTCGGCCGTGCCACGGGTGCGCCGGCCTCGCGACCCGACGACCGGGGGGCCTTGCCGACCGACTCGTCGATGATCGCCTCGACCTTCCAGGCGACACCGAGCTCGTCGATCAGGGCCTGCCGCAAGATCTCGTCGTGGCCGCTCTGCAGGAAGTTCTTGCGCGCTCCCTCGGTGAAGGCGATCGTGAGGATGCCGTCGTGGACATCGCGGACCTGGGCGCTGCCGCTGAGCAACATCCAGGTCATCCGCTTCATCGTGCTGACGCGGTCCAGGACACCTGGCCACAACCGACGGACATCGACGAGGGTGAGTCCCGAGGGCGCGCCGGCACTCGGATCGGCGCCTGCCTCCTCGATCGGACGCTGCCCGGTGCCCACGGCGGGCTCGGCATCGACCGCCTCGACCGACGGGGACGCCGCGACCGACGGAGCCGCCTCGGCTGGCGGGGCCGTCTCGGTCGGCGGGCTCGGTGCGGGCGGACCCGCGGAGTCGGGCACGACGGACGCTGGCGCGACCGCAGAGGCGTCCACCGGTGCCGCCGGGGCCTGGCCCACGACCGACAGCCGTCGCTCGATCCGGTCGATCCGGGCGCCGAGGCCCTCGGCGCTGTCGTCGACACCGGGCAGCAGCACGCGAGCACACATCAGCTCCAGCAGCAGCCGGGGAGCGGTCGCGCCGCGCATGTCGGTCAAGCCCTGGCTGACGATGTCGGCGGCCCGGGTCAGCTCGGCCCGGCCGAAGCGCTGTGACTGCCCGGTAAGCCGCTCGGCCTGGTCCTCCGACACCTCGATCAGGCCACGGCTGGCGGCATCGGGAACCGCGGAGACCACGACCAGGTCGCGCAGCCGCTGCAGCAGGTCCTCGGCGTAGCGCCGCGGATCCTGGCCGGTGTCGACGACCTTGTCGATCACCCCGAACAACGTGGCGCCGTCATCGGCGGCCAGGGCGTCGACCGTCTCGTCCAACAACGTGTCGGGGGTGTAGCCGAGCAGAGCCGTCGCGAGGTCGTAGGTGACGCCGTTTGGACCGGAGCCGCCGATCAGCTGGTCCAGCACGGACAGGCTGTCGCGGACCGACCCGGCGCCGGCGCGGACGACGAGGGGGACGGCGTTGTGCTCGATCGCGACACCCTCGCGCGAGCACAGCTCGACGACGTAGTCACCGAGAATCTTGGGCGGCACCAGCCGGAACGGGTAGTGATGTGTCCGGGAACGGATGGTGCCGATCACCTTGTCGGGTTCGGTCGTGGCGAAGATGAAACGTAGATGCGACGGCGGCTCTTCGACCAGCTTGAGCAGGGCGTTGAAGCCCTGCGAGGTCACCATGTGAGCTTCGTCGATGATGTAGACCTTGTAGCGCGCCTTCATCGGCGAGAACATCGCACGCTCACGCAGGTCACGAGCATCGTCGACGCCGCCGTGGCTGGCGGCATCGATCTCGATCACGTCGATCGAGCCTGGCCCGCCACGGGCGAGCTCGACACAGGACTCACAGACCCCGCACGGCTGCGCGGTCGGACCCTTTTCGCAGTTCAGAGCGCGGGCCATGATGCGTGCACTGGTCGTCTTGCCACAGCCCCGCGGGCCGGAGAACAGGTAAGCGTGGTGCACGCGGTTGTTGTCCAGGGCGTGGGACAGCGGTGCCGTCACGTGCTCTTGCCCGATCACGTCGCCGAACATGTCCGGCCGGTAGCGGCGATACAGGGCTAGAGGGGCTTCCACGCAGACGACCTTACTGCCGGGCGAGGACACGTCCCACGAGTCCGTCGAGGTCGTGGACGACGTGGGACCGGAAGGCAAACGTTTGAACTCAACCCGGTTCCGGGGGTGACGCTGTCGGCGTACCGGCCTATCGTCGCGACTGAGGACGAACACTCACCGACCCGAGGAGCAGCCATGAGCAACAGCGTCGTCCATTTCGAGATCCCCGCCGACGACTTCGAGCGGGCTCAGGCGTTCTACACCGAGGCGTTCGGGTGGAACATGCAACACATGCCGGACATGCAGTACACGATGGTCAGCACCACCGAGTCCAACGAGCAGGGCATGCCGGCCAAACCTGGCGCGATCAACGGCGGCATGGGCAAGCGACAGTCGCCGCACTCCGAGCACCCCACGGTGACGATCGGCGTGGACGACATCGACAAGGCCTTCGAGAAGATCGGTTCGGCCGGTGGATCCCCGCTCGGCGAGAAGATGGCCGTCGGCGACATGGGGTGGGCGGCGTACTTCACCGACAGCGAGGGCAATGTGGTCGGGCTCTGGCAGAACGCCTGACCCGGCCCGGGACAGCGAAGACCCCTCGTGCACCCGGCAGAGCTCGCTTACCCTTGCTGCCTTCCGGCCCTGGGGGAGTTGGGCAAGATGCCGCCACACGAGGGGCTTCGCTGAGTCTACGGGACAGCCGGGACCAACTTCGAATCGAGCCGGGCGGCGCGACGCAGCCGGATCGACGGCGCGACGGCCGCGATTTCGGCTGATCCGGCCGCAGGCGATAACCTCCTGCACGGAGGATTCGCATAGTGGCCTAGTGCGCACGCTTGGAAAGCGTGTTGAGTGAAAGCTCTCAGGGGTTCGAATCCCCTATCCTCCGCCACGGCCACGGCCACGCCACGCCAAAGATCCGAGTTGCACCGTGCTCCAGCAGGGCGAGACTCGGATCTTTCGGCAGGGTGGATCAGCGCCGGCCGACCTTGAAGACGCCGCGCG
>JBBSPA010000039.1:0-39216 GCA_038259225.1 Propionibacteriales bacterium
ATCAGCGGGGCGGCTCGATCAGCGGGGCGGCTCGATCAGCGGGGCGGCTCGATCAGCGGGGCGGCTCGATCAGCGGGGCGGCTCGATCAGCGGGGCGGCTCGATCAACGGGCTCGATCACCGGGGCGGCTCGATCGACACCTAGCGATTGAGCCGATCCATCAGTGCGCTGCTTCGTACGCTGCCTTGATGTCAGCCGGGACGCGTCCGCGGTCGGAGACCTGATAACCGTTGGCCCGCGCCCACTCACGGACCGCAGAGGCGTTCGAGTCGCCCGCCCTGCCCCGTCCCGAGGCCTTGCGTCCACGCGCGGCGGTACGCCGACCGGCCCCGACATACTTGGCCAGGGCGTCGCGCAACTTCGTGGCATTCTTGCTCGACAGGTCGATTTCAAAGCTGGCGCCATCTAGGCCGAACATCACTGTCTCGTCGGCGCTGCTGCCATCGAGATCATCTTCGAGAACGACATGTACGCGCTGGGCCACGAAATGCTCCTTGTTTGTTTCGTCGAATCAACGGTGGTTTCCCACTCGGTGGTAAGGCACACGCTAACACCGACCGGATGACTACGGCGAGCCTCAACGGCACATTCGATAAGTATGATCCCCGTTATTCGGGGCGAAGCATCGGGAAGAGAATGGACTCCCGAATTCCGACGCCCCACAGCAACATCACCAAACGGTCGATCCCCATTCCCATGCCCCCCGCCGGCGGCATCGCGAACTCCAACGCACGCAGGAAGTTCTCGTCGAGGTCCATCGCTTCTTCGTTGCCTTGCGCAGCCAACAGCGACTGCGTGACCAAACGCTCACGCTGCACGACCGGATCGTTCATCTCCGAGAAAGCCGTTACCAGCTCGACACCGTTCACGACAAGGTCATAGGCCTCCCCGAGCCCGGGAATGCTGCGGTGCTTCTTCGCGAGTGGCTTGGCCGCTTCCGGATAATCACGGACAAACGTCGGTTGAATCAACGAACCCTCGACGAGCTGTTCGTAGAGCTCGATCAGGATTTCTCCGGCGGTCCAGTGCGGCTGCAACGCGACATCGTGCTTGTCGGCATACCCGCGCAATGCGTCGGCCTCCGTCTCGGCGGTGACTTCCTCGCTCACGGCCTGCGAGACCAGGTCGAGAATCGAGACCGTTCGCCACTCACCCTCGAGGTCGATCTGCGAACCGTCGCGGCCCTGCACCACCGTACGTCCGACCGCCCGTGCCGCGTTGACCACCAAGTCCTGGTTCAGCTGCGCGATGGTGTTGTAGTCGCCGTAGGCCTGATAGGCCTCGAGCATCGAGAACTCCGTCGCATGCGTGGAGTCGATGCCTTCGTTGCGAAACGTTCGGCCGATCTCGTAGACCCGGTCCACTCCACCGACCATCGCCTTCTTCAGGTCCAGCTCCAGGGCGATCCGTAGCACCATGTCGAGATCGAAGGCGTTCAGATGCGTGTGGAACGGACGTGCGCTCGCCCCGCCGTTGGTGAGCTGCAGCACCGGCGTCTCGACTTCGACGTAGCCCTGGCCGTCCAGCGTCTCGCGCAACGACCGCAGCACCGCCGCCTTGCCGCGCACGAGCTCCCGCGCCTCGGGACGGATGATCATGTCGACGTAGCGCAGCCGCACCCGGCCCTCGTCGGAAAGCGGTCGGTGGTCGTTGGGCAGCGGCCGCAGCGCCTTTGCAGCCATCTGCCAGGTCACACCCTTGACGGACAGCTCACCTCGGCGGCTGGTCACCACCTCACCTTGGACGGCGATCAGGTCACCGAGATCCACTGCGGACTTGAAGTCGGCCAGGGACTCCTCGCCGATATCGGCGAGTGAGAACATCGCCTGCAGTTCTGCGCCGTCACCTGCCCGCAACCGGGCGAAGCAGAGCTTGCCGGTGTTGCGCAGAAAGATCACCCGACCGGCAACCGCCACGTGGTCGCCGGTCTGGTGGTCAGGACCGAGCTCCTCGACGTCGTACGCCGCGATCACGTCGCCGAGCTCATGGCTGCGCGGGACCGTCACAGGGTAGGGCTCGATGCCATTCGAGATGAGCCGGTCGCGCTTGTCACGACGTACCCGCATCTGCTCGGGTAGATCGTCTCCCTGAGCACGCGGGGCGTTGTCAGCGGACTCGGTCATGGCGGACAGGTTACGCCATACCGACCCCTGCCTTCGGTGCCAGATCTCCGTCTCAGCGGGCCCTGTCCACCGGTCTCCCGCTATCCACTCGGCGCGGGGTTGCGTTCGAAGATCAGCCGCAGCCCGTGGATCGTGAGCAGCGGCTCCTCGTCGGTGATCGAGGTGCAGACCTTCACCACGGCACTGTCGAGAGCTCCTGTCGCCACCACCGGAGTCGGTTCGCCGCCGAGCTCGCGGATGATCTGGGCAACCACACCGTCGACGAGCCCGGCGAAGCCGTGCACCGCGCCGGACTGCAGCGCCTCGATCGTGTTCTTGGCAATCACCGCCCGCGGCAGCTCGATCTCCACCTGTCGCAGCTGCGCACTGCGCT
Organism: Propionibacteriales bacterium; assembly: GCA_038259225.1. GTDB lineage: Bacteria > Actinomycetota > Actinomycetes > Propionibacteriales > Nocardioidaceae > JANLYC01. The sequence continues at coordinate 2,497 of JBBSPA010000039.1, forward strand.
GGTGCAAGGCGTCCACCGAGACGTCGACACCGGGCGCGATCACGCCGCCGACGTACTGGCCCGCCGCATTCACCACCTCGAAGGTGATCGCCGTTCCGAGGTCGACGACGATCACCGGCCCGCCCCATCGGTCGGCTGCGGCGACGGCGTTGGCCACCCGGTCGGTCCCGACCTCGCGGGGATTGTCCATCTGTACCGGCAAGCCGGTCCTGACACCAGGGCCGACGACCACGCTGTGTGCGTCGGGGAAGTACGACCGCGCCATGGTCCGCAGCTCGTGCAGCACGACCGGCACCGTCGAGGAGATGCACAGGCCGGTCACGTTCGGCAGATCGTTGCGCCGTCCGGTCAGGCCGCTGACGAGCAACCCCCACTCCTCTGCCGTCCGCCGTGGATCGGTGGAGACCCGCCAGTGCTCAACCAGCTCGGTCCCTTCGAAGAGACCGAATGTCGTCCGCTCGTTGCGCACGCTGACGCACAGCACGCTCACTGCGGGACCCCAACCGCAGATCGAGCGTCATTGTGGCGGGCTTGCACCATGATCAGTCCCCTGGCCCTGCCTTGACCCGTGCCCGGAACTCATCGACCCAACCGGCTTCGACCGGATATGTCGACTCGACCAACCAGGTCGCGCCCGCATCGGCGTACTCCTGCGCGGTATGGCCGGGTGCCCACGTCGACACGACGTCCCAGTCCCGGGAGACGGCCTGGGAGCCTTCGCGCAGGTAGGCCGCGAGCCCCTTTGGCGTGAGCAGCTCGCGGGCTGCGATCGGTGCGACACCGTCCCACCGCCTGGCCCGCTCGAGCGGGCGCCTGTTCGGGACCACCCCCGCCACCCAGATGGGCGGCCGCGGCTGCTGAACCGGCCCAGGACGCAGCTCGGCCTTGATCGTGTAGTACTCGCCACGATGGTCGACCCGAGCACCGCTCAGCAGCCGGTCCAGCACGTCGAGACCCTCATCGAGCATCCTTCCTCGGATCTTGGCGTCAGCCTCGTCACCGAAGTCGGAGAAGTCCTCGGCCGGCGGCTCGCCCAGCCCGACAGCGAACGTCACCCGGCCGCCGCTGAGATGGTCGAGCGTGAGCAGGTGCTTGGCGACGACCTGCAACCGTCGGCGCGTCAACGGCGTGACCATGGTGCCGATCCTGACCCGCTCGGTCGCCTGAGCGATCGCCCCGAGCAGCACCCACGGGTCGTGGACCGGAGGACGGACCTCTGGGGACCACTGCAGGTGATCCCACACGAAGACGCCGTCCCATCCCGCCTGCTCGGCCTCGACTGCGATCGCGACCACAGTCGCGGCATCGGTGAATGGAGGGATGTTCACCAGGCAGCGGGGCTTCGTCATCCTTCGAACCTAGTACGCCGGCAACCCACAGTCGCCCCTGCGCGGTCCGCCATCAGCTCAGCTCAACAGGCACGTTGTCGATCAGCCGCGTCGCCCCGACCCGGCCGGCCACGAGCAACCGGGCCTCCCCGCTGTCAGGCCCGGGGTTGAGCCAGGGATCGGTGAGCGCGAGGTAGTCCAGCTCCACTCCCCGTTCGGCATCAAGGACAGCACGAGCCGCGCGCAGTACGCCGTCTGGACCTTCGGCGCCCGCGGCACGTCCAGCCGACAGGGCTCGCGACAGCGCCGACGCGACCGCCCTCTCTGGATCCGACAGGTAACGGTTCCGTGAGCTCAGCGCCATCCCATCGTCCTCACGCATGGTCTCGGAGCCGACCACCGTGACAGGCAGACACAGGTCAGCGACCATCCGGCGTATCAGCACCAGTTGCTGGTAGTCCTTCTGTCCGAAGACGGCCACGTCGGGGCCGACGAGTCCGAACAGCTTCATCACCACGGTGAGCACACCGTGAAAGTGTCCCGGCCGGCTTGCCCCTTCGAGCACCGTGCCCAGTACGCCCGGTTCCACACTGACCTGCGGCTCGCCCTCGGGGTAGACCTCCTCCACCGACGGGGCGAACACGATGTCCGCGCCGTGCCGGGCGCACAAGGCCAGGTCGTCATCGAGGTTTCTCGGGTAGCGATCGAGGTCCTCGCCCGGTCCGAACTGGAGCGGGTTGACGAAGATCGAGACGACCAGATGATCAGTACCAGGGCGCGCGTCGTCCAACAGGGCGGCATGGCCGCGATGCAGTGCACCCATTGTCGGGACCAGCGCCAGGCGATCGGCTCCGCGAGCACCCACCAGCTCACGGAGCTCTGCCCGCGTTCGCGCGAGCGACAATGCGTTCATCGACCGCGGAGCAGGTCAGTCGAGGACGTGGGCGAGGGCGTCGTCGAGCACCTCGACAAGCGCAACGGCCCGCCGCGCCTCGAGTCGGCCGTCGGCGACCGCGTGGTCCGCGGTGGCGCGCGCCATGGCGACGTACGACTCCACCGTCGACCTCGGCTGCCCACTGGCCGTCAGGCTGCGTAGATGCGCCCGCACCGTCTCGACGTCGCCGCGAACGATCGGTCCGGTCAGCGCCGCGTCGCCGTAGTCCAGCGCGTTGTCCAGTGCTGCGGTGAGCAGCGGACGCAGCGTTCCGGCCGGGTCGGCGGAGCCGGCCGCACGCAGCACGTCCATCGCCTGGGCTACCACGGTGACGAGATGGTTGGCCCCGTGAGCCAGTGCCGCGTGGTAGAGCACCCGATGCGATTCCTCGATCCAGACGATCCGACCGTCGAGCTCACGCGCGAGTTCCTCAGCGACAGGCTGTTCCTCGGGCCGGCTGGTGACGCCGTACACGCAGCCGGGCAGCCGGGCCAGGTCGAGATCGGTACCGGTGAACGTCATCGCGGGATGCATCGCGATTCCGCGGGCGCCGACGTCCAGCGCGGGACGCAGCACGTCCATGCCGTGTCGCCCGCTGGTGTGAACGACGTACTGGCCCGAGTGGATCGCGCCCGACGCGACGAGCATCTTGACGACGTTGTCCAGTGCGTCGTCGGGGACGGTCAAGAGCAGCAGATCGGCTGCCTTGGCGACGGCAGTCGGCTTGTCGACGCGGACACCGGGAAGCAGCATCTCGATCCGGGTGCGAGAGGCGTCGGACTCACCGGCGACCGCAGCAACCGGGTGGCCGGCCTGGTGCAGCGCGGCCGTGAGGACCGCACCGACGCGGCCCGCTCCGATCACTCCGACCGACAGTCGGGAGATGCTGATCGCCTGCTCTGGGACACCAGTCATGATCGCCTTTCGGTTCCAGTCCCATTCGGGTACCGGACGTTCGTGCGAATCGTGCCCGCCTCGGGCACACAGCCAGGATACCGGCGTCCGGGTCGGCTTCGATATGTCTCGCCTGCGTGCGCTACCTCACACGGTGCGCATCACGACACGAGGACCCCCGCCTAGCGCAACGGCTCCGACGAGCTCATGAAGACGTGGGTGTAGGGCACCCTCAGCAGATCGTGGTGAACGGCCACGTCCACGTGTCCGAACCTGGAGCGCGCCAGCTGCTCGTAACCCTGCGGCGAGAGAATGCTCTGCCCACGGTCCCGGCTCACCACGAACCGGGACGCCCGGGACATGTCCGGCGTGTATGCCGCATCGAGCGTGACGAAGCGACCGCGCTCGACCAGTGTGGTCGCGGCGACGTCGAACAGGTGTAGCGCCTCGTCCTCGTCGATGTGGTGCAGCAGACTCTTGGCGATGATGACGTCGAACTTGCCGAGCTCGTCAGGGTCGAGGTCGTCGACCCGGCCGACGAAGAAGCGACCTCTCTGGCCGTACTGACGCTGAGCGGCGTCGATGTAGGCCTCGCTCAGGTCGGTGCCCGTGTAGTCGACCCCGGGCAGGTAGTCGACCAGAACTCCTGGCCCGCAGCCGACGTCGAGGACGCGCAGGCCCGGTTGCGGTGCGACATAGGTGTCGATCAGCTCCCGCCGTACTCGCGCAGAGCCGACGATGTGCTGGAACGCCGCGTAGACCTTCGGATGGGAGAGGATCGAGCGGATCCCGGACGTCGTCTGTGCCATGTGCTCGTGCAGCCCCTCACGTACGCCGGTGTGCGTCCTGACCCTAACGGATTCATCGGGGCGCCAGGACGAGGCCGGAGCCCGCCAGCCAGGTAAGCGTTGCCTGCGGACTCGACGGCAACCGACCGGGGTCAAGATCCTCGACCCGGCTGCGCAGCACGCCGTTCCCGCGCACGGCGGACACCTCTACTGCGAGGGCGACGACGAGCTCACTTCGCTCGGACCGCGGCCGGTCGAGCCACGTTCTCAGGTCGAAGTCGGCGACAAAGCCGCTGTCGTCGTAGACCTGGTCGCCCCGATCGATCCAGCGGGTGGCCGCAGGATCGGCGAACGGCGACACCACCCCGACGACCGCGTCGGGGAGCGACCCCGGCGACCCCGGCGACCCCGGCGACCCGGCCGGGTCGGCCCCTGGGTGGTGCGGGCACAGCCACGCCCGGATCGACGTCGTCACCCCGGCGGTCGGCGCGCCGCGGATCAGTGCCCACCCAGTGACCTCCAGCGTCGTCCCCTTCCAGCGCGCAGCGATGAGTCGCGCGTCGAAGACGAGCTCATGCGCTCCCAGCCGACGAACCCCGTCGGGGAGCTCGGCGGCCGGGTCGGACGCGACAGGAAGGTCGGGGGCTGTCACATGGTCGTGCTCGACCCTGAGCCGAAGGGGTCCAGGATTGGCCGTGACCCAGGTCTGCACCTGCTCGGCGTCGGATCGTCGGTCGTGCAGTACCAGCCAGCCAACGAGCCGCTGCGGAAGTCGCAGCAAAGAGTCCTCGATCGGCGGCAAGCCGTCCAGCACTTCTCCCAGACCCGTCACCAGCCGCCGCCAGTAGACGTCATCGACGTGCGGCAGCTGCTCGAAGTAGACCGGTAGGTCTCCGACCACGCCCAGCCTCCCCCAGAACTCCTGCACCGCAGGCTCGGCATGGGCGCGTACGACGGCCGACGTCAGCTGCTTGGTGACCAAGCGGTCGTCGAGGTCCGACAGCCGCGCCCTTCCCTGCGTGATCGACGTCCCCGACTCGCGCACCCGCCACGTGTAGACCGGTCGACGAACGATGTCGAAGCGCTCGGCGAGCAGGTACGCGCGCATCATCGCGGGCTGGTCCTCATAGCGAAGCCCCTCGGGAAAGGCGATCTCGGCGCGGTCGTAGAAGCCCCGTCGGAAGACCTTGTTCCAGGCGAAGACGTTGCGGGTGATCGGCGGGACGTCGCCCGCACGCACCCCGATCCGCCGCTCGGAGACACCGGCGCGCAGGAACTCCGGGACCACGAGATCGGAGCCGATCAGCTGCTGCACCGAGCCGACCACGAAGTCCGACCCACTTCGCTCCAGCGTCGAGATCATCAAGGAGTAGGCGTCGTCGGGAACGAGGTCATCGGAGTCCACGAAGGCCAGGAACTCGCCCGAGGCGTGGTGCACCCCATGGTTCCGCGCTGCGCCGAGGCCGTGGTTCTCGGTCCGGAGCAGCTTCCAGCCGGGGTGTCGTTCTGCGTACTCCACAGCGATGTCGCCGGAACCGTCCGTGGAGCCGTCGTCGACGATCACGACCTCGACGTCGGGGTAGGTCTGGGCCAGGATGCTGTCGAGGCAGTCGGCCAGGTAGACCTCGACGTCGAAGACGGGGACCACGACGCTCAGCGTCTTGGACCTCCGCGAAAGGTGTCGCCGTACGCCTCGGGCCACAGCGGCCACCCTAGGGCGTCGGTTCGGTCGATACGATGACCGTTCGCCGAGGGCCACCCGCCGGTGCGTCCGATTCAACGCAAGGATGCTCGATGCCCCTGCCGACCTTCGTCATCGCCGGCGCCCAGAAGTCCGGGACGTCGACGCTCTCGACTCTGGTCCGGCTGCACTCGGGGGCGCACGTCCATGCCAAGAAGGAAGTGCACTTCTTCGACTGGTACTTCAAGCGTGGCCTGGACTGGTACTCCGACGAGTTCAGCCCCGCACCGAGTCAGCGCGTGATCGGCGAGTCCACTCCGACCTACATGTATCTCGACGAGGCCCGGCACCGGATGATGAAGTCCCTACCCGAGGCGAAGATCGTCGTGATCATGCGGGAGCCGGTCTCTCGGGCGTACTCCCACTACTGGCACTCCTTCCGACTCGGCTACGAACCTGCCGGCACGTTCGAGGAGGCGGTCGCCCTCGAACTAAAGCGGCTCGCGACCGGCCAGCGCAAGCATCAGATCCGGCACTCGTACCTGGATCGCGGACGCTACGTCGAGCAGCTGCGCGACTTGGCCACGGTCTACGGTCCGGACCAGCTCCATACCCTGACGCTGGACGACCTCAGCCAGGACCGGCTGAAGGCGTTCACTGGCGTCTGCACATTTCTCGGGCTCTCGACCGAGGGTGCTCCTGTCGCGATCGAACGGTGGGAGGGTTCGCGAGAGGCCCAGGACAACCGGCCCGACAAACGGGAGAACGCCTACTCCTATCCCCCGATCAGCCGCGACACCCGCGCCCGCCTGGTCGAGGAGTTCCGGCCGTACAACGACGCGCTCGCGCAGTGGGCAGGTCGGGACCTCAGCGCTTGGAGTGTCGTCTGAGTGAGCGACCGATACGATGGCCGCTGCACAGGCACGATCGCGAAGGAGCACCATGCCCCTCCCCACGTTCCTGATCGCGGGAGCGCAACGCTGCGGCACCTCGACACTGGCCCTCTATCTGCGCAAGCATCCGCGCATCTTCATGTCCCGGCCCAAGGAGCTGCACTTCTTCGACGCCGAGTACGAGCTCGGCCTCGACTGGTACGCCGACCAGTTCGCCCCGCGTCAACGTCACCGACAGTGGGGCGAGGCGACGCCGATGTACGCCTTCGACCCGCTGGCGCGCGAGCGCATCAAGCGCGACGTCCCGGAGGCGCGGTTCATCCTGATCTTCCGCGACCCGACCAAGCGGGCGTACTCGCACTACTGGCATGCCGTCCGCCGGAAGAACGAGACGCTCACGTCCTTCGACGAGGCGCTGGACCAGGAGAAGGAACGCCTCGGCTCCGGAGACCGGGATCACCTGATGCACCACTCGTACGTGTCACGCGGGGAGTACATCGACCACGTCGATGCGATGGAGGCCCTGTTCGGAAGAGATCGACTCCACGTGATGCTCTTCGACGACCTGGTCGCCCATCGTGAGCGGAGCCTGCGGCGGGTGTTCGGGTTCCTCGACGTACCGATGGCCCCGGCCGCCCGTATCGACGAGGTCAAGGCGACGTTCCGGCCTGGCCCCGGGCCCACCGAATCGTCCGCGGACGGGCCGATGACCAGCGGGCAGCAGGGTGCGCCCTACCCGCCGATGGAAGCCGAGACGCGGGCCAGGCTTGTCGAGCACTTCCGGCCCTACAACGACCGGCTGGGAGCCTGGATGGGCCGCGACCTGTCGGCGTGGAACCAGGGCTGAGCCCTGTCCGCGGTGCCCGACCCGGAGGGGGTCACCGTCCGATCAGGATGGCTGCCCTGGCGCGAGGCCTGGCAGTCAGCGCTGTACGGGCCGGGCGGCTTCTACCGCAGCGCCTTGCCGCACCAGCACTTCCGGACGTCGGTACACGCCTCGAGCCTGTTCTCCCTGGCCATCGTGCAACTCGTACGCCGCCATCACCTCACCCACGTCATCGACTACGGTGCCGGGTCGGGCGAGCTGCTCCGGCAGATCGCCGGTATCGCGCCGGACCTGCGACTGACTGGAATCGAGCTGCGACCGCGGCCGTCCGACCTGCCACCGCAGATCACGTGGGTGTCAGCGCTCCCTGAAGAGATCGAGGGTCTGCTGCTCGCCAACGAGCTCCTCGACAACGTGCCGTGCGACGTCATCGGTCGCGACGCGCAGGGTCGATGGCGGATCGTCGAGGTCGATGTCGCCTCCGGCAACGAGAGGCTCGGAGACCTCGCCGACGAGACGTTGCTGTCCTGGGCGCGTCGGTGGTGGCGGATGGAGGAGAGCGAACGGATCGAGGTAGGCCTGTCACGGGACCAGTTCTGGGCGCAAGCGTGCGCGCGGCTGTCGGGCGGAGTCAGCCTCGCCATCGACTACGGCCACCTTCAGGACTACCGTCCGGCGGTGAGCACCCTGCGTTCGTACCACGCCGGTCGCGAGGTGCCGCTCGGTGTCGACGGAACGCGTGACGTCACCGGGCACGTCGCGATCGACTCAGTCGCGGGCGCCGTCGGAGCATCGACAGACCGGCAGCGCGACATGCTGCGTGACCTCGGACTCGCGTCCAACCGACCGGACATCACCCTGGCCACCAGTGACCCTGCCGGATACGTGCACGCGTTGTCGATGGCCTCCGAGGCCGGCGAGCTGGTGGCTTCCCCCGGCCTCGGCGACCTCCTCTGGATCCTGCGCAGGCACAGCTGACCGGCCCGCGGCTCAGAGCGACCACACTGGATGCGTGATGGCGCGAGATCGTCCGCATGGCGAGGCTGCGGCAGTACCCGGCGCAGGTGCGCTCGACGACGAGGTCGTGGTCCTCGACGGTGGCATGTCCAACGCTCTGCAGGACCGCGGCCATGACGTGTCCGGTGCTTTGTGGACGGCTCGCATCCTCCGCGACGCGCCCGACGAGATCGTGGCCGTCCATCGGGCGTACTACACGGCCGGAGCCACAGTCGCCACGACCGCCAGCTACCAGGCCAGCGTCCCCGGCTTCGTGGCCGCCGGAGTGGATCCCGCCGAAGCCGAGCAGCTGCTCAGGGCAAGCGTCACACTGGCTCGCGACGCCCGTGACGAGATGGCCCACGACGGCGTCCCACGATGGGTAGCCGCCTCGGTTGGCCCCTACGGTGCTGTGCTCGCCGACGGCTCGGAGTATCGCGGGCGCTACGGGTTGTCCCGTGCCGCGCTGCGTGACTTCCACCGTCCGCGGATGGAGCTGCTGGCCGCTGCCGGACCCGATCTCCTGTGCGTGGAGACGATCCCCGATGTGGACGAGGCCGAGGTCCTCGTCGAGCTCCTCGACCAGCTCGATGTGCCCGCCTGGTTCTCGTTCTCGGCGGAGGGCCTGCGAACCCGTGCTGATCAGCCGCTGGCGGAGGCCTTCGCCGTCGCCTCGTCCGGCAGGTCGGTGTTCGCAGTCGGAGTCAACTGCTGCTCGCCCAGCGACGTACGACGGGCCGTCGAGCTGGCAGTCGAGGTCACCGGCAAGCCCGCGGTGGCGTACCCGAACAGCGGCGAGGACTGGGAGGCCAAGGCCCGTGAGTGGAAGGGCGGCTCGTCCTACGACGTGCGCCTGGCGTCGAGCTGGATTCGGGCCGGTTCGAGATTTGTGGGGGGCTGCTGTCGGGTCGGCCCGCAGACCATCGCTGCACTGGCGGCGACGCTCGACCCTGGTAACGCCTCGATCAGGTCCTGAACCCGCCCGCCGTCGGTGACTGGCTGCCATCCGGTAGCCGCCGCACGCCGCGTCGGCACCGAGTTCGCCGACTGTCTCTGCGCGCACGCCCACGAGCGGTACTATGGTCACGACGCCGACGCCCGGCTACGCCGCGTTCAGGACGACATCGGTTCGGCGTTCGATGGCTCGACCAACGAGTCATGCTCGTACGCACGGGCTGTCAGGTCCCGGCGCGTCGACGTCTCGCGAGTCCGTGCGAGGCGTGTGGCGGAACAGTCGGCCAGGCTCCGCTCGACGTCCGATCGTCCTGAGCGTGGGGTTGCGTGCGTGTGTTGTCAGGGTCGCCGCGGCGATCCTGAGAGGTACTTCAGAGGAGGAGTCTGTGGCTCGACGAGGCCGTCAATCCGGCCAGCGCACCGCTGCGCCGCGCAATCAGCGACGGCTGCGCGAGCTGGACAACGACGGCATCATTCCCGTGCTGGCTCGGGCCGTGCGCGAGGTCGAGGCGGCCGTGCAGCGCGGGTCCGTGCTGCCCTCGGTGCGCACCAAGTTCCAGGTCGTGGCCCTGCTCGTGCGCGAGGAGCGGGCCACCGTCAAGGCCGATCCGACCAGCACCGACGCCCACCGGACCGAGCAGCTCAAGCGCTTGGACGGCATCGCGACGATCCTGGCCCAGACGGCCGCCCGCGCCACCTCTCTGCTCGCGCTCCTCGCCGAGGACGCAGTCGTCTCCGACGCAGCCAGGTCGCTCAAACGGGACATGCTGAGATCGGGCGGGGTCGAGACCCCCGACGAGGTCCTGCCGCCGGAGCCTGCGAACGCTGCCGCCGCGCGCAGGGTCGTTCCGCAGTCGGTCGTCTCACGACAACTCGCCAACCCCTTCCTCGCCCCCGACTTCTCGGTCGCGGATCGGAAGGCGACGAGCTCACGACGACTATCCACCTGGGAGCTGTTGGGACCGCTCTTCAGGTCGTTCGAGTACGCCGGGGGAGGAGCCACCTCGTGCATGACCCTTCCGCCGCCGGCCTCGCTCCAGGCGCCCGGCCGTCTGGAGCTGATGCCGCACCAGGCGCAGGTCGTCGCGGCCGCCATGTCCGGCCACCGGACCTTCCTGCTGGCCGATGAACCTGGCTTGGGCAAGACGGCCCAGGCGCTGCTCGCCGCCCAGGCGGCCAACGCCTACCCGCTGCTCGCCGTCGTGCCCAACGTCGTCAAGACCAACTGGGCGCACGAAGCCGGCCTCTGGACGCCGAACCGAGCGGCCACCGTGATCCACGGCGACGGGGACACGATCGACGGCTTCGCCGACATCGTCGTCGTCAACTACGAAGTGCTCGACCGGCACGTCGGCTGGATCGGTGACCACGGATTCCGCGGCATGGTCGTCGACGAGGCGCACTTCATCAAGAACAAGTCCTCCCAGCGCTCCCAGCACGTCCTCCAGCTCTCCGAGCGGATCCGGTCACGGGTCGGTCAGCCTCTGCTGATGGCCCTGACCGGCACGCCACTGATCAACGACATCGAAGACTTCAAGGCGATCTGGCAGTTCCTGGGCTGGATCGACGATAAGATGCCCCTCACCGAGCTGATGGATGCCCTCGAGGAGACCCACCTCACTCCGGCGGACCCCGGGTTCTCACGACAGGCCCGCCGTTGTGTGGTCGACCTCGGCATCGTCCGTCGCCGCAAGGTCGACGTCGCGGCCGACATCCCGGCTCGACGGGTCGCCGACCTCCCCGTCGAGCTCGACGACAAGGACGGCCGCTCGATCCGGGAGGCCGAACGTGAGCTCGCGCGTCGCCTGGTGTCGCGGTACGAGGACGCACGTACGCGCCGAACGTCCTCCTCCGTGGTCGACGGAATCGACCACGACTTGGTGCGGACCGTCGCTACGTGGGAATGCAAGGATTCTCGCGGGACAAAGACGGACGAGAACGTGTTCACCATGATGCGACGCATCGGGCAGGCCAAGGCGGCCCTTGCCGCCGACTACGCGGCCCAGCTCGCGCACAGCGTCGGCAAGGTTGTCTTCTTCGCCAAGCACATCGACGTGATGGACGTTGCGGAGCAGACATTCGCCAAGCGCGGTATCCGCTACTCCTCGATCCGTGGCGACCAGACCCCGACAGCCCGCCGCAAGAACATCGATGCCTTCGTGAACGACCCCGAGGTCGCCCTCGTGGTCTGCTCGCTGACAGCGGCAGGTGTGGGGCTCAACCTGCAGGTGGCTTCCAACGTCGTGCTGGCCGAGCTTTCCTGGACCGACGCCGAGCAGACCCAGGCCATCGACCGGATCCACCGGATCGGGCAGGACCAGCCCGTCACCGCGTGGCGTGTCATCGCCGCACAGACCATCGACGCGAGGATCGCCGAGCTCATCGACAGCAAGGCTGGCCTCGCGGCCAGGGCGCTGGACGGCTCGGACGACGAGATCACGTCGTCGGCAGACGTTCAGCTCGAGGCTCTCGTCGGGCTGTTGACCGACGCGTTGTCGCGGTCGTAGCAAGGTGCCGTACGGCACCATCATCCCCGCCCTGCGAGCGGCTCAGGCCCCGGGGCCGGTGCTCGGTAGGGTCGGTCAGATGAGCGACAACCTCGACAAGATGTCCGGCGGAGACTGGTACATCACCGATGCCAGCGTGCTCGACCTGCAACGCGAACGGCAAGCTCTGATGGAGCGCTACAACGCCACCACGATCGCGGATCCGATCACCCGCCGCGAGCTGCTGATCGAGCTGATGGGCGTCATCGGTGACGATGTCGAGGTGCGCAGCCCGGTCTACGTCGACTACGGCTCCCACATCCGGATCGGGACCGGGGTCTTCCTCAACTACGGCTGCCAGCTCGCAGACGTGGCCCTCATCACGATCGGTGACCACTGTCAGATCGGCCCGAACGTGCAGTTCCTCACCCCGGTACATCCGGTCGACCCGCAGCGGCGCGAGGACAAGTGGGAGACGGCGAAGCCGATCACTCTCGGACGCAACGTCTGGGTCGGAGGTGGCGCCATCCTGTGTCCGGGCGTGACCGTCGGGGATGACACCGTTGTCGGTGCGGGGGCAGTCGTCACCAAGGACCTCCCGGCCCGAGTGATCGCCGTCGGCAACCCGGCGCGGGTTGTTCGCGAGATCGACTGAGTCGCCGGGTGCCGAGGATGGGAGCATGGCAGCCGTGACGGAGCAACGGATCGTCGGCGTCGGAGCCGGTGCCGAGGGGTTCGCCGGCTATGAGCGGGGTGGGACCGGCCCGGGCAGCGAGCTCGCCACTGAGGACATGGTCCTCAACATCGGTCCTCAGCACCCAGCTACTCACGGCGTGCTCCGGCTGCGGCTCACGCTCGACGGTGAGCGGATCGTCGGGTGCGAGCCGGTCGTCGGCTACATGCACCGCGGCGTCGAGAAGCTGTTCGAGGTGCGTGACTACCGGCAGATCATCGTGCTCGCCAACCGGCACGACTGGCTGTCGGCGTTCTCCTCAGAGCTCGGTGTGGTCCTGGCTGTGGAGCGGATGCTGGGCATGGAAGTCCCCGTGCGAGCGACCTGGTCGCGAATGCTGCTCGCCGAGCTCAACCGGGTGCTCAACCACTTGATGTTCCTGGGCTCCTACCCGCTCGAGGTCGGCGCGATCACGCCGATCTTCTACGCCTTTCGCGAGCGGGAGACGATCCAGGAGGTGATGGAAGAAATCTCCGGCGGTCGGATGCACTACATGTTCAACCGGGTCGGAGGTCTCAAGGAGGACCTGCCCGCGGGCTGGCTCGGCCGCGTCAGGTCGGCCGTTGCCGCTGTCCGCTCACGACTGCCGCAGATCGAGGAACTCATCTTCGGCAACGAGATCTTCCGGGCTCGTACGGTCGGCGTCGGCGTGCTGGCGGCGGACACCATCGCGCAGCACGGCGTCAGCGGGCCGATTGCCCGAGCCTCCGGCGTCGACACCGACCTACGGCGCGATGACCCCTACCTGGCCTACGACGAGCTGACGTCGGCCGGGGTGCTCCGCATCCCGACTCGGTCCGGTGGAGACTGCTACTCCAGGTTCGGCATGCTGCTCGACCAGGCCAAGGTCTCACTCGACTTGGCCGATGCCTGTCTGGACCGGATCGAGGCGATGCCACAGGGCCCGATCAACGTACGTCTCCCGAAGATCTTGAAGGCGCCCGAGGGGCACACCTACGCCTGGACCGAGAACCCGCTCGGCGTCAACGGCTACTACCTGGTCTCGCGCGGGGAGAAGACCCCGTGGCGGCTCAAGCTGCGCTCGGCGTCGTTCAACAACATCTCGGTACTCCCGACGATGCTCCCCGGCTGCGTGGTCGCCGACATGGTCGCGATCTTGGGCTCGATGTTCTTCGTGGTCGGCGACATCGACAAGTGACACGCCACCACAACGGGCTCGACGATCGGCGTACAGGATCGGCACCTAGTATCGACCCCATGCCACCGCACCCTTCGCCCCCGCCGCTCCGTGCCCGCCTGGGCGAGCTGTGGCACCGCTGGGGCGGCAAGGTGATGCGCTACGCCACCGGATCGGTCGTGGCGGCGATCTGTAGCGAGACCGTCTTCGTGATCATGTACGGCGGCCTGAACACGACGACGACCTGGGCGACGATCGTCGGCTGGCTTGCCGGGGCGCTGCCCAACTACTGGCTCAACCGGACCTGGACCTGGCGGTTGCGTGGACGTCCCCGCTTCGTCGACGAGGTGCTGCCGTACGTCGCCATCATCGTGGTCACGCTGGTGACCGCAGTCGTCGCGACCGATCAGGTGGACAACTGGCTGGCCGGACACAGCCTCTCCCACGGGGTCAACGTGGTGCTGGTGGCCGCAACCTTCCTCGGCGTGTACGGCGTGATGTTCTTGCTGAGGTTCTTCCTGCTCGACCGTCTGTTCCACCGGATCGACCGCGAGCCGGCCAGTCCCGTGGACGAGATCACTCCAGCTCGACGATGAAGAGCTCGACGATGAAGGGTTGGCGATGACCGACACCGAGGGCAGCGGCGCCTTCCACCTGGCGACCGGGCGCAGACTCGAGGATTTCTCGGGCGCCGACCAGGCCAACTACCGCGCCTACCAGTACGAGCTGATCTCGCAGCACTGCGGCCGGTCCGTGCTCGAGGTCGGTGCCGGGCTCGGTGAGTTCGCGAGCCAGTTCAGCGGTCTGAGCAGACACGTCGTCACGGATGTTGACCCGGAGGCGGTGCAGCTGATGGCCGAGCGCTTCGCGGACCGGCCCGAGGTCGAGGCGCGCCAGCTCGACCTTGCGCACGGACCGTACGACGTCCAGCCCCGGGTCTCCACCGTTGTCGCCATCAATGTCCTCGAGCACATCGAGGCCGACAGCGACGCACTCCGCTCGCTGGCCGCCATCGTCGAGCCAGGCGGCAGCATCGTGCTCTGGGTGCCGGCCTACCAGCAGCTCTATGGTGACTTCGACCGCCGGGTGGGGCACGTCCGCCGCTACACCCCGGCCACGCTGCGCTCCGCGATCGTCGGCGCTGGGCTGACCCCAGGCGAGGTCAAGCCGGTCAACCTGCTGGGAGGGGTGGCCTGGTGGTTGGCAGTGAAGCGGGGCGGCGTGGGCTCTCCGAAGCCCGGCCTGTTGCGCGTCTACGACAAGATCGTCGTCCCCACGACGCGCTTCATGGAGCGTCGGGTGACGCCGCCGTTCGGGCAGTCAGTGTTGGGAGTCGCTCACGTCCCGTCGGCGTGAGCCGCCTTCAGCCGAGTCCACGACAGCGCCGCTGCCGCGGGCAGCAGCACCACGGCCGGCAGCTGGTAGCGCCAGACGAACTCCGCGGTCAGATCCGGCATCAGCATCAGGCCGGTGCCGACCAACGTCAGCAGCAACGCGACGGCACGAAGTCTTGACGTCGTAGGTGGCCCTCTTCGCAAGGTCCCGGCCACCGCGAGGCCTAGGCATGCCAGCAGCAACGGACCCCACAGGTAGACCGTCCGGCTGTAGGCCGCCACCGCGCCCGACAACGGCTGGTGATCCACGAGCTGGTCACCGCCGTAGGTCGCGTAGGCCGGACCTGTCCACACGGTCGGTTCGTAGTCGACGTACGACCCGAACATCCACTTGTACGCGGTCGTGTAGCCGTAATGGTCGATCCGGCCGGGACTGAAGTTGAGCAGGAAGTCCCGCGCACCGACCCGTAGAAAGTCCAGCGGTTGATTCCGGATGGCCCGCAGCGCGAAGTCCCGAGCCGCCTGGTTCACCGAGACGCCGACCGGAAGGTCGAGGCTCGGGACCGTCCGGTCGTCGTGCCACAGGTAGTACGTGGGGTCACGACGTTGGCTGACCGGCTCGACCGGGCACAGCACCCGCTCGTAGGCCGGGATGTCCACGGTCGAGCAGTCCACGAAGGAGGTCGTCCGCATGTACAGCGACCGGCCGCTGAACTCGGCCAACGAGAAGACGCCCCGCTCCTGGTGGTACCAGGTGGCGTACGCCACCAGGGGCAGCCCGAACGCGGCCACAAGAGCGAGGCTGGTCACGACCTTGCGGCGCCGGCTCGCTCCGACCATGACGCAGAAGATCACTGCCGGCAGCACGACGGGCTCCCCCACCAGGCGCACGAGCACGGCGACGCCCAGCACCAGCCCGGCCAGCGCAGCCGTCGTGGCCGACGGTCTGGGACGCCACGTCAGGATTGCCAGGCCCAGCACGAGGAGCCACATGAACAGCACGTCGCTGAGCACCGAGTGCTCCAAGGCGAGCTGCATCGCATCGAGCAGGACAGGCAGCGTGGCGAGGGTCGCCGGCCAGCGCGGCACGCCCCAACGTCGAAGTAGCACGTACAACGCGACGCCGGTGGCCAGCCCGAGCACGTGTTGAGTGGCGGCGACCGCACCGAGGTCGGGTGTCGCCCAGGACAACGCTCGCAACAGCACGCCGTAACCGACAGGGCGGTCAGCACTCGGCTCGAACGAGTCGATCAGAGCGAGGTACGCCGGTCCGTCGCTGAAGATGAACGCCGGCTGGTAGCCGAGCTGAACCACGACCCTCACGAGTGCGCCGAGGGTCAGAGCCACCGCGAACGGCCAGTGCGCCATCAGGATGCTTCTTGATCGGGGGGCCAGCGACCCTTGGGCCAGAGCAACCTCAGGCGCCGATGCCCTGGCCGTTGCGCTCTGGGTGGTCGCCATGACTAGGCGAGGTCGACAGGGTGCGCCTGGGCGCGCGGCCGCCCCGAGGAGCGACCACCCAGTGCGGGAGCCACGTCGGCGACCGGCCTCGGACAACCCTCGCGCCACCACGTCCCGAACACCACTCGAGCGTAGCGTGTGCCGTAGACCAGGTTGCGACCCTTCTTCGTCGACCCCGCGGACCTCAGATGCATGGTGCCCGGCACCTCCAGCACCCGATACCCGTGCGAGAACATCCCGAGCAAGAGCTCTGACGACTGATACTGCGGCTGGTTGAGCGTGACGTCTCCGGTGACGTCGGCTCGCATCGCTCTGAGTCCGAACGACGTGTCCGTCAGTCGCTGCCCCACCATCGCGGTCACCGACCAGGCGAAGACGTGGACGCCGAGCCGACGGAACCGGTCGAAGGTGTGCTGCCGGCCGAGCCGCCGGGAACCGGTCACGAAGTCGGCCCGGCCGTCGAGCACCGGCGCGAGCACGATCGGGAAGTCCGCCGTGTCGTACTGGCCGTCGGCGTCTGTGGTGATGATGAACTCCGCGCCGTGCTCGCGCGCGACCCGGTAGCCGAGGCGCAGCGCGGCGCCCTGTCCACGGTTGGTCTCGCAGCGCACGACATGCGCCCGGCCGTGAGCCATGGCCACTGCCCCGGTGTCGTCGCTGCTCCCGTCGTCCACCACGATCACGTCGGTCGCGAGGCCGCACACGCTGTCGGGAAGGGCATCGAGCACGCGGGGGAGCCCGGCTCCTTCGTTGTACGCCGCGATCACCACGGCGACCGGGGGCAGGTCCAGACGTCCGCGACGCTCGACGAGCTCACGCTGGGCCGACCTGTCCACGTCGTCGATCTGCGGGCGTTGGGCGCTCGCCGACCGTCGGCCACGCAGCAGGGCGGTGAGCCCGAGCGCCCCCGCCGCGGGCCACAACGCGATCGCGGGCAGCACGACGTGCCACCCGACGTCGCCGGTCAGAACGGCGATCGCGATCGTGCCGAGTGGCAACAGACTCGTCAGGGCGCACACCGCTCGTAGCCTCGACCCGCGCGAACGCCCAAGCCCCAGGGCGGCCGCCAGCCCCAGCACGGGACCGGCGAGCAGCAGCCACAACGGCACCGCGACCAGGTCGGCGTACGCCGCCAGCACGTCGATCGGGGCACGTCGACCCGCGTCGTCCTGGTAGGCGGCCAGGTCCCAAGCGTCACGGCCCGGAGCCTCACCCGTGATCAGGTCCGGGACCGCCCCGTCGCCCGGCGATGACCAGTTGGTCACTCCGAGTGTCGTTGCCACGCCGGAGCCGTCGCCGGCGTCAGTGAGGCTGTGCTGCCACCCGGCGTACGCAGCCAGCGGCATCGCGAAGACGATCGCCATCACGAGCGCACCGGTAGACCGCGCCGACCATGAACGTCGGGCGATCAGTCCGAAGCCGACAGTCACGACGAGCAGGGCGATGCCTAGCGGCTGCAGAGTGGCAGCGACTCCGGCGAACAGCGCGCCGAGCCCCAGTGCGAAGAGCTTCGGGCCACTGGTCCAACCGAGAGCGACCGCCGCGCCGACCACCAGGGCGACCACGGTCGCGTCGGGGAGCAACAGCTGCTCGCCCGTCACCATGGCCGGTCCGAGCAGAATTGGCACGGTGGCCACGGCCGACAGCCATCGCCAGACACCCCAGCGGTACAACAGTGCGTAGACGGCGAGCGCCGTCGCGAGGCCCAGCACATGCTGCAGCGCGACCACGGGTTGCAGCGCGCCGATGATCGAGCTGACCGGGTCAACGATCCACAAGGCGTAGCCGAGGTTGCCGCCTGCTGAGGCGGAGCCGCTGGTCGCGGCATCGAGGTACTGCTGGGAGCCACCGGTGGCAACGGCCTGGCCGAACGCGACCAGGACCGCGCCCCGGACAACGGTGCCGAGGATCAGCATCGCCAGGAAGAGCCGGTGCCGACGCCACCACGGTGAACGCGAGAGGACGGGCTGCGGGCGCACCTCGGCCCTGTCGACTACAGGTGAGGTGTCGGTGCGAAGTCCGCCCACGCGCCTTGGATCCCTTCCCGTAACGACACCGTCGGCTGATAGCCGCGCCCTCGAGCACGCGTCAGGTCAACGACCACCGCCGGCATCTCACCCGGCTTGGCCGGGACTGGTGTACCGGGGATCGGGCACCCGGTGACCTCGCGGGCCGTCTCCACCAGGTCCTGCACTGTGTAGGACGTGCCACCTCCGACGATCACCGGACCGCTCGGCCAATCCTGGGTCGCCGCGACGAAGGCGCGGGCGACGTCGCAGACGTGAACGAGGTCACGACGTTGCTGACCGGTGCCGTAGACCTCGACGCCGGTACCGTCGACGGCTGCACGCATCAGCCGCGGGATCAGGCTGTCCTTCTCACGCATCCCCGGGCCGTAGACGTTCGTCAACCGAAGCGCCGGGGTGCGCAGCCCGTAGGCCCCCGCATACCCCGACATCAGCATCTCGGCGGCCGCCTTGCTGGCTCCGTACGGCGTCAAGGGTGCCAGCGGGAGCTCCTCGTGAATCGTTGCGTCCACGGCTCCGACCACGGCGTTCGTCGAGGCCAGTACGAACGTGTCGACACCGCGCTGACGAGCGAGCTCGAGCAGAGCCGCGGTCATGTCGACATTGGTGCGATGCACCAGCTCAGGCCGCTCGATCGAACCCAACACCGAGGTCTGCGCGGCAAGGTGGACGATCGCGTCCGTTCCGTCGGCGACGGCGCGAGACCGGACGTCGGGCTCACACAGGTCACCCAGGACGACCGGGACGTCGTCGCTCGGGAACGGCTGCTGGTCGGCCACGGTTACCGCGTTGCCTGCCGCCTTCAGAGCGGCCACGACGTGTCGGCCGATGAAGCCCGAGCCACCCGTGACCAGGACCCTGCGCGCATCGCCGGGACCCGGTAGGGCGCTCCGCTGGTTCACGATCGCTGGCGGAGAGGACTGCTCGTCTCGCGCCACTTCACCGACGGCCGCAACGCCTCCTGATCGATCCGATCCTTGTGCTGCTCGATGATGCCGAACATCGACGTGAGCAGGGTGTCTGAGAGCAGGTGCGGTTTCAGGCCGAGCGACTCCAGCGCGGTGTGGGTGAAGTTGTAGTGGTGGTTCTCCAGCTCGACCCGAGGGTTCTCGAGGTGCTCGATGTCGACCTGACCGGGGTAGCTGTTCGCGACGGTCTTGGCCATCTCCAACAGCGAGTAGCTCTCCGTGGCCTGGTTGAACACGCGGAACTCGCCCGCATCCGCGGGGCTCTCGCAGGCGAGCCGGATGCACTCGACGGTGTCACGGATGTCGATCACGGCTCGCGTCTGGGTGCCACCGCCGTAGACGGTCAGCGGCAGGCCGAGGACCGCCTGGATCGAGAACCGGTTCAGCACCGTCCCGAAGACGCCGTCGTAGTCGAACCGAGTCGCGAGTCGCGGGTCGAGCGCGGCCTCCTCGGTGTGCTGGCCGTAGACGACGCCTTGGTTGAGGTCGGTGACCCGCAGTCCCCAGATGCGGCAACCGAACTCGAGGTTGTGGCTGTCGTGCACCTTCGAGAGGTGGTAAAAGCTGCCTGGGCGCTTCGGGAACAGCACACGGTCGGTCCGGCCCTTGTGCGTGACTTCGAGCCAACCCTCCTCGATGTCGATGTTCGGCGTGCCGTACTCGCCCATCGTGCCGAGCTTGACCAGGTGGATGTCACGGTTCAGCTCACCGATCGCGAACATCACGTTCAGCGTGCCCACCACGTTGTTCATCTGCGTGTAGACCGCGTGCTTGCGGTCGATCATGGAGTACGGCGCAGCGCGCTGCTCGGCGAAGTGAACGATGGCCTCAGGCTCGAAGCGCCTGATCGCGTCGTAGGTGAAGTCGGCGTCACACAGATCGCCATGGAAGAGGTCGATGGTCGAGCCCGTGGTCTGCTTCCACGCCTGCACGCGCGTGTGCAGGCTCTCGATCGGTACCAGACTCCCGGAGCCGAGCTCATGGTCGTACTGACGGCGCGCCGCGTTGTCGAGAACTCCCACCTCGTGCCCTCGGGCCGACAAGTACATGGCAGTAGGCCAGCCGAGATAGCCGTCTCCGCCGAGAACCAGGATTCGCATTTCGAGCCTTGCCTTTCACACGCGGTTTCAGCCGCCTGAGGGTGCTTGTGTCACGGGGAGCATATAGGTGGCAGATATCAAGCAGGTATTCGGTTGAGCGCGGCGCGGGCACAATCTCAGGATCATCTTCGATTAGGTCGGCCGGAGGCAGCGGTAGCCGGCGAGCAGATACGCGGTCCGGTAGCCCACCTTCTCGAGCAGGTGCACCCGGCCCTCCTGCCGTGATTTCAGGCACACCAGGTCCACTCCCACGACCCGCAGGGCGCGCAGCACCTCGTCTCGTTGCCAGTCGCCGGTGCCGACAAAGCTGGCCAACGCGCGCCTCGCGTCGTAGTGGAACGCCGGGTTGTCCTTCAGGTACACCGTGAAGTAGGCCCGCGGGACGACCGAGTGGATCCGGGTGGTGAGGACCGAGATGGTGACCGCCAGTTCCTCCGGGGCCAACACCAGATCGCCCGGACTGCTGCGGGCGATGACCCGATTTGCCATCGCGACAGTGTCAGGGTTGCGCTGCAGATGGAACGGAGCCGACCATCGCGCCGTGGTGCTGCCCGCCCAGATCGGGTCACTCACCAGCAGCAAGAGCACGGCGAGCGCGGCAGGCCCGGCCACGCCGAGCCATCGCCGGGGCAGCAGTTGCGTCACCCGGCTGACGGCGACGCCTACCAGTGCAGCGATGGTCAACAGCCAGGACATCCGCCACAACGTGGGGCCCAGTCCGATCACGTCGAAGGACAGCTGGGTGAAGCCAGGCAGGTAGGTGATCCCGACGGCAAGCGCGAGCAGTCCGGTGGTGATCCGGGCCGGCTGATGCGGAACCAGGAGGGTGCCCAAGAGGATCGCAGCGATGGCGATGAGCGCAATCACGCCGTGATCGAAGATCTGCCGTCCGAACACCGCTGGTTCGAACCGAAGGATCGCGTTGAAGCTGTCCGCTGACCGCCCGCCGACAGCCTTGGTCACGACACCGGCCGCCAAGGGGTATGCCGCCATGGCAGCAAAAGCCAGACCCGCCTTGCGGGGGGACCTGCGCAGCAGCGGCGCCGATGCGGCCAGCGCGATGACCGGTGTCAGGAAGATTGCAGAGGTCGTCACTCCGACAGCTGCCACCCCGCCGATGAACAGCCGAAGCAACCGGCTGCGGGTCGGACGCTCGATGTAGGCCAGCGCGTACACCAGCAGCACCGGGACCATCACGCACAAGAACACGATCTTGGCCTGGTAGATGCGCGTCACGAAGAGATTCCCGGGGCTGTGCTGGGCAATCCCGTCGAGCAGCAGGAAGACCAGTCCGCTGGTCAGCGCGACCGACACAGCCTTCACTCGCCAGGCCCGCAGCAGCCTCCACAAGCACAGCACTGACAAGAAGCTCGTGATCGGCGGCGCCACGATGTAGACGACAGGCGCGGCCCTGATGCCTGCCAGGTGGGCGACGGTCCCGGCCAGCCCGTCGTACGAGGCCATCGGGGGCCAGCTCGACATCGGGTACTCGAGGTTGCCGAAGATCGAGTCGCGCAGCGGGAAGGTGCCGTTCGCGGCCACGAACTGGGACAGGTTCACGTAGTAGACGTCATCGGCGTTCGACCGCAGGATGGCCAGGGACAGCACGGCCATCGCCACCGCCAGTACCAGCGCGAGCACGGCCTCCCACGGAGGTGTTCGGACGGTGGCCAGGCGCGGCGCAACCGACACAGCCGCCCACGCGCTTCCGGTTGCGGCGGCCCCGATCCAGCCGATGGTCACCAGCGCCCAGGGCGCGTCGGCAGCCGCCGAGATCGCGGCGAGTCCGGCGAAGCACACCGTCACGACCGGCCCCGCCGTTGACATCCGGGCCGGCAACCGCCGTGCTGCTCGGCTGGGCGACGTCGCGGTGTCGGCCGGCCAGGCGGAGTCGGAAAGGTGGAGCTGCCCGGACTCGTGGCGCCGACGGCGCACCAGCGCGATGGCGCACAGCGCCAGCGCCGCGATCTCCATCGGCACGGCCCAGGCAACACCGAGCCTGAAGAGCAGGCAGACGTGGTAGACGACCGTCCAGGTGGCGAAAGCCACGACCACGGCGTCGACGAGCGTGTCGCAGGCGCGCACCAGCGGATGGGGCGGGTGCAGAGCGGATCCTGACGTGCTGGTCTCGTGCTGGTGGTCCGGGTGGACCTGCGCCGCGGGTTCGCCGGGCTCCACGAGCACATCCACCGATTTCCCCACGTTCGTCACTCAGCCAATGTAATCGCCGACCGAACAGGTCCCACGGAGCCGCGACGCCTTGTGGCGACCAACTTCCCCACCCCCTACCCCGCCACTACAGTGAACGGCGTGACGGAGCAGCCACCCCTCGATCCGACGAACGGCGAGCTCGACGATCATCCGGCCGAGGACGAGGCCGTCGACAACGAGCTCGAGGCGTCCGCGGCGGGTCCGGGACACGTCGAGCTGCGCACGATCGTGATGCCAGGTCGGCACATCGTCTTCGTCCCCAACCTGAAGTCCGGCTGTACCTCCCTACTCTGGATGTTGGCGCGGCTGGCCGGTCTGGGCGCGCGACGCTTCGAACGCTCTCCGCTGGGTGCCGTGTCACGCGCCATGACGATCCACACCATGTCCGCGTGGCCCAGCCGTTACCGCTGGTACGAACTGACAGACGAGCAACGCGAGCAGATCGCGGTCGATGACTCCTGGCTGCGGTTCACCACGCTGCGCGATCCCGGTACCCGGCTGTGGTCGGCCTGGCAGTCCAAGCTGCTCCTGCGCGAACCCGGCTTCCACCGCCGTTTCGGTGACTGCGACTGGTTTCCCCGGGTGCCGCAGACACCGCAGGACGTGATCGACGACTTCCGGGCCTTCGTCGCTTCGCTGGGGTCCTCGACCCCGCCGTACGACGCCCACTGGGCACCGCAGAACGATGTGCTCGCGGCGTCCCCTCCGCTCAACCACATCGGTCGGCTCGAGTCGCTGGACACCACCTTTGCGGTGCTTCGTGAGCACGTCGGTCCAGCCTGGGACGCAGTCACCGGGGTGGACGAGAACAAGAGCCTGCTCGGCTACCACCGTGGGCTCTACGACGAGGAGTGCACCGAGATCGTCAACGCCTACTACCACGACGACTTCTCCGAGCTCGGCTACTCGCCGCTGGATCCAGGGCTGGCACCCTCGCTGGAGGCTTGGCGAAGCGGTGCGTCCGGTCTGTTGAACGGCATCGCGGCGCTGCTCCACAGCCATGAGCGGATCGAGGACCTCCACAAGATCGCCAGGCGCAACGCCCACTTCCAGTCCCGAGTCGAGGAGCTGGAGGGCGAGAACGCCCGGCTGGAGTCCTGGATCAACTCGGCGGCTCAGTCCGTCGGTTCGTGACAGGCCGGGCCTTCCAAGCCCGTCCGTGCCTGACGGTGCCCGTACGATACGGACCATGCCTCACGACGAACGGGCCGTCGCCGGTGCGAGCGGTGAGCAGCCGACGCCCGTGCGGTCGATGGTCGTCGTCGCCGGCTCTGGACGGAGCGGCACCAGCACGATGGCCGGCGTGCTACGCCAGCTCGGGCTGTACGTGCCGCAGCCCGAGGTGGTGGCTGACAGCACCAATCCGCTGGGCTTCGGCGAGCCGCAATGGGTCGTCGACCTTCACAACGCGCTGCTGAGCCGGGCGCACGTCCACGCGTCCGACGCTCGGCCGGCGGCCTGGCATCTCGTCGACCAGACCGTCAGCGACGCGATCCGTTGGCACCTCGACCGATGGCTCGTCGCCCAGTTCCGCGATGCCCTCGAGGCCGATGTCACCGAGCTCGTGGTCAAGGATCCGAGAGTCTCTTGGTTCCTACCGACCTGGATCGGTGCCGCGCACCGAGCGAACGCTCGCGCCTGCACCCTCACGATGCTGCGGCCGCCGGCTGAGGTGGTGGCCAGCAAGTCGACCTACTACGGCGGCCGGATGGCGGACAGCAATCGCACGGCCGCCTGGATCAACATGATGTTGCACACGGAGTACATGACGCGCGACACCACCCGCTCCTTCGTGCGCTACCACGACCTTCTGGACGACTGGACGACCGTGCTCTACCGGGTGGGGCAACAGCTGGGGCTACAGGGCATCGAGAACGCGACGACCGACAACATCCGCCGCGTGCACCAGTTCGTCGATCCCGGGCTGCGCCGCGTCACCACGGGATGGGACGGGATCGAGGTGCCGGAGGGGCTGCGAGAGCTCGCCGAGGAGACCTGGGAGGAGCTCGGGGCGCTGGTGACGACCGAGGGCGAGACAGACCTCGTCCACAAGCGCCTCGATGACCTGCGTGCGGCCTACACCGAGCTGTACGAAGGCGCTGAGCTGCTCGCGATGTCCTCGGTGATCGCCGCGCGACGACGTACGCGACAACAGCCGCCTCGCCCGCTCGAACCGCCGGCTGGCCGTCTCGACAAGGTGGCGTGGCTGGTGCCACACTCCGTCCGAGCGAGGATCCCGGCCCGTCTCCGCACCAAGGCCCGGGCAAGCGTGATCCGGCTGCGCAGGGGACTCCGATGACGTCACCTGACACGTCTCGCGTGATGCACAACATCGAAGGACACGCGGCGTTCGACGTGCACTGGCCCTGGCACGGTGACAGGCCTCTGGCACCAGGTCTGACGACGGTCATCCGGGTGAAGAACGAAGCCCGCTCGATGCCCCGCGTGCTGCCGGGAGTGCTCGCCGCGACGGAACGGGTCGTCGTGATCGACAACCAGTCCACCGATGGCACCGCGGGGATCTCCCGATCGACGGCGGAGCAGGTCGGCGCGGCGGACCGGCTCGAGGTCTTGGAGTACCCGTTCGACGTGAGCCGGTGCGGTCTGGAGCACCTGTGGACACCGGACCGGTCGGTGCACAGCCTCGCCTACTTCTACAACTGGTCCTTCGCTCAGGTCGCGACGCAGTACTCGATGAAGTGGGACGGCGACATGGTGCTCACCCCCGAGGGCATCGCGATCCTGCGTGACCTCGGCTGGCAGCTGAGCGGGGACGTCTTGGTGACGATGCCGCGGCACCCGTTGTTCGTCGAGAGCGACTCGGTGGCCTACCTGGACCGGGGCACGGCGAACATCGAGCCCTATGTCTTCCCGATGGCCGCGGGCTACGGCCACGTCAAGGCCTTCGAGTGGGAGTTGCGCCTGCACCCGGAGAACATCACCCGGATGCGGCTGCCCGAAGGGCTCTGTGTGGAGCTGAAGTACCTCGATTCCGACGAGTTCGCCCACTGGACCGCCCCGGACTCCTTCGCCGAGAGCACGCGCACCGGACGCAAGCGGCGGGAGTGGGAGGTGTTCCACGGGCTGGCCGAGGGACGTTGGCGCGAGCTGGGCAACATCGAGCGCATCGAGGCGCCCGACGGCGTCCACGTGATCGACTACGTCACCGAGAAGTGGCTCCCGCAGGCCCACCGGCCGGTGTTCGCGGGCGCTCCTTCACTCAACGTGCGGGTCGGCGATCTTCCGATCGACGTGGATGCGGTCCCCCAGCCGCGCCCCGCGATTGCCACCGGGGTCGAGGACCCGAACGCCGAGACCGAGGGCGCCGGCGACCCTCGTCGATCCGAGATCGACGGTGCGGCCACGCCGACCCGGGCCAGTCGCCCCGAGGAGCAGGCGGTCGAGGTCACCGACGCCTTGCCGGACTTCAGCCTTCGTCGGCTGCTTCTCGTCGCCGGCTCGGGACGCAGCGGCACCAGTCTGCTGACGACCGTGGTGCGAGAGCTCGGGGTCCGGGTGCCGCAGCCCGAGGTCCGGACCGACGAGAGCAACCCGCTGGGGTTCGCGGAGTCCGTCTGGGCGGTGGCGTTCAACGACCGGCTGCTCAATCGTGAGCTCATCGAGGTCTCCGACGCCCGGCCGGAAGCCTGGCTGGAGACCACCAGGATCTCGATGGGCCCGCGCCCCAGACAGCTGCTCTTCGCGTGGCTGAACGCGCAGTTCGAGCAGCATGACGAGATCGTCATCAAGGACCCCAGGTTGTCCTGGTTCCTCGGGATGTGGAGGGCAGCGGGGCTGCGCACCGGCGCCAGACCGAGCTTCGCGACCATGCTCCGCCACCCCACCCAGGTCGTCAGCAGCAAGTCGTTGCGCTACCCCGGGCCGGCCGGAAACACCAACCGGACCGCCGCATGGGTCAACATGATGCTCTTCACCGAGCGGGCGACGCGGGGCTCCGAGCGGGTGTTCATCTCCTACGACGAGGTGCTCGAGGACTGGACGCGTGTCATCCGGCCGATGGGCGAGAAGCTGGACCTGGCCGCGATCACCGGCGCCACGGCCGACGACGTACGCCGGGTGAGTACGGTCATCCAGCCGTCTCTGCGCGGAGAGCACGGCGGGTGGTCAGAGCTCGGGGTCGCCGGCGTGATCCGCGACCTGGCCGAGGCCACGTGGGAACAGCTGCTGCCGATGACCGATGCCACCCAGGACACCTCGACGCGGGCTGCCGCCCTCGACTCGCTACGTCGGGACTACACCGCACTGCTCGACGAGGCCGAGGGGATCGCGATGTCGACGATCGACGCCGCAGGCCCGGCCCCGCGCCCGAACGATGTCTTCTTGGTGGCGCTCGAGCGCGAGGCGGCTGCTGCGATGGGCTAGTGCCATGGCACTAGCCCATCACTGGTGCCTCACCACAGCTTGGCGGCTGTGGCTCGGCCGTCAGATCAGGCCCTTGCTCTTGAGGTACTCATCGGCGACGTCGGCGGGCTTCTTGCGCTCGAGGTCGACCTTGACGTTCATCGCCGCCAGGTCGTCGGTGGTCAACGTCTCCGACAGCTTGTTGAAGATCGACTCGATGCCTGGGTTCGCCTTCAGGAAGTCGGAGTTGACGGCCGGCGTGAGGTTCTGGGCCGGCTGGATCCCCTTGTCGTCTTCCAGGAGCACCAGGCCGAGCTCGTCCAGAGTGCCGTCCGTGGTGCCGGTCTCGCCGAGATCGACCTCGCCCTTGGTCACTGCATCCTTCATCTGCGAACTGGCGAAGTCGAGCGGAACGATCTCGGTGATGTTCAGGCCGTAGGTGTTCTTGAGCCCGCCCTCGCAGTCCGCGCGTCCCTCGCAGTCCGGCGGAGCCGCCAGCTTGATCGGCTGGCCGAGAGCTGCCAGGTCGGAGAGCGTCGTGAGGTTGTTCTGGTCCGCGAAGTCCTTGCTCACGATGAACGCGTTCTGGTCCGTGGCCTGCGACGGGGGAAGGATCGAGATGCCCTTGGCCTCGGCCAACGGCTTCAGCGCGTCCAAGGTGGCGGCCATGTCGTTGCTGGAGACCGGCTTGGCGTCCGGACCGTTCTTCTCCGTGTTGAGGAAGTCGGCGAGACCAGCAAGGTAGTCCGGGACGATGTCCACGCTGCCCTTGCTCAGCTCGGGAAGGTAGACGTCGCGGGTCGTGACGAGCTTGGTCGTCACCGAGTACCCGTCGTTCTCCAGCAGTTTCTGGTAGATCGCCGCGAGCACCTGGCTCTCGGTGAAGTCCTGGCCGCCGACCGTAACGCTGCCCTTGTTGCTGCCGGCACTGCTTCCGGTGTCGCCGCTGCCTTGTTGTTCGAGCGTGCTGTCGCTACCGCCGCAGCCCGCGACCGTCAACGCGACGGAGGCAAGCGTCAGTGCCATGATGCGGTGCATCCGCATGGGAGTACCACCTTCTGTGTCCCGCGAGCCGCGCTCGCGCGTGTCCGATGGGCACCCCCTCGCTGGCACCCGGTGTGTCCACCGAACCATCCCGTGCCGACACTCGCAAGCAACGGGCCTTACGAATAGATCACGATGGCTGTCGGCGAGCCCGTCGCATCGGGTCGAGAGCCCGCTCGGCGAGCACGGCGATGCCCTCGAGCACCAGCGCCCCGACCGCCACCAGGATCGCTCCTGCGACCACCTCGGAGGTGCGGTGGTTCGCGAAGCCTCGGGTGATGATCCGCCCCAAGCCGGGCCCCGCGACGAGCGCGGCGATCGTGGCCGTTGCCCAGACCTGAACCAGAGCCAGGCGGACTCCCGTCATGATCACGGGCAGCGCCAGCGGCCACTCGATCTCGGAGAAGATCTCGCGGCCGTTCATGCCCATCCCTCGAGACGCCTCGACGATGTCGCGGTCGACCTCGCGCACACCGACGTACGCGTTGGTGATGATCGGAGGGAGCGCGAACAGCACCAGCGCGATCAAGGTGGCCAGCCCGGCGCGCCCGTAGGGACCGAACTCCTTCGCTCCGACCGGGCCGATCGACAGCACGAGCAGCACCGCGAACACCGGGACGGCCCGCCCGACGTTGGACACGTTCACGGCGAGGAAACCACCCCGCCCGCGGTGCCCGAGGTAGAGCGCCACGGGTAACCCGATCAGGACCGCCACCAGCAGGCTGGTGACCGTCAAGAGCATCTGCTGCACGAAGAAGGCGCCGATCCCGTTGGAACCGGACCAGCGGCTCGTGTCGGTCAGGTAGGAGAGTGCATCCAGGAACATGTCAGGCCTCCTGTCCGACACGGGTCCACGGCGTCAGCAGCCGCTGGATGATGACGAGCAACAGGTCGAGCAGCACCGCCAGGGCGACACACAGGACACTGGCCGCGAAGATCTGGGCCTTGAACTGGTTCCCGACCGCGCGCAGCAGCAAGTTGCCCAACCCGCCGTACGACACGATCGAACCGATCGTGGCCAGGGCCACCGTCGAGACCGTGGCGACCCGCAGGCCGGCCATGATCACGGGCAGCGCCAGTGGGAGCTCGACCTTGAACAGCAGCCTGGCCGGGCCGTAGCCGAGTCCCTGTGCTGACTCGCGGACCTCGTCGGGCACCGACCGCAGCCCTGCCAGCACGTTGCGTACGAGGATCGTGAGGGAGTACAGGGCAAGCCCGATGATCACTGTCGTGGAGGTCAGTCCGGTCCAGGGGAGGAACAGCGAGAACAAGGCCAGCGAGGGGATCGTGTAGATGATCGTCGTCGCGCCGACGACGACGGACTCCAGGCGGGCGAAGCGGCGGGCGAGCAGGGCCAGCGGCATCGCGGCGATCAGGCCGACCAGGACTGAGACCACCGTGATCCACAGATGCTGGGTGGTGGCGTCGACGAGGTCGGTCCGATAGTCCTTCCAGTAGTAGCCACAGATCCAGTCGTTGTCGATGTAGCACTGCGGCACCGCTGCCACGGCCGCCGAGGGTCCCTCGCTGGTCAGGTGCGCAAGGGTCGGTGCCAGTAGAGTCACGACATGGACGCTACCGAAGTTCTG
The DNA here is from genome assembly GCA_038259225.1 of Propionibacteriales bacterium. Classification (GTDB taxonomy): domain Bacteria; phylum Actinomycetota; class Actinomycetes; order Propionibacteriales; family Nocardioidaceae; genus JANLYC01. The sequence goes on from JBBSPA010000039.1 coordinate 32,244, forward strand.
ATGATCCGGCTGCAGGGCGTGGGCAAGACCTACCCCGGTGGCACGGTCGCCGTCCAGGAGCTCGACCTCGATGTCCCGCGCGGCGAGCTCGTCACGCTCGTCGGTCCCTCAGGGTGCGGAAAGTCCACGACGCTGAAGATGATCAACCGGCTGATCGAACCGACGACGGGCAGCATCGAGCTCGACGGCAAGGACGTCACGAACATCAATCCTGTCGAGCTGCGACGAAGGATCGGCTACGTCATCCAGCAGATCGGGCTGTTCCCGCACCAGACCATTCGCGCCAACGTCGCCACCCTCCCCAAGCTGTTGCACTGGGACCGCAAGCGGACCAACGAACGGGTCGACGAGCTGCTCGAGACGATGGGGCTGGACGTGGCGACCTTCGCCGAGCGCTACCCGCACCAGCTCTCTGGCGGCCAGCGCCAGCGGGTCGGTGTCGCGCGAGCACTCGCCGCCGACCCTGACGTGCTGCTCATGGACGAGCCGTTCGGTGCGGTCGACCCGATCGTCCGGACCCGTCTTCAGGACCAGTTCCTCGACATCCAGGCCACGCTCGCCAAGACCGTCGTACTGGTCACGCACGACATCGAGGAAGCCGTCCGCCTAGGAGACCGGGTAGCTGTCTTCGAGCCCGGCGGACGGCTGGCCCAGTTCGACACCCCGGCCCGGGTGCTCGGCGATCCGGCCGACGAGTTCGTGGCGGAGTTCGTCGGAGCCGACCGAGGACTGCGCCGGCTGGCTGTCACGTCGATCGATCAGGTCGACCTTGAGCGGCCACCTGTCGTGCACGACACCGACACGTTGGCGGAGGCTCATCTGTCCATGGACGCCGAGGACGTGCGCTGGGCCGTCGTTCTCGACAAGGACGACAACCTACGAGGCTGGATCGCCGCCGACGACTGCGAAGGCAGCGGCACGGTGGCCGACCGGGCCGATCGGATGGACGCCTGGGTGGACAAGGACGCCTCCCTGAAGGACGCCCTGTCCACGATGCTCCAGTGGGACGCCGGCTGGGTGGCGGTCACCGATGGCGACGCGTTCCTCGGCGTACTCACTCCCAACACGCTGCACGAGGCGCTGCGGCGTTCGGTCGGTGCCGAGCACGACGGCATCGAGCTGGAGGACGTGAACGTGTCCTCCACCGGACCCCTTCGCTGACCCGCCTGCGCCACCCGCTGACCCGCCCCTCCCCCCCTCTGGCCCGCCCGCGCCACGCGCTGACCCGCCCGCGCCACGCGCTGACCCGCCTGCGCCACGCGCTGACCCGCCTGCGCCACGCGGTCTGCCTAGTTGACATGGCAAGCCCTCACTGCGCACGGGAGGTTTGCCTAGTTAACAAGCCACCCGAATAGTTAACTAGGCAGACCCCAACGGGCGAGCGGCAAAGAAGGCCCCGAGCGTGCACCGGAGGGAGGCCGAGGCGGCGCTCAGGTGACGCAGTCCGGCCGGGTCAGGCGTGGTGCCGCAGCTCTTCGAGGAGGGCTTCGCTGGTCCGGTCCGGCCGGGTCAGGCGTGGTGCCGCAGCTCATCGAGCAGGGCTTCGCTGGTCCGGTCCTCCCAGGCCAGCAGGTCGACGACGGTCGGGAGGTCGGCCGCCTCGGGGATGCCGACGCCGGCCAGTGCCTCTGCCTGCGCGGTGAGCACCTCGTCGAGCAGCGTCGCGAGGTGTTCCTGGGCGTCGTTGGCGCGCTTCGCCTCGCGCTTGACCCGTACCTCCGCCTCGTCGGCGCGCTTCTCGGCCAGTCGGATCGTCCCGTTGAGCTCGACGATGGTCTGGTCGCGAGCGGCCACCCGCGCGGTCATCATCGTGGTGAAGGCGGCGTGCTCGTGGTGCGAAAGCGTCATCGCCGCCCCGAACTCGCGGGCGAGCCGGGCCCGCTCGACCGCCGCCTCGGTCCGGGTCTGGGTGACCTCGGTGTAGACGACCCGCGACGACACAGCACCGCTGAGCACGGCGAAGATCGCGGCTGCACCCAGCCACGTGGTGGTGATGACCGCAGCGGCGACGACAGCGGCTGCGATCACGAGCAGTCCGACGGCGAGGCTGACCCGGACGCTGCGCTGGACACGACGGCTTGCAGTCATGCCAGGAATGCTAGGCGTCGGGTGGCTTGGGAATCCGGCAGGCGCGCTCAAGCAAGAGCGCAGAAATCACAATAGCCACACCCGTCACAGCAGCCACGATAGCTCGTATGACCCTTTCGCGAGGAAGATCCACTTCCAACTGACCCACGAAGTGCAGTGCGAAGCCGGAGTAGCCGCCGGCCACGAAGGCTCCCACGATCGAGCTCGCCTTGGCGAACAGCAGGAACGTGACGGCCAGGCCAGGGTCCATCCGCTTGCGCTCTCGGTGCACCGTGCGGTGGGTCCACCAGGCCAGCACGGTGTTGGCCACCGCGACGGCGGTCAGCGCGACCACCGACGTCCAAGGCACCCGCGGCGCCGAGGACGTGGAACTGACCTGCTCGGAGATGACCGCCAACGCGTACCCGAGCACACCGCCGACGATCAGGGTCAGGACCAGCAACCGGTACGGCGTTGGCCTGATCGTGCCCTGGGGTTCGTCCCGGTCGCGCCGAGGACCACGACCATTGTCCCGGTCAGGATCCTGATCGGGACGAAGTGAGGGTGGCCTCGGCGACACGAGCGGAGAAAGCGGACCCGACTCAGGACTCGAGCGCGAGGTCGTCGCGCCGCATGACGCCGGACGTGTCGAGCTCGGCCAACAAGTCGGTAATCTTGCCCCCGGCGTGATGGTCGGTGGACGGGATCTGGGCCTGCTCGTCGATCTCGTGCCACGGCACGAGCACGAACGCTCGTTCGTGCGCCCGGGGGTGCGGGAGCACGAGCTCATCGGTGTCGGAGACGCGGTCTCCGACGATGATCAGGTCGACGTCCAGCGTGCGTGGCGCGTTGGCCTCGGCGCGCTCGCGCCCAAAGGCCGCCTCCACCGCCTGCGCTCGGTCGAGCAGCGTCGTGACCGACAGCGTCGTGTCGGCGAGCAGAACCGCGTTGAGGAAGTCCGGCGAGCCCTCGGGAGCGTCGACGGGTTTCGTTTCGTAGACGGAGGAGACCGTGACCACGTGTACGTCCGGGGTGTCGGCGAGCGCGTCGACCGCGCCTTGCAGGTTGGCCAGCCGATCGCCGACGTTGCTGCCGAGTCCGATCACGGCTGGTCGGATCGGGCGCATCTCACCGGTCAAGGTGTCGGGGTCGATGATGTGCGGGTTCGGCGTCTCAGTCATCTCGGCTCCGGTGGATAGTCAGGGTCACGTCGTCGAACGGGACGGTGATCGGTGCGTAAGGCTTGTGAACGGTGACGTCGACCCACACGACCGGCTGCTCGGCCAGGCAGATGTCTGCCAGCCGCTGCGCGAGGGTCTCGATCAGGTCGACAGGGTCTGTCGTCAGGGCGGTGTGGAGACGTTCGGCGAGCTCGCCGTAGTGCACGGTCGCGGCAAGCTCGTCACCCTCGGCTGCCAGCCGCGTGTCAAGCCCGAGCGCAACGTCGACGACGAACTCCTGTCCCTCGCGACGTTCGTGCTCGAGGACGCCGTGATACCCGAAACCGCGCAAACCTCGCAGGCTCAGTCGATCGCTCGCCCGCGACTCGACAGCACCGGCGAACGACGTTGCCGCCGAGGCTGCCGGCGCCGTTGCTGAGGGCGCTCGTGTCACGGTGCTTCTTCCTGTCTCGCGTCAGAGCCCGACAGTACCGGTGATGCGTGATGTATCCACAACCGCCAGCCCTGGGACGTGTACCTCAACACGTTGGTGGCTGCCGCACTTCCCCCGGCGAAGACCCCGACCGGTGTGTCGGCTCCCGCGGACAGCACGTTCTCGGTGCAGGTGACCGAGGCCAGGTCGCCGACCACGCTGGCTTGCACGTCGGTCAGGAAGAACTGGATGTACGGCGCTCCGGCCATCAACGCCAGCCACGACCGCATCACCGCGCTGCGGCCACGGATCGGCTCCGCGCCCGGGTGGACACAGATGACACCTTCGTCATCGGCCCACATCGCCTCCATCGCGTCGAAGTCCGAGCGCTCGAATGCGGCGTAGAACGCTGCATGGGCGGCCAGCACCTCGTCCACGCGAGCGTCTTCGGTGCTCATCAGCCGGTCCCACCAACGGGGCCGGGCTCCTGCGCCCAACGAGCCGCGACCTTCACCGCATCCAGCGAACGGCGTACGTCGTGCACACGCACGCACCACGCACCCGCCAGCGCCGCGAGCGCGGACAGCGCAGCGGACGCGTCGTCACGGTCGGTCGCCGGGCGGGCGCGACCATCCTCCTCGGCGAGCAAAGCCCCGAGGAACGCCTTGCGACTGGCCCCCACCAGCACCGGGCAGCCGACCTGGTGGAGCTCCTCGAGTCGTCGGAGCAGCGTCCAGTTGTGCTCACCGGTCTTCGCGAAGCCGAGTCCCGGGTCGATGGCCAGCCGCTCGGGCGCGATGCCGGCCTCCGTGGCCGCCTTGACTCGTTGCTGAAGCTCGGCGACCACCTCGCTCACGACGTCGTCGTACGCCGCCTGGCTCTGCATCGTGAGCGCATGTCCGCGCCAGTGCATGCACACGAACGGGACCTCGAGCGCGGCCACCGTCGACATCATCGCCGGATCCGCACATCCTCCTGAGACATCGTTGACGACTCGCGCACCGGCATCCACGGCCTGCCGAGCCACCTCGCTGCGCATCGTGTCGATGCTCACCACGGCACCGTCGGCCGCCAAGGCACGGACCACCGGCAGCACCCGCGACAGCTCTTCCTCGACGTCGGGGCGTGCGGCCCCCGGCCGGGTCGACTCGCCACCGACATCGACCAGGTCCGCGCCCTCGGCCAGCAGCTCCACGCCGTGCGTGACGGCGTCCTTGGGCTCCAGCCACATGCCGCCGTCAGAGAATGAGTCCGGGGTGACGTTGACCACGCCCATCACCAGCGTCCGTGCGGGACGTGGCAGTCCCGCGACGTAGCGGACGGGTGCGGCGAAGACCATTGTCACGGCAGGCTAGTCTCAACCGGCCACCTGCAGCTCACCGGGGCTCACGGGGCTAACCCAGGATCAGACTCATCGCCTCGGCGCGGGTCGCCGGGTCGCGCAGCTGCCCACGCACGACGCTCGTCACGGTCTTCGAGCCGGGCTTGCGCACACCGCGCATCGTCATACACAGGTGCTCGCACTCGAACACAGCGATCACTCCGCGTGGTTTGAGGATCTGCATCACCGCGTCGGCCACCTGGGTGGTCAGCCGCTCCTGCACCTGGGGCCGACGAGCGTATACGTCGACCAGCCGGGCCAGCTTCGACAACCCGGTGATCCTGCCGTCCTTGCTCGGGATGTAGCCGACGTGGGCCACCCCGTTGAACGGGACCAGGTGGTGCTCGCAGGTCGACCAGACCTCGATCCCCTTGACCAGGACCAGCTCGTCGTGCCCGATGTCGAACGTGGTGGTCAGCACGTCTTCGGCGCGCATCCGCAGGCCACCGAACATCTCGGCGTAGGCACGCGCCACCCGGCTCGGTGTGTCCCTCAGACCGTCCCGGTCAGGGTCCTCGCCGATCGCGATCAACAGCTCGCGCACCGCCGCTTCAGCGCGCGCGTGATCGAACTCACCACCTTCCCAGTCCGACGCCACGTTGACCGGATCGATCCTCCCGGTCGTCATCGGGAGCTCACCAGCACGGACTCAGTCCTGGGAACCCATGGACGGGCCGAGTGAAGGGCCTGACGGCGGCGCACCCGGGGGTCCCGTCGGCGGACCGTCGCCGAAGCCTGGCCCGGCGGTCTCCGAGCCCGGTCCGACCGTGATCTCCGGAGCCGACTCGGGGCGTACGCCGTTGGAGCTGGCAGGAACCTCGACCGGCGGTTGGGTCGAGGGGATCCGAGTGTCGGACCCGGTCCAGGCAGGACGCTCGGGACGCATCGTGATCTCGGAGAAGACGTCGGCCAGACCCTTGCGGTCGATCGTCTCCTTCTCCAACAGGTCCGTGACGAGGTGGTCGAGCACCTCGCGGTTCTGCACGAGGATGTCGAACGCCTCCTGGTGCGCGTTCGTCAGGAGCTTGTTGACCTCCTCGTCGATGATCGCGGCGATCTCCTCGGAGTAGTTGCGGGTGTGGCCGAAGTCGCGGCCGAGGAACGGCTCACTGTTCTCCTCACCCAGCTTGACCGCACCGAGTCGCTCACTCATGCCGTACGCCGTCACCATCGCCCTGGCGACCTTGGTCGCCTTGTCGATGTCGTTGGATGAGCCCGTCGTCGGGTCGTGGAAGATCAGCTGCTCCGCGGCCAGGCCACCGAGGGCGTACGCGAGCTGGTTGAGAAGCTCGTTGCGCGACACCGACGACTTGTCGTTCTCGGGCAGCACCTGCGTGTAACCCAGGGCTCGGCCGCGCGGCAGGATCGTGATCTTCGTGACCGGGTCGGTGCCGGGCAGCGCGGCCGCGACCAGGGCGTGACCGCCCTCGTGATAGGCCGTCATCAGCTTCTCCTGCTCACTCATCAGGTGCGAGTGGCGCTGCGGGCCCATGCTGACGCGGTCGATCGCCTCGTCCAGCATCAGGTCGTCGATCAGCTTCATGTCCTTGCGCGCGGTGAGCAGCGCGGCCTCATTGAGGACGTTGGCGAGGTCGGCGCCGGTGAAGCCCGGCGTACGTCGCGCCACGGCGAGCAGGTCGACGCCGCTCGCGATCGGCTTGCCGCGCGAGTGCACCTTGAGGATCTTGTGCCGCCCGTCCATGTTGGGGGCCGAGACGCCCACCATCCGGTCGAAGCGCCCGGGGCGCAGCAGCGCCGGGTCGAGCACGTCGGGACGGTTGGTCGCAGCGATCAAGATGACCCCGCCACGGACGTCGAAGCCGTCCATCTCCACCAGCAGCTGGTTGAGGGTCTGCTCACGTTCGTCGTGACCACCACCCATGCCGGCGCCCCGGTGGCGCCCGACGGCGTCGATCTCGTCGATGAAGACGA
>JBBSPA010000040.1:0-38696 GCA_038259225.1 Propionibacteriales bacterium
CTGGCCGGCACCCGGCGGCGTTGTCGTCACTCGACGATGCTGCGCATCGCCGTCGATCCTCCGCCTTGCCGTGCACTCGGCCAGGCGTCGCTCGCCAGGGCAAATCTTGGCTGCCGAGGCACTAGTAGTCTGTCGCCGCTTAGTCTTGCTTTAGGGTTGGGTAGAGACGGCGGAGCTTGATGCGTGCCTCGTCGGTGGTGAACTGCCAGTCGACCTGGCGCTGGTCGGCGTTGGTGGCGCACTGCCAGGCGGCGAGCTCGGTGTTGAGGACCTCGAGGTCGTTGATGCGGCGGTCGAGGCACTGCACGGTGAGTGCGGCGAGCTCGATCTCGGCGATGTTGAGCCAGGAACCGTGCTTGGGGGTGTGGCGGATCTCCAGCCGCTGAGCCAACTTGAAGGCGAGTTCGGGTTCGAACGCCTCGTAGAGCGAGGCGATGTTGTGGGTGTTGAGGTTGTCCATCACCAGGACGACCTTCTCGACCCCGCACGACTCGGGGAAGTCGTCCTCGAGGAGCCGCTGGACCTGATGTGCCCAGTCGATCCGAGTGCGGTGGGCCTGGGCGTCGACCCGGCGCCAGCCGCGCAGCGGCTCGACCCAGCAGAAGATCGAGCAGGTCCCGTGGCGGACGTACTCGCTGTCCTCGAGCCGGTCGCGTCCTGGCGCGGCCGGAATCGGTGCACGGGCATCGGCCAGCAGTTGGTAGGGCTTCTCATCCATGCACACCACCGGGCGCGACGGGTCGTAGATGCGGTGGTAGACCGAGAGGACGTCCTCCATCCGGGCCACGAACTCCGCGTGCGCTTTCGGCGCGATCACCCAGCACTTCTTCAGGTGAGGACGAAGTTTCGTTTTCTTAAAAGCTTCCCGATGGTGGAGTGGTCCATGTCCGGGATGTCCTCGACCAGCGCGACCTGCTTCTCCAACAGCCGCAGCGACCAGCGCGAGCGACCCGCCGGCGGCGCCGAGCACGCCAGCGCGATGACCCGCGCCTCGACGTCCCCGGTGATCTGCGAGGGCACCGGCGGAGTCTCGCGTGGCTTGCGCCCGACCGTGGCCCACGCATCACCATCGGACTCCACGAACCGCTTGGACACCAGACGGATCGTCTCGCACGAGACACCGAGCCGCTCCGCGATCACCACCCGATCATCGACAGGCCCGGGCGCCGCGTCACCGGTGTCCAGCGCCAGCAGCACCCCAGCACGACGCACCAGCGAGACCGAGTGCACCCCGCCACGGGTCACCCGTTCCAGCTCTTCACGATCTTCCGGCGACAACGCCACCGGGTACTTCTTCTGCGACGGCATGACAACGTCCTGACTGGCAGAGGGGAAGGAGGATCTGCCAGATCTCAAACTGCACTAAACACAATCGATATTAGCGGCGACACGCTACTAGCCGGCAGCCGACGCGTCTGACTCGCTTCGCGCCGGTCGGTGGCTGTGAAGCTGCTGAGATCGGCCGGCGACCGCTTCGCTTCCGCGGCGGACCCGTAAAACGGCAGGTACGCTGGTGTTTCACGCTGAGTGGGACTGGTTCCAGGCCCCAGGGACAAAGCGGGGTCCATGAACGACGTACCGGACGACGAGGTCGCCTCTTCGGCCACCTCCGAGCCGGCACGAAGCACGTCGGGCGCCTCCGCACGGCCGCCCAAGCGGCGGGTCCTTCCGTTGCGCCACAAGGCGCTGACAGCCGCGGCACTGGTGCTGGCCCTGGTGGCCGGGTGCACCAGCGGTTACTGGTTCTGGGCCGACCGCCAGCTCGCGAGCATTCCCCGGGTGGAGCTGCACATCGACACCCCGGCAGCCAAGAACCACCACGAAGCGAACTACCCCCTCAACATCTTGCTGCTCGGTGCGGACCACGGGAACGTTGGGCAATCCGTCGCGCAGGACCTCAAGGACGGTAAGTGGACTCCGTTCCAGCACCTGTCCGACACGATCATCGTGCTGCACATCCCGGCCGACCGGAAGTCCGCGCAGGTGGTGTCGATCCCACGTGACACCTGGGTCCACATCGACGGCTACCCCAAGGACAACCAGCACGGGAAGATCAACGCCGCCTTCGCCTACGGCGGTCCGGAGCTCGCCTACAAAACCGTCCAGCAGCTCACCGGGCTGACCATCGACCATGTCGCGATCATCGACTGGGCGGGCTTCCGGGACCTGACCTCGGCGCTGGGCGGGGTGCGCATCTACGTCCCGCAGACGTTCTACGACTCCAGCCAGCGCATCACGTGGAAGAAGGGCTGGCAGAACCTGTCCGGCGACCGGGCCCTGCAGTACGTCCGAACCCGGCACGACATCCCGGGCGCCAAGCAGGACGACTTCGGCCGGATGGCGCGGCAGCAGAACTTCCTGCGCGCGGTGATGGAGAAGCTGCTGTCGTCCTCGACAACGCGCAACCCGCTACGGTTCAGCCGGGTGCTCGCGTCGTTGTCGTCGTACGTGACGGTCGACAGTAGCTGGGACAACGACGAGATCCGTTCGCTCGCCTTCTCGCTGCGCGACCTGCACACCGCCGATGTCAACTTCTTCACCGCACCGTTCGGCTCCTACGCCACCATCAGCGGACAGGCGGTGGTCCGGCTCGACCGGCCCCAGCTACAGGTGCTGATGCGGACGATCCGCAACGACCGGGTCGACCGCTACCTGAAGCGGTATCCCGACAACCAGCTCGCCGGGTCCACCGAGGTCAACTGAACCGGAGGAACGAACTTGTTGGTGAGTCCGCCCCGATAAAGTCGCCTGCGTGGGACTGTGACAGGGTTTCGGATCGGCACCGAAAGGCCGGTACACGTACGGACTTGTGACTACCGACCCGCCCGTCGCCGACGTCGACACCACACGAGGGGGACGATGACCCAGGGCAAACCGACACCGTCGGGCGATCCGAGCGAACACCGGTACGCCGTCGTGGTGGCCGGCGGGTCGGGCACCAGGCTGTGGCCGCTGAGCCGCAAGAGCCTGCCGAAGCAGATGCAGGCGCTGATGAGCGACCGGACGCTGATCGTGGAGACCGTGGACCGACTGCGCGGCGTTGTCCGGCTCGACCACGTCTACATCTCGACCACCGCCAACTACAGCTCAATGATCCGCGACCTGCTCCCGGAGATCCCCGCCGACAACGTCATCGTCGAGCCCGAGGCACGTGGCACGGCCGCCGCCTTCGCCCTCTTCGCACACACGCTGTACACACATGACCCGGACGCCATCGTGTTCAGCCTGGCGTCGGACCACGCGATCACCGAGGTCGACCGCTTCCAGGACACGATGGCGGACTGCTACCGCTTCATCGAGACACATCCGGAGCAGGTGGCGCTGGTCGGGATCAAGCCGACCCGGCCGGACACCGGTTTGGGCTACATCAAGGTCCGTGGCCGGCTCGGTAAGGACCCGTCGGTGTACTCGGTGGAGAAGTTCGTCGAGAAGCCCACCCACAACGTGGCGGCCGGCTACCTGGAGTCCGGCGACTACTTCTGGAACGCCGCCTACTACTGTTTCGCCGCGGCGACCCTCTTACAGGCCTACGACGACGCCGATCCCAGACTCGTCTCGGCGGCGCGGAGCTATGCGCAGACCGCTGATCCGAAGGACTATCGGGCGGCGCCGAAGAAGGTGCACGAGATCGAGCTGATCGACTCCGGCAAGTACCCGCTCGTCGTGGTGCCTGCCGACTTCACCTGGAGCGACATCGGCAACTGGCAGGCGCTGCACCACGTCATGGCCGAGATGGCCGGCGAGGAGCTCGTCGTCCCGAACGCTCGTCAGCACGCCGACGTGAACAGCACCACCGGACTCGTGCTGGTCCCACCGGATTACGACGGGATCGTGGCCACTGCGGGTCTGGACAACATCGCGGTCGTGGTGACCGAGGATGCGGTGCTGGTGATCAACCTCGACCACGCCGACAAGATGCCCGAGCTGCTCAAGAAGGTCGGCCGGAACCACAAGGAAGTGCTGTGACGTTCGTGAACGGATCCGCGGACTCCCCGGTGATCGCCCCCCACACCCTTCAGGCATTGATCGACTCGCCCTCGCGGATCGTCCACGTGATCACGATCGCCACCAAGCCGGACATCATCAAGCAGGCTCCGGTCTACCGCGAGCTGCAGTCCCGCGGCGAGCAGGTCGTGCTCTGTCACACCGGCCAGCACTACGACGAGCGCTATAGCGGAGGAATGCTCGACGAGTTCGGGCTTCAGACCGACATCCACCTCAAGATCGACGGTTCCCTGCACACCAAGGTCGCGCAGATGATCGAGCGATTCGGCGACGTCCTCGAGGCCCTGCTCGCGGCCGGCCTGACACCGATCCCTTACATCCACGGCGACACCCTGACGTCGATGGCGGTCGGGGTGAGCTCCTACCTCCACAAAGTCGCCTGCGTGCACGTGGAGGCGGGCATCCGGACCATCACCCCGACCGCTCCGGTACTAGAGAAGTTCTACGCGGACTACCGGGCTGGAGCCTTCGACTGGGATGCGTACACCGCTGCGATGCGAGACCCGGCCACGTTCGAGCGCGGGAGCCGCGAGCCGTTCCCGGAGCAGTTCAACACCCGCGTCTCGGACGCGGCGACCGGGTACCACGCCGCACCCGTCGAGCTCGACCGCGACTTCCTCCTCGACGAGGGCTTCCCGGCGGACACGATCGAGGTCGTCGGCAACACCGTCTCCGACGCGACCGAGGCGGCCCGCCGCGACGCCGCCCAAGCGACTGTCTTCGAGACCTATCCGCAGCTCGAGGGCGGGCGCTTCATCAGGATCTGCATCCACCGTCGGGAGAACACCACCGACGAGCACCGTTTCCGGGTCCTCTTCGACGCCCTCGAACAACTGGTCCTCGCGGGCCATCCGGTCCTGCTCATCTCGTTGTTCGGCACGGAGACGGCGATCGACCGATTCGGACTGAAGGACCGCATCGAGGCGCTGCAGACGGCATACCCGCAGACGTTCATCTACTCCTTGGTGTGGCCGCACTACCGGGACGTGATCGCGGCCATGCTCGAGTGTGCCCTGGTCGCCACGGACTCAGGCAGCATGCAGGAGGAGATGAACATCCTCGGCATCCCCTGCGTCACGCTGCGGTTCGGCACCGACCGGGGCGAGTCGCTGCTGGCCGGCGGCAACGTGCTGGCGCCGCCGATCGACAGCGGCTTCGTCGCGACGATCATCACGCATGCCGTCGAGGACCGCAGGCTCGCCAATGTCGGCAACATCTACGGCGCCGATGCCTCCCAGCGGATCGTCGACGGCGTGCTCAACCGCCTCGTCCCGGGTGCGGGCCTGTTCCGTGCCGAGGAAGCCCGCCTCGGCCTGCCGCACCCCGACTAGCCCCATTCCCGCGAATTGCGGGAAGGTGCAGGTCGACACGCCGATCAAGACCTGCACTTTCCCGCAACCGCGGGGAATGGGGGGAGGCCGGGTGATGCGTCAGACGGTGATCGTCACTTCGGCCACAGTGCCACGCGACGCGACGACCGTGGCGTCGACAGGTTCGACCCGAGGAGCCAGCGCTCGTAGGGTCCAGTCACCCGGCGCCGCGAAGAACCGGAATTGGCCGGTTGCGCTGGTCGGCACCTCAGCGGTGAACTCGCCGGTCCGGTCGAGCAGTCGAACGTAAGCGCCGCCGACGGGCTGCTCGTCGTGAATCACAACGCCCTGGATGATCGACTCCTTGGCGACGTCGACCCCGTCCAGGCTCGGGCCGCCGGGCTCGGCTCCGCACATCAGGATGTTCCCGGCTCGTCGCCGACTGCCACCGGAACGCCGACCAGCGAACCGTATTCGGTCCACGATCCGTCGTAGTTCTTCACGTTCGGCTCGTCGAGGATCTCGTGCAGCACGAACCACGTGTGGGCGCTGCGCTCCCCGATCCGGCAGTACGCGACGGTGTCCTTGGACCCGAACTCCACCCCGGCGTCGGAGTAGATCGACCGGAGCTCGTCGTCGGAGCGGAACGTCCCGTCGTCGTTGGCCGCCTTGCTCCACGGGATGTTGACCGCAGTGGGGATGTGGCCGCCGCGCTGGGCCTGCTCCTGGGGGAGGTGGGCCGGCGCCAGCAGCCGTCCGGCGTACTCGTCGGGCGAACGCACGTCGACCAGGTTCTTGCTGCCGATCGCGGCGACAGCCTCGTCGCGGAATGCCCGGATGTCGAGGTTGGGCTCCTTCGCGACGTACGACGCCGTGTCCCGGGTCGGGACGTCCACTGTCAGCTCACGCGACTCCAGCTCCCACTTCTTGCGACCGCCGTCGAGCAGCAAAGCCTTCTCGTGACCGTAGAGCTTGAAGTACCAGTACGCGTAGGCGGCGAACCAGTTGTTGTTGCCGCCGTAGAGCACCACGGTGTCGTCATTGCCGATACCGCGTTGCGACAACAGCTCACCGAACTGCTGCTGGTTGACGAAGTCGCGTCGGACCGGGTCCTGGAGGTCTTCCTTCCAGTCGATCTTGACGGCTCCCTTGATGTGGCCCTTATCGTACGCCGAGGTGTCTTCGTCGACCTCGACGAGAACGATGCTGCCATCAGCGAGATGCTCGGCGACCCAGTCGGCGTCGACAAGTACGGCGTCGCGGCTCATGCGGATACCTCCGTGGTTGTGGTGGTGCCGGTTGTGGTGACCCGGCCGCGGGCGCGGTCAGGGATCAAACGGTGGCTCAGGCGAAGGATGCTCAGGTAGAGCTCACAGCCCAGACATAGGGATGTGCTCATGCTGCTCCTGACGGGAGGTCTCGACCGATGATGCGAACAGCTGCGGGCAACGTCAGAGCGTTCGACACAGCGCTGTCGCGCAACGGCAGTGGTCCACCGCGCGACGCTTCGTCAGGTACGTCGAGACCATCTCCCCAGGCTAGGCGAGACTCGAGGCAGCAGCAGGTCGCCTGGCCACATCTTGAGATGAGTATCCGTCAGTCGAGATCAGTTCCCGCGTCACGAGGTGCGAGTCTGCGTGGTGCGGCGAACGCCGAGCCGTCGTACCAGGTCCAGGTGCGCCTCGGCGTCCACCTCGACCTTCGAGGCGTTCGCTCAGCCCTCGGTCCAGCCCCCGGCCAGCGCATCCTCGACCTGACGCGCCAGGTGCTGCAGTCGCGCTTCCTCGACGCTGTCGACGTCGTGCCGACCGGCCGTCTCGCGCAGCCGCTCGAGCTGCTCGCTGACGGCGCGGTGATGGGCTGGATCGTCGGTGCTCCACGCGACCTGACGCAGCAGCGAGAACAGCGCGGCCAGGACTGCAGGGTCCGAGGCTCCGTACCGTCGCGGTTGCGACACGGCCAGATCAAGCAGCTCGGTCAGGTCTGGATACGGCACGACGACCCTGGCCCGTCGCTGGTCGTCGTACACCGTTCGGGGCCCAGGATCGAGCGCGACCATCCCGCACAGCAGGTCGGTGCTCGCCACCAGGGCATGCACGGCCGTCGTGGGGTCGTTGATTCCGGGAGACAGCGCCCGGGTCGCCACGTCGGTGACCTGGCGTAGCCCGAACCCGATGTCCTGGCCGGACGTACGCTCCTGACCGATGCTGACCGCGCCGCGGAAGCCGTCCTCGAGCGCGCCGAGCCGATCACCGCTCAGCGGCTCCGTCGAGATCGACCAGGCCAGCCCTACTGGTGTGCCTGCGGCCTGAGCATCCCCGGGGCTCAGGTCGAGGCGCACCACAACATCGAGCTCAAGGGCTATGGCCAGCAGGGAGCGCTCATCCACGCCGGTCAGGAAGCCCGACAGCGTGCAGGTGAGAAGAGATGGTCCCGCCGGCGGTTCGGGCAGCCGTTGGTTGCGAGGCACGTCGTCGTCCATGACGCGTCGAAGGGTCTCCCGAGACTCGTGGGCGACCTTGTCGAGCAGGGTCTCGACCCTGATCTGGCGAACCAGGTGGGCGAGGAACAGCACGAGTCCGAGCGAGCTTGCAACGGTGAGCACGAAACCGACGGTGACCGACAGTCGAGGGACGAAGTCCGGCGTGCCGACCTCGCCCGTACGCACGGTCCGCAGCACCGTCAGTGCGTAGACGAAGGTGGCCAGGAAGAGGGTCAGCGTCATCTGGACGAAGCGGTCGGCGGTGAACGTGCGCAGCAGGCGAGGCGAGAACTGGCTGCTCGCCAACTGGAGCGTCACGACCGTCAGCGAGAAGGTCAGCGACGTAACGGTGATCAGCGAACCCGCGATCGCGGACAGGACGGAGCGGGCGGCGTCGGCGTCACCACCGAAGATGTACGTCGCGAGCGTGGTCGGCAGGTCCTCGTCGATGTGTTCATCGACCCGGGTGAGCACCACGGCAACGACCACGGCCGCCACCACACCCACACTCGGCAGCGGCCACAGCCGCGTCAGGAAGGCGTCGGAGAACGCAGCGGCCCGTCGCCGCATCCAGGTCACCGGACTCATCACCGTCGCCCTCCGTGGCTCGCCCGACACCACGAGGACCTCGGGCGACGTCGTCCGCGCAGTCTAGGGCTCACCGGGAGTGTCGGCTGAAGACGCACTAGCCGACAGAAGTCTGATCGGTGAGACCAGCAAGATCAGCGGCCCCGCTCCTCGACCTTCTTGGCATCGTCGGGCCTGGTGGCGGCGATGTCGCCGAGCCGATGCAGGTCGTCGGCGCTCAGCGCGGGACCTGCCAGCGG
This sequence comes from Propionibacteriales bacterium, assembly GCA_038259225.1. Lineage (GTDB taxonomy): Bacteria > Actinomycetota > Actinomycetes > Propionibacteriales > Nocardioidaceae > JANLYC01. The sequence goes on from JBBSPA010000040.1 coordinate 8,625, forward strand.
CGCCGGGTCAGAGGTCGGGTGCAGGCCGGCGATCAGCAGGTCGAGGTGACGGTGCCCGAGTTGCGCGTTGAGCTCCGCCGAGAGAGGCCCCGGAAGCGGCCGGGACAACCTGACGAGCATCATGCCGATGTCGGCGAACGTGATGGCGGCATCGAGGGTCCCTTCTGAGTGCGCCGCCTCCACGAGCCGCTGAACGCTCGCGGCTGAGCGGTCCCGGGCAGGGAGGAGCACCGCGTCGTCGAGGTCGAGGACGTCGAGCAGCGCCGGGATGACCGCTGAGACACGCAGGTCGAGGGCGGCGTGCATGTCGCGCACCAAGGCGGCGAACGCCGACGTCTCTTCAGCCGCAGCCCGTTCCGCCACCTCGATGGTCTCGACCAGGGCGTCGAGAACCACGGCCCGCATCAGCGTGTCCCGGTCGGAGAAACGGCGGTAGAGCGTCCCGATACCCACTCCGGCACGCCGGGCGATCTCCTCCAGCGGGGCTGACGGGCCGCGCTCTACGAACACGTCCCGCGCAGTGAGCAGGATCTGACGGTGGTTCCGCCGTGCGTCAGAGCGCAGAGCGCGGGGACTCTCGGTCGGGTTCCGGTTCGCTCGCTGCACCAAGGCCGCCTCCTGGAAAGAAAGTTCTGAGCACACTCTAGACAGCCTGAATTATACGGAGGATAATCCTCCGTATAAGAGTGTCGAACTCTGGAGACAGCGATGAGCAACCGCGCACCCGCAGCCACCCAACCCCGGCCGACCGGATCGCCCACGCCGACACGGCCTTGGGCGGCCGTGGTCGTGATCGCGGTGGCGCAGCTGATGATCGCCCTGGACGCGACGGTCGTGAACATCGCCCTGCCCTCCGCGCAGCAGGCGCTCGGCTTCACCGACCAGGACCGCCAGTGGGTCATCACGGCGTACACCCTGACCTTTGCCGGCCTGCTGCTCCTCGGCGGCCGGGTGGCCGACCGAACGGGTCGCCGGTCAGCCTTCCTCGGCGGTCTGGTCGGCTTCGCGCTGGCATCCGCCCTGGCCGGGTCTGCACCTAGCTTCGGCGTCCTCGCCGCCGGCCGCGCCCTGCAAGGCGCGTGCGCGGCTGTTCTGGCTCCCACAGCCCTCTCGCTGGTCGCCGTCACCTTCACCGATCCGCGCCAGCGGGCCAAGGCGTTCGGCGTCTACGGCGCGGTTGCCAGTAGCGGGGGTGCGGCCGGGTTGCTGCTCGGCGGCACGCTGACGCAGTACGCCGAATGGCGCTGGTGCCTGTTCGTGAACGTGATCATCGCGGCGGGCGCGTTCGTGGCCGGCCGGACCGTCCTGCCTACGGCACCGACCGGACCGCGGACCCGGATCGACACCTTCTCGGCGGTGCTGGCGACGACCGGGCTGGCATCGATCGTCTTCGCCTGCACTCAGGCGATCGATCATGGCTGGGCGTCACGTCAGGTGCTGGTGGCTGGCGTGGTCGGGCTTGCGGTCCTGGTGGCGTTCCTGCTCCGGCAAGGCCGGGTCGACGCTCCGCTGTTGCCGCTGCACGTCATCGCGCACCGCGCACGCGCCGGCGCCTACCTCGCGACGGCGTCGGCGGTGCTGGGGTCATTCGGACTGTTCCTCGTGCTGACCTATCACCTACAGGTCGTGGAGAACTACTCCCCCGTCCGCGCCGGGCTGGCGTTCCTGCCTCTCACGGTCGCGGTCTCGGGGAGCGCCTACGGGATCGCGAGCCGGCTGTTGACCAGGGTGCCGCCCGCGGCCCTGATCGCGCCCGGCCTCGTGGTCGCCGCGTCGGGGCTCGCGCTGATGAGCCGGCTGGAGCCCTCGAGCGGCTACCTGACCCTGATCGTGCCGGCGCAGATCCTGCTCGGGCTCGGCATGGGTTGCGTGTTCACGCCGTCGATCAGCGTGGCGACCAGCGACATCGAACCGCAGCTCGCCGGTGTGGCCGCGGCCGTCGCGAACACCGCGATGCAGGTCGGTGGCTCGGTGGGAACGGCTGTGCTCAACACGGTGGCGGTCACCGCTACGACGGCGTACATCGGCAGTCACGGGGGACGTGAGAGTGCTGCGGCGCTCGTCCACGGGTACGCCACCGCAACCGGATGGGCCGCTGGTCTGCTCGTCGTGGTCGCTGTGGTCGCAGGTCTGCTCATCCACACCGGAACCACCTCGAGAAACGGAGACCCGACATGACCGTCCAGCTCAACCACACGATCGTGCAGTGCCGCGACAAGCAGGAGACCGCATCCTTCTACGAGGACGTGCTGGGTGTCGTGGCGCCGAAGGCGTTCGGGCCGTTCCTCGTCGTCGAGCTCGACAACGAGGTGTCCCTGGACCTGGTCGACCATGGCCAGGGAGACATCACGACCCAGCACTACGCGTTCCTGGTGTCCGAGGACGCCTTTGACGCAATCTTCGGACGAATCCAGGACCGTGGCCTGGACTACTGGGCAGACCCGTTCCACCAGCAGCCAGACCGGACCAACGACAACGACGGAGGGCGCGGGGTGTACTGGGAGGACCCGAACGGCCACAACCTGGAGATCATCACCCGTCCGTACGGCAGCGGCTCCTGACCTACCGCTCCCGCTGGCCACTCCGCCCCACGATGGTTTGCCTTGTTAACAAGCCGGTTGGCTTGTTACCAAGGCAAACCCGCCACGCGGAGTGAGTGTTTGCCTTGCTGACTGTCGCGACGCCGCAGGACGCTGACTGTCGTGGCGAAGCGGCGGCGCGGCGGGACCCGGTATGCCGTTCGGCCGGCCACGACTCACCCGCCGGCGAACGGAGGCAGGATCTCGACGACGTCGCCGGCCGAGACGCGGACTGTCTGAAAAGCGTCCCGGCGTACCGGCTGGTCTCCTACCAACACCGACGAGATCGCCAGCACTCGCTCGAACCGCGCGTCACCGGCTCGCCGAGCCAGTACCGCGTCGAGCACCTGCTGAACCGTCGTCACATCCGCCACACTGTCCTCGACGCGACCTGCGGCGGCGCGGGCAGCGGCCCAGTACCGCACCGTCACCGTCGTGCGCCCCGGCCCGGTATCGGCTGTCTCACGGCTCGTCAGGTCGGACCGGGTCTCTGGCATGTCCGGTATTGTCTCAGCAAGCGATGGGGCCCGGCGATCTGCCGTGGCCTCTTCCTGCTTCTACGGAACGCTGCAAGCCATCGGGAGGAGCCGCGAGTGAGCAGCCTGTTGCTGTTGACCAACGCCCTGCAGTCGTCAGCGGAGATGCTCCCTGCCCTAGGACTGCTCCCCCACCACGTCCGCATCCTGCCCGCGGAGCCGACCGTGCTGTTGGAAGCGCCCGACTGCGACGTCGTCTTGGTTGACGGCCGTCACGACCTGGCCGCGGTGCGCAGCCTCTGCAGGCTGATCCGGACCACCGGCGTGGAAGTGCCGGTCATCGTGATCGTCACCGAGGGCGGCCTGACCGTGGTGGCCGCCGACTGGGGGGTCGACGACGTACTGCTCACGACGGCCGGACCGGCCGAGGTCGAGGCCCGGCTGCGGCTGACCACCGGCAGACTGGCGATGGCCCGCGCCGACGGCGACTCCGACACCACCATCATCCGGAGCGGCGACATCGAGGTCGACGAGGCCTCGTACACCGCGAAGCTGGACGGCCGCAGTCTGGACCTGACGTTCAAGGAGTTCGAGCTGCTGAAGTACCTCGCCCAGCATCCCGGCCGCGTGTTCACCCGCCAGCAGCTGCTCCAGGAGGTCTGGGGATACGACTACTTCGGCGGCACGCGCACCGTAGATGTCCACGTACGCCGGCTGCGCGCCAAGCTCGGACCCGAGCACGAGGCCCTGATCGGGACCGTGCGCAACGTCGGGTACCGCTTCGTCCTCCCCTCGTCCGATCCCGACCCGGACGACGGAGCAGAAGCCGGAGCCGACGACGGAGCCGAGAGATCCCGCTCCTCGTCGACGTCAGGTCCCACCCGGACCGCCCCGTGAGCGACGACCCCCAGCTGAAGGTCCTGCCCCGCCTCGACGCCGACCAGGCGGCAGCAGTCTCGGCGCTCGCGGAGGCAGCCGCACAGGCCGACGGCGTCTCGCCGCTGGACGACCAGGTGCGGCTCGACGTCAATCGAGCGGAGGATGCGGGCCCTGACACGGTCACGCACATCCTGGCTCTGAGCGCCGGTACGCTCGCCGGTTATGCCCACGCACGCGCCACCGAGTCCGGTACCTTGAACGCCCATCTCGTGGTAGCCCCCGACCATCGCCGCCACGGAGTCGGCACCGCACTTGTTCAACGGCTCCTGGAGGAGGCCGGTCGGCCAGGACTGCGGGTGTGGGCGCACGGCGACGATGCCGCCGCCGGGCTCCTCTCGGACAGGCTCGGCTTTACCCGGGTCCGCGACCTGTGGCAGATGCGGCGTCGGCTCGACCTGCCGATCGCCCCTGCGACGTACCCCTCCAACGTGCACGTGCGCACCTTCGAGATCGGCCAGGACGAGGCCGCCTGGGTGCACGTGAACGCCGAGGCCTTCGCCGCTCACCCCGAGCAAGGGAAGATGACCGAGGACGACCTGCGAGAGCGCATCGCCGAACCCTGGTTCGATCCGCTCGGCTTCTTCCTCGCCGTGCGGGGCACCGAGGTCGTCGGCTTCCATTGGACCAAGGTGCACCCCGCCACACCGGCTCAGCCTGACCCGATCGGCGAGGTGTACGCCGTCGGAGTCTCACCCCAGGCGCAAGGCCTCGGACTCGGGAAGGCACTGACGATCACCGGGCTACTCCACCTACGTGGACTGGGGCTGCGCGAGGTGCTGCTGTACGTCGACGGCGACAACGAGGCCGCGATCGCCGTCTACGAGAAGCTCGACTTCGCCCGCCGCACCCTCGACGTCATGTACGAGCACCCCTGATCGAGTCGACAGAGCGCCCTCCGGGGGAGTCAGGCTCCGTCGCCGCACGTTCACCTCGGGATGGCACGATGGTGGCCATGCCCGCCGACGCGTCTGACTCCCTGGTCGAGAACGAGTCGAGCCTGCGCGAGGCGAGCGACTCCTTCGACGTCGAACCGCCGTACGAGCCGGAACGAGACGACCTGCCCGACGAGCGCTTCCTCGACCGAGAGCTGTCCTGGTTGAACTTCAACGCCCGGGTGCTCGAGCTCGCCGCCGACCCAGACCTGCCGTTGCTGGAACGCACCCGCTTCATGGCGATCTTCGCCAGCAACCTTGACGAGTTCTTCATGGTGCGGGTGGCCGGTCTCAAGCGTCGTCTGGCCGCAGGCGTCGCGATGCCGGCCGCCAGCGGGATGATGCCGCGTGAGGTACTGGAAGCGATCTGGCGCGAGTCCCGAGACCTGATGCGACGCCACGGCGAGTTGTTCCGCGACCAGCTGATGCCCTGCCTGGTCGACCAGGGCATCGCGGTGCTGCGCTGGAGCGACCTCGACGTCGACGAGCAGAAGAAGATGCAGGAGCTGTTCACCGAACGGATCTTCCCGGTGCTGACGCCACTCGCGGTCGACCCGGCTCACCCCTTTCCCTACATCTCCGGGCTCTCGCTCAATCTCGCCGTCACGATTCGCAACCCCGAGACCGGCAAGGAACACTTCGCCCGGGTCAAGGTGCCCCCGATCTTCACCCGGCTCGTGGCACTCGGCGAGCAGCGGTTCGTGCCGCTGGAGGACGTGATCGCGGCGCACCTGGACCAGCTCTTCCCCGGGATGGAGGTACTGCAGAGCCACACGTTCCGAGTCACCCGCAACGAAGACCTCGAGGTCGAGGAGGACGACGCCGAGAACCTGTTGAAGGCCCTCGAGCGCGAGCTGCAACGCCGTCGGTTCGGCTCCCCGGTGCGGCTGGAGGTGGAGGAGTCCATCGACGCGCATGTCCTCGACCTGCTCGTCTCAGAGCTGGACGTGTCACCCACCGAGGTGTTCCACCTGCCGGGCCCGTTGGACCTGACCGGCCTTCACCTGATCGCCGATCTCGACCGCCCAGAGCTGAAGTACCCGGCGTTCGTGCCGCACACCCACAGCCACCTCGCCGAGGTCGAGTCCGCGAGCCCGGTCGACATGTTCGCTGCGCTGTCTCGACGCGACGTGCTCGTCCACCACCCGTACGACTCCTTCGCGACCAGCGTGCAGCGGTTCATCGAGCAGGCCGCCGCCGATCCGCACGTGCTTGCCATCAAGCAGACGCTGTACCGCACCTCCGGTGACTCGCCGATCATCGACGCCCTGATCGACGCCGCCGAGTCCGGCAAGCAGGTGCTGGTGCTGGTCGAGATCAAGGCGCGGTTCGACGAGCAGGCCAACATCCGGTGGGCCCGCAAGCTCGAGCAGGCCGGCTGCCACGTCGTGTACGGCCTGGTCGGGCTCAAGACACACTGCAAGCTTGCGCTGGTCGTACGCGACGAAGGTGTCGGCATCCGCCGCTACGCGCACATCGGTACCGGCAACTACAACCCGAAGACCGCCCGGATGTACGAGGACCTGGGCCTGCTGACCGCAGACGAGGGCGTCACCAACGACATCTCCAACCTGTTCAACAACCTGTCCGGGTTCGCCAGGCAGCGCGACTACCAGCACATCCTGGTCGCGCCGGAGTCCGTCCGGTCCGGCCTGCTTCAGCAGATCGAGCGAGAGGTCGAGCACCACCGGGCCGGCCGTCCGGCGAGGATCCGGCTCAAGCTGAACTCGATCGTCGACGAAGCCACCATCGATGCGCTCTACCGGGCTTCGCAGGCCGGTGTCCCCGTTGGCCTGTGGGTACGCGGCATCTCCGCCTTGCGGCCCGGCGTACCCGGTCTCTCGGAGCTGATCAGCGTCCGCAGCGTGCTCGGGCGGTTCCTGGAGCACAGCCGGGTCTTCTGGTTCGAGAACGGCGGAGAGCCGCAGGCCTGGATCGGCTCGGCGGACCTGATGCACCGCAACCTCGACCGCCGCGTCGAGGTCCTCGTGCAGATCCCCCAGCGCCATCACGTCGACGAGCTCGGCGCCCTGCTCGACCGCGGGTTCGACGACGCCACCGCGTCCTGGTGGCTCGGGCCGGACGGCGCCTGGACCCGCCACCACCGCGACGCTGACGGCCAGCCGCTCGCCGAGGTCCAGGCGTCGTTGATCGCGCAACACCGCCGCCGCCGTGAGGCCGCTTCGGCCGTACGCCGCTGACCGGACACCTCCCGTCCGCCGTTTCCAGGGTCATCAGGCCGTAATTCGGGGGACGGGAGGTGTTCGGTCGGGGTCAGTCCGGCGCGTCACCCTTCGCGAGCGCGACACGGGGATCCCGCTCCGCCTGCGCCAAGGCACCGGAGTCGAAGTCCATCGCGACGGTGAGCCGACTGGCTGAGTCGATCGACCGGGTGAGCCCCCGAGTGTCATGGACACCACCCACCGACGAGATCCGCTGCCGGGCCAAGGCCTGCTGGCCCGAGTCAGCCTCCCTGAAGCTCGTCGCGATGCAGCTGCGATCGCCGACGTCGAGCAGGGCGGACACCGAGCTGTCGGCCAGCGTGGCGGCCATCGCCGCGACACCGTCCTGGTCGAGGACCGACTCCTGGTCGCCCTGGACCGTGTCGACGGCCCGACCGGCGTACGCCGCAGCATCGCTCGTCACGATCAGGTGGTCGTCAGGGAGCAACGCGATGGCGCGCAGCTGCGGGGTGAGACCACTCGCGATCCCCGGCAAGGTCTGGCCATCCGCGACCCGAACGGCACGCCCGTCCGGACGCGCGTATCCCAGCGTGGTCAACTCCTGCCCGGCCCGCTCGAAGTCGAACCCGCCCGGCATCCGGAGCACGACCACGGCGCCCTCCTTGCTCTGTCCGTACATCTCCCACTCGCTGTCGAGGACGGTCCAGCCGTACGCCGAGGCCATGTCGTCGTCGAAGACGCTCAGCACCGAGGTGGTCGTGTAGTCGCGGTCGTAGGCCCGGGACAGCAGGACGCGGCGGACCCGATCCTCCGAACGCGACGAGACATCCGGCCCCAGCGCTCGACGCACACCAGCCCAGTCGGTGAAGTTCGCCACCAGGGTCTGGCTCGGGAGGTCCGCCAGTGCGGACTCGAGTCTGCTGTCGTGATGGAACGTCCGGGAGAGCACGAACCCCGCGATGACGGTCACCGGGACGATGAGCCCGGCCACCAGGATGCGAGTGCGGAACACGGTCGTACTGTAGGCGGTCACCTCCAGCCGCCGTGATGACCCAAGCCGTGCGAGACTCGCGTCGTGAGCCCGACGACCTCGCCCGCCACCCCTGTCCGCGCCGCTGGCTGTGTCGTCTGGCGCAAGGGGCACAAGGAGCCTGAGATCCTGCTCGTGCATCGCCCCCGCTGGGAGGACTGGTCGTTCCCGAAGGGCAAGCTCGACCAGGGTGAGGCGTGGTACGCCGCCGCCGTCCGCGAGGTCCACGAGGAGACGGGCCTCGCTGTGCGCCTCGGGCCCAGGCTCCCCGACGTGCACTACACGGTGTCCGGGGCCAGCTCGCACAAGACCGTGCAGTACTGGTGTGCGAAGGTACCGAAGTCGGCCCTCATCGACGACTTCCAACCGAACAACGAGATCGACGACTTGCGCTGGCTGCCGGTGTCGAAGGCGCTGCGCACCCTCTCGTACTCCTACGACTCCGACTTGCTCGAGGCCTTCCTCGAGACGGTGTACGACACCTCGCCGATGCTGCTGATCCGGCACGCGAACGCATGCAGCCGCAAGGCGTGGCGGCACGATGACGCCGAGCGGCCGCTCAGGGCCGAGGGCAAGGAGCAGGCGCACCGGCTGGTGCCACTGCTCGCGGCGTACGACGTCCGTCGTGTCATCTCCAGCGACGCCTTGCGTTGTGTCGACACCGTCCTCCCGTACGTCAACGCGCATCAGGCCCGGCTGCGCCTCGACCCGAGCCTGTCGGAGCAGTCGTTCGACGAGACCGCGATGCGCGCCCGCGTCCTGCGTGAGCTCGGCGGCACCAAGCGAGTGGCGATCTGCTCGCACCGACCTGTGCTGCCCGACATCCAGGACGCGGTCGGCCAGGACCCTGCGGCGCTGGAGCCGGGGGGCCTGCTCGTCCTGCATCGCCGAAACGGCAGGGTCGAGTCGGTCGAGCACCACCCGACGCCCTAGCTGCTGGCCGGCGCTCGGGCACCGGTCAGCCCGCCCGGCCATCTCCGCAAGGCAAATCCACAGTTCCCAAGCCAGGTTTGCCTAGTTCACAAGCCACCCGAATAGTTAACTAGGCAAACCCCAAGGGGTCAGGGGAGGACGACATGGGTGAGGCCGTACACGCCGGCGGCCACGAGTCCGGCCGCGGGGACCGTCATGACCCAGGCGCCCACGATGGTCTTCGCCACGCCCCAACGCACGGCGGACAGCCGCTTGGTCGCCCCCGCGCCCATCACGCCGGAGGTGATGATGTGCGTCGTCGAGATCGGCGCGTGGTAGACGTAGGCGGTCACGTACAGGATCGAGGCGGCGGTCACCTCCGCCGAGAACGCGCGGGGCGGGTCGAGATGGATGATCCGACGCCCCATCGTCCGCATGATCCGCCAGCCACCGGAGTAGGTGCCCAGCGAGATCGCCGTGGCCGCGGCGATGATCACCCACAACGGAAGCCCGTCACCGGATGAGGCGTGACCCGTCGTCACGAGAGCCAGGAAGATCACGCCCATCGTCTTCTGGGCATCCTGCAGCCCGTGGCCTAGCGCCATCGCGGCTGCCGAGACGGTCTGCGCCATCTTGAAACCCCGGTTGACGCGCCCGGGGTTGCGTCGGCGCAGCACCCACATGATCAGCGTCATCAAGGCGAACGCCAGCAAGAAGCCGACCAGGGGTGAGACCACCATCGGGATCAGCACCTTTTCCTTAATGGCGGTCCAGGCCACGACGCTGCCCGAGGCGAGCGCCGCTCCGACCAGCCCACCGATCAGCGCGTGCGAGGACGAGGACGGCAGCCCGAAGTACCAGGTGGTCAGGTTCCACGTGATCGCACCGATCAGTCCGGCCAGCACGATGACCAGGCCGTGCGAGCCGCTCGGCGGCGTGATCACGTCCGAGACCGTGCTCGCGACCTCCTGACCGAGCAGCGCGCCGGCGAAGTTCATCACCGCCGCCAGGATCAGCGCGATCCGAGGCGTCAGCGCGCGCGTCGAGATCGACGTCGCGATCGCGTTGGCGGCATCGTGAAACCCGTTGGTGTAGTCGAAGACGAGCGCGATGATCACGACGGACACGACGAGCGTGAGCTCCATCCGTCAGGACTCCTTGACCGCGATCTGCTCCACGATGTTGGCGATGGACTCGAACGCGTCGATCGCGGCCTCCAACGAGTCCACGACGTCCTTGAGCTTCATCACGGTCAACGCGTCGAACTGGCCGTTGAACAGCTTCGCGACGATCCGGCGGTACGACTTGTCGCCGTCGTTCTCCAGCCGGTTGATCTCGATCCAGTACTCCTCCAGGTCGCGCATCGTGCGCAACCGCGGCATCGCGTCGGCCGTCAGCTCCGCCGCGCGCTGCAACACCTCGACCTGGTTGGCGATGTCGCCGGGCAGCTCGGTGATCTCGTAGAGCAGGACGAGATCGACAGCCTCCTCCATGAAGTCCATGACGTCGTCGAGCCCGTTCGCCAACCGGTAGATGTCCTCACGGTCGAACGGCGTGACGAAGGTGGTGTTGACCTTGCGAACGATGCCGTGGGTCGTATCGTCACCGAGGTGCTCCGCCTCCCGCATCCGGGCGGCGATGTCGACGCGGTCGGCGCCGTTGGGCAACATCTCGGCCAGCAGCTCGGCGCCGTTCACAAGGTTCTTCGCAGACTCACTCAACAAGTCGTAGAACGACGTGTCCGTCGGGCGGAAACGCAGGGGCACGGCACTCTCCCGTCGGCGGCCAAAAAGTCCAGGGCAATGCTAGGGGGTGCCCGGCTCGAGCGCGCAATCACCTGGCGCGACGTGCCGCGCGTGTCGCCCTCGCTTCCGGCACACCCCCAGTGCGGTCAGATGGGTGGTACGTCGTCGTCGACGCCGAGGATCTCGTCGATCCGCAGCTGCGGCAACGGCCCGTCGGACTCCGAGGTGGCGATGATCAAGTTGGTCATCATCTCGATCTCTGCGAGCACCTCGGTGTCGTGAACGGTGACGTCGAGCTGGTCGGTCACGGGCACGTCATCATTCGCATCCTCCGGGGTCTCGTCACCGGTTGCGTCGGTCGGCTGATCGGTCACGGCTGAATCACCGCGCTTCCCTCAGCCTCCGACAGGGTGCCTGGGACGGTCCGGGCGATGAGGGGTCGTGCGGAGTACGACGAGCGTAGCGAGACCCGCGCCGGGAGCGCAGCCGAACCCGCGGACTTCTTCTCCGATCTCTCCGATCGTGCAAGAAGTCGCGAGACGACGCCGGTACTCCGGCCAGCCCGCTCGGTCACCTGACTGCTCCTCTCTCAGCACGAACGTCGGCCCCTGGTTGCCAGGGTGTCACGCAAAACCTATCGGTCGGCCAGCTCTCCAACCTGTCCCCTGAGGCGCCATTGTGACCGGACCGGCCACGATCACCGGCCCCGGCGGCCGCGGATAGCCCTCGCGGGCTACTTGCATCGGGAGCGGACACTCACAAGGAACCATCCACGATCAGCCGTACGACGAACCATCGAAACCCGAGGAGACCTTCATGTCGCTCATCTCCCGCTCCGCCGCTGTCATCGCGCTGACCCTCCTCGGGACGGCAGGGCTGGTGCCCACTGCCCAGGCACGACCAACCTGGGACACCACGCCCGTGGTCACGCACCGTCACCCGACCCCGCCTCCCAAGGTGGTCGACCTGCGCTGGGGCGAACACCCGCGCTTCGACCGAGTCGTGATCGATCTGCGCGGAAAGGTCCCTGGCTATCGGATGCAGTACGTCCGCGTACTGCGCTATGACCCGAGCGGCAAACGGGTCCGGCTGCCCGGTCGCCGCCACATGGAGATCGCCCTGCGCCCTGCAGTCGCGCACAACAGCCAGGGTGACTCGGTTTACGAAGGCCCGAAGCTACGGCGTCTCGATCTTCCGGTGCTACGCGGAGTCGCGTTCACCGGCGACTTCGAGGGGATCGTGTCCTTCGGGCTGGCGCTGAGCCGCCGCGCGGATTTCCGGGTCTTCGTGCTGCACTCGCCTAACCGGATCGTCATCGACCTGCGGCACTGACCGCAGCCCGAAGGCGGCTCAGACGGCCCGCGTCCAGGCTTTCGCGACGCCCATGTTGTCGAACGCCCCATACACGCCACGACGATGTGCCCCCTTGCCCTTGTAGCGGGTGAAGTTCCAGGTCTTCACGTGCACCCGGACAAACTTCGCACCGTTGCCCTTGAAGCAGCCGAGGGGGAACTTGGCGTTGAAGTAGCCCGGTCCTTCCCCGTTGTAGTACCAGCGGTAGCGCCACCTGCACTGGATCAGCCCGTCCCCACGCTTCTTGAACGAGGTCATCGGGTAGATCTCGACCCGCTTGATGCCGTCGTTGTCCTTGCCGCGGTAGATCAGCGCGCCGTACTCCGGCCCGGCGTGCGAGCGCTTGGTGTCGAAGAAGTACTGGACCGCGTTCAGCCGCTTGCCGAAGTCGGAGAACGTCGTCTTCACCATGACGGCCTTGCCCGACGCGCGCGACACCGCTACCCGCTTCATGTCGATGTGCAGGCCGGCGTCGTTCGGATTGTCGTTGAAGGTGGTCGCCGCGCTGGCGACCCCGCCGTTCAGCCCCGCCGCGAGAATGATGCCCGCCACGACGCCCCCCAAGAGCTTCTTCATCTGCTTCCTTCCGATGTGGTCTTTGATCGCGCGCACAGATTAGCGACGGTTGGGGTCATGTTCGTCCCCTTTGCCAAGATCTGTTCCGGACCAGGCGCGTCAGCTTCGGTTGCCGACCATCGCGGCAATCGGGGGAATCACCGCCGCGACCACACTCATCGCGATCGCGGCAGGGGTGGAGAAGAAGCGCACGACGAACCACGCCAGGCCAATCAGGGCCAGACAAGTTCCCATCAGCGCAAAGTAGAGCCGATGTCGGTCAGGGTGTCCCATAGATCCAGGCTACGGGCCGGTGGAGACCTCGCGAGTCTCAGCGGCAACGACTTCTCGGTAGGCGTCCAACAGCGACCTCCAGACCGGACCGGGCTTGCCGGTCCCGATGTCGCGTCCGTCCACACTCGTGACGGGCACGAGCTCGCACACGGTTCCGGTGAGGAAGACCTCTTCGGCGCGGTACACGTCGAACAGCGTGAGCTGGCGCTCCAGGCCACCGCGTGGGGTGCGCCGTCCTAGTTCCAGCACGACCTCGCGGGTGATGCCGTGCAGGCATGCGCTGGGCGTCGGTGTGACCAGTCGACCGTCCAGGACGCAGAACAGGTTGGCGGTGTCTGCCTCGGCCACGAAGCCGTGCGTGTCCAACATCAAGGCCGCGTCCACGTCAGGAGCGTCGATCACCTCGAGTCGGGCCAGGATCGAGTTGAGCTGGTTGGCGTGGTGGATGCTCGGATCCAGGACCTGCGGCTGCGGCCGCCGGATGCTGGCGGTCCGCAGACGTTGCGGAGCCGGATCGAGTTCGACCGGCTTGTGCTCGGGCACGATCACCAGCGTGCCCACGGCGGGCGCGTTTGCCGGATCCATCCCCGACGTCGACCGGGTGCCGCGGGACACCATCAGCCGCAGATGGGTGTCGTCGGTGATCGCGTTGGCGTCCAGCGTCTCCGCGACGGCGGCGCGCACGCCGGCACGACCACCGGGCAGGGCGATCCGCAAGGCCTGGGCGGAGTGCTCGAGCCGGTCGAGATGTTGCTCGAGCCGGAAAACGACCCGGGCGTACGCGCGCAACCCCTCCCAGATCGCGTCGCCGGACTGAAAGCCCGCGTCGAGGACTGAGACGGATGCATCCGCGGACGCGACGAGGCGGCCGCCCACGAAGATCTTCGGTGACTGGTGCATGACACTCCTCGTGGTCTTGAGGTCGACGTTACCGATCCGCTTGCCGGGTTGAGCCGGTGGCGCACTGTTGATAGTATTTGAGCGTTCGTTCAATTTTCTTTCAGTAGGAGTCATCATGTTCACCTGGGGGCTGCTCGGTGCAGCCATCCTCGCCGAAGTGACCGCCACCGTGGCGCTGAAGACGTCCGAGGGGTTCTCCCGGCTGGTCCCGTCAATCGTCGTGGTCGGCGGCTACGCGCTGTCGTTCTGGCTGCTCGCGGTGATCCTCACACGCGGGATGAGCCTTGGCATCGTGTACGCGGCCTGGTCTGCGATCGGGGTCGCGTTGATCGTGATGGTCGACGTGGTCTGGTTCGACGAGCGGTTGACCTCGATCCAGGCGGCCGGGCTGTTCGCCGTCGTGCTCGGCGTGGCCGCCTTGGAGCTCGGCGGTTCCGCGTGACCGCAGAGGTGCGGGTCGACGGACGACAGGCCAAAGGTGAGAGAGCCCGCGCGGCGCTGATTGCCGCAACGCTGCTCGTGATCGAGCGCGAAGGGATCGGACGAGTGACGCATCGCAACGTCACCCGGGTCGCTGGGCTGCCGGCCACCTCGGCGGCGTACCACTTCGACACGATCAACGACCTTCTCGAGGCAGCGTTGCTGTGGGCCGATGAGCAGAGCAAGGTCGCTCTGGTCGCGATCGCGGCCGCTGACGACCCGGTGATGGCGCTGGCACGCTGGTTGGTCGAGGACTACGAGACCGACCGCGCACGGTGCCTGGCGGAATACGAGCTGTTCCTCTATGCCGCGCGAACCCCGGCGCTACGCCCCGCGGCCCGGCGCTGGATGACCGATCTGGCCGAGCTGGTCAGCACGTGGACGAGCGACCGGACCACAGTGACCACGATCTGCGCGTTCGTCGACGGACTCGTCCTCCAGGCACTGGTCACCAACACGTCGCCTGACCCCGCAGCCCTGGCGGCCACGATCAGAGCGCTGGCAACTCATCGGGTCGACGGCGCCCAGACGGGGCGGGGCGGCTGACCCACCCCGCCCCCCGGGACCGCTGACCTACCCCTCAGTGGGCAGCGGAACCAATCCACGGCCGGACGCTCGCACCTGGCATCGCGTCGAGCCGCGGACAGCGCACGCGGGGTCGCTGAACAGCTCCGAGATGATCGAGCCGACCGCGAGGCCGAGCAGGGCTCGGATGAACTGGTCGCGGCACGGGACCGTGCCGACATGTGGGGACATCGGACTCCTGGAACAGTAAGACTGCACAGGACCGGGAAACTGCTTGATGTCCGGACGGCAACTCGGTCTCCGACATATTAGCGACTTACGGTTGCCAGGGCGAGCAGAATGTCTCCCCGGCGCACTCGCATCGACGCGGCCCGGAGTTATGCTGGACAGGCGCTCGGGACGTCCGCGCGCCGATCCATCGCATTGGGGTGATCGACATGGCGGGGCATGTCTTGACACCCTTAGGCGACTCCGCGGCATCGAGCGCGGATGATCGGCCGGATCTGCGCCGAGTGCATCGAGGCCGTCCACGTCGACGGAGGCGCCGTCACCGTGACCACCGCGCGCGGCTACAGCGGCACGGTCTGGACCAGCGACGCCCTCGCGACCAGGATCGACGACATCCAGTTCACTTTGGGAGAGGGGCCGTGCCTGGACGCCGCGGCCACAGGGCGACCTGTCTTCGTCGCAGATCTGTCCAGGGACGCGGCGCGGGGCGAGCAGTGGCCCGGCTTTCGGGCTGAGGCGATCGCCTCAGGAGTGCACGCTGTCTTCGGGCTGCCGTTGGCCGTGGGAGCAACGAAGCTCGGCTCCATCAACCTCTACCGCCAGATGCCCGGAAGCCTCAGCAAGCGGCAGGTCGTCTGGGCGCAGGAAGCTGCGCAGGAGACCTCGACTGCCTTGCTCAACCTCAACGCCTCGGAGACCGGACAAGACAGCGACGCCGAAGGCGCTGCCTACCACTGGGTCGTGCATCAGGCGGCCGGGACGATGACGCAACAGCTGGGCATCCCCATCGAGACTGCGCTGCTCCAGCTGAGGGCAGCTGCGTTTGAAGAGTCCGTGCCGGTCGATCGCCTTGCTGCTGATGTCGTGTCGCGCCGCCGCCGGATGACGAAGGAGGAGTCATGACGGGCCTTGATGATATCGAGGCCTCCACCTGGGACTCGAGTCGCGACGCTCGGCTCGCAGAGCATTTCGTCGACCTGGCTGACACGCTCGTCGACGACTTCGACGTCGTCGACCTGATGGATTCACTGATCCGCTCCTGCGTCGAGCTCCTGGATACACCGGCGGCAGCACTGTTGATCCCTGACCCGCGGGGAAGGCTCCAGGTGGTCGCTTCGTCCAGCGAGGAGACGCGACTGCTGGAGCTGTTGCAGATCCAGAACGCCGAGGGTCCGTGCCTGGACAGCATGCGCACCGCACGTCCGGTCAACATCGGCGACATCGGCGCCAAACGCGCGCGTTGGCCACGCTTCGCCGCCGCCGCCCAGGTTCACGGGTTCACCTCCGTGCACGCGCTTCCGATGCGGCTCAGGAACGAGACGATCGGCAGCCTCAACCTCTTCCGGACGCACCCTCCTCCGTTGTCCGCTCACGAGCAGCGGATCGCGCAGGCGCTGGCCGATGTGGCGACGATCGCGATTCTGCAACAACGTTCGATCGCGCGGTCCACGCAGCTGGCCGACCAGCTACAGTCCGCGCTGAACAGCAGGGTGATCATCGAGCAGGCCAAGGGTGTAGTGGCCGAGTTCGGTCAGCTCGACATGAACGGGGCGTTCGCCGCGCTGCGCACCTACTCACGAGACCACAACCGCAAGCTCGCCGACGTGGCCGCCGACGTCGTCGTAGGTCGCTTGGACCTCGAAGCACTGGCGAGACCGGGCTCGCCGCACCCGCCGCAGTAGCCCTCCATCCGGGGGCACCACCCACGTCACGGACGGAACCGCGGGGACAAACGCGTCGTCCAACCCGCATGGGCCTACGTCAGATCTTCGCAGTAGTGGCTGTTCTCGCGACCGGGTGCGCCGGTGCCGAGGGAGCGGCGAATGGTCAACCGGCACCGGGCACGACATCGTCGACCGTGGCGACAGTCACAGTCACCACCGAGCAGAGGCACAGCCCGCGGGGACCTGTGTTCACCGAAGGAGCGTTGCCGCAGGTTGAGCTCGTCGACGCTGCGGGTCACCGTTACACCGTGGACCCGGACAGCCATGACACGTTCACGTTCTCCGGTCTGGAGCCCGGCACCTACCGGCTCGAGGGAGCGCTCCGGCCGTGCGACGGGAACTGCGGCTACCTCGACCCACCGACCGGCAAGTGCCAGGAGATGCTCACCGTCGACGGTGACCGGGAGGTCCACGTGACCTTCATTGCCAAGAAGCCCTGCCGAGTCGACTCCCGCTGAACGGGCTCGCCCTGTTCCCACGAGGTCGCCGTGCCGTGCTGTTCAGTCTGTGAGCACATCGATCCGGCATCGAAGTCCCGGGGCACGGGAAAGTCGGACATCACTGGTGACGAGCGGAGCGTCCAGCATCTCAGCGAGCACGACGTAGACAGCGTCATACGGCGTGACGTTGTCCCGTAATTCCCAGACTCGGGGCAGGAGAGGTTCGTGGTCCCAACGCAGGGCCGCGAGGTCAGCGAGGTCAGCCATGACTTCGGTGGCGACCTCGACGCCGGTCTGGCCGAGGCGGACCCTCCGGCGCAACGCTGCAGTGACCTCGACGTCTAGCAGGTGCGGCACGTGCAGATCGGGATCTTGGCGAAGTCGCTCCCGAGCACGAGCCCCGGCGCCACTGGTGCTCAGCAGCGCCGACACGACGATGGACGCGTCGGGGACGATCACTCGAGGGGGCGCTCGGCCGTAACCGCTTCGCGTGCAGCGGCGAAGGTCATCGGGTCGCCGTTACGACGTGCGGCTCGATGCAGCAGTTCTTCGAGCGAGGGCCGCCTCGCCAGTCGAGAGAGCTCCTGCCTGGTGAAGTCGGACAGGCTCATTCCTGCCGCGGCGGCGCGGCGACGAAGTTCTGCATGCACGTCGTCAGGCACGTCGCGAACCTGCAACATCTTGCTCATCAGAACATGCTACTAGCATGTCAACACATGCGTCAGGCATGCTGGCCGCTCGCCTGGAGCGTCCGGCTGAGGGTTCGCTCCGGTATTAGGTTGGGCGATGTGATGGCCGACCCGACACCTCGCACGATCGTCTTCATGCCTGAGTCGGCGTACGGGCCGACCAACAACTGCATCGGCATCGGCGCCGTGCTGCTCGAGCGCGGACACCGGGTGGTGTTCGCCGCCGAGTCGTCCTGGCGAGGTCGCCTGGCACCGCTCGGATTCGAGGAGGCGCTGGTTGACCTGGCGCCGACGGCGGAAGGAACCGAGGACCAGGACGCCGGCGCGTTCTGGAAGGAGTTCATCCGTGAGACGTCTCCGGAGTTCCGCAAGCCCACCGTCGACCAGCTCGCGACGTTCGTCCAACCGACGTACCAGGCCCTGATCGACGGCGCGATCCACTGCCAGCCTCAGCTCGAGCGGATTCTGGCCGACGTGGACCCTGACACCGTGGTCCTCGACAATGTCGTCAGCTTCCCTGCCCTGATGACCACGGGCGCACCGTTCGTACGGATCATGTCGTGCAACCCGCTGGAGATGAAGGGGCCTGGCGTGCCACCGACGTTCTCGGGTCTGCCCGCGGACGACCCGAGCAGCTGGGACTCGTTCCGGAAGGAGTATGACCGGACGCATCGGGCGACCTGGACGGCGTACGACGCGTGGGTGCAGGAGCAGGGTGCCCCTGCTCTGGATGATCTCGACTTCGTGCACGTCTCACCCGACCTCAACCTGTACGTCTACCCCGAAACGATGGACTACACGTCAAAGCGGCGGCTCGACGGCACCTGGCACCGGCTGGACTCGAGCGTGCGGACCACGGACGAGGGCTTCGAACTGCCGGCGGCCTTGCGTGACCGTCCCGCGGGTTCGGCGTTGATCTACCTCTCGCTGGGCTCCCTCGGCAGTGCCGACGTCAACTTGATGAAACGGCTGGTCGACGTGCTCGCGCGAACGCCGCACCGCTACATCGTCTCCACCGGACCGCAGCATGCGGCGTATGAGCTTGCCGACAACATGTGGGGGCAGGAGTTCCTGCCGCAAACCTTGATCCTGCCGTTGGTCGACCTGGTGATCACCCACGGCGGCAACAACACGACGACCGAGGCGCTGCACTTCGGCAAGCCGATGATCGTGCTGCCGCTGTTCTGGGACCAGTACGACAATGCACAGCGAGTCCACGAGACCGGGCACGGCATCCGGCTCGACACCTACCGGTTCAGCCGCGCCGACATGACCGCCGCACTGGCGACGCTGCTCGAGGACTCTGCCCTGCACGCCCGGCTGCGCGACGAGGCGGCTGTGATCCAGGGACGGGACGGTGTACGCCGAGCCGCCGACCTGATCGCGCGGGCGGCCGAGACACGCGACAGGTAGCCAACGGCTACCAAGCGGGCGGCCGAGCAGGCCGCCAGGAAGCTCGCCGACGGTCCGCACGTGATCGCCGCCAGTTACGCGAACGTCCAGCCCACCGGCAACAGCGAGCTGATTGGCATCCTATGGCCGTCGTCAATCTCGCCGTGGCGTTCGGTTCACGCGTCGCGATGATGCTCGGCCTCAAGGTCTCGGAGATCCCGATGATGGGCTACGGCTCGGCGATCATGGTCGCGGTCATGATGCTGGCCTCGATCACGCTGCTCCCTGCCATGCTCGGAGTCGTCAAGCACAAGGTGAACAGCGCGCGCATCCCGTTCGTGAGGCCGAAGCCGGCGTACGACCCGACATGAAGTCCGACCGGTCTCGTCCTAGGGGGATAACCGCACGTTTCGCGCGTGTTGCCTGCCGCCAGACGTCCCCGCGGCGCAGTCAGTCGATCGGTCTGGCACGCCCCGCGAGAATCTCCTCAGTGCTGGTCACGTTGGCGAACTCGTCGTGCAGGCTCGCTGCGGTCGCGCGGGTGAGCTCGTCGGCCGACAGCGTCGTGCCGTCGGGGTGTCGACGGTCATGGGTGAACGTCGCGTCGATCGGGAACAGCACGTCGTGTCCGAGGTTGGCACCGACGCGCACTGTCGTCTCGCAGCAGTGGTTGGTCGTGATCCCGCACACGACGATGCCGGCGGCTCGCTGATCCAGCAGCCACGCGTGCAGGTCGGGGCTCCCGTGAAACGCGGAGTTGACCTGCTTCGACACCAGCAGGTCGGGCTCGGCCTTGCCCAGGTAGCTGCGCAGCTCGTTGCCTGGTGTGCCGTGCGCCAGGGCCGAGTCTTCCTCGGTGCTGTCGTGGCGGACGTAGACGAGCGGTCGGTCGTGACTGGACCAGTCGTCGACGAGAGCCGCGATGTTGTCGTCGCAGCCGAGGTTGTTGCGCGCGCCCCAGGCCGGGTCGTCGAAGCCCTGCTGCGCGTCGACGACGATCAGGGCCCAGCCGGCGTACGGGTCATCGCTCATGTCCCCACGGTAGCCTCGCAGCGGGCGGGTCAGGCTGGTTCGTCACTCGATGGTCGAGCGGCGTACCCGGGGATGTCCGCGGCCGATGAAGAAGATGCCGGGGTAGCCGGCCGTCTCGAAGCCGAGGCTCGGGTTCTTCTTCAGGATGGAGCGTGCGATCAGGAGCGTGCCCGTGCGGTCGTTGCTCACGAAGAAGATCGCACCGCCACCCTCACGTGCTCGGTTGTGCCGCATCACCGT
Organism: Propionibacteriales bacterium; assembly: GCA_038259225.1. GTDB lineage: Bacteria > Actinomycetota > Actinomycetes > Propionibacteriales > Nocardioidaceae > JANLYC01. The sequence goes on from JBBSPA010000040.1 coordinate 29,273, forward strand.
GCCGCGGACGGACAGCCGGAACCGGTTGCCGTCGTTGTAGATCCCTCCACCGCTGCCGCCTCCCGGAGTCCCCTGGTGGGGTGGGTTGGCGCCACTACCGATCGCGCGGTTGTTGGTGATCAGGCTGTTGAGCACCACCCAGGTGACGCCGATGCTCGACAGCGCGCCGCCGTTGGAGCAGACGCCGCCATAGTCCGCGGCGCCGCCGAACGTGCTGTGGGTGACGTAGACGGCCCTGTCGTGGAACTGGTCGAGCACGCGGATCGCGGCGCCACCGATGTCCGGCCCGGTCGCCTCGCACCGGTTGTTGAAGAAGCGTGAGTTGACCACCTTGAGACGGCCGCCGCGGACGAACACGGCGCCGCCGCCTCCACCGTCACGCCGGGAACCGATCGAGTTGCCGTTCGCGAGCGTGATGTTTTGCAGGACGAGGCGCGGCGTGGACTGGTCCTGACAGTGCGAGGTGGTGATGCCGAGTCGCGGGTCGCACGTGTTCATGTAGAGGATGCGGTGCTTGCCGGCGCCGCTCAACGTGACCTTTCCGCCGCCGTCGATGACCACGCGCGGGCGATGGTCGTTGCGCACCGCTGCCGTACGGGCCAACCGGATCGTCTTGTGCCGCGGACCGCAGTTGAAGGTGATCACGCCACCGGCTCGGATCGCCCGCACGACCGCGTCAGACGTGCAACTGCGCGGTGACCCACGACCCACCACGTGGTCGGGGTGAGACGTGCTGACGGCGCGGGCGGCGGCGGGGACAGGGACATGGCCGTTCGGGTTGCCGGCCGGCGGCGCAGGACCCCGGTCGCGAGCACCAGTCGTCGGCGTCTGCGGTGCCGTCCGCAGCCGGGCGCCGTCGGCGATCGAGGTCGCCGAGCCGGTCCCGACCAGACAGATCGTGACGGCCACGGCAGTCCCGAGCTGGGCCAGGCGAGTCAGGCGCATCGCACGAGTATGCCGTGTCCGTGACCGATCTGTTTCCTGGCAGGCCTCACCTGGCGCGCGCGAAACTCCCTTGACACTGTCCGGGGCGGGTCCATCCTGGACGACAGGGGCGATGCACCGTTCGGGGGGATGGACATGCGCAGACCGAAGACGTCGACGGCACTGACCGTGGCGATCGTGTGTGCCGTGGCAGCGGCCTGCGGTTCGCACGGCGACGACAACGCGATTGACGGCTCGTCGGAGGTAGTCACGTCGAACGCAGGCCCGGGCACGTCCCATGCGTCGACCTCCTCGACCTCCCCGACCTCGTCTGGCTCGTCCACCGTCGGGCCGTCCGAACCGTCCGGGCCGGCTGTACCATCCGGGACTGTTCGGTCATCGAGCAGCGCTCCCTCTACGACCGTGCGGCCGAGCACGTCGGGTGCGACGCGCTCCACGTCCTCGACGGCGCCGACCACGCACACGTCAACCACCCAGCCGACCGTTTCCTGGGCGCCCTTCGGACCCGCCTCCCCCGATGCGCCACCACCGGTCGACTGGTACGCCGTGATGCAGGTCCGCGACTGCGCGTTCCTGAGCGACCTTGCCGCCAATGACAGCCTTGGTGACCTGTCCGCGGATCGCGTCAGACCCCTGTACCGCGGTCTCGCGGATGCGTGTTTCGCCGCCTTCGAGGGTAAGGACCAGTTCTGGACGTCCGCCGCCAACGAGCTCACTACTGCTGAGTCGACCCTGGCCACCGGCGGTCTGGATTGTCGCCACAGCGCCGCGTTCGGACTGCTCAGGAGAGTCGTCGCTGCGCACGAGGAAAGTGCAAGCGGACGCGTCAGGGTCGTCGCAGCTGCCGGGACCGCGTGTCCATGGAGCGTGACACGCGTAGCGGCCGGCGACTCGTCGGGTACGCCGGCTAGCGGTCCCTTGAGCGGTGGCACCTCGGTCGAGGTGTCGGGCGTCAACATGATGGGCGTGACCGCGGTCTGCTTCGGCGACACCCCCGGGGTCGATGTGCAGGCCAGCTTCGACTCGGTCTTCGTGACGTCGCCACCGGCGGACAACCCGGGCAGGGTGCGGATCACGGTGGAGTCGCCAGGTGGGCGGCGTACCAGCCCAGCCGGTCAGGTGTTCGAGTACGTTGCCGGCGGGTCCGGGTGACTGCTTCGCGGTCGTCGCGCCTGCTCCGTTCTCCTCGGCCTGGTGCCGCGCAGGAGACGAGGCCGGACCGGCGTACCGTCATCGGGTCCGAGACATCGCCGACCACCACGGCACTACGCACCGCGTTGACCGTCGTGGGGGCGTTCGGACCGCCGTTGACGGTCGCCACCGCACTGTTGGTGTACTTCGGTTGGGCTCGCAGCTATGTGGAGGCCCGGGAGCTGGGCATCGACGAGAGCGTGCTCGGAATGTCCACGAGGGACTACCTGCTGCGCAGCATCAATACGCTGTACGTGCCGCTCCTGCTGGCGGCGGCGGTCGGCGTGTGCTGGCTGCTGGCACACGAGCGGCTTCTGGCGAGCCTGGAGAACCATGGTCGGGCCGGGGCGAGGGCGACCCGGCAGGTGTTCGGCGCACTCAGGGCGAGCTGGCTCGCCGTGCCGCTGCTGGGCGGGGTCGCCGGGCTGATCTGGCCAGGGGCACGCGACTTGATCGTCCCGCTCTCGTTCACCCTCGGGATCCTCCTGGCGACCTACTCCGTGGCGATGGTCCGCCGGATCGACGAGCTTGCGGGCAACGGCAACGGCGCCCTCCCACGGTCGCTGGCTGCCTGGCATGCACCGCTGATGAAGGCGCTGATCGGGGCGCTCGTCACCTTGTCACTATTCTGGGAGCTCGCGAACTTCGCCGGCGTCGTCGGCCGCGGCTTGGCACACGACGTCGTCGCGGGTCTCCCGCAACGGACAGGGGTCGTCGTCTACAGCAACAAGGACCTCCAGATCGAGGGCCCCGGCGTCAGCAAGGTCTGGTTCTCGCAGGACGACTCCGCGTACCGCTATCGCTACGACGGACTGCGGATACTTCAAGAGTCGGGTGGGAAGTTCTATCTGATGCCGGTCGACTGGTCGCTCCCGGACAACAAGATCATCGTGCTGCCCGACGACGGTACGGTCCGCCTCGAGTTCACTCGTTGACTTCTACGACAAGCCGCTTCCGTAGCCCCTTGCAATCAGGTGCACACTGAAAGTAAGGACGAACCAAGGATCGCTGTCTCGGACTCCTCAGACGTCAGGAGGGCAATTCGTGAGCGAACGCCATGACCTCGCGGACCACGATCTCCTGGTACAGGTGGTGGCGCTGCCCGACGGCGACATGGAGGAGCTGGCTGACAAGGTGCTGCTGCTTCGCGAAGACCTGCTGGAGCTCGACGTCGCCACGGTCGACACGCTCGGAGGAGAGGAAGCGCCGGAGTCGTCCAAGGGCGGTCTCGCCATCGTCGCTGGCTGGCTGACCGTGAACCTGGGACCGGCGGCGCTTCGGTCCGTCATCCAGCGGGTCGCGGCCTGGTCCAGCCAGAACAACCGGACGGTGGAGATCAGCCTCGGGGGTGACGTTCTGAAGCTGAGCGGAATCAGCCCGGAGCAACAAAGCAGGTTGATCGATGAGTGGCTCACTCGTCACGGAGCCCTCACGTGACCGACTGACTACAGAGTTCCCCAAGCCGGCTGAGCTTTGCCCTGCGGCGGGTCCTCATCGGCACCTGTGATCTCGTCTGTATACGGGGTGTTCCATCGATCGGGATCGTCTCGATCCCTGAATGAAACGGTGCTGAGCCGCTGCTCGTGGAGACTCGGTAGCCACCAGAAGGCCAACTCCTGTTCGTCTGGCGACCAGGCCGCACCACGGAAGACATCGTTCTTCACTTCTGTACCACGGAGTTCTCCGGGCGTGAATTCCACGGGGTCCTGATTTTTCCTCATGCTCCAAACTCCGAGATGACCCGATTCATCATAGTGTTCTGGGTCATCCTTTCGCTGGAAGAGCAGTCCGTGTTTCTCCGACCAGTCTGGGAGGTCATACGATCCCTTCTTCCAGCCTTTTGACACCTCCTCAGGTGTGCTTCCATGAAGCGTCCGTAACCACCATAGAGACGTCCAGCCCTGTCTCTGGGAACTCATCCCGACGTAGACGATCCCCTCGTCTCCAACCCATGTGAGAAATCCGACGGTCGAGGGATTACTCGCCGGCACGTACTGACCATTGTATTCTCCATCCTGGCTAAACAGATATATCTTCGCGTCTAGGACTTGCTCCTGAGGGTTGACACAAAACATCGCGACGCGAGTACCGGAGTTGCTCCAGGCCGGGCGAGTTGTGTATTGGCATTCCGGTGGGCCGCCACGGATGAACGGGCGTTCGTTGCGTCCATTCGCATCCATAATGAAGGGCACATTAAGTTTCGACCCATCCGGTTTTCTCATGAATAGAATCTTCTTGCGGTCGGGCGATATTGTTGGCCTTTCACCGTTCTCAATGAGAGGTCTTTCTCCTGGCGTGAACGCGTTTACTACTTCAAGGTCGGGACGTTCGACGGTCGGGCTCTTCTTGGGAATCACCAATTCGTCAACCGGCAGGGGCGTGATTGGACCGGCGTCTCCGCCAAAGATGGTGAACCCGACGACGAAAGCGGCGGCAGCAGCACCCGCGCCGGCAACAAGCATCACTGGCTTTCGATACTGCCCGCTCCAGTTGAGAAGCCACCTGCGGCGATGGTGCGTGGCGGCTTCAGCACTGCCAACAGATGCGCCCGGCTGCTCCGCCGGCGGAGCAGTCGTGGCGTCCTCGCTGGTGGCGGCATCTGAGGATCGGGTCCTCGCCGGCTGGCCCTGCGCCGTGCCCCAGCGTGGGGGTAATCCGGGCTTTGGGGTCCCCGAGAGGGCAGCCTTCGCGGCCGTCACTACTCGACGGCTGTCGTCTTGAGCAAGGCGTTCGAGGGCGATGTGGGCTGCCAAGGCCACGCCGACGTGCCGCCCGACAAGCAGGCCGTGGAGTTCGTTGACGGCGCCGGTCCGCACCCCGGTGAGAGGGCTGGCGATGGCCTCCCGCAGACCTTCCGGCAGGCTTGAGGGCAGGGTCAGGGGGCTGCTGCGCCGGGCGATGAACAGTTCGCCTTGCACTCCGAGAACCCATTTGCTCGGCGTTTGGTTCGGAGTCTCGCTTCGCACCAGGTCGTACACGTACCCGTACAGTTCGTCCAGACCGATCAGCCCGTCATGATCCGCATCCGCCTCGCCAGTGCGAAGCCCTTCCACCAACGCTTTCGTAAAGACCGACGGGCCGACGTCCAAGGTGTCGATCAGGTCCCCGCCGGACTCGAAGGCGTACTCCATTGCCGTTGATGCGGTGATCACCGCACGCCCACGGCCGCCAAGCGACTCGTCCAGGTGCAAGGCAGTAGCACCCCGACTGGTCATCCCACGTGCGAAGGCGCCCGCATAGCAGCAGTCCAGGAACAACACGACCCGCCGTGATCGGGTCCGATTCATGCGTCGGTTGACGAAGTCCGCCGCCACCGCAGTGGCTCCCAGGCGGCCCAGCCTGGTGTCGAGGGTCGCGAAGAACAAGTCGCCTGCTTCATCTTTCAGCCCGTGACAAGAGAAGTGCAGGAGCAGCAGATCCGCCGGTGTGCGATCAGCGAAGAAATCCTCGACGGCGAGGTTCACAGCGTGTGATGGCTCGTTGAGCAGTTGCCGGACTCGGAACCCACCGACCTCTGGGTCGCTCAACACCTCAGACAGGGACTCCGCATCGTGCGGTGGTGCCCTGAGCTGGCGCAGCCGGGAATCCGCGTAGTCGTAGCTGGCGACGATCAGGGCATCTCGAACGCCAGCCATCGTCAGTCACCCATGACTGGTTTCATGTTGCACAGAGCATGTTCGTCGATTCGCACGAGCGCGACCTGCCCTCTCCGATGGCGTCGAACCTCACCGGCGCTCCTTCTTTCACGGTGCTCGCGACAGCGATGCATGTCAACAGAAGGTAACGATTGTCTACACCGATAGTGATCGGGCCGGTCTTGGCTCGGTCAGGTACACGTGCGCACCCGGGGCGGGTCGACTTTCTACCGGCGGTAGACGATCAGCGGTCACCGTCGCCCCACCTCGAGCCGCGTACGCCGCATCCGGTCCGCGCCGCCGGGTGGGCCATACTTGTCCTCCGCGCGACCAGCCAACCGACTTCGGCGCGCGGGCCTCTAGCTCAATTGGCAGAGCAGCGGACTTTTAATCCGCGGGTTGTGGGTTCGAGTCCCACGGGGCCCACCTACCAGAGGCGGCCACCAGCCAGCGAGGCTCAGCCGGTCTCGACGCCCGGAGCTCTCTCCTCGCCGTGCCAGTGTGGCGTCTCGGAGACCTCGTCAAACCATCGCGCGACGACGATGTCGGTCGAGGAGTGCAACAGGATCGACAGCGCGACCGTGACGGCGACCAGGTTGAAGACCCCGGTGCCGCCGGGGATGTTGGCGTTGAGCACGATCAGGGCATACACCACGGACGCGAATCCCTTGGGTCCGAACCAGAACGCGGCGAGCTGTTCCCGCATGGTCAGCCGGCTCCCGAGGAACGAGACCGCCAAAGCGGCCGGCCTCGCGACGATCAGGGCGAGCACCGCGAACGTCCAACCACCGAGTGAGATGTCGCCGAGCAGCTGTGGGGTGATCAACGCCCCGAACACCAACAGTGCAGCCAGCTTGAGGAGCTCCGCGATCAGCTCACCGAACTCCTCGAACGCCTGCCGTTGCTGGTGGCCGCAGGTCGCCACCGTGATCCCGGCCGCAAAGCCTGCAAGGAACAGGTTGCCGTGGGTCGCCTGGCTGATGGCCAGCACGAGCAATCCGATCGCGACGGCGTTCAACGGCTCGTAGGCCGTCGACGCCGAGAAGATCCGCAGGCCCTCCAACCGGATGGCCACGTACGGCACGACGACACCGATCAGCAGCCCCACGGCGAGCTCACTGCCCAGCTCGACGGCGTGCAGGTTCTCCGACCCGGCAGCCACCGCGAGGAGCACGATCACGAATGGCAGCGCGAGCCCATCGTTGACACCGGACTCGACATTGAGCAGGTGACGCAATCGGTACGGCACCCGGGCGTTCCCGACCAAGGCGGCCGCGAACACGGGGTCGGTCGGTGCCAGGACGGCACCGAGCAGCAGGGCCAGCGACCAATCGAGTCCGACGACGTAGTGCGCGAGTCCCGACGTCAGCAGCAGCGTCAGCGGCAGACCAAGAGCCAGCGCTCGGCCGGGAAGTCGCCACGCCGAGGTCAGGTCCGCCAGGCCGACCCGCATCCCGTCCGTGAACAGCACAGAGAACAACGCAAGCTCAGCCAGCGAGCCGACGAGGTCGTCGTCAGGCGTCAGCGTCAGTACGCCGGTGACACCGTCGCCGAGCACGAATCCGGCCACCAGGAAGATCACCGCCGTGGACAACACCGTGCGGTGTGCGAGGCTGGAGACGAGGACGGACAGGAGCAAGACAGAGGCGAAGGCCAGCAGGAGCACGGCGTACCTCGCGTCTGTCGGGCCACACCTCTTCCCCGCCGAGAGGGCAAGGAACGGATCGAAGGGCCAGTCTTACAGCCGAGCCGATGTCAGGACCGGCCGGCACGTCCCCGCGACTCAGTCGCGCGAGAAGGGCAGCACGTTGGTCATCCAGGCAATGAACTCGCTCGGGTTGCGCGACTGGGTCCAGATCCGGCCGGGACCCTGGACGTCGAACACGAAACCCTCTCCGCTCTTCGCCGACTGGATCAGCCCGCCACCAGCGGCGCGGCGCAGTTGCGTCTGCACGCTGTTGTCCCAGGCGACCATGTGGCCGGAGTCCACGACGATCGACTCGTTCGGGCCAAGGTCGGCAGCGTCGATGGCGCCGTACGCCGCGAGGACCACCTGGCCCTGACCGGACGCTCGGACAAGGAAACCGCCCTCACCCCCGGCGAGGTTCTTGAAGCCGCCCCACGACGTGTCGATCTCGACGGATCCGTCGGAGCACAGGTAGCTGCCGCGGGTGATGTTGAGCCCCTCCGAGACCGGGAGCCCGATCGCGTCGCCCGGGAGACGGGCAGCGAAGTCGACCCAGCCGCCGGCCGGCGGCGCGGTGTACGTCGTGATGAAGAACGACTCACCGCCCAGGACGCTGCGCTTGAGCGACTTCATCAGGCCTCCGGTGGCCTTGGCCTCGATCGCGACTGCTGCCGAGGTCGCCATCATCGCCCCGGACTCCGCGCGCACAGTCTCACCAGGCGACAGCATGCAGCGTGCGACGGCGAAACCTGGGTTGTGACGAATCGTGATGTCCATGCAGAGACCCTATCCGGCACGATCGGGCGCACGTCGACGCTGTGAGCCGGACCCACCAGGCACTACCGGAGCGAAGGTCGGTAGCTCTTTGCGTTCTCGGTCACACGGCAGAGCCAGGGCCTGGCAGCGGGTCGTCGCGCTCATCGAGCCCGATCGACAGAGCATGGGCTGAGACGTCCGACGACGGGTGGCGTTTCCACCGGTGGATCGGTCGGATCCTGTTGTGCACAAGGGGTTTCAGGTGTGTCGGGACTGTCGGTGCTGCGGTCTAGGTTGAGGTCTATGAGCATCATCGAGCAGCAGCCTGCGACTTCCGGCACCGGCGGGGGCGACCCGTTGCCCTCGGTGCTGGCAGGGGTAGGCACAGCGCTGGCCGATCTGATGGATGTGCCGGTGTGGTCGGCGCCCGACGTCGACCTGGACCAGCACCTGGCGCAGGCGCTGGCGGTCAAGGCGGCCGCCGATGAGGTGGTCGCCCGGCTGGTCGGGGAGATGGACGCCCGGGCGATGGCGCACCGGGTCGGGGCGTCCTCGACCCGGGCGCACCTGGTCGCCACGCACCGGATGTCGCGACCTGAGGCGGGCCGGGTGGTCGCCGCGGCCCGGGCGCTGCACGGGCCGTCGATGGCCGCCGAGCCGACCCGGCGGGCCCAGGTCCGCGGACAGGTCTGGGCCGAGCAGGCGGTCGTGATCGCCACAGCGGTGCACCGGGTGTCCGACAGCGTCGACGCCGCCGCCGTGGACCGGCTGCAACGCGACCTGATCACCCATGCGCACCGGCTCGGCTATGAACAGCTGCAGCAGCTGGCCAACCATGCCGTGGAGGTGGTCGACCCCGAAGGCGCCGACGCGATCATCGAGGCCCAGCTCACCGCCCAGGACAAGGCGGCCCGGGCCGGCACCGAGTTCGTCCTGCAGATAGCACCCGACGGCACCGGATCGGGCCGGTTCCGGCAGCTGCCAGCGATCACCACCGCGATGCTGAAGAAGTACCTGGACGCCCTGGCCACCCCACACCGGGCCACCCCGACCCACCACCCCGACACCGCCCAGCCCCAGCCCACCGACCTGCCCTACTCGACCCGAATGGGGCAGGCGTTCTGTGAGCTGATCGACCACCTGCCCACCGAGGGCCACCCCCAACACGGTGTCGCCAACGCCACCATCGTGGTCACCCTGGACCACGACA
>JBBSPA010000041.1:0-37521 GCA_038259225.1 Propionibacteriales bacterium
ACCTCGGGAGGACCGAGGGCTGCGGTGTCATGCAGGCCCTCGAGGGGCGACCACCACGAGCAGTCACCTCGGCCCCCGCCGAGTCCCTTCCACGAACACCATCAAGGCATCCGCAGAAAGGAGCGTGCCCTAGTGACCGCCACGCTGGGGCTGCTGCTGCGACGTTCGGACCTCGGGCTCGAGCTGCTCGTGCCGGACCAGCCGACGGCCGACCTGGATCGACCGATCCGTTGGGTCGCGACCAGCGAGCTGCTCGACCCCACGCCGTATCTCCAGGGCGGTGAACTGCTGCTGACCAACGGGATCGGGTTGCCCAAGACGCGGCCGGCCATCGACCGGTATGTCGCGCGGCTGATGGCGGTCGGCGTCGTCGGAGTCGGCTTCGCCGTCGGGACGGTGCAGGAGCGCGTCCCGGCCGCGCTCCTGGTGAGCGCCCGAACCCACGGCCTGCCGCTCGTGGCCGTCGACGAGCCGACGCCGTTCATCGCTGTCGGCAAAGCGGTCTCGGACCTGCTGGCGAAGGAGCAGTACGCCGACGTGACGGCGGCCTACGAGGCGCAGCAACAGCTCACCCGGGAGGCGTTGCGCCATGGAGCGGCCGGGGTGGTCGAGCGACTCGGCAAGGCGCTCGGCGGTTGGGTGGTCCTTCTCGATCCGCACGGCGACGTCATCGAGTCCTCCCGGCGTACCTCGGCCGCCGAGCGTGCCGGATGGTGGCCCGACCTCGACCGGCTTCGGGCACGGGGACCCGCCACCGCCACCTCGGTGGAGGCGGGGGAGCACCGGACCATCCAGTCGCTCGGAGCGGCCGGGCGGATCCGCGGGTATCTCGTCAGCGGCCAGGCATCGGCGCCGACGGCAACACAGCGCGCGCTCGTCAACGTGGCTGCCGCGTTATTGACGTTCTCCCTCGCGCACGCAGGTGGTGGACGCGACCGTCTGGCCCGGACGGCGCTGATGGCCCTGACGGTCGCGCACCCCGACGCGGTCGCGCCCTGGCTGGCCGACCTCGGTGGACCCGTCTTCGGCCCCGGCCAGGTCTGGGTGGTCGCTGCGACGGGGGCGCCCGGTGCGCTCGAGACCTGGCACCAGCTGCTCGAGGACGAGGGCCGGTCGCACTGTTTCCCGTGGCAGGGCCCGACCCAGCCCGGCACGGCCGACGCGGTGTTCGTGGCGGTCTGCGATCCGCGCGAGCTGACACGGGTGATCACCATGGCCGGCTCGGGCACCACGCTGGGGTCCAGCGAGCGGCAGCCGACGATGCAGATCGCCGCAGCTCGCGGGCAGGCCCTGCACAGTCTTCAGGTGGCCAGGTCTCGCAAGGTGCCGTCGTTGGGGTTCGGTGAGCTGACCCGGCTGGGTCTGTCCGGTGTCGTCGAGCCGGCGGCGGCGGAGGCATTCGCGGCGGCCACCCTCGAAATCCTGACGGCGTACGAGCGCACGTCCACGATCGACCTGCGGGAGAGCGTGCGCGTCTGGTTGGCTCATCACGGCCAGTTCGAGCCGGCGGCCAGAACCCTGGGGATCCACCGGCACACGCTGCGCTATCGCGTCCGCAAGGCTGCTCAGCTGTTGGGCCGCGACCTCGACGATCCATCGGTCCGGATGGACCTGTGGTTCGCGTTGTCTGTCCACTCTGGACAAGCCTGAGTATCCGCTCGTCCCGTCCAGACAACCGCACGGACTTGCCCGAGGCACTAGCGTCGAGACCATGACGCGAAGCTTTCCCCTGTGGGTCGCCGGCAAGCAGGTCGAAGGGCCCGAGCCGCTGGAGATCACCAGCCCGTTCGACGGGCGGGCCGTCGGTACGACGTCGTGGGCCTCGCCCGAGCAGGTCGAGGACGCCGTCGCGGCCGCCGATGCACTCAAGACCGAGGCCGCCGCGCTTCCCGTTCATGTCCGGGCCGACGCCTTGGCCCATGTCTCTGCCCGGATCGCGGACCGGGCCGACGAGCTCGCCGAGCTGATCACCGGCGAGAACGGCAAGCCCATGCTCTGGGCTCGCGCCGAGGTCGGGCGCGCCGTCTCGGTGTTCCGGCTGGCGGCGGAGGAGACCCGTCGCTGGTCGGGCGAGGCGATGCGGCTCGACACCGACAAGGCGGCCGCCGGCCGGCTGGCCTATGTACGGCGGGTGCCAAGGGGTCCGGTGCTCGCGATCTCGCCGTTCAACTTCCCGCTCAACCTGGTGGCCCACAAGGTCGCTCCGGCGATCGCGGTCGGGGCGCCGCTCGTGCTCAAGCCGGCTCCGAAGACCCCGCTGTCGGCGCTGCTGCTGGCCGAGCTGGTCGCGGAGACCGACCTTCCCGCCGGGATGGTGAGCGCCGTCAACGTGCAGAACGACCAGGCGGCCGGTTTGGTCGAGGACGCTCGCCTGCCGGTCATCTCGTTCACCGGCTCCGGGCCGGTCGGTTGGTCGATCCAGAAGTCGGTACCACACAAGCACGTCACGCTCGAGCTCGGCGGGAACGCGGCTGCGGTGATCTGCCGCGACTGGTCGAGTGACGACGACCTCGACTGGGCGTCCACACGCGTCGCGACGTTCTCGAACTACCAGGCCGGCCAGTCGTGCATCGGCGTCCAGCGGGTCTACGTGGCCGAGTCGGTGTACGACGACTTCAGGGGCCGACTCGTCGAGAAGGTGCAGGGGCTCAAGACCGGTGACCCGTACGAAGAGGCCACCCAGGTCGGCCCGGTGATCAACGTCGAGGCGGCCGAACGGATCGAGTCCTGGATCAACGAAGCAGTCGATCAGGGGGCAACCGTCCTGACCGGAGGCGGCCGGTCGGGCTCGACGATAGAGCCGACCGTGCTCGAAGGGGTCGCAGCCGATGCGAAAGTGTCCTGTGACGAGGTGTTCGGTCCGGTCGTCCTGATCGAGCCGGTCGCCGACGACGAGACCGCCTTCGGCAAGGTCAACGACTCGGTCTACGGGCTGCAGGCGGGCGTCTTCACCCACGACCTGCAGACCGCGTTTCGGGCCCACCGCGAGCTCGAGGTCGGCGGCGTCATCATCGGCGACGTGCCCAGCTATCGCGCGGACCAGATGCCGTACGGCGGAGCGAAAGAGTCCGGGGTCGGCCGCGAAGGTGTCCGCTACGCGATGCAGGACTACACCTACGAACGCGTCATGGTGCTGACCGGCCTCGACCTCTGACCCCTCGTGGTTTGCCCCCCCCCGCGGTTTGCCCCCGCGGTTTGCCCCCGCGCGGTTTACCCCCGCGCGGTTTGCCTAGTTAACAAGCCGGAAGGCTTGTTAACTAGGCAAACCTCCCGTGGGAACAGGGTATTTGCCTTGCAGACCTCGGGGCTTGGCGCTGATTTGGTCCACACCTGGGTCCGGGTCGCCAAGCGCGACCACCTCGCGCTGTCCGGATGGCATGGCCGAAGCCATCCGCGACGTCACCACGGCGTGAAACAATCAGCGCGTGAGTGACCCTGCGTCGTCGTCACGACGAGATGTCGTACTGCTCGGCGCGACCGGCTCGATCGGCAGGCAGACGCTCGACATCGTCCGGGCAAACCGGGACCGGTTCCGCGTCGTGGCGCTCGCCGCTGGAGGCAGCAGCCCGGCGCTGCTGGCAGCGCAGGCGATCGAGTTCGCCGTCCCGGTCGTCGCGGTCTCGCGGAGTACGACGATCGAGGACCTCCAGCTCGCGTTGTACGCCGAGGCGCAGCGACGTGGCTACCATCACGGGGACTTCGCACTGCCACGCATCATCGGCGGCCCTGACGTCTCCGAACAATGCGCCGGACTCGCCTGCGACGTGGTCGTCAACGCGATCGACGGCGCGGCGGGACTCAGGGCCACTATCGTCGCGCTTCGCGCCGGGGTCACCCTGGCGCTCGCCAACAAGGAGTCGCTCATCATTGGCGGCGATCTGGTCACCTCCTTGGCCAAGCCTGGCCAGATCGTGCCGGTCGACTCCGAGCACTCAGCGCTCGCACAGTGTCTGCGCGGCGGCAGTGCCGACGAGGTCCGCAGGCTCGTCATCACCGCGTCCGGTGGACCGTTCCGGGGGCGCAGCCGAGCCGAGCTGGCCGACGTGACGGCCGAGGAGGCTTTGGCGCACCCGACCTGGGACATGGGGCCTCTGGTGACAACCAACTCCTCGACCTTGGTCAACAAGGGGCTCGAGGTGATCGAGGCCCATCTGCTGTTCGGTCTGGACTTCGACCGGATCGAGGTCGTCGTGCACCCACAGTCGGTCGTCCACTCGATGATCGAGTTCCACGACGGCTCGACCCTGGCCCAGGCATCTCCCCCTGACATGCGCCTGCCGATCGCCTTGGCGCTGGCCTGGCAGGATCGGGTGCCGGACGCCGCCCCTGCCGTCGACTGGACCGAGGCGCAGCGCTGGGAGTTCGAACCGGTCGACCACGACGCGTTTCCCGGACTCCGGCTCGCCATCGAGGCCGGGCGGGCGGGTGGTCTCACGCCCGCGATCTACAACGCCGCCAATGAGGTCTGTGTGCAGCTGTTCCTCGACGGCAAGCTGCGCTATCTGGGCATCGTCGACACCGTTGCTGCGGTGCTGGCCGCCGACGACGTACCCTCGTACGTGGGCAGGCTCGGCATCGACAGCACCGTCGAGGAGAGCCTCGATGTCGTGCTGGCCGCTGACCTTTGGGCCCGCGACCGAGCGGCAGGGCTTGTCGCCGACCTGTCCGACCAGCCCCGAACGCCATCGCGAGGAGGAGAGAGCCGACGATGACCGCTCTGGTCTACACGCTGGGCGTTGTGCTCTTCCTGCTCGGCATCATCGCCTCGATCGCACTGCACGAGGTCGGCCACATGGTCCCGGCCAAGAAGTTCGGCGTGAAGGTGACGCAGTACTTCGTCGGGTTCGGCAAGACGGTGTGGTCCAAGCAGGTGGGCGACACGGAGTACGGCGTCAAGATGATCCCGATGGGCGGGTTCATCCGGATGGTCGGCATGTTGCCGCCTGCCAAGCGTGGCCCGGACGGGCGTGTGCTCGGCTTCAGCGGCGGGTTCTTCGGGAAGATGATCGCCGACGCCAGGGCCGTGGAGTACGAGAACGTCACCGAGCAGGAGCAGGACCGACTGTTCTACCGCAAGGCCTGGTGGAAGAAGGTCATCGTGATGTCCGGCGGGCCGATGACCAACGTCGTCCTCGCTGTGCTGCTCCTGGGCGGCGTGTTCATGGGGTTCGGCGTCAAGGAACCCACCCTCGTCGTGGACAAGGTCTCCGACTGCGTGATCCCAGCCAGCCAGCCTGACCGGCCCTGCCGTACCGGCCAGAACGCCGACCCGGTCGCCCCGGCCCGAGCGGCCGGATTCCAGTCAGGTGACACGATCCTGGCCGCCAACGGCACCGACGTGTCGAGCTGGGACACGTTCTCCGACATCGTCCGTGCCAACAAGGACCGCCCGATCGACGTCGTCGTGGAGCGCAACGGCAAGCAGGTGACGCTCTCGACCAACACGATGGTCTCGCAACGGCCCGACCTCGCGAAGCCGGACACGTTCGTGGAAGTGGGCTTCCTCGGGGTGCTGCCTACCGAGGTACGCGACCGCAAGTCCATCGGGTACGTCGCCAGCACCATCGGTGACTACACCCAGAAGACCGGAGTCGCGCTGCTGCACCTGCCGCAGCGCATGGCGGGGGTCGCCAAGGCCGCTCTCGGGCTCGAGCAGCGTGACCCGAACAGCCCGATGAGCGTCGTCGGGGCGAGCCGCGTCGCCGGCGAGGTCGCCTCGGAGAACCAGATCAGCGTCGCCGACCGGTGGGCCACCCTGCTCACGCTGCTCGGCGTCGTGAACCTCTTCGTCGCGCTGTTCAACTTCATCCCTCTGCTCCCACTCGACGGGGGCCACATTGCCGGCGCGTTGTACGAAGCGATCCGACGCGGCCTCGCCCGGGTGCGGGGGCGCCCTGATCCCGGGTACGCCGACGTCGCTCAGCTGCTGCCGATCGCCTACGTCGCGGCCAGCGTGCTGATCGTGATGGGTGTGCTGCTCGTCTGGGCCGACATCGTCAGCCCGATCCGGATCACCGGGTGAACGGGTCATCGACCCGCCCGCCCCGATACGAGAAGGACCTATGACCGCCATCGACCTCGGAATGCCTGCCGCACCTGCTCCGGTGCTGGCACCTCGACGCAAGACCCGCCAGATCAAGGTAGGCAAGGTGCTCGTCGGCGGTGACGCTCCCGTCTCGGTCCAGTCGATGACCACGACGCTGACCGCTGACGTCAACACCACGCTGCAGCAGATCGCTGAGCTCACCGCCTCGGGGTGCGAGATCGTCCGGGTGGCGTGTCCGAGCCAGGACGACGCCGACGCCTTGCCCGAGATCGCCCAGCACTCCCAGATCCCGGTCATCGCCGACATCCACTTCCAGCCGAAGTACGTGTTCGCCGCCATCGACGCCGGGTGTGCCGCCGTACGGGTGAACCCAGGCAACATCCGCAAGTTCGACGATCAGGTGAAGCAGATCGCCCAGGCCGCCAAGGACCGCGGCACGTCGATCCGGATCGGCGTCAACGCGGGCTCCCTCGACCCGCGCCTGATGGAGAAGTACGGCAAGGCGACGCCCGAGGCGCTGGTCGAGTCCGCGGTGTGGGAGGCGTCACTGTTCGAGGAGCACGACTTCCACGACTTCAAGATCTCGGTGAAGCACAACGACCCCGTCGTGATGGTGAAGGCGTACGAGCTGCTGTCGGAGGCCGGTGACTGGCCGTTGCACCTCGGCGTGACGGAGGCCGGGCCGGCGTTCCAGGGCACGATCAAGTCGTCGGTCGCCTTCGGCGCTCTGCTGGCGAAAGGCATCGGCGACACGATCCGGGTCTCGCTGTCCGCCCCCCCGGTCGAGGAGGTCAAGGTCGGCCTCCAGATCCTGGAGTCGCTCAACCTCCGCGCGCGGCGTCTCGAGATCGTGTCGTGCCCGTCCTGCGGGCGGGCGCAGGTCGACGTCTACAAGCTGGCCGAAGAGGTGACCGCCGGACTGGAAGGCATGGAGGTCCCGTTGCGCGTGGCTGTGATGGGCTGCGTCGTGAACGGTCCGGGTGAGGCGCGCGAGGCCGACCTCGGAGTCGCGTCCGGCAACGGGAAGGGTCAGATCTTCGTCAAGGGCGAGGTCATCAAGACCGTCCCCGAGGCGCTGATCGTGGAGACCCTGATCGAGGAAGCGATGCGGCTCGCCGACGACATGGGCGAGCCCGTCAACTCTGACGGTGAGTCGGTCGCCCCGGGCGCCCCTACCGTCACGGTGTCCTAGCCCGAGTTCGGACTCGTCTCAGGCGGCGACACGATCTCGCAACGGTGACCGGGGGTCGCGTCTTCGGCACATTCGGTTAATACTGAGCCGCGTGACTGTCTTCGGGAACTCTCGCCTCCGCCCACATATCGCCGTCTCGGCCCTGGCCGTCCTGCTCGCAGCGGCAGCCGTCGAAGGATTACCGGCCTCGGCGAACGACTCGGCCTCCAGTGCACCGGGCGGATTGGCGGCGTCAGCGACCTCCGGTCTCGCGGCGGGTGCGGCGACGGCCACCGCCACCGCACAGCGTCGAGCGAGAGTGCCTGCGTTGCGCACCCACGTCTCGATGGGAGCGCTGGACATTCCTTGGGACGTCGGAGTCTTGCCGAGCGGTGCCTATCTGGTCACCGAACGAGACCGGCAGCGGATCATCCTCCACACGCGTACGGGCGGCCGTCGGGTGATCAGCACAGGCCCGCCCGGGCTCTGGTCGGGTGGCGAGACTGGGCTCATGTCGATCCTCATGGATCCGAAGGTGGCCAGGAACGACCGGTTCTACACCTGCAACGGATGGCAGAACAGCAGGGGGCACCACGACATCCGGGTGTTGGCGTGGAAGCTCAACTCCGCACGCACCAGCGCCCGAGTCGTCGACACCCTGTTGAGCGGCATCCAGATCACCAGCGGCCGGCACGGTGGTTGCCGATTGCGGCTTGGTCGTTCCGGGGCGATGTACGTCGGCACGGGTGACTCCGCGGTCGGCACCAACCCACAGAACTTGCGCAGCCTCAACGGCAAGGTCCTCAAGATGAACCGATTCAGCGGCAGGGCATCGCGAGACAACCCGTGGATCCACTCGCCCAACCGGCACAAGAGATACGTCTACAACTATGGTCATCGCAACGTGCAGGGCCTGGCGCGCCGCGCAGACGGTTCGATGTGGTCCGTCGAGCACGGGCCGGATCGCAACGACGAGGTCAACAAGATCGTCCGCGGCGGCAACTACGGCTGGAACCCGGTGCCCGGCTACAACGAGTCGGTTCCGATGACCGACTACAGCCTGCCCGGCCGCCAGATCGGTGCCCGCTGGCGCTCGGGGTACCCGACGCTCGCCACCTCCGGGGCCGTGTGGGTACGCGGTGCAAAATGGGGCGCCTACCGCGGGACCTTGGCGGTGTGCGCGCTGAAGGCCTCCAAGCTGGTGTTCATGAAGTTCGACAGGTCCGGACACTTCAAGTGGGCCAGGACTCCCTCGGCGCTGAACGGCCGCTTCGGTCGGCTGCGCTCGGTCAGCCTGAGCAAGAACTTCGACCTGCTCGTCACGACCGCCAACGGCGGAGGTAGCGACAAGATCGTTCGCGTCACCCCCCGTTGAGCGGACAACCCGCTGATCGAGCTCCGTCCGTTGATCGAGCTCCGCCCGTTGATCGATTCCGTCCGGTGATCGAGCTTGTCGAGATCAAGGTTCGTATCCACCGTGTGGTCTCGACAGGCTCGACCACCGGGGGCGGGCCGTCCGTTGATCGAGTCCGTCGCTGATCGATTCCGTCCGGTGATCGAGCTCCGTCCGGTGATCGAGCTTGTCGAGATCAGGGTTCGATCTTCGTCTCGAGTCCATTGCGTTGGGACGTGTCGCGTGATGAGGCCAGGCCGGGAAGATCGGCGTACCTGCCCTCGATCAGCGCCAGGCGTTTGGCACGGCCCCAACCTTGAACTCGTTTCTCGAAGGCGAACGCCTCGTCAACCCGGTCGAACTGCGCGCTCCAGACCAGAGTTACCGGCCGCCTGCGAGCGGTGTACTTCGCGCCGTCGCCGCGATGGTGTTGCGCGATCCGGGCCGCGAGATTGGTCGTGCTGCCGACATAGAACGAGCCGTCGCGGCATCTGAGGATGTATGTCCAAGCCATCGATCCAGCCTGCGCGATAGTAGGCGGGCCGGAAAGGGGCTGAGCTCGATCTGTGGAAGCCGGGTCAGGCCGTCCGCTGATCGAGCTTGTCCGCTGATCGAGCTTGTCGAGATCAAGGGTTGTGATGCCTGTGGTCTCGACAAGCTCGACCACCGGGGGCCCGACCACCGGGGGCTCGACCACGGGGGGCTCGACCACGGGGGGCTCGACGACCGGGGGCCCGACCACCGGGGGCTCGACCACGGGGGGCTCGACCACCGGGGGCCCGACCCCGGGGGGCTCGACCACGGGGGGCTCGACCACGGGGGGCTCGACCACGGGGGGCTCGACCACCGGGGGCTCGACCACCGGGGTCAGAACAGGATCGTGGCGAAGGTGCCCGTGGTGGTGAAGCCGACCCGTTGGTATGTCCGCCGGGCGGGTTCGTTGTGCTGGTTGACGTAGAGCGAGACGACCGGCGCCACGTCAGCCAGGGTCTGCGCGCAGACCGCCGCCACGCCACCCTCGGCGAGACCCTGACCGCGACGTCGAGGATCGACCCAAACGCTCTGGAGATGGGCGGCATGCGGAGTCACAGCGCCGAGCTCGGCCTTGAAGATCACGCTGCCGTCCTCGATCTGGGCGAACGCATGGCCCTTGGCGATCAGCTGGGCGACCCGGGCTCGGTAGAGGCGGGCGCCACCGTTGGCCTCCGGCGAGACTCCGAGCTCCTCGGTGTACATCGCCACGCAAGCGGGATAGAGGATGTCGAGCTCGTCGGGGCGGACTCGGCGTACCTGCGGAGCAGGCACCACCACGGGTCCTCGATCGAGCACCATGAACGGCTGCTGGGGACGGATCGAGCGGGCCGGACCCCACTCCGGGCCGAGGATCCGCCACAGGTGACGTACGTCTGCTTCGGGACCCATGATCGAACCGCAGGTACGCCCTTGCGCCAGTGCACGGGCTGCGAACGCGTCGAGTGAGTCCGGGGTGCCCTGGACGGGGGCAAGGTTGGCCGCGGCGTGGCAGAGCGAGACCAGCTCGCTGCCCTCGTGATAGCCCCAGATCTCGCCGCCGAGCCAGCGCGGCTCCATCCGGGTGACCTGGATCCGATGGTCCACGAAGACGTGTGTCACGGGGTCCTTGAGCAGCAGCTGGTGGACAGCGTCGAGATCGGCGGGTCCGAGAACCCGGACCCGTTGCCGCGTGCGCAACTCCACGTGTCCGCCTCCTACCGATCTCGTGTGCCTGCTTTGTCGCGCGGTCGAGCAGCCCGTGGACTCAGGCGACAGTGAGCCTACGCGGGATCATCCAGGTTTGGGTGTCATGCTGTCGGGGTCGGTTCGGGTGATCGGGGGATGACGGGCATGGGCACACGGAAGCGATGGGCTCTGGCCGCGCTGGTTGCCCCACTGCTGGTGACCTGCGGGTGCACGATCGAGCGCACGAGTGACGGCGCTTCCGACCCCTCGACATCTCTCGAGGCGCCCGCCACGACGTCACCCGACGCGTCCTCGCCGGCTCCCAGCGTCACCGATCCGCCGACCTCGACGGACCCCACGTCGATTTCCACATCGACGCCAACGACGACCCAGAAACCTGGCAAACGGCGCGCGATCACGGTGGTGATGAACGGCGACATGCTGCTGCACGAGGGGTTGTGGGCCTCAGCGCGGATCGATGCCAGGCGTACCGGCCGCGGTCCGGACGGGATGGACTTCCGGCCTGTGCTGGCGAACATGCGCCAGGTCGTCTCCGGCGCCGACCTGGCGATCTGCCACGTGGAGACGCCGGTGGCGCCGCACGGCGGTCCGTACTCGGGCTACCCGCTCTTCTCGGTGCCTCCCGCGATCCTGCCGGCGCTGAAGTGGGAGGGGTACGACGCCTGCACGACGGCCTCGAACCACAGTCTCGACCAAGGGTTCAACGGGTTGACGCGGACCCTCGACGAGTTCGACCGAATCGGCCTGGCGCATGCGGGCAGCGCCGAGTCCAGGGCGGCGTCCCGCAGGCCGCTGCTGCTGAAAGCCGGCGGGGTCACGGTAGGGCTGATCTCCGCGACGTACGGGACGAACGGGCTACCGTTGCCTGCGGACGCACCGTGGTCGGTCCCGCTCATCAGCACCGACAGAATCGAGGCGATGGCGCATCGCGCCAAGCAGCAGGGCGCCGACATCGTCCTGGTCGCGCTGCACTGGGGGCTGGAGTACATGCACGACCCGACGTCAGACCAGCGCGCCGTGGCCGACGAGCTCACCCGCTCACCCGACATCAACCTCGTCTACGGTCACCATGCGCACGTCGTCCAGCCCTACGACGTCGTGCACGGGACCTGGGTCGTCTACGGGCTCGGCAACGCGGTCGCGCAACAAGACGCCGCGGTCGAAGGGGTGTACGACGGCAACACCGCCCGGGTCACGTTCACCGCCGAGCCGGATGGGTCGTTCGCAGTCACGAAGCTCGAGTACATCCCGACCATGATCACCCCCTTCGACGGCGTCCACCCGATGCGCTGGCTGAACGTCCCGCGTGCCCTGGGCCAACCGGCGTACGCCGAACTGCGCCCGGCCCTGCGGGCCACCCAAGCGCGAGTACGCCAGGTGGTCGGATCCCGCGGAGCCTTCGGACGCGGAGTCACTCAAGGCCGCTGACCCCCGAGTTGTCAGACGCTGTTGTCGCTCCCCCGACGACAGCGTCTGACAAGTGGGTCGAGGGGGAGGGTGGCAGGCGGATATCCTCGAAGTCCCCCGTCCGGACGAAGTGATCCGGGCGCCAGCCCAGCACGCCAGGAGAGCCCGTGGCCATGCGGATGTCGTCGTTGTTCCTTCGTACCCTGCGCGAGGACCCGGTCGACGCAGATGTCCCGAGCCACCGCCTCCTCGTGCGTGCCGGGTACATCCGTCGGGCCGCGCCAGGCATCTACTCCTGGCTGCCACTGGGCTACACGGTGCTGCGTCGAGTGGAGGCGATCGTCCGCGAGGAGATGAACGCCATCGGGGCGCAGGAGGTGCACTTCCCGGCGCTGCTGCCCCGCGAGCCTTACGAGAAGAGCCACCGCTGGACCGACTACGGCGACAGCATCTTCCGGTTGCACGACCGCAAGGGCGGTGACTACCTGCTCGGCCCGACGCACGAGGAGATGTTCACGCTGCTGGTCAAGGACCTCTACTCGTCGTACAAGGACTTCCCGCTCTCGCTCTACCAGATCCAGACGAAGTACCGCGACGAGCAACGGCCGCGGGCAGGCATCCTGCGGGGCCGCGAGTTCGTGATGAAGGACTCGTACTCCTTCGACGTGTCCGACGAGGACTTCCTCAAGTCCTATGAGATCCACCGTGAGGCCTACATCCGGATCTTCGACCGGCTCGGCTTCGAGTACGCCATCGTGGCGGCGATGTCCGGGGCGATGGGTGGGTCAGCGAGCGAGGAGTTCCTCGCCAAGGCCGACAACGGCGAGGACACCTACGTCCGGTGCACCAACTGCGACTACGCCGCCAATGTCGAGGCCGTCCGCGTGAGCGTCCCCGATCCGATCGCGTACGACGACGTGCCGGCCGCGCACGCGGAGCGCACGCCGGGAACTCCGACGATCGAGACGCTGGTCGACCATCTGAACGATCGGTTCCCACGAGGCGACCGGCCCTGGGCCGCGAGCGACACGCTCAAGAACGTTGTCGTGACGCTCGCGCATCCTGACGGGAAGCGCGAGCCGCTGGCGATCGGCGTGCCCGGTGACCGTGACATCGACCTCAAACGGCTCGGTGCCCAGGTCGAGCCGGCCGAGGTCGAGGCGTTCGACGAGAGAGACTTCGCCAAGCACCCGACCCTGGTCAAGGGCTACATCGGGCCAGGCGCGCTCGGGGAGCACGGCACCAGCGGGATCCGCTATCTGCTCGACCCGCGCGTCGTCAGCGGCACCCGATGGGTCACCGGCGCCAACCAGGACGGACACCACGTCATCGACCTGGTCGCGGGTCGCGACTTCGAGGGCGACGGCACGATCGAGGCCGCCGACGTCCGTGAAGGCGACCCCTGCCCGCTCTGCGCTCACCCGCTGGAGACCGCGCGCGGCATCGAGATGGGCCACATCTTCCAGCTCGGTCGGCGTTTCGCCGAGGCCTTTGACCTGAGGGTGCTCGACGAGAACGGCAAGCTGGTGACCGTGACGATGGGCTCGTACGGCGTCGGAATCTCCCGCGCTGTCGCGGCAATCGTGGAGAACTCGCACGACGCGCTCGGCATCATCTGGCCGCGCGAGATCTCTCCGGCCGATGTGCATCTGGTCGCCACCGGTAAGGACGCCGAGGTCTTCGCGACTGCTGACCGACTCTGTCTGGAGCTGGAAGGTCTGGGTGTGAGCGTCCTGTACGACGATCGGCAGAAAGTCTCACCAGGTGTGAAGTTCAAGGACGCCGAGCTGATCGGCGTACCGACCATCCTCGTCGTGGGCAAGGGTCTCGTCGACGGTGTCGTGGAGGTCAAGGATCGCAAGTCCGGTGACCGCGAGGACATTGCGGTCGACGACGTGGCCACCTGGGTCGCCGGGATCGTCCGTGCCGGTTGAGGCGGTCCTGTTCGACTGGGGCGGCACGCTGACGCCGTGGCGGACGATCTCTCCCGAGGATGAATGGGCGGCGCTGGCCGCCGTCGCAGCGCCCGAGCGGAGTACCGCGGCGACCGAGGCTCTCGTCGCCGCAGCCACCCAGGTGTGGACGCGATCCCGCGAGGAGCACCGCAGCTCGACGATCGAGGAGATCTGTGGCCTCGCGGGACTGCCGTACGACAGGGAGCACCTCGGTGCCTACCGGGCCTTCTGGGAACCGGCGACGGTGACCGATGCCGACGTGCCTGATCTGTTCGGCTGGTTGCAGGCTGAGGGAATCAGGGTCGGCGTCTTGTCCAACACGGTGTGGCCGCGTGACTGGCACGAGGAGATCTTCGTCCGCGACGGCATCGACGGG
The DNA here is from genome assembly GCA_038259225.1 of Propionibacteriales bacterium. Taxonomy (GTDB): domain Bacteria; phylum Actinomycetota; class Actinomycetes; order Propionibacteriales; family Nocardioidaceae; genus JANLYC01. The sequence continues at coordinate 14,068 of JBBSPA010000041.1, forward strand.
CTGATCGACGGCGCCGTCTACACCTCGGAGATCGACTTCACCAAGCCGGCGCCGGAGGCTTTTCTCGCTGCGATGGACGCGGTGGCGGTGTCGACGCCGCAGAACTGCGTCTTCGTCGGCGACCGCTTGTTCGACGACATCTACGGCGCGAAGAACGTCGGTATGAAGGCGGTCCTCGTCCCGCACTCAGACATCCCCTCCGCCCAGGTGGGTCACACCGAGGGGGACCCGGACGCCGTGGTGCACAGCCTGGCCGACCTCCCGGACGTCATCGACGCCTGGCGCTGATCCAACCTCGTTGGTTGAGCTCGTCGAAACCACAAGGCAGGAGTTTCGCATGCTCAATCATCGAGGGAGATCAGCCAGGCCTCGTCGGTGGGAGTGATCGAGGGGTCGTAGCCGCCGGCGACGAGAAGCTGGTCGTCACCGACGAACGTGGCGCTGACGAAGGACCGCGTGCCCATGGCCGGTGACGGCAGTACCGTCATCTCGTCGCTCGTCGGGTTGTAGATGTTGACGTGGTCGCCACCTGCGATCGCCACCCGTCCGTCGGGAACACGCGAGACGGCACCGTCCAGCTTGTACTCACCTTCGGACAGCGGCGGACCGGGACGTACCCGGCCGTTGCCGAGATCGATGATCTCCGTCGAGCGCAGCCGTTGCCGACCCTCGGTCGAACGTGCACCGCCGACGACGAGTACCTGGCCGTCGCCGATCGCGGCCGCGCCGAGCTTCACTCGGGCAGTCCTGAGGTCCGGCCCGGCGGTGACGGAGCCTGCGGTCAGCACGGATGTGCTGCGGAGCGCGCGATGGCCCTGGGTGCCCCCGACCAGGAGTACAGCGTGATCGACCGTCACGGCGGTCTGGGCTGCTCGTGGCCGGTCGAGCGCGTGGCCCGGCGTGAACGTGTCCGTGCTCGGATCGAACCACTCGCTTGACGAAAGCGGCTGCCCATGGACCCCCACGCCGCCGGCAATCAGCACGCGCCCGTCGATGAGGGACGCCGACTGGTCGGCGCGGGCGGTCGTCATCGGGTTAACGGCCTCGAACCGGCCCTCGAACGGATCGTAGACTTCGGCGGTGGCTCGTGGGGCCGCGCCCTCGCCAGGATATCCGCCGGTGAGGAGGACACGACCGTCGTCGAGCAGTGTGGCGGTGCCGCTGGCCCTCGGATGCACCATGCGCGGTCCCGCGGAGAAGGTGTGAGACGCCGGGTCGTAGATCGCGCTGACCTGAGCCTCGCCAAAACCCTCACACCCGGGCTGGCTGCAGCCGCCGGTGAGGAGCACCCGGCCGTCGAGGAGCCGCGTAGCGTGGTGCACCGCCCGGGGCTGATCCAATCGAAGCAACGAGCCCGCGGTCGTTCTCGTCGACTGCGACGGGCGATCCGGCGTAGAACTTCCGCTGCTGCACGCGAGCAAAGCAAGCAGAGCCACTAGCGCTGCCCCCCAGCACGTCGTCCACCGCCGCTTTGCCACGTCATGACGCTGACACAGGCCACGGGTGATGACAAGCTCGGTACTTGAACTCAAGTTAACTTGAAGTTGCATCCTGGCGAGACACGTCTTGTACAGGAGGTTCACCCATGTCCACCGCCTTGATCACCGGCGCATCTCGAGGGCTCGGCCAACAGATCGCTCTCGCCCTGGCCAGGCGCGGCTGGCATCTGGTCGTCGACGCGCGGGGCAACGAGCCCTTGCGCGCGACTGCCGAGATGCTTCTGGCCGCCGGAGCCGGATCCGTACACCCGCTGTCAGGCAGCGTCGCCGATCCCTCGCATCGCGATGAGCTGGTCGCGGCAGTCGACGGGCGCGGTGAGCTGGACGCGCTCGTCAACAACGCCAGCCTTCTCGGACCTAGCCCGATGCCAGCCCTGGCGGACTACCCGATCGACGCGCTCGAGCAGGTGTACGCCGTCAACGTGGTCGCTCCGATCGCGCTGACCCAACGGCTGCTCCCCCCGCTCCTGGACGCGGCCGGCCGGGTCGTCAACATCTCCTCCGACGCCGCTGTCAAGCCCTACGACCACTGGGGCGGCTACGGCTCGTCCAAGGCCGCCCTCGACCAGGCCACAGCCATTCTTGCCGCCGAGCTCCCGGGTCTGCATGTGTACGCGTTGGACCCGGGCGACATGCGGACCCAGATGCACCAGGACGCCTTCCCCGACGAGGACATCTCCGATCGCCCGCTGCCAGTCACCGTCGTACCGGCGGTGCTGAGACTCCTCGACGACGAGCTGGCCAGCGGGCGCTACCGGGCCGTCGACCTGATCGATCAGGGGGGCGACCGGGTCGAGGAGGTCGCATGACTGTCGTCCCCACCGCATCCCGGTTCTCGCTGCCGACAGGGCGTGAGGCGACGGCTCCGCCTGAACGTCGTGGGTTGCAGCGCGACGGCGTACGCCTGCTCGTTGCGGCGCCGAGCGGGATCGCTCACCGGCACTTCTGGGATCTCGCAGAGCAGCTCGCGCCCGGCGATCTGGTCGTCGTCAACACCTCCGCGACCCTGCCGGCGGCGGTCGACGCCGTACGCCGATCCGGCGAGCGGCCCGTCGTGCACGTGGCCGGCGGCCTGGACGACGGGTCATGGGTCGTGGAAGGTCGCCGCCCTGACAACTCTGGCCCGTTGGACGACATCGAGCCCGGCGAACGCCTCGAGCTGCCCGGCGGACTCGCGCTGACGATCGACGCGTCCTACCCGTCCCCGGGACTGCCCGGATCCCGCCTGTGGCGCACCACACCGTCGACACCGACCAGACAAGCGGACTACCTCACCCACCACGGTCGCCCGATCCGGTACGGCTACCTGAGCAGAGCCTGGCCGCTGGCGGACCTGCAGAACGTCTACGCCGGCGGCCCGGGAAGCGCGGAGATGGCCAGCGCCGGGCGGCCGTTCACCGAGCGGCTGCTGGTCCGGCTGATCACCCGAGGCATCGTGGTCGCACCGCTCACGTTGCACACCGGTGTCTCGAGTCCAGAGAAGCACGAGCCACCGGCGCCGGAATGGTATGAAGTCCCTGCACCGACGGCCGAGCTGGTCAACCTGACGCTCGCGGCTGGCCGACGGGTCGTCGCCGTCGGGACCACGGTCACTCGGGCCCTGGAGTCCGCCGCCGACCACCACGGGGCCGTTCGGCCGCGGTCCGGTTGGACGAGCCTGGTGCTCGGTCCGGACCGTCCGGCTCGGGTCGTCACCGGGCTGATCTCGGGGCTGCACGAGCCGCAAGCCAGTCATCTGCTGTTGCTGGATTCCGTCGCCGGGCGGTCGTTGGTCGACGCGGCCTATCGCGCGGCAGCGCGCGGTCACTACTTGTGGCACGAGTTCGGGGACTCGATGTTGTTCCTCCCGGATCTTCACTCGCAACCTTCGCGACCGGGCGGGTGAGCTCGGGAAAGGTCGGGCTCTTCCGCAATGGGCGGGTTGATGCCAAGATCACCTCGACGATGGGCGCGCACCCGCGCCCGCGCATGGACGAAGGACCCCCCGATGACCCGAATTCGGACAACCCTCGGTGCGGTGATCGCCGCCACCGCGTTGGCACTCACCTTCCCTGCCGGATCCGCGCAGGCGCAGCACACCTCGCGTGACCTGAAGACCACGTGCTTCAACCCGAACTCCGTCGGAGCCGGCGCACGCGGCGCGGATGCCTCGCGCGCCGCCGACACCCGTGACATGTCGCTGACACAGCAGCGGGCGATCGAGCGGCGTACTGCCAAGATCCTGGCGGCCAAGGGCTACTCCGCGAAGCGGGCGCAGGCCGACGCCACCGGCGGCTCCGTGCCCGTCTACATCCACGTGATGCTCGACAAGGCCGGCAACGGCGACGTCACTCAGACGCAGATCAACAACCAGATCGCCGTCCTCAACAAGACGTTCGCCGGGCAGGAGGCGCCGGGCGTCGCCGCGAACACCGGCTTCACATTCACCCTCGCCGGAGTGGACCGCTTCCGGAACAACCGGTGGCACACAGACCGCCAGAGCACGACGTATCGGTCCCAGACCCGCAAGGGGGGAGCCAACGCGCTGAACATCTGGCTGGTCGACTTCCAGTACCTCGGCATCGCGACGTTCCCGTGGGACTACGCGAAGAGCCCGCGCATCGACGGCATCCGGGTCAACTACGGATCGCTGCCGGGCGGACCGATCGCGAACTACAACCTCGGCGAGACCGCGACCCACGAGGCCGGCCACTGGTTCGGCCTCTACCACACGTTCCAGGGCGGGTGCACCGCGACGAACGATGAGGTGGCCGACACGCCCGCGCAGAGCAGCGCGACCAGCGGCTGCCCCGAGGGTCGCGACTCCTGCGCACTGCCCGGCCTGGACCCGATCCACAACTACATGGACTACAGCTACGACACCTGTTACAACCAGTTCACGCCGAACCAGTCCTCGCGGGCTTCGCAGATGTTCACCGCCTACCGCAGCTAGCGGCCCTACTCAACAACCTCCACAACCCCCGCGTTTGCGGGAAGGTGCAGGGCGACACGCCGTCGCGAACCTGTACCTTCCCGCAATTCGCGGGCTTGGAGGGGAACGGCTAGAACTCGGCCAGGCCCGGAAACGGCTCGGGGTCTGCTCCCCAGGAGACCAGGCGCAGCGCGGACGCCGTCAGGCCGCGCGCCGTCAGCTCCCGGTCGGAGCCGACGCAGCGCGACACCGCGTCGGCGTACGTCTGGGCGCAGCGATCCTCCAGCAGGCGTGCCAGCGCGCGGCACTGAGCCGGGGTGGCGACCTTGCCCGAGATCTCGTACGCCGGATCGGCCGCGACCGGTTCGGTTTCGCGACTGGTGATCAGCGCCGTCAGGTCGTCGCGGCGGCGGCGGTGCTCGACGTAGGTCGCCGCGGCGAGCACCTGGTCCGCGGAGTCCGGGGCGGTGGTCCCGGCCAGGACGCCTCCCAGCACGCCGTAGCCGTAGACGGCGGCATGCTCGGCGGCCAGGCAACCCTGGAGCGCGTCCAGACTCACGGCCTGCTCCGCAACGCCTCGACGGTCGTCGCGTGCGAAGCCGACACCGAGGCCAGCAACCGCGCCAGCAACCCGGACGTGGCGTCCAGGCAGTCCGACAACCGATGCTGTTCGGCGGTCGACACCTGATCACGCAAGATCTTGAGAGCTGCGGGGGCACGGCGCAGGACGACCGGCGGTGGGCCGCGCCGCAGCGCGGGAGGTTCGGTCAGGCTGGCGGTCAACCGGGTGACGTGCGCGCGCTGCCGGCTGACTACCGGCTGGACGACCCGGGCCTGGTCGCCGTGCCTGCGAAGGGTGGCCACGGCCAGGGCAAGCAGCGTCTTCTCCTGCTGGATCGCCGCCGTGAGCAGCGCCACGTCAGGGTCGTCGGTCGACGGGTCGGCGAGAGGAGACGCGCCGTCAGCGCGGGTCTCGTCCCGGGCGGAACAAGCGACCGGGCCGGTGAGCAGAACCAGCCCTCCCGCACCCAGCACTCCGGCGCGCAGAACGTCGCGGCGACGAGGTAGCCAGAGCGGTGTCACGCGCCGACGGTACCCGACCCGGTCCGGCCGTCGACCCGCTCGCCGGGCCGCCTACCGGCCGTCGGACGATGCCCTAGGCTGGTCGCGCGCGACGACAACACAACATCGAGGAGGACCTGCCGTGACCGGTCACCAGCCCCAGCAAGAACTCCTCGAGGTGTTGGAGAAGCCGCTGGCGAGGTCCGGGCTCGACCTCGAAGGCGTCGAGATGTCGCGGGCAGGACGACGCAGCCTGGTCCGCGTGCTGATCGACCAGGACGGCGGAGTCACCCTCGACGACATCGCCGACGCCACCCACCTGGTGAGTGAGGTGCTCGACTCCAGCGACGTGCTCGGCGAGACGCCGTACACGCTGGAGGTGACGTCACCGGGGACCGACCGCCCTCTCACCCTGCCTCGGCACTGGCGTCGCAACGTCGACCGGCTCGTCAAGGTCACGCTGCGCGAAGGTGCCACGTTCACCGGGCGCGTGCAGTCCGTCGACGAGGCCGGTGCCACCCTCGACGTGGACGGTGCGCGGCACGAGGTGGCGTACGCCGACGTGGTCAAGGCTCGCGTGCAGATCGAGTTCAACCGTCCGAAGAGTGCTGATTCTCGGGGCACCGTGCGTGCCGAAGAAGGGTGAGTCATGGACATCGACATGGCCGTACTCCGCTCCCTGGTCTCCGAGAAGGAGATCTCGCTCGACATCCTCGTCGACGCCATCGAGCAGGCCCTCCTGGTGGCGTACCACCGCACGCCCGGCGCGCACGAGGACGCCCGGGTGGCGCTGGATCGCAAGAGCGGCCACGTGACCGTGTACGCCGCCGAGCGCGACGAGGACGGTGAGGTGTTGCGGGAGTTCGAGGACACGCCCGAAGGCTTCGGCCGGATTGCCGCGACCACCGCCAAGCAGGTGATCCTCCAGCGGCTGCGCGACGCCGAGGACGACATCAAGTTCGGAGAGTTCTCCGGCAAGGAGGGCGACGTCATCTCGGGCATCGTCCAGCAAGGCCGCGACCCTGAGATGGTCTTCGTCGATCTCGGCAAGATCGAGGCCGTGCTGCCCTCGGCCGAGCGGGTGCCTGGTGAGCGCTACGACCACGGTCAGCGGATCCGCTGCCTGGTCGTCTCGGTCCGCAAGGGACCCAAGGGACCGCAGGTGATGGTGTCGCGTTCGCACCCCAACCTCGTGAAGAAGCTGTTCGCGCTCGAGGTCCCCGAGATCGCCGACGGCACCGTGGAGATCGCCGGGATCGCGCGCGAGGCGGGGCACCGCACCAAGCTGGCCGTGCGTTCCACGTCGCCAACGGTCAACCCGAAGGGCGCCTGCATCGGCCCGATGGGGCAGCGCGTGCGCAACGTGATGCACGAGCTGCACGGTGAGAAGATCGACATCGTGGACTGGTCGGAGGACCCCGCGGAGATGATCGCGCACGCGCTGTCGCCGGCGACCGTGTTGGCTGTGGAGATCGTCGACGAGGCCGCCCGATCGGCCCGGGTCGTCGTCCCCGACTTCCAGCTCTCGCTGGCGATCGGCAAGGAGGGACAGAACGCTCGCCTCGCCGCGCGGATGACGGGGTGGCGGATCGACATCCGCTCCGACACCGCGCCAACGCCTGAGCCGGTCTGAGCCCGTCTGACGCCGCTCAAGGGGGTGCCCGGCCGGCCAAACAAGCCTTCTGAGGGGTCGTCCGGGAGCCGTCTGGCGTGGGTCCGTCGAGGTATGAACCGGGTCGCGCAAGCGATCGAGTTCGCGGCGTACGCCGTGTGACGGGTACAGTGGACGGCGATGAGTCGGGATTCCCCAGTCCGCACCTGTGTGGGCTGTCGGGAACACGCGACGAAGTCAGAACTCCTCCGGCTGGTCGCGGTGGCCGACGGTTCCTCGTGGAGCGTCGTTCCTGACACCACCGGACGGATGTCCGGGCGAGGTGCCCACCTGCATCCCACCCAGACCTGCCTCGACCACGCCGTACGGCGTCGGGCGCTGCCGAGGGCCTTGCGGCTCGACGTGGCGGTCGACATCTCCGCTGTGCAGGCCGAGATCGAGGCCCGGAGTTCGCATCCAGCAGCGACGCAGCACCAGTGACACCAGCAGCACCCTGATCGCACGGTCGGTCTCGAACCGGCCGACCAACCCAACGAAAGCGGAGCATCGGCTCATGACACCTCGATGAGTATTCACCGATGAGCACGTCAGTCGACTGACCGGTCCGCGCCCTTCTCGGGGCAGGACCACCCGAGAAGGAGAATTGTGGCTAAAGCCAGAGTCCACGAACTCGCCAAGGAGTTCGGAGTACCGAGCAAGGACGTCCTTGCCGCACTGAAAGACATGGGGGAGTTCGTCAAGTCGGCCTCCTCGACGGTCGAGGCGCCGGTTGCCCGCCGACTGGAAGAAATGCACGGCGATGCCTGGAAGCAGGCTGCCGAGGCTAAGGCGGCCAAGAAGGCGGCGAAGAAGGCTCCGGCCAAGAAGGCCGCTGCCGGAAACGGCGCTCCGGCCGCCGAGGTCGAGGTCGAGGTCGAGGTCGCCACCGATACCCCAGCTGAGGCTGCCGGTGGCCCGGCGATCAACGACGTCGTCCCCGAGGCGATGCCGACGCCGACGCCGGCCCCTCGTCCTGCCGCGCCGTCGGTCGAGTCGGCTCCGGTCGCGCAAGAGCCTGAGGCACCTGCCGCGTCGCTCGACGCCCCGGCCGAGTCTGCCGACACCGAGAGCCCGGAGTCATCGGCCTCGCCGGGCCCGCGGCCGGCCCCGAAGCCCGGGACCCCGCGCCCGGGAAACAACCCCTTCTCGTCCACGCAGGGCATGCAGCAGTCCCGTCGCCCCGGTGGCCCCGGTCAGCAGCGACCCGCCGGTCGTGGCGACCGCCCGGCCAGCGGCGATGCTCGTCCGCCACGTCCCGGTGGAGTGCCCGGCGCCCCCCGACCCAACCCCGCGATGATGCCCCGTCAGTCCGCTGTGGGCAGCGCAGGTGCGCCGACCCGGGGCCGCCCGGGACCTGGCGGTGGCCCCGGTGGTGCGCGCGGCGGTCCGCCGCGTGGTGGTGGAACCGGAGCCCCGGCTCGCGGTGGCCGAAGTGGCGGCTTCAGCGGCCCCGGTGGGGGCGGACCGCCGATGGGCGGTCGTCCCGGCGGCGGCGGTCGTAACCAGCGCGGCGTCACCCAGGGTGCGTTCGGTCGCGCCGGTGGACCGTCGCGTCGCGGCCGCAAGTCCAAGCGGGCGCGTCGCCAAGAGTACGAACAGATGCAGGCCCCGACGACCGGCGGCGTACGCGTCCGCAAGGGCGACGGCGAGACCGTTCGGTTGTCCCGCGGTGCCTCCCTGACCGACTTCGCCGAGAAGGTCGGTGTCGACGCCGCGTCGCTGGTGCAGGTGTTGTTCAGCCTGGGCGAGATGGTCACGGCGACCCAGTCCGTCAATGACGAGACGCTGGCGATCCTCGGTGAGGAGATGAACTACAACATCGAGGTCGTGTCTCCGGAGGACGAGGACAAGGAGCTGCTCGACTCGTTCAACATCGAGTTCGGTGAGGACGAGGGAGGCGAGGACGCCCTCACGGCCCGCCCGCCCGTCGTCACCGTGATGGGCCACGTCGACCACGGAAAGACCAAGCTGCTCGACGCGATCCGCGACGCCAACGTGGTGTCCGACGAGGCCGGTGGCATCACCCAGCACATCGGTGCCTACCAGGTCGCGACCGAGGTCGACGGTACGGAGCGCAAGCTGACGTTCATCGACACCCCGGGTCACGAGGCCTTCACCGCGATGCGGATGCGCGGCGCGCAGGCCACCGACATCGCGATCCTGGTCGTCGCAGCAGACGACGGTGTGATGCCGCAGACCATCGAGGCGCTGAACCACGCGAAGGCCGCTGATGTCCCGATCGTCGTGGCCGTCAACAAGATCGACAAGCCCGATGCCGACCCGGCCAAGGTCCGCGGTCAGCTGACGGAGTACGGCCTGGTGCCCGAGGAGTACGGCGGCGACACGATGTTCGTCGACGTCTCGGCCAAGTCCAACCTCAACATCGACGGTCTGCTCGAGTCACTCGTGCTGACTGCCGACGCTGCTCTCGACCTGCGGGCAAACCCGGACCAGGACGCCCAGGGTCTCGTCATCGAGGCACACCTGGACCGCGGTCGTGGTCCGGTCGCCACGGTGCTCGTGCAGCGCGGCACGTTGAGCGTCGGAGACTCCGTCGTCGCCGGACCGGCATACGGTCGCGTTCGTGCCATGCTCGACGAGCACGGCGAGAACGTCGAGCAGGCCGACCCGAGCCGTCCGGTGATGGTGCTCGGGCTGACGGCGGTCCCCGGTGCCGGTGACAACTTCATCGTCGTCTCCGACGACCGGGTGGCGCGCCAGATTGCCGAGAAGCGGGATGCGCGTGAACGCGCAGCGATGCTCGCCAAGAGCACCGGACGCCGCACCCTCGAGGACTTCATGTCCAGCATGGAGAAGGGCGAGAGCGAGGAGCTCCTGCTCATCCTCAAGGGCGACGTGTCCGGCTCGGTCGAGGCGCTCGAGGATGCGCTGGCCAAGATCGACATCGGCGGCGACGAGGTTCGGCTGCGGGTGATCGACCGCGGTGTCGGCGCGATCACCGAGACGAACGTGATGCTGGCTGCCGCGTCGAACGCCGTGATCATCGGCTTCAACGTCCGCCCGCAGGGCAAGGCCACCGAGGTCGCCGACCGTGAAGGTGTCGACATCCGTTACTACTCGGTGATCTACCAGGCGATCGATGAGATCGAGGCCGCGCTGAAGGGCATGCTCAAGCCGGAGTACGCCGAGCAGCAGCTCGGGACGGCGGAGATCCGCGAGATCTTCCGATCGTCCAAGATCGGCAACATCGCCGGCTGCATGGTCACCTCCGGGATCATGCGTCGCAACGCCAAGGCGCGGTTGCTCCGGGACGGCACGGTCGTCGCGGACAACCTCGACATCAGCTCGCTCAAGCGCGAGAAGGACGACGCGACCGAGGTCCGCGAGGGCTTCGAGTGCGGTCTGACGCTCGGTAGCTACAACGACATCAAGATCGGCGATGTCATCGAGACGTTCGAGCTCAAGGAGATCCCGCGCGGCTGACCGTGTCGGGCACTCGACGACGGGTGCGGTGGGCGGGTCAACGTCCGCCGCACCGTCGCAGACAGACCAATGAGATGAGGAGCCATGGCCTCGGGTCGAGTTCGCAAGGTCGCCGATCGGATCCACGTGATCGTCGCGGAAATGCTCGAGCGACGGATCAAGGACGCCCGGCTCGGTTTCGTGACCGTGACCGATGTCCGCGTCACCGGTGACACCCAGCACGCGTCGATCTTCTACACGGTGCTCGGCGACGACGAGCAGCGATCCGCGTCTGGCGCAGCCCTCGACAGCGCCAAGGGGCTGATCCGCTCCGAGGTCGGCAAGCAGCTGGGGATGCGGCACACCCCCTCACTGGAGTTCATCCTCGACGCGCTGCCCGAGTCGGCGGCGCACATCGACGACCTGTTGGCCAAAGCGCGGCAGCGTGATGCCGCAGTCGCTGCGTCGGCTGCTTCGGCCTCGTACGCCGGTGAGGCCGACCCGTATCGTCGCCCCGAGGACGAGGCTGAGACGGACGAGGCGGACGAGGCGGACGACGTGCGTGGCGAGGCCGACGAGGAATCCACGGCTTGAGCGATCCGGCACCGGACGGACTGATCGTCGTCGACAAGCCGAACGGTTGGACCTCACATGACGTCGTTGCGCGGGTACGTGGGCTGGCGGGGACCCGCAAGGTCGGCCACGCCGGCACGTTGGATCCGATGGCGACCGGCGTCTTGCTGCTCGGGATCGGCCGGGCCACTCGGCTGCTGGGTCATCTTGCGCTGGCGAGCAAGAGCTACACGGCCACCGTGCGGCTGGGACAGTCGACCGTGACCGACGACGCGGAGGGCGAGGTCGTCGCGACGTCAGACGCGAGCGGCGTCACGACCCAGGCGGTGGACCGCGCCGCCGAACCGCTGCGCGGTGACATCCTTCAGGTCCCCTCGTCGGTGTCGGCCATCAAGATCGACGGTGAGCGTGCCTACCGACGGGTGCGCGCCGGTCAGGACGTGGCGATCCCCGCGCGCCCGGTCCACATCGCTGCTCTGACCATTGCTGAGGTCCGCGCGGTGGGATCGTGCCTGGACGTCGATATCCGCGTGGACTGCTCGACCGGAACCTATGTCCGGGCGCTGGCCCGAGACCTCGGCGCCGCGCTCGAGGTCGGGGGGCACCTCACGACGTTACGGCGTACCCGGGTGGGCTCCTTCACCTTGGACGAGGCGCACACGCTCGAAGCGCTGGCCGAACCGGAGGCGGGAGAGCTCCCGGTGATCCCGCTCGACGCAGTGGCGCAGCGGCAGTTCGCCTGGTACGTCGTCGCCGACGACGCGGTGACCGCGGTGCGCAACGGTCGAGCTCTGACGGCGCGGCTGCGGCAGACGCCCGAAGCGCCGGAAGGGCCGGAAGGGCCGGTGGGAGCGGAGGCGGCGAAAGCGGCGGTGGACGCGGAGGCGGCGAAAGCGGCGGTGGACGCGGCGGTGGACGCGGAGGCGGGTGGAACCCGGCCCAACGACCTCGCCGAACCCGACACCGATGAGAACCGCGTGCATCGCGATGACGGGCCGCCGACGGCGTACCAGCCGGGGGAGCGGGGCGCCGGGCCGGAGGGACCGGTGGCGGTGCTCGCCCCAGGGGGTCAGTTCCTGGCGCTCTACGAGCAGCACGGTCCGATCGCCAAGGCCGTCGCCGTCTTCGCCCCCGCCTGATCCGCTCCCCCGCCTGATCCGCTCCCCCGCCTGATCCGCTCCCCCCTTGGGGTTTGCCTAGTTATCTATTCCGCTGCCTACTTCACTAGGCGGGTTTGCCTTGTTAACAAGCCTTTCGGCTTGTTAACAAGGCAAACACCAACGGGTGCGGGGGAAACACGCGGGGACGTGGGTCAGGCGGGATAGTCCGGGTCGTCGAGATCGAGCTGGACGAGATCGGCGATGGTCTTCGCAGCACTCTCGTCGTCACTGGACACGATCACCTCGTCACCCTGGCTGGCACCCAACGTCATGATCAACAGCGCTGAGTCGGCGTCGACCGGGTCTCCGCCCGGTGTGGCGATCGTGACATCGGCGTCGAGCTCGCCGGCCTTCTCGGAGATGATCGTCGCCGGCCGGGCGTGCAGCCCGACGGACGATCCGACCTTGACGGTGAAGCTGGCCATCGGGCTGTCCTCTCGTGGTGGTTGACGTGGTCAGATGCTGCCAGACGTCGCGTGTGACGGCTCAGGTGACGTCCCCCTGCCAGACGCCGGCACCGATCACGCGGGTACGGCGACGCGCTCGTCCTCGGCCACCCTGGCACCGCTGCCCCGGGCAGACTTCAGCGCGACCACGGCCGCCGCGGCGACCACGGTGCCGAGCACCAAGGCGACGATGAACCCGACGACGCCGTCGACGGCGAACAGCACGAAGATCCCTCCGTGCGGGGCGCGTAGCTGCACGCCGAACGCCTCGGACAACGCTCCGGTCACGGCGCCACCCAGCATCATCGACGGGATCACCCGAAGCGGGTCAGCCGCCGCAAACGGGATCGCGCCTTCGGAGATGAACGATGCACCCAGCAGCCAGGCCGCCCGGCCGTTCTCCAGCTCGGGTTCGGTGAACAGCTTCGGACGCACGGTCGAGGCCAGCGCCATGGCCAGCGGCGGAACCATGCCCGAGAGCATGACCGCGGCCATGATCTTCAAGTTGGCCTCGGTGCCGGTAGCCAGACCTGTGGTGGCGAAGACGTAGGCCGCCTTGTTGACCGGACCGCCGAGGTCGAAGCACATCATCAGGCCGAGCACGACACCGAGCAGGATCGCCGCGCTGCCGCTCATGTTCGACAGCCCGTTGGTGAGCCTGTCGGTGAGCCAGGACAGCGGCTCGCCGAGCACCAGGATCATCGCACCACCCGAGACCAGGGTCGCGAACAGCGGGATGATCACTACCGGCATCAGCCCGCGGACGAAGCTCGGCACCCGGAAGCCGGAGATCCACAACGCCACGACCCCGGCGAGCAGGCCACCCACGATTCCGCCGATGAAGCCCGCTCCGGTGAAGACGGCCACGGCCCCGGCGGTGAAGCCCGGCGCGATCCCGGGCCGGTCGGCGATCGCGTACGCGATGTAGCCGGCGAGCGCCGGGACGAGGAAACCGAACGACAACCCACCGAGCTTGAACAGCGCCGCCCCGAGGAACAGGAAGAAGCCGCTGCCGAACAGACTGTGGTCGGAGAGTCCACCGGAAGGCAGGTTGCTCAGGTTGTAGCCGCCGAGAATCGAGTCGGCCAGCTGATTGGTGCCGTCCGGCTTCAGCGCCAGCTCGTAGCCACCGAGCAGGAAGCCGAGCGCGATCAGCAGTCCACCGGCGGCCACGAAGGGGATCATGTAGCTCACGCCGGTGAGCAGCGCGGTCCTCAGCTGGTTGCCCAGACCGCCTGCGCCGCCTGTACCGACCGCGGTACCGCCGACGGAGTCACCCGATCCACCGGCACCGGAGACACGCGGCGCGTTCGGGTCCTGCGCGGCCCCGATCGCCCGAGCGACGAGCTCGTCGGCGTCGTGGATCCCGCTCTTCACACTGGTCGAGACCTCAGGAAGACCGGCGAAACGCCCCTTGTCACGTACGCCGACATCGGTAGCGAAGATGACCGCGCTCGCCGAGGCGATGACCGACGGGTCCAGGCGTTCGGCGCCGACCGAGCCCTGCGGCTCCACGAGCACCTCGACGCCGGCCTTCTGACCCGCGGCGGCGAGCGCCTCGGCCGCCATGTAGGTGTGCGCGATCCCGGTCGGGCAGGCGGTGACTGCCACGATCGTGGTCTCGGCGGCAGAGGCGGCCGTCGTGGAGGAAGCCGACTGCCCGGAGCCGGTGGTCTCCGCCGCCGCGCCTGCTGGGGCACCCGTGGCCGCCGTCGCCGGTGCAGCAGTCGGAGTGCTCGCCTCGGGAGCGACCACGTCGGACACCAGCGTCACGACCTCGTCGGTGGTGGAAGCAGCGCGCAGCGCGTCGGTGAAGTCCTTGCGGACCAACGCGCGCGCCAGCTTGGTCAGCAGCTTCATGTGGTCCTGGTCGCCGGTCGCCGGCGCAGCGATCATGAACACCAGGTCGGCCGGCCCGTCCTTGGCGCCGAAGTCGACCTGCGGCGAGAGCCGGGCGAACACGAGGGTCGGCGTCGTGACGTGCTCGGAGCGGCAGTGCGGGATGGCCAGGCCTCCCGGCATACCGGTGACGGACTTGGCCTCGCGGGCGAAGGCGTCTCCGGCCAGACCTTCGGCATCGGTGGACCGGCCGTCGGCGGCCACCAGGCCGGCGAGCGCGCGGATCACGTCGTCCTTGTTTTCGCCGTACGACGCGTTGAGCGCCACCAGATGTTGGTTGATGAGATCAGACACGATGGGTTCCTTGATGGGGGCTGGGAGGTCGGAGTGGTGGGTGGACAGGTGTGGGGGAGATGCTGGTCAGGAAGCGATCGAGGGAACAGTCACGACGACTCCGTCGCGGTCGAGGTCGGACTCCCGGGGCATCGTCGACCCGGGAAGGGAGGCCGCCGCGGCGCCGTAGGCTACGGCCTCGCGGAGGCGGTCTGCTTGGCCCAGCCCGCGCAGGTCCGCCAAGAGGTACCCGGCCAGGCTGGCGTCGCCCGCCCCGACCGTGCTGCGCAGGGTGATCGGGGGAGGGGTCGCACGCCAGGTGCCTGCGGAATCGACGAGGACGGCACCCTCCGCCCCGAGCGTGAGCAGCACCGTGCCGACCCCGTCGGCGACCAGGCGACGAGCGGCATCCTCCGCAGCGGCCGGGTCGGCATCGAGGCGGACCGGGTCATCGCCGGTCAACGAGGCGAGCTCCTCGGCGTTGGGCTTGAGGAGGTCGGGCCGCTGGCTGCTGGACAGGGTGGCGATCAGTGCCTCGCCGGAGGTGTCGACGGCGACGCGGCGTCCGGCCTCGCGCAGCCGAGTGGTCAACACGGCGTACCAGTCGGTCGGCGCTGAGGGGGGCAGGGACCCGCACAGCACGACCCAGCCGTTGCCGTGGGAGCGGGTGAGCAGGCTGGTCTCGAGCTCGACGTAGACCGAGGCGCCGAAGTCGTGCCCGGGATCGTTGAACTTCGTCGTGGTGCCGTCGGCCTCGGTAACGGTGATGTTGACCCGTGAGGGGCGTCCGACCGCCACGTTGATCGGATGTACGCCGGCGTCGATCAACCCCTTGATCAGCAGGTCGTCATCATCGGCCGGCAAGACGGCGACCGCTGGCACGCCGGCATGGGCGACCGCGCGAGCGACGTTGACGCCCTTTCCGCCTGCCTCGTCGCCGACGCTGAGGGCCTTGAACACCTCGCCGGCGCGGATCGGACCGTCGATCGCCATCGTGCGGTCGACCGAGGGGTTGGCGGTGAGCGTGACGATCATGCGATGACCACGTCGATGTCGTGAGACTCCAGCGCCCGCACCGTGGCTGCATCGATCCCGTCGTCGGTGACCACGGCGTCGATCTGGTCCAGGCGGGCAAAGCGAACCAGTGTCTCCTGACCGATCTTGCTGGAATCGGTCACGACCACCACCCGGCGTCCGGCCTCGACCATTGCCGCCTTGACCGCGGCCTCGTCGAGGTCAGGCGTGGTGAGCCCGTGGTCGAGAGTGAGCCCGTTGGTGCCGACGAAGGCGACGTCGACGCGGACATCGGCGAGAACCGCCAGGGTCTGCGGACCGACGCTGGCGAGGCTGGCGGCGCGGATCCTGCCACCGAGCATCTGCACATCCGAGCCGGTCGTCGACGTCGCTACCGTCGTGGTGATCGCAGCATCGTTCGTGACCACCATGAACGAGCGATCAGCGGGGAGCAGCGCGGCGATCCGGCGCGTCGTGGTGCCCGCGTCGAGCAACAGGCTTCCGCCGTCAGCAGGCAGCAGGTCGAGCGCCGCGCGCGCGATCCGGTCCTTCTGCTCCGGCGCCGCCTGGTCGCGTTCGGCCACCGCCGGTTCGATCGTGGTGAGCAGGCCGGCCGCGACCGCGCCGCCGTGTACGCGGTGTACCAGGCCTTGGCGCTCGAGCAGCGCCAGGTCGCGCCGTACGGTCTCGGTGGTCACGCCGAACGCCTCAGCGGCGAGGGTGACGCTGACCCGGCGATCCCGGGTGACCAGCGCAGCGATCGCATGCTGTCGTTCTTCTGCGTACACAAGGGGTCCGTTCGGGAGTGTGGGATCTGTGATCATGTTGCTTCACATTGTTTTACGCCCGAAGGAGTTGCGTTGTCAAGCGCTTGGGCGGTAGATTGGCAGAAATTCCCAAGAGAAACCACATCAGGCGGGTGGCTCCGTCGGAGCAGCGCCAGGAGCCAGCACCGCCTGTCAGGCGAAGGACGGCCCTCATGAGTGACCTCACGACCCGCGAGCAGGCCGGGGTCTCCGGCACCCGCACCGGTACGCCGGTGGTGCCCGGCGTGGCTGTAGGCCCGGTCATCCGCCCAGCGGCCGGCGTCGACCTCAGTGGCGTCGGAGCCATCTCGTCGCAAGGCGCTGAGCAGGAGGGCGGACGTTTCGCCGATGCCGTGGCGATCGTCGCTGAGCGGCTGCAACGCCGGGCGGACCAGGCGGTCGGCGTGGCCAAGGAGGTACTGATCGCCCAGGTCGGACTGGTCGCTGACAAGGGCCTGCGCAAGTCCGTGGACAAGGCCATCACCGGCGGCTCCAGTGCCGAGGCGGCCACGGTGGCTGCGGTCGAGCAGTTCGCCACGATGTTCGAGAAGCTCGGTGGTCTGATGGCCGAGCGCACCACCGACCTGCGCGACCTGGGAAGCCGGGTCGTCGCCGAGCTCCAAGGACTCCCCGAGCCGGGTATCCCTACCCCGGACGAGCCGTCGGTCCTGGTGGCCAAGGACCTGGCTCCGGCCGACACGGCGGGTCTCGACCCGGACCGGGTCATCGCCTTGGTGACCAGCCTGGGTGGACCCACCAGCCACACGGCGATCATCGCCCGCCAGCTGTCGATTCCCTGCGTGGTGGCGGCCGATGTCGACGACTTGCCGACCGGCACGGTGGTGCTCGTGAACGGCGCCACCGGCGACATCGTGATCGACCCGGATGCCGACGAGGCAGCCGCTCTCGTCGAGCTCGATCGACGGACCCGGGCCGCCGCCGACGCCTGGGCCGGCCCGGGCGAGACCGCTGACGGGGTGAAGGTCGCAATCTATGCGAACGTGCACGACGGTGGCTCGGCCCGGCAAGCCGCGGCCGGGCCAAGCGAAGGCGTAGGCCTGTTCCGCTCCGAGCTGGCCTTTCTGGGTCGTGACGATGAGCCCGGTGTCGAGGAGCAGACCGACATCTACGGACAGGTCTTCGCGGCGTACGGCGAGCGCAAGGTCGTCATCCGCACTCTGGATGCCGGCTCGGACAAGCCGATGGCGTTCGCGACACTGCCCGACGAACCCAACCCGGCGCTCGGGGTCCGCGGCTTGCGGCTGTCCTGGGGCAATCCCGGCCTCCTGACGCGTCAGCTCGACGCCATCGAGGCTGCGGCCGCCTCGACGGAGACGTCGCCGTGGGTGATGGCGCCGATGGTGGCGACAGCCGCCGAGGCCGCGGAGTTCGCAACCCAGGTCCGCGACCGCGGTCTCACGCCCGGGGTGATGGTCGAGGTGCCGGCAGCGGCGTTGTTGGCCTATCGGCTGCTCGAGCACGTGGACTTCCTGTCGATCGGGACCAACGACCTCTCCCAGTACACGATGGCGGCCGACCGGCTGTCGGGTGAGCTTGCCGGGCTGACCGACGCGTGGCAGCCGGCTGTCCTGCACCTGATCGCGATCACGGCCGCGGCCGGCAAGCAGGTGGGCAAGCCCGTCGGAGTGTGTGGTGAGGCCGCTGCCGACCCGCTGCTGGCGTGTGTGCTGACGGGGGTCGGAATCACGTCGTTGTCGATGGCGGCGTCGGCCATCGGAGCGGTCGGCGCTTCGCTGGCCGCGGTGACCAGCGCGCAGTGTGAAGCCGCCGCGGAAGCCGCGCTGAGCGCAACCGATCCCGCCGAGGGTCGGGCCGCCGCAGGCGCTGCGCTCGGTCGCTGACGCCTCACCCTACGCTGCGCGGGCTCCGCAGGTGTCATGTTGTGGGGTGGGCTGCCTGGGGCTGCCCTTCCCCGAGGAACGGGTCGTGGGAGAGTTTCTCCTGAGTCAGGCGGTGGGCGATGATGCCCGACCTTGCCGCCCGGAGGCAGGAGGAACGGGACGCGTGCACGTGTGGCATGACGTGTCCGAGGTCGCTGCGGGCCTAGAGCCGGGTCGGGCGAGCGTGGTCACGATCGGGAACTTCGATGGCGTCCACCTCGGGCACCGCCATGTGCTCAGCCGAGCCCATCAGGTCGCGGCCGAGCTCGGTGGTCTGCCGGTCGTCGCTGTGACCTTCGACCCTCATCCGTTGAGCGTCATCGTCCCGGACAGGGCCCCGCAGCCCCTCACCCCGCTGGAGCACAGGCTGGCGCTGCTGGCGGACGCCGGGGCTGATGCCACCTTGGTGCTTCGCTTCACCCCTGAGCTCGCGGCCGTCTCCGCCGAGGACTTCGTGACGCAGTACCTGCTCGACGGGCTGCGCGCGGCTGCGGTCGTGGTAGGGGAGAACTTCCACTTCGGTCATCGTGCGCGTGGCGACGTCGCTTTGCTGCGCTCGATATGTGAGGAGCGCGGGGTTCGTGTGGAGGGTCTGCCGCTGGACGGCGACGGTGCCGACCACGCCTGGTCGTCGTCCTTCATCCGCAGCAGACTGGCAGAAGGAGACGTGGCGGCGGCGCAGCAGGCGCTCGGGCGGCCGTTCGTGATCCGCGGGACCGTCGTACGAGGGGATCAGCGCGGCCGCGAGCTCGGATACCCCACCGCCAACGTCCCCGTCGACGGGTCACGGACCGCGGTGCCCGCAGACGGGGTGTACGCCGGTTGGCTGCGTCGCCTCGATGAGCCGGACGCGACCTACCTGCCGGCGGCGATCTCGGTTGGCACCAATCCCACGTTCGACGGCACTGACCGCCGTGTGGAGTCCTATGTCCTGGATCGCGACGACCTCGAGCTCTACGGCGTCGTCGTCGAGGTGGCATTCGTCGAACGGTTGCGCGGAATGGTCCGGTTCGACGCCGTCGATGCCTTGCTGTTGCAGATGGCCGACGACGTGGAACGCGCTCGGCCACACCTGACGACACCACCCGCGCTGCCCCCTGGTTGAGCCACGATCGACGTCACGATCGAGGTCGTGTGCAATCTTGCCGAACCTCAGGGGTGGTGCGGATCGGACTTGGAGCGCAGACTGGACCCACCTGTTGGTCCTGATCGTGGGGTGATTTCGATGTCGCGTCGTTCGTCGCTACCGCAAGGCGTACCTATGCTCGCACGCGGTAAGCACCGCAGCCCGCGCAGTGGCGCCTGCTTCATGGAGTTCGCGTCCTGGCTGGCCGGAGAGCGGTTCTCCGATCACCCGACATGCACGCACCCGCTCCTCGCGACCGTTGCCCGCGGCGTCAACGACAACCTCTCCGACGCCGGGCGGCAGCGCATCGTCCGGCTGATCGCCGACGTGGTCGGGCTGAAAGGTGACGACCCGTTGGTTTCGGTCAGCATCACGGTGCGTGCGGCTGCCCTGGCGCTGCCGGTCGCGGCGTTCGACCAGCAGAAGGCGCTGGCCGTCGGGCTGCTGCGCTGTGAGAGCGAGCTCGATGCCATGGCGGATCCCCGCGCGAGTGCGCTCGTGCCGTTGATCGAGTCGTCCTTGGACCACTGCCCGCAGGCCACGTCGTGGGCGCAGCACTTCGTTGCGCGGCCGTGGACCGGTGGGAACGACTTCGCACGAGCCCGGTCGCACATCGTTCGCGTCGCCGTCACGAGCCTGGCGTCGTCGCCGGCGTCGGACGACCTGCTGTGCAGCCTGCTCGAGACCTGCGTGGCCGAGAGCCGGCGACTGCTCGACACTCCGCGGGTCGAGGCGCCGGCGGACTGGAGTCACGCGTCGGCCTGATCCTGCCGGAGGTCGGTGGACGCAGGCCCTGGGCTGGTCGAGTCCTTGGGTGGTCGAGTCCTTCGGTGGTCGAGCCCTTCGGTGGTCGAGCCTGTCGAGACCCGGATCGGTCCCGAGCCCGAACGGCGGATCGGGCGGGAGGCGTTAGCCTGACCGCCATGTCTGAGACCGTATGGCGGCGTACCCGACTCCGTTCCGGGCGCCCCGGGTGACCGATCAGGCCCGGGAGGCGACGATTCGGGCCGCCGAGGACTGGTTCGAACGACAGGGCCTTCCCTACTTCGTCCCGTCCCACGCCGAGCGGGTGCGGTGGGCGCTCGGCAAGGCCCGGCTGATCCCGGTGGTCAGCGCCGCACTGGTACTGGGGGCAGGCGCCGGGCTGGCAGTCGGACTGGCCACCGACGACGTCTCGAACGGCGTCCTGGTAGGTGCCCTCGTCGTCGGTGCCGTCGTCGTGGTCTACGGGCTGGTCTCCCTGCACCTGCAACCGATCATCCGCTGGGCGACCGGGCGTACCTTCGGCAGCCTTGGCTGGCTCTTCCCGCTCATCACCCGGGCGCTGCCGTTGTTGCTGCTGTTCATGACGTTCCTCTTCATCAACACCGAGGTCTGGCAGGTCTGCAGCGCCCTCGACCGTGGCCTGCTCTGGCTGACGGTGCTGCTCTTCGCTGCGATCGCTGTGGTGTTCTTGCTGGTGCGTCTGCCCGAAGAGGTCCAGAGCGTCAGCGACGAGGCCGAGGGCGAACGACTGGTGAAGATCTGCGAGACGACTCCGGTGGCCAGAGCCGCTCGCGAGATCAGCGGCGACGCGGAGCGCCCCGAGCTGTCGCGGTTGCAGAAGGCCAACTTGGTGCTCGTGCTGCTCTTCTCCCAAGCCCTGCAGGTGTTGCTGTTGGCGTTCTCGGTCTTCGTGTTCTTCATCGTCTTCGGCAAGGTCGCCATCAGTGACTCGGTGATCACGACCTGGGTCGGCCACGACCCGACGTCACTCCCGTCGCTGGACTGGCTACCGGTCAGCAACGAGCTCTTCCAGGTCTCGGTGTTCCTGGCGGCGTTCTCCGGTCTCTACTTCACGGTGTACGCCGTCACCGATCAGACGTACCGCGACCAGTTCTTCACGTCGGTCTCGAAAGAGCTCGAGCGGGCGATCGGTGTGCAGACCGTCTATCGCGTGCTGACCGCGTCACCTGACCAGGTCGGCGGGGCAGGTCGGCGGGGCAGCCAGCGCGGCACGGCCTCGCAGTAGCTGGTGTACGACGCCCCGAACTGACGTCGCAGCGTCGGCTCTTCGTAGCCGATCACGAAGCCGGCCGTCACGGCGAAGACCATGCCGGCGTACCCGAGCAGCCAGCCGCTGCAGAACCACAACGCCTGTCCGAGGATCGTGGTGGCGACGGCCAGGTACATCGGGTTGCGCACGTACGCGTAGAACCCGTCGGTGACGAGCTCGGTCGTCGGAACCGGGGGGGGCGGGGCTGCCGCCGGCGCGGGCGAACCGGGCGAACTCGGCGAGGATGACGGCCGCGGCTGATGCCGCGATGATCAGGCCGAGCCAGCGCGCCGGTTCGACGTACCCCGGATGGGCCTGGATACGCCACCTCGTGACCAGCCAGGGTCCGAACCCGGCGACGATGCCCGGGGCGAGCACCAGGTGCACGGCGCTGGCGGCCCAGGGCACGGCTCGGGCTCTCACCGCACGGCTCCCGCGGTGGCCTCGGCGCAGCCTTTCAGCGTGAGGAGCTGCTTGCGCATCATGACCAGGTCTCCCCAACCCAGCAGGTAGCGCCTCAGCAGCGCGACAGGGGATCCTCCACCCACGCAGATGCAGCACACGAGCCGGGAGCGGTCCTCGCCGATCGGTGTCACCTGATAGGTCATCACCAGGTCGCCGAACAGCCGGGCCGGCCGCGGAAGGATCACCGAGGTCACGTGTCTGCCGGGCTCGAAGGCGACGATCCGTGCGATCTCGACGAATCGCTGCCCGACCTCGAGGCCGTCGGCGCC
This sequence comes from Propionibacteriales bacterium, assembly GCA_038259225.1. GTDB lineage: Bacteria > Actinomycetota > Actinomycetes > Propionibacteriales > Nocardioidaceae > JANLYC01. Next base: position 36,581 of record JBBSPA010000041.1, read on the forward strand.
CGGCGTAAGCGTGCGAGGGCTCCGGCGACCCCAGTTGTCGAGCAGGTCATAGCTGTACGGCGCCACTCGGAGCTGGCAGAGCCAGCGGTACGTCGTGTCGGCCGGCGCCTCCACCGTGACCGCACGAATGAATCGCTGGGCGTCAGTGACCGCGAAGTCGTCGGCCACGTAGTGGTCGGCTTCTTCTGCTGAAGTGGAGTTCCAGCTCTGCGGAAGTTTGGGCACGGCTGCCACCTCCTCGCCATACGCAACCGTATGGAAGCAACATACGCTACCGTATGGCGTATGTCGAGACTGTCTCGCGAGGACTGGGCGCAGTCAGCGCTCGAGGCGATCGCCGAGGGCGGGGTGTCCGCCGTCTCGGTGGAGAGGCTGGCGACCCGGCTGGGTGCGACCAAGGGAAGCTTCTACTGGCACTTCTCCGCGCGAGAGCAGCTCATCGAGGCCGCCCTGGATCGCTGGGAACAGCGGAGCACGCTTGACGTGATCGCCGAGGTCGAAGCCAAAGGTGGTACGGCCGAGGAGCGGCTGCGGCGGCTGTTCGTCCGAGTCTTCGACCCCTCGACACTGACCGGGGCGGACGTGTCGTTGCTGTCGCACATGGACGAGCCCGTGATCGCGGCCGCCCTGGAGCGGGTGACGGCCGCCCGGCTGCGCTACATCACCGGGTTGATGCGCGGCTGTGGCTTGCCGGCGGCCGCTGCGCGTCGGCGTGCCGTGTTCGCGTACAGCGCGTTCATCGGGCACCTGCACCTCAAGCGCAGCAGTCCAGACCTGATCCGGGGGGCGGTCGGGTCGGTGTCGCGGTACGCCGATGAGGTGATCGAGACCCTGCTCGCCACGGTGACGCCGGCGAAGCCCTGAGCGGCCCCTCGAACCCGCGCCCCCCTTGCCCGACCGGACACCTGCCGTGGGCCGGGTGTGCGCCCCCCCCCGGCCCG